>JBBECV010000009.1:15123-139154 GCA_040881635.1 Thermoleophilaceae bacterium
TACAGACGCCTCAGGCCTTCGCGGCCGAGTCGTTCCGGCGGGCGCTCGCCGCCAGAGCGCCCGAAGCGCTGCGGCGAGGCGGCCGGGCTCGGCCAGGTGGGGCGGGTCGAAGTGATGGCGGCCCTCGTAGACGTCGAGCGTGAAGTCGGCGAACAGCTCCTCGGCGCGCCGCGCGTTCTCGCCGTAGCGGTCCTGGTTGCTGAGCGTGCCGAGCGCGAAGTAGACGGGCGCGTCGAGCGCGCGCAGCGCGTCGAGGTCGAGGCGGTGGCCGGCGAAGGCGCCGCCGATCGCGGCGAGGCCGGCCGGGCGCTTGGCCAGCCACGGCGGCGGGTCGCCGTGAGGAGTGGACGGCGGGACGACGCCCGGCGCGAGCTGCAAGCGCCTGAACTGCTCGAGCATCTGCGCGGGCGGCAGGCCGGCGAGATCGGCCATCCGGGCCCGGTCGGCGCGCTCGCGCTCGCTCTGCTCCTCGTTGCCGAGCCAGGCCGGCTCGATCAACGCCAGGCTGCGCAGGCGATCCGGGTGGGCGGCGGCGAAGGCGACCGCCGACGCGCCGCCGGCCGAGAAGCCGACGAGGTGAAAGCGCTCGAGCCCGGCCTCCTCGGCGACGCGCAGAACCCCCTCGACCTCGGTGCCGAGCGAGTAGCCGGGCGGCGGCGCGTCGCCGGCGTACACCTCGAGATCCTTGGCGACCGCCCGCACGCCGTCTCCGAGCGCCTCGATCAGCGGGGCGTAAGCCGGCTCGGCCGGCAGCATCCCGCCGGGCAGCAGGATTACCGAGTTCTCGGGCATGCCCGGGACGCTACAGCGCGAGCGACAGCGGCTGCTCGAGCAGCTTGCCGACCTGGGCGAGGAACTCGGCGCCGTCGGCGCCGTAGAGGATGCGGTGGTCGCAGGCGAGCGTGAGCGTCATCAGGTCGCGCGCGACGACGCGTCCGCGGTCGTCGACCGCCGGCCGCTTGCTCAGCGCGCCGACGGAGAGGATCGCCGCCTGCGGCGGGTTGATGATCGCGGTGAAGCGCCGGATGCCGAGCATGCCTAGGTTCGAGACGGTGAACGTCGCGCCCGAGAGCTCCGGCGGCGTGACGGTGCCCTCGCGCACGCGCTCGATCATCCGCCGCGCCTGACGCGAGATCTCGCCGAGCGACTTCTGGTCGGCGTCGTGGACGACCGGGACGACGAGCGCGTCCTTGGCCGCGACCGCGACCCCGACGTTGATGCGCGAGTAGCTCTCGAAGTGGCCGTCGCGGTAGGCGCCGTTGACGCGCGGGTGGTCGCGCAGCGCGAGCGCCGCGGCCTTGACGACCATGTCGTTGTAGGAGGGCGGCCGCTCGGTTTGGTCCTCGAGCCGGGCGCGCAGCTCGATGCAGAGCGTCATGTCGACGTCGACCTCGAGCGAGAAGTCCGGCACCGTCGCCTTCGACTCCGCCATCCGCCGCGACACGGTTCGCTGCAGGCGCGACAGCTCCTCGACCGTCGCCTCGCCCTTGGCGCCGTCGCCGGCCGGTGCGGCCGCCGCGGGGGCCGGCGCCTCCTCGCGCGCGGGCGCCCCCGCCGCCTCCGGCTCGGGAGCCTCCGCCGGCTCCGGCGCCCGCTCGGCAGCCGCCTCGACGTCCGCCTTGACGACGCGGCCGCCGGGCCCGCTGCCCTCCACCCGCGCCAGCTCGACGCCGAGCTCGCCCGCGATCCGGCGCGCGATCGGAGAGGCCTTCACCCGCTCGCCGCCGTTGGCGTCCGGCGCGGGAGGCACCGGTCTCGCCGTGGCGGGCGCCTCCGCCTCGGCCCCGCCAGCGCCCGCCTCCGGCCGGACTTCGGCCGCAACTCGGCCCTCGCCATCGCCCTCGGCTGGCCGCTCAGCATCCGGCCGCCTGCCGGCCGCAACTCGGTCGTCGGCATCCTCGGTCCCGGCGCCCTCGCCGTCGCCGCCGACCTCATCCGCCGCGCCGATCCGGGCGATCGGCTCGCCGACCGCGAGCGTGTCGCCCTCCTCGGCCAGCACCTCGACGAGCACGCCGTCGGCGTCGGCGTCGTAGGTCATGTTCGCCTTGTCGGTCTCGATCTCGACCAGCGGCTGGCCGCGCGCGACCTCGCCGCCCTGCTCGACCAGCCACTTGAGCACCGTGCCCTCCTCCATCGAGTCGGACAGCCGCGGCATCGTGACGTCGGTCGCCATCAGACGTCCCTGAAGGTCGCGAGCGCCGCCTGGACGACGTGCTCCTCGTGGGGGAAGGCAGCCTGCTCGAGCGGCTTCGAGTACGGCATCGGCACGTCGGCCCCGGTGACGCGGCCGATCGGCGCGTCGAGCCAGTCGAATGCCTGCTCCTGGATCAGCGCCGCCATGTTGGCCCCGACGCCGCCGTGCGGCCAGCCCTCCTCGACGATCACCGCGCGGTTGGTCTTGCGCACCGACGCGAGGATCGTGTCGAGGTCGAGCGGGCGCAGCGTGCGCGGATCGATCACCTCCGCCTCGACGCCGTGGTCGGACGCCAGCGTCTCGGCCGCCCGCATCGCCGTCTCAGCCATCCTCGACACGCCGACGATGGTGACGGCATCGCCCTCGCGGCGCACCGCCGCCTCGCCGAAGCGCATCGGCCCCTCGTCCTCGGAGACCTCGCCGCGGCGGCCATAGAGCGTCTCGTGCTCGATGAACACGACGGGATTGTCGTCGCGGATCGCCGCCTTCAGCAGGCCGCGCGCGTCGGCTGCCGTGCTCGGCACCGCCACCAGCAGGCCGGGGATGTGCAGGTAGAGCGCCTCGAGCGAGTGCGAGTGCGTCGGCCCGAGCTGGTGGCCCGCCCCCTGCGGCATCCGGATCACGAGCGGCACCTTGACCTGGGCGCCGAACATGTAGCGGATCGACGCCGCCGAGTTGACGATCTGGTCGAGCGCGAGCAGCGAGAAGTTGATCGTCATCAGCTCGACGATCGGGCGCAGTCCCGCCATCGCGGCGCCGACGCCCATCCCGACGATCGTGTTCTCGGAGATCGGCGTGTCGCGCACCCGCCGCTCGCCGAACTCCTCGAGCAGCCCGGCGGTGACCTTGAACGCCCCCTGGAAGACGCCGATGTCCTCGCCCATCAGGAAGACCCGCTCGTCGGCGCTCATCTCCTCGCGCAGCGCCAGGTTGAGCGCCTCGCGGTAGCGCATCTCGGCCACCGCCTCAGCCGCCCTCCCCGCGCGAGCGGGCCTCGCGCGTCTCCGGCTCGGTCTCTGACGCGTACGCCGCGCCCGCCTCGGCGAGCTCGTGCGCGACGTCGCCGGCCTCGCGCTCCTGCTCGCCGCGGTGCACGTCCGGTGAGCGCGAGTCGGTCGACCACCAGGCGGCGTCGCGGACCTGGTCGCCGATCACGTAGATGTCGTCGTAGAGCGAGTCGAGCTCGGGGAACGGCGAGCGCTCGGCGAACGCGACCGCCTCGTCGACGGCCTCGACCGCCTGCCGGTCGAGCGCCTCGGCCTCCTCGTTCGAGACCACGCCGTCGTCGGCGAGCCGGCGCGGGAAGGTGGCGACAGGGTCGCGCCGGCCCCACTCCTCGACCTCCTCCTTGGTGCGGTACTCCTCCGGGTCGGCCATCGAGTGGCCGCGGTAGCGGTAGGTGACCGCCTCGACGAGCTGGGGCATCCGGTCGGCGCGCGCCTGCTCGAGCGCCGCGCCGACGGCGTGGCGCACGTCGAGCACGTCCATCCCGTCGCAGCGGCTGCCGGGCACGCCGTAGCCCTCGGCCTTGCGCGACAGGTCGACCTCGGCCGAGTGGCGCTCGAGCGCCGTGCCCATGCCGAACTGGTTGTTGACGACCATGAAGACGATCGGCAGCTTCCACAGCGCCGCGAGGTTCATCGTCTCGCCGAAGGTCCCCTGGTTGGTCGCGCCGTCCCCGAACATGCACAGCGTCGCGTCGTCGGTCCCCTCGTAGTCGGACGCCAGCGCGACGCCCGCCGCCAGCGGCAGGTTGCCGCCGACGATGCCGTAGCCGCCGAGCAGCCGGCGCTCGACGTCGAACAGGTGCATCGAGCCGCCGCGACCGCCGGAGCAGCCGTCGACCTTGCCGAACAGCTCCGCCATCACCGCTCCCGCCGGCGTGCCGCGCGCGAGCGCGTGGCCGTGCTCGCGATAGGTCGACAGCAGGTAGTCCGACGCGCGCATCGCCTCGGTCGCGCCGACGATCGTCGCCTCCTCGCCGATGCAGAGGTGCAGGAAGCCGCCGATCTTCGCCTTCGCGTACATCTCGCCCGCCCGCTCCTCGAAGCGGCGAATCAGCAGCATCCGCGAGAGGATCCGCTCGGCCGTCTCGCGGTCGGGCAGCGGACGGTCCGCGGCCTCCACGCCGGTCGCGCCAGGGCCACGGCCGCGGGTAGCGTCCTCGGTCGCCATTCTCTTCCGACCTTACCCGGTACCCCGTGAGTGGACACGGGGGCTCACGCCGGGGCGCGAGCCGCTGGTCCCGACCTCAGCCGGCCATGGCGAAGCGGGGGGTCCGCGGGGGGGGCGGGGCCCCCCCCCCCCCCCCCCCCCCCCCCCCCCCTACTTCACGTCGACGAGGTCGACGACGAAGACGAGCGTCTCGTTCGGCTTGATCGAGGGCAGCGAGCCCTGGGCGCCGTAGGCGAGGCCCGGCGGGATGATCAGCTTGCGCTGCCCGCCGACCTTCATCCCCGCGACGCCGCGGTCCCAGCCCGGGATGACCTGGCCCTCGCCGAGCGTGAACTCGAACGGCTGACCGCGGTCGTACGAGTTGTCGAACTCCTCGCCGTTCGAGTAGGAGACCCCGACGTAGTTCACGGACACCTGGTCGCCCGCCTGCGCGACCGCGCCGTCGCCCTCCTCGAGGTCCTCGGTGACGAGCTTCCTCGGGGGCTCGCCCGACGGAACCTTCACCTCGGGCTTCTCGCCACCCTCCGCGGCCGACGCCATCTTCTCTCCGCCCGCGTCCGTCTCCTCGGGCGGTGGCGCGTCGACGCCGAACGTCGCCGTCTCGATCCCGCCGCCTCCGCAGGCGGTGACGGTCAGTGCAATCGCGGCCAGGCCGCTGACGATCAGGTATCGAATGCGCATGGCCGCGCATCCTAATCGGCGTCGCGCCGTCCGGCCGCATTACGGCCGCAACTCGGTCGTCGTCCGTCGGGGCGATCAGGTGAGCGCGGCGGCCGCGTCCTCGAGGCGGTCGTCGCCCCAGAACAGCTCGTCGCCGACCGCGACGGTCGGCACGCCGACGACGCCGCGCGCGATCGCCTCGTCGGTCGCGGCGCGCAGGCGGTCCTTGACCGAGCGGCTCTCGATCCCCTTCGTGACGGCGTTCGGGTGCAGCTCGCACGCGGCGGCGGCGAGCAGGACGTTGTCGAGCTCGGCGAGGTCGCGGCCGGCGCAGAACGCCTGCCGGAACGCGGCCAGCGAGAACGCGACCGCCCGCCCGGCCTGCTGGGCGAACGTCGCAGCCCGCATCGCCGTCAGCGAGCTCGTCGGCCACCCGTCCGGCCAGCGGACGTCGAGCAGGCCGTACTCGCGCGCCCGCCGCTCGACCTCCGCCATGCCCTCCGCGCGCTCGTCGGTCGCCGACCACGAGCCGCCGCCGGTGCTGCGCCAGATGCCGCCGAGCAGGATCGGCTGCCAGACCGGCGCCACCGGCAGCACGTCGTGGATCCGCTCGGCCGCAAGCCACGCGTACGGCGACCCGAGGTCGTAGTAGAAGACCGGCCGTTCGTCGCTCACGGCCGGGACCGTAACGGGCGGTCCCGGCAGGCCCCGCCGCGAGGCACGCCACGGCGAGGCCTGCCGGTCAGCGCGCTCGCACCAGGATCCGCACCGGGCGCGATCTGCCGGGCGCGAACGGATAGCCGCCCTCGGCGGGCACCCGCGCGCGGAAGCGGTAGCGCGCGCTGCGGCCGGCGGCGTTGAACCGGTAGGCGAAGCGCCAGCGGCCGGACCGCGCCGAGCGCACCGCCGAGATCGTCCGCCAGCGCCCGCGGAAGCGAGCCTGCACCTCCACGAGCTTGCCGCTCCGCGGGATCGCGCCGCCACGCACGCGCCCGCGGAAGACGACCCTCCGCCCGGCGGCGACCCTGCGCCGGCTGGCGCGGATCATCACCGGCGCCGGCACCCGCAGCGTCACCTCGTGACCGCTCGGCAGCGCGATCCCGTCGCCCGCGAAGCGCAGCCGCACGGCGGCCGACCGGCGCGCGGTCGTCACGACCGCGATCCCGCCGGCCGCGTCGGTGTGCGTGTCCGGCAGCCGAACGCTCCCGTTCGCCGAGACCAGCTCGACCGCGACGCGGCGCCCGCCGAGCGCCCGTCCGGTCGCCGTCTTCAGGTGGCCCCGAACCGTCACCGTCTCGCCACGGCGCACCCTGGCGGCCTGTCGCGCCACCGTCACGAGCTCCCTGCGACAGCGCGGCGCGCGCGGCCTGCGGCAGCGCCGGCCCGCGGCCCTCCGGCAGCGCGTCCGTCCGCAGCCGCGTGGCCTGCGCGCGACGCGGGCCATCACGGCGGCATGCAGGTGCGTCTCCGCGCGGATCGGGAGGTAGCGGTTCGTGTCGTGGACGACGGCCTGGTTCCCCGCGGCGTCGATCGCGCGGGCGCGCAGCTCGTACTCGCCCCGTGCGAGCTTCGAGTCGTCGATCTGGGCGGTCAGGCGGCTGCCCTGCCGCGTGGCGGCCAGGCCGGTCCAGGCCGACGTGCCGCGCCGGCGCAGCTCGATCGCCGCCGCGGCGACGCCGGACATGTCGCTCGCCTCGATCGCGACGCGCAGCGGCGCGGCGGGATCGCCGGGCAGGAAGCGCAGCGCCGGCAGATGCGGGTCGTAGCGCAGCCGTCGCGGGGCCGACGCGGTCGTCGCGTCGACGTTGCCCGCCGCGTCCTCGAGCCAGGCGCGCACGTCCCACTCGCCCGCGCGCGGGAGCGCGACGGGGTCGGTCGCCGTCACGCCGGTCGCCGCGCGCGATCCCGCGATGCACTCGCCGCCACCGGCCGGGCAGGCTCGCCAGTGCGCCTTGACGATCGGAGCATGCTGGCTGCCCGGGTTCGACCAGCCGAGGACGAAGCCGTTCGCCCGCCGCCAGCTCGACCCACCGGCGACGACCGGCTCGACCGGCGCCGCCGGGGCGGTGTTGTCGACGTGGAAGCTCCGCGTCTGCTGTGCCACCGCGCCGCCCGCGTCCGACGCGCGGATCGTCACCGTCCGCCCCCCATCCGGCAGCTTCGCGGTATCGACCGTCCACGTCCCCGACCGCGCGAGCGGGCAGGGAGTCAGCCGCGCGTAGCGCCCGCCGGCCGTCGTGCACGCCGACGCCGACGAGAGCGTCGCGCCGCTGTCGAAGCTCGCGCTCACGCCGGTCAGCCCGCCGCCCCCGTCGGAGGCGGAGAACGTGAGCGTCCGCGTCCCGCGCAGCCACCCGCCCGCCAGCAGCGTCCCGCCCGGGGGGCCGACGCTCGGCGTCACGTCGTCGCGCAGGCTGAAGTCGAACGACCGCGCCCGCAGTCGCAGGTCACCGGTCTTGCGCTGGAAGCACGTGAAGCCCGGGCCGCAGCGCAGGTGGAAGCCGACGCGCCGGGCCACGAAGCCGCTCGCCGAGGCGCTCCAGCTGCGACCGACCGGTCCACGCAGCCCCGACGGCGCGTACCAGCTCTCGTTGCCCAGCTCGCCCTGGAACAGGTACGCGCGACCGCCCGCGCCGTTGGCGTGCTCGGTTGCCTCCGCGTACGTCGTCATGCCGTTGATGCAGCAGCCCGAGAGCGTCCCGAACGCCCCGGAGAAGTGGGTGAACGCCGTTCCCGGCGGCGCGTAGGCGAACCAGCCGCCGTAGCCGCCGCTCGGGTACGTCTGCTCGGTGCCGACGTGGCCGTTGCGCGCGGCGAGGCCGAACTCGCCGCAGCCGCTGCCCGGGTTCTGGATCGGCGCCGGGCTGCCGGACGCCTGCCAGCGGAAGTCGTGATGGGCGTTGCCGGACGCGTAGTCGCACTGGCGGACGGTGTAGGTGCCGGCGGCCGCGGGCGCGGCGCCGATCAACGCGGGCAGCGCGAGTGCGATCGCCGCCGCGATCAGGACACGGATTCGGGTTGGCACGGGGCCTCCTCGGTGGTGGGTCATGTCCCCACCACAGGGCCGTCCGCGCAGCCTCGGTCCCCCCTGGATCTTCAGCGGCCGGGCGGCAGCCCGTCGCCGCGGCGGCCGCGGCGGCCGCTACTCAGCCGTGGATCAGCCAGCCGTCGGTCGCGCGCGCCGCCTCGAGGATCGTCTCGGCGAACGCGGGGTGCGGGTGGATCATGTGCGCAAGCTCGGGGTAGCCGCCCTCGAGCTCGCGGGCGACGACCAGCTCCTCGATCAGCTCCGCGGCCTTCGCTGACACGATGTGCGCCCCGAGGATCTCGCCGTAGCGCTTGTCGCCGACGATCTTCACGGTTCCGCCGCGGTCGCCGTAGACGGTCGGCGCGCCGACGGCGCCCATCGGGACCTTGCCGACGACGACGTCGTGGCCGGCCTCCTTCGCCTGCGCCTCGGTGAGGCCGAAGCTCGCCACCTGGGGCGCGCAGAAGGTCACGCGCGGCACGTAGGGGTAGTCGATCGGGTGCGTGTCCATGCCGGCCATGTCCTCGGCCGCGATCACGCCCTCGTCGGAGGCCTTGTGCGCGAGCGCCGGGCCCTGCACGAGGTCGCCGATCGCGTAGACGCCCTCCTTCGACGTGCGCATCGCGCCGTCGACCTCGATCAGGCCGCGCTCGTCGAGCTTGACGCCGGCCTCGTCGAGCGCGAGTCCCTCGACGTCGGCGGCGCGCCCGGCCGCGATGCAGAGCATGTCGAACTGGTGCTCCTCGCCGTCGACGACGAGCTTGACCGCGTCGCCGGTGTCCTCGGCGGACTCGACCTTCGCGCCGGTCGCGATCTTCACGTTCTGCTTGCCGATCTCGCGGGCGCAGGCGCGCGCGATGTCCTTGTCCTCGAGCGGCAGGATCTGGTCGAGCGCCTCGATCAGCATCACCTCGGTGCCGAGCCGCCCGAAGGCCGAGGCGACCTCGGTGCCCGACGCGCCGGCGCCGATCACGGCGAGCCGCTTCGGCTGCTCGTTGCCGAGCCACATGGCGGCGGTGTCGAGCACGCGCCCGCCGAACTGCAGGCCGAGCAGAGGCTTCGCGACCGAGCCCGTCGCGAGGATCACCTTGCCGGCCTCGATCTCCTTGCCGTCGAACGAGCCGCCCACCTTGACGTTGCCATCGTCGGTCAACGAGCCCTGGCCGTGGATGACCTCGATCCCGTTCTTCTCGAACAGCATCGCGACGCCGCCGGTGAGGGTCTTGATCACCTTGTCGCGGTGCCCCGTCGCGCCCGAGAAGTCGAAGTCGACGCCCGAGGCGGTGATGCCGAAGCTCTTCGCCTCGGTCACCTCCTTGTAGGCGTCGGCGACGCGCAGCATCGCCTTCGCCGGGATGCACGCCTCGTTCAGGCAGCGGCCGCCGACGGTGTCCTCGCGCTCGACCACGGCGGTCTTCATCCCAAGCTGCGCGGCTCGGATCGCGGCCACGTAGCCGCCCGGGCCGGAGCCGATCACCATGCAGTCGTAGGAGGTCTCGGGCATGGCGCGCCAGGCTATAGAACCGCCGTCCTCGACGCTCGTACGCGCCGGTCAGCGCGCCGGGCCGGGACGGTCCGGCATCTGGATCCGCGCCATCGCCTTGACCAGGAACCAGAACAGGGTCCCGGCGGCGCCGATGATCGCCACGATCAGGACCGCCGCCGCGACGTTGACCGCCGTCAGCATCGACAGCGAGGCGATGACGATCGTGATCGCCAGCAGCGTCTGCATCCCGAGCACGGCCCAGTAGCGCGCCCGCCACATGCCGACGGCGACGAGGGCGAGCAGCCCCGTCCCGAAGGCGGTCATCAGCGTCTTCTGCGTCTCGTCCGGGTCGTAGCCCGCCACGAGCGCGACGAGGTTCGCGATCGCGGCGACGGCCGCCACGACCGCGCCGACCGTGACCGCCGTCGGCCGCTCGCCCGGCGCCAGCGGCGTCAACGCCGCGCGGGCCGCCTCGTCCCGTGCGCGCGAGCGGCCGTAGCCGCGCGCCATCGCGGACGACGGCCGGTCCCTCGGCTCGCTGCCGTTGCGCCCCGGCCGCGTCGCCGGCGCGCCCGACGGCGCGCGCGACGCCTCGCTCCGGCGCCGCTGCTTCCTCCTCTTGCGAGAATTCCGTCCGTGCGCATCCGGCCGAGCCGGCTGCTTGCGGCTATCTCCCTGCGCCAACGGTCCTCGCCTCCAGCGGGGCGCGCAGCTGCGCGGCGGCCGCGCCGGGATCGGCGGCGTTGCGGATCGCGCGCAGCACGACGATCCGCTCGGCGCCGGCCGCGACGACGTCGCCGACGTTCGACCGGTCGATGCCGCCGATCGCGAACCAGGGCACCGGCGGCCGCAGCCGCGCGGCGGCGCTGACGTACTCGAGGCCCGTCGCGGGACGCCCCGCCTTCGTCGGCGTCTCCCACACGGGGCCGACGCTGAGCTGGTCGGCGCCGGCGTCGATCCCGGCTTCGAGCTGCAACGGGGAGTGGGTCGAGAGGCCGACGAGCACGTCGGGCCCCGCGAGCTCGCGCGCCTGGGCGACCGGCATGTCGTCCTGGCCGACGTGGACGCCGTCGGCGCGGGTGGCCGCCGCGAGGTCGGGACGGTCGTTGATCCACAGCAGCGCGCCATGGTGGTCGCACAGGTCGCGCCATGCGGCCGCGCGCCAGGCCAGCGCGTCGTCGTCGAGCTCGCGATCGCGCAGCTGGACCATGTCGACGCCGCCGCGCAGGGCGGCGTCGAGCGCGGCGTCGGACATCCCGCCGTCGGCCACCAGGTACAGGCGCGCGCGGGCGAGCCGCTCGTTGCGCTGGGCCAGCTCTCTCACGGCATCCCATCCTGGCAGAGCCGCACGCGGTTGCGGGCATCGGCGGCGGCCTTCGTGCCGGGACCGGGGCGCCCCGCCGGGGTACCGTTCGAGGGGATGGAGCGCAAGCACGATCTGATCGTCGTCGGCGCCGGCGCGATCGGCCTCAGCTGCGCATGGCGCTGCGCGCAGGCCGGGATGTCCGTGCTCGTGCTGGAGCGCGACGAGCCGGGCGCCGGGGCGTCCGGCGTCGCGGCGGGGATGCTGGCCCCGGTGACCGAGGCGAGCTTCGGCGAGGAGGCGCTGCTGCGACTCAACCTCGCCGCCCGCGGCGAGTGGCCGGCTTTCGCGACGGAGCTCGAGCAGGCGTCCGCGCTGACGACCGGCTATGTCGACTCGGGCGCGCTGGTCGTCGCCGCGGACCGCGACGACGTCGAGGAGCTGCACCGGCTGCACGCCTTCCAGGTCGAGCTCGGCCTCGATGCGCAGTGGCTCGGGCCGAGCGAGGCGCGCCGGCGCGAGCCTGGGCTCTCGCCTCGCATCGGCGGCGCGATCCACGCTCCGCAGGACGGTCACGTCGATCCGGCTGCCGTGGTCCGGGCGCTCACCGCTGCGCTGTCCGCCGCAGGTGGCGAGCTCCGGCCAGGGGTGCGCGTCACCGGCATCGAGACCGAGGGGGGGAGCGTCGCGGGCGTGCGAGCGGCCCCCGCGGAGTCGGTCGCGGCGCTCGACGAGGAGCTGCTCGGCTGCCGCGCCGTGCTCGTCGCCGCCGGCGCGTGGAGCTCGGAGGGGGGGCTGGCGGTCGAGGCGTCGGCGCCGCCGGTGCGGCCGGTCAAGGGCCAGCTGCTCGAGCTGCAGGTCCGTCACGGCCACCGCCCGCCGGGGCGGCACGTCGTCCGCACGCCGCGCTGCTACCTCGTCACGCGCGCGGACGGCCGCGTCGTGCTCGGGGCGACGCAGGAGGAGCAGGGCTTCGACACCGTGATTACCGCCGACGGCGTCTACCGCCTGCTCGAAGCGGCTTGGGAGGTGCTGCCCGACGTCGGCGAGCTCGAGCTGGTGCGGGCGCGCGCCGGGCTGCGGCCGGGGACGCCCGACAACTCGCCGGCGGTCGGGGCCGGAGCGATCGACGGCCTCGCGTGGGCCACAGGGCACTACCGCAACGGCGTCATGCTCGCGCCCCCGACCGGTCGCGCGATCGCCCGCCTGCTGACGGCCGGCGACCTGCCCGACGCATTCCGCCAGCTCGGTCCCGGACGCTTCGGGGGCGTACCCGCCTGATGGTCAGCGTGACGCTCAACGGCGAGGCGCGCGAGCTGCCCGACGGCGCGACCGTCGCCGACGCCGTCCGCGCGGCCGGCGCGCCGGAGGACGGCCGCGGAGTCGCGGCCGCCGTCGACGGCGAGGTCGTCCCGCGTGGCAGGTGGCAGGCGCGCGAGCTGGCCGGCGACGAGCGCGTCGAGGTCCTGCAGGCGGTTCAGGGAGGATGAGCCGGTGAGCCCGCTCGTCATCGCCGATCGCTCGTTCGGCTCGCGGCTGATCGTCGGGACCGGCGGCTTCGCCAGCCTCGACGCCATGCGCGCCGCCGTCGAGGCGTCCGGCGCCGAGATGGCGACCGTCGCGCTCCGGCGCGTCGACCCCGCCGCGCGCGGGTCGATCGTCGAGCTGCTCGACGACTGCGGCTGCTTCGTGCTCCCCAACACCGCGGGCTGCTTCACCGCCCGCGACGCGGTCACCACGGCGCGCCTGGCGCGCGAGGCGCTCGAGACGGATTGGGTGAAGCTCGAGGTGATCGGCGACGACAAGACGCTGCTGCCCGACCCCGGCGAGCTGCTCGCCGCCGCCGAGCAGCTCGTCGCCGACGGCTTCACCGTGCTGCCCTACACGAGCGACGACCCGGTGCTCGCGCGGCGGCTCGAGGACGCCGGCTGCGCCGCGGTCATGCCGCTCGGCTCGCCGATCGGCAGCGGCATGGGGATCGCCAACCCCTACAACCTGCGCCTGATCGTCGAGTCGGCCCGCGTCCCGGTGATCCTCGACGCCGGGATCGGCACCGCATCCGACGCCGCACTCGCGATGGAGGCCGGCTGCGACGCCGTCCTGCTCGCCAGCGCCGTCTCGCGCGCCAAGGACCCGGCCGCGATGGCCGCCGCGATGCGCAAGGCCGTCGAGGCCGGCTACGCCGCCCGCCACGCCGGCCGCATCCCCCGTCGCCGCTACGGCCAGCCGTCGTCGCCGACCGAGGGCGTCGCCGAGCTCACGTGAGCCTCGAGCGGTCGGAGATCGACGCGCTGGCGGCGCGCTGGACGGCGGCGTGGACGGGGGCGGAGGGCGCCTTCGCCGCCTGCTGCACGGGCGACGTGTCGTACGAGGATCCGCTCTCGCCGGAGCCGCGGAGCGGCGTCGCGGCGGTCGAGGCGCACGCCGCGCGGCTGCGCGCGGCGTTCCCCGACGCGCGCATCGAGCCGACGGCGCCGCCGCTGCAGCGCGGCGACAACGCCTGCATTGCCTGGCGGATCGCCGGCACGCACCGCGGGCGACTCGCGATGCTCCCCGCGACCGACCGCTTCCTCACCCTCCACGGCCTGCACTACGTCGAGCTCGTCGACGGCCGCGTCCGCCGTGCTCGCGGCTTCTTCGACCTCTACGACGGCGCCACCCAGCTCGGGCTGCTACCGGCCCGTGGCGGCCTCGGCGAGTCGGCTCTGCTCATGCTCCGCGGCTTCGGCCTGCGGCGGTAGGCGGCTGCAAGCCTTCGCCTGCCGTCGTCATCGGCCGCTCGCGGCGGATGGTTATCCGCGCGCACTCGACCGAGCCGAGCGCTTGCGGCCTTGCCCGCCACGCGGCCTGCTTCCTTGGCATGCTCGGCTTTCGCTCGCCTACCGCCGCAGGCTTGGAGGGAATGGGTCGAGGTCGGATACGAGGCTCGTCGAGTCGTCGGCGACCGCCTGGCGCAGAGCCTGGACCGATGGGGTGGGCGTCGGCGCGAGCGCCGGATCGGCCGGGAGGCCGACGATCCCCGAGTCCCAGAGCTGGTCGCCCGGCACCTGCCTGAAGAGGTGGTACTGACCGAAGACCTCGACGCCCTTCAGCCGCGCCCACGCGAAGGAGCGGCGGAGGTAGTCGGCGCGCGTGGCCTCGTCGAGCGAGTTGGCGTTGTCGCGTGCCGAGCACTCGCCGGCCGCGGCGCAGTAGCCGTGCTCGGTGATCCACAGCGGCGGCGGGACGCCCCCGCCGGTGACGATCATGCCGCGGCTGGCCCAGTCCCCCCGCGCCGCATGCCAGTCGTCGAGCCGGCCGATCCCCTGGCACGGACTCGACCCGGCGAGCGGTCGCTCGGGCGGGGTGGTCCACTGGTAGGTGTGGATCGCGAGCGCGTCAGCGACCGTCGGCCGCGTCAGCGACCTGTCGACGTACTCGCATGCGTCCGCCCTGTGGGCGTCGATCTCGCCGTAGGCGACCGTCGCGTCCGGATCGACCGCGCGCACGGCCGTGGCGCACTCGGAGAACAGGACGCCGTACAGCCGCGGACGCCGCTCGAGCCCGCCGCCCCACTTGCGGTTGTTGGGCTCGTTCCAGACGCCGAAGCGCGTGATGCGCCCGGCGTAGCGCGCCGCGACGTCGCCGCAGAACGCGCCGAAGCGCTCGACGAATGCCTGCTCGTCCGGGCCGGGAGGCGGCAGGCTCCAGAAGTCGGGCTGGTAGGTCAGCGTCAGATATGGCTCGAAGCCACGCCGCTCGACGTCCGCCAGCCATGAGTCGACGCGCGACACGTACAGCGTCAGCGCGTCTGGCCGGTCGGGCTCGAGCCCGCGGTGGTAGCGCACCATCCGCGCGCCGACGAGCTCCGCGACGTCGTACCCCGCCTCCACCAGTCGTGGGGTCACGTCGCTGTCCGGCCGCACCAGCCACTTGTCGCCGAGGACCGCGCCGTCCTCGACCATCAGCGTCGTGGCGCTCGCCGGCGCCGCCAGGACGGTCGCGACGAGCGCGACCGCCGCGACGGCGACGGCTCGCGGCCGCCTACTGCTCGACGGTGACCGAGCCGCGCTGGTTGGCGTGGATCGTGCAGACGTAGTCGATCGTGCCGGCTGTGTCGAACGCCTGCTCATAGGTGTCGCCTGGGTTCAGCGTGCCGGAGTCGAAGTCGTCGCCCGGCCCCTCCTCCTTGGTCACGGTGTGCGGCAGGTCGCCGGTGTTCGTCCAGGTGATCGTCGTGCCGGCGGGGACGGCGATCTCACGCGGGTCGTAGTCGATGTCGACGATGTCGACCTCGGCCTGGTCGCCGCCCGCCTCTCCGTCGGCGCCCTCCTGCCGGTCGCCGTCGGGGGAGGTGTCGGTCGTCTCGGTCGTGGTCGTCTCCTCGGTCGCCGCGCCGCCGCCGGAATCGTCGCCGCCGCCGCCGCAACCCACTGCCACGAGGCCCAGGGCGAGGAACGCGCACATCACTGCTGACCACTTCTTCATCTCGGACCTCCTCCTCCGGCTGTCCCGGCAGCCGCGTAACGGGTGTGGACAGCGTACTGCGCCGGGCGTCAGCCGGCGATCAGCAGCTCCATCAGCGCCTTCTGGGCGTGGAGGCGGTTCTCGGCCTGGTCCCAGACCGCCGACCGCACGCCGTAGAGGACATCCGCATCGATCTCCTCGCCGGGGTGCGCCGGCAGGCAGTGCAGCGCGATCGCGTCCTCGCGCGCGCGGTCGAGCAGCGCCCCGTCGAGCCGGTACGGGGCGAGCGCGTGACGCCTTCCGGCGGCCTCGTTCGGATCGTCGCCCATGCTGACCCAGACGTCGGTGTAGACGGCGTGCGCCCCGCCCGCGGCGGCGCCGGCATCGGCGACGACCGAGGCAGCACCGCGGCCGCTCGCGCCCGTCCGCGCCAACTCGATCGCCTCGTCGGGCGGCGCGAGCTGCGGCGGCGCCGCCACGACGACGTCGACGCCCGCCTTGGCGCCGAGCACCATCAGCGAGACGGCGACGTTGTTGCCGTCGCCGACGTACGCGAGCCGCAGGCCGTCGAGCGCCCCGAAGCGCTCCCGCAGCGTCAGCAGGTCCGCGAGCGCCTGGCACGGATGGTGCTCGCGGGTGAGCATGTTCACGACCGGCACGGTGCCGTGCTCGGCGAGCTCCTCGAGCGGCGAGTGCTCGCCCGTGCGGATCCCGATCATCTGCACGTAGCGCGAGAGGACGGTCGCCGTGTCACGCGTCGACTCGCCGCGCCGCAGCTGGAGCTCGTCGCCGCGCAGGACGACCGGCGTTCCGCCGAGCTCGGCGATCCCGACCTCGAACGACACGCGGGTCCGCGTCGACGGCTGCTCGAACACGAGCGCGATGCTCTTTCCCGCCAGCGCCCGCGACGCCAGACGGTCGGCCTTCAGCTCGGCTGCGCGATCCAGCAGCGCGGTCAGCTCCGCGGCCGTAAGCTCGGCGCCGGTCAGGAAGTGGCGAGTCACTCCGGCATCGTAATCCGGCTTCTCACGTGGAACCTCCGCCACGGTCGCGACGCGCCGCCCGACCCCGCGCTCCACACGTGGCGCTCGCGCCTCCTGCGGCGCAGCGAGCCCGGTGCCACGCACGTCCAGGTCAACAGGTCCCTGCGCCGCGAGCTCGCCGCCACGCTCGCCCGCTGGGAGTGGGATGTGGCCCTGCTGCAGGAGGCGCCGCCGCATTGGCGCGACGACCTCGCGCGCGCCAGCGGCGCTGCCGCCGAGGTCGTCATGACCTCGCGCAACTGCCTCGCGCCCGTCCGCGTCGCGATCGCCGATCGCAACCCGGACCTGATCGGGGCGAGCGCGGGCGGATCGAACATGTTGCTCGTGCGCCCGCCGTTCCGCGCCGCCGAGGTCGACCGGGTCCGGCTCGCGACCTGGCCGGAGCGTCGCAAGCTGCTGATGGCTCGGATCGACGTCCCGGCGCGGCAGCCGCGTGCGGAGCGAGCGCTCGTCGTCGCATGCACCCACCTGTCGGTGCCCGCCACCGGACGCGGGGCGGCCGAGGCGCTGCGGGCCGCCGCGACCGCAACCGACTGGGCGGCCGGCGCCCCGGTGGTGCTCGGCGGGGACCTCAACCTCCGCCCGGCCGACCACGGCGATGCCTTCGCCGCCCTCGCCGAGCGTCACCGCCTCGCGCCGCCGACCGCCCCCCGCTCGCTCGACCATCTGCTCGCGCGCGACCTCGCCGTCGTCGATCCGCCCCACGTGCTCCCGCCGTCTGCCCGCGACGTCCCCGGGCCGGGCGGGCTCGCGATCCGCCTGTCGGACCACGCCCCCGTCACGGCCGCATTCGGCCTTTGAGGATCCCCGGACGGACGTGCGGTCGTCCCACCGATTCCTGCGAGCATGGGGCGCATGGCTGAGACTCCGGTGACCAGGCGCCCGCGACCGCGGCGCGACGAGGAGCTCGAGGTGACGATCGACTCGCTCGCCTACGGCGGCGCCGGCGTCGGGCGCTCCGAGGGGTTCGTGGTCTTCGTGCGCGGGGCGCTGCCGGGCGACCGCGTGCGCGCGCGGGTGGGCAAGTCCAAGCGCTCCTACGCCGAGGCGACCGTGGTCGAGCTGCTCGAGCCGTCGCCGGACCGCATCGAGCCCGAGACGCCGCATCCCGGGGCGCCCTGGCAGGTGCTGCCGTACGACCGCCAGCTCGAGGTCAAGCAGGGCCAGGTCGTCGAGGCGCTCGAGCGCCTCGGGGGCTTCGAGGCGCCGCCGGTCGAGCAGATCGTGCCGGCGGTGCAGACGCTGCGCTACCGCAACAAGGTCGAGTACTCGTTCGGCGTAGCCGAGGATGGCCGGCTGGTGCTGGGCTCCCACCGCGCCGGGCGTTGGGATGTGATCGACGAGCTGCGCGAGGACGTGCTCGCCTCCGAGGGCGTCGACGCGCTGCGCAACGCGATCGGCGACTGGTGCCGCGAGAACGGCATCCCCGCCTACGACCGCCGCGACCAGTCCGGCGTGCTGCGCAACCTGGTCATCCGCGAGGGGCGGCGCACCGGCGAGCTGCAGGCACGGCTGGTGACGCGCGGCCGCGACCTCGGGAAGCGCGCCGGCGTGGAGGGCGACCCCGGCAGCGAGCTCGCGATCGAGGAGCTGGCCGCTACGGTGCCCGCCGCCAGCTTCCTCTGGACGAGCATCGAGACCGCCGGTGAGACGACCGCCGGCGGCGAGACGAAGGCGATCAAGGGCGAGCCGAAGCTGTACGAGGAGCTCGACCTCGGCGGCACGCGCCTGCGCTTCGGGATATCGCCCGAGGCGTTCTTCCAGACCAACACCGAGATGGCAGAGCACCTGTACGCGACGGCCGCCGAGCTCGCCGGTCTCTCGGGCCGCCAGCGCGTCTTCGACCTCTACTGCGGCATCGGCACGATCGCCCTCGCACTCGCCCTCGACGCGCGCGAGGTGGTCGGCGTCGAGATCGTCGAGGAGGCGGTCGCCGACGCGATCGCCAACGCCGAGCTGAACGACATCGACAACGCCCGCTTCTACGCCGGCGACATCCGCACCGCGATGCGGCCGCTGGCGGAGGAGGAGGGCACCGCCGACGTCGTCGTCATCGACCCCCCGCGCGCCGGTCTCTCGCAGAAGGTCGTGCGTCGCGTGCTCGAGGTCGGCGCGCCGACGATCGTCTACGTCTCCTGCAACCCGACGACGCTCGCGCCGAACGCCCGCCAGCTCGTCGACGCCGGCTACGAGCTCGTCACGGTCCGACCGGTCGACATGTTCCCCCAGACACCGCACATCGAGTCGGTGGCGCTGCTGCGCAGGCGATGAGCGGGGCCTACGACGCCGGCCCGCTGCCGCCCGGCCCGGCGGAGCTGCGGGTGCTCGGCGCGCTGATCGAGAAGCGCCGCACCACCCCCGACGCCTACCCGCTCAGCGTCAACTCGCTCCGCCTCGCCTGCAACCAGTCGACGAACCGCGACCCGGTGGTGGACTACGACGAGCGCACGGTGCTCGACGCGCTCGAGCGGCTCGGCCGCCGGGGCTGGACCCGCCTTGCGTCGGGCGCCGGCAGCCGCTCGCGCAAGTACCGCCACACGTTCGGCGAGGCGCTCTCGCTCGCGGACGAGGAGCTCGCGCTGCTCTGCGTGCTGATGCTGCGCGGCCCCCAGACGCCGGGCGAGCTCAAGCAGCGCGCCGGCCGCCTGCATCCGTTCGGCGACCTCGCGGCGCTGGAGCTCGCGGTCGACCGCCTGGTCGACCGCAACCTCGCCACCCGCCTCCCGCGCCGTCCCGGTCAGAAGGAGCAGCGCTACGCCCAGCTGCTCGTCGGCGTCGCCGACGCCGACGCCGACGCCCTCGTCGTCACCGACACCGTCGGCGATGCCGCGGTCGATGCGCTCGTCGCCGAGTCGAGTCCCGCGGACGGCGCCGACCGCCTCGCCAGGCTCGAGCGCGAGTTGAACGACCTGCGCACCGAGGTCGCGCGGCTGCGCGAGTCGCTCGGCGGTTGAGCGGCTACTCGGCCGGTCCCGGCGCGTCGCTCCGAGGCATCTCCTCCGCCGGCTCCTCCTCGGCGGCGTGCACCGAGCACAGGTAGCGCCCGCCGGACTCCAGCGACTCGCGGATCTCCTCGTCGGTCAGCGTCGCTCCGCACACCTCGCACTTGCGCTCGATAACCGGGTCGAGAGTGTGCTCCTCGAGGTCCATCAGGCCCTGCCTCCTTCCGTCGACGGCTCCCGGTTCGCGTACCCCGGGGCCGGCCGGGTCAAGCGTCGGCCACGGCCGGCCAGAGTGCCGCGGGGGGTCCGGGGGGCGCGAGCCCCCGTCGACCGCGGCCGGCCAGGCGCCAGCGGGGGGTCCCGGGGGGCGCGAGCCCCCTGGCCTCTATCTCTCAATAAGGCGGGAAGTCGGCGTACCAGTCGCCCAGGGCGCGGAAGGCGGTCCAGAACGCGCGCTTGGCGTCCTCGTCGTCGAGCGAGGCGTCGATGTCCGGGACGTAGAGCGCGTCGCAGCTCGGCGTGAGCTTCTGGATCTCGCCGAGCTTCGGGGCGATCTCGGCGGCGAGTGGCACGTGCAGCGCGTTCATCTCGGCGCGCGCCTCCTCGCCCATCGCCACGACGATCCGCGGCTGGACCACCGCCAGCTCGTCGAGGACGCGTGCGCGGCACTCGGGCGCCGACAGGTCGGTGTCGGTCACCGGGCACTTGACGAAGACGGTTCCGTAGACGGCGAGCGGGTCGACGCCGAGCCGCTTGAAGCTCTTCATCAGCGCGCTGCCGGCGCGGCCGTAGAAGGCGACGCCCTCCTCGATCTCCGACGGCCGCGGCGCGAACTTGACCATGAAGACGTCGGCCTGCGGGTGGCCTGAGCTGAGCACCGGCATCAGGCTGCCGCGCGGGCAGTGGTCGCAGCTCTGGATCCTCCGCGTGAGCTGGTTGAGCTCGCGGATCGCTCGCTCGAGGTACTTCTCGCGGATCTCGTCGTCGGTCGCCGGCACGCCGGTGGGATTAGACGACGCCGAGCGCTGTCCTCTTGGCTGCATCGTTCGTTGCTTCGCCGGGGGCTTGCTCCCAGTGTGGCGACGAGTCGGCGCCGCGTCAGCGTGCGCGCCGCCGGCGCGCCGTCCCGGCGTCGCCGACCGTGCGCCTCGCCCCGGCGCCGGGGCGCGCCGTTCGCCGCCGCGCGGCCTCCGGCGTCGCCTTCGTCTGGATGAACTTGAGCGCCTGCACGTAGAGCAGGGACTGGCGCTTGCGCACGATGTCGGCGTCGCGCAGCGACTCGAGGAACTCCGCCGGCCCGTCGAACGCCCGCATCTTGATCTTCACCGAGCCGAGTCCCGCGGCGACGTGGCTGTCCGAGCCGGCACCGGCGACGACCCGGTACTTCTCGGCGAAGCGCGCCGCCTCCTCGTTGAACGCCGAGAACGCCACGCGTGGGTTGAAGACCTCGATCGCGTCGATGTCCTCGACGATGTCGAGCATGTGCTCGTAGTCGGGCACCGAGTGCATCCGGTCGAAGGGGTGGGGCACGTAGACGAGCCCGCCCTGCTCGCGGATCGCCGCGATCGTCTCCTGCAGCGTCAGCCCGCGCGGGATCTTCTCCTCGATGAACAGGCCGATCACCTCGCCCTGATCGGCTGTCTTGACCTCCTCCGCCACGATCACCTCGATGCCGCCGACCTTCTCCGCTAGATCGCGCGCCTCGTGCGCGCCCGAAACCTCGTTGTGGTCGGTGATCGCGATCGCGTCGAGTCCGACCGCCTTCGCCGTCTCGATCAGCGTCGCCACCGGCGTCGCGCAGTCCCCGGAGTGATCGGTGTGCATGTGGAGATCGACATGGACGTAGTCGTGCTCGGCGAGCCGCCGCCGTATCTCCGGATCGCCCTCAGCGTCGTGACGCCGCGCCGCCACCCGGGCGTAGATCGCGCCCAGCTCGCCGACCGTGCCGTCGCCGGACGGCAGCAGCTCGTAGGCCCCCGGAAAGAACCGCCCGACGACGTCGCGCGTCGCCTCCGAGAGCGCCGTCCGCGCATCCAGCCGCCCCAGCAGCCGCCCGACCCGCTTGCGCCGCACCTGGGTCGACAGGAACCGCTCGGACGGCGAGTGGAACGTCGCCACGTTCAGGGCCCGCGAGTGCCGCAGCGCCGTCGCCGACACGCTCGGGGCGAACGGCTCGTGCACGTGCACGAAGTCCAGCTCCGCATCGCCCATCAGCATCTCCAGCGTCCGCGAGACGTCGATCGGCAACGGCGCGCTCCCTCCGAACGGCAGCGCCTGCCCGACGGCCAGCACCTCTCCCGCGAACAGCGCCCCCTGATCCCCCTCCTCCAGCCCGCGGACCCGCGCTCGCCCCTCACGCACCAGCCGCCGCGACCCCGACGGCGCCACGATCACGACCTCGTGTCCCGCCCGCTTCAGCTCATCCGCCGCCGCCTCGACGAACCGGTTGACGTCGTGCCCCGTCTCCCACGGGTACGGCGTCACCTGCGCGATCCTGAACCGCTCGCCTCGCACCTTGCGGCAGGATACGGCCAGCGCCGATCCGCGGGTGGCGACGGCCCCCGCGGCAGCCCCGCCCAGTCCCTACAGGCTAGGCCTGCGTGGCGTCGCCGACCTTGGCGCTGCCCGGCAGCTTCGGCCCGCCGCCGTGCTCGGCGATGAACGCCTCGGTGTTGGTGCGCGCGATCGAGTCGTGCACCTGGACCGGCGGCGACTTCATCAGGTAGGAGGAGGGCCCCTCGAGCGGCCCGCCGATTCCGTTGTTGAGCGCCAGCTTGCAGCAGCGCGTCGCGTCGATGACGATCCCGGCCGAGTTCGGCGAGTCCCAGACCTCGAGCTTGAGCTCGACGTTGAGCGGCACGTCGCCGAAGGCCTGGCCCTCGACGCGGATGTGCGCCCACTTGCGGTCGGTCAGCCACGGCACGTAGTCGGACGGGCCGATGTACACGTCGTCGGCCGGCAGCTCGTGGTCCATGATCGACGTGACCGCGTTGGTCTTCGAGATCTTCTTGGACTCCAGGCGCTCGCGCTCGAGCATGTTGTAGAAGTCCATGTTGCCGCCGACGTTGAGCTGCGACGTGCGCATCATCTTGACGCCGCGGTCGCCGAACAGGCGAGCGAGCTGGCGGTGGACGATCGTCGCGCCGACCTGGGACTTGATGTCGTCGCCGACGATCGGCAGGCCGGCCTTCTCGAAGCGCTTGCCCCAGTAGTCCTCGCGCGCGATGAAGACGGGGATGCAGTTGACGAAGCCGCAGCCGGCCTCGAGCACCTGCTCGACGTACCACTTGGTGGCGAGCTCGGAGCCGACCGGCAGGTAGGAGACGACGACGTCGGTCCTGGTCTCCTTGAGGATCTCGACGATGTCGGCGGTCTCGCCGGGCGCCTTGGTGATCTTCTGCTTGAGGTACTTGCCGAGCCCGTCGTGCGTCATCCCGCGCTGGACCGGGACGTCGAGCTTCGGCACGTCGGCGAACTTGATCGTGTTGTTCTGCCCGGCCCAAATCGCCTCGGACAGGTCCTTGCCGACCTTCTCGGAATCGATGTCGAAGGCGGCCGTGAACTCGATGTCGCGGACGTGGTAGCCGCCGAGGTCGACGTGCATGAGGCCCGGCACCGCCTCGTTCGGGTCGGCGTCCTTGTAGTACTCGACGCCCTGCACGAACGCCGAGGCGCAGTTGCCGACGCCGACGATGGCGACGCGCACCTTCTCGGTCTGGTAGCGCGAGGCGCCGTTGCTTGAACCGTTGTTGCTCACAGAGCCTCCGTCGAAAGCTGATGAAGAGGGGGTCCCGCCCGGCCTCAGCGGGCAGGGCGGAATGCACACGAACCCCGTCGCGGGGTCCGCGTTACATAGGCGAGCCTAGCGCTCCGGCGCTCAGGCGGCCGGTTTGCTCAGCTCGCGCCGGACGTGCAGGACGCGCTGGAGCGTCGTGAAGACGGCGAGCGCGGCGAGCACGTAGACCGCCGGCTCGAGCAGCTCGAAGTCGCCGAGGCCGGCGCCCTTGGCGAACAGCAGGCCGATCGCGATGATCACGACGCGCACCGCGCGCGTCGCGAGACCGACCTTGCACTCGACGCCGAGCGCCTCGGCGCGCGCCCGCGTGTAGCTGACCATCAGCGAGAACAGCACGGCCGCGACCACGGCCGCTACCGCGAGCTCGTTGCCCTCGGCGGCGAAGTACGCGCCGATCGCCGCGAGCACGATCCCCTCCTCGACGCGGTCGAGCGTCGAGTCGAGGAAGGCGCCGAACGGCGTGCCCTTTCCGGACATCCGCGAGTAGCGGCCGTCGAGCGTGTCCATCACCGAGCCGAGGACGAAGGCGATGCCGGCGAGGAAGAACAGCCGCTGGGTGACCAGCACGGCGGCGACGACGTTGCCGAGCAGGCCCATCATCGAGATCGCGTTCGGCGTCAGGCGGGACTCGATCAGCCGGTTGCGCGCCAGCTCGCGCATCTCCGCGGTGCGGCGCGCCTGCGGTCGCACGGCCGTGCCGGCCCGTCCCATCAGGCGACGGCCTCGACGCGGTTCTCGCGCCAGGTCCAGGCCTCGGGGCCGACGCGGCCGAGCGCGTACGACGCGCCCCACGCGGACGCGGCGGCGACGGCCGCCCCGAGCGCCGCGTCGAGCCAGAAGTGATTTGCGGTGACGACGACGACGAAGGTCACGACCGCCGGGTAGACGCCCCAGAGAGCCTTCACCACCCGCCGCCTGGCGATCCGCAGCGCCGGGACCGCGACCATCAGGGCGAACGCGACGTGCATCGAGGGGACGGCGGCGAACGGGTTGTAGAGCAGGTTCGCGCTCGCCTCCGCCTGCGGCCCGACGAAGGTGGCGACCGTGTCGGTGAAGCCCCACTCCGGCATGTAGCGCGGCGGCGCGGTGGGGAAGGCGACGTAGCCGACGAGCGCCAGCCCCATCGCGATCATGAACATGTTGCGCACGTAGTAGTAGGCGTGGTTGCGGAAGATGTAGAGCCAGATCAGGAACGTCGTCGTGATCACGAAGTGCGAGTTGACGTACATCCAGTTCGCGCCGGTGACGATCCACTCCTCGCCGTGCGCCCACGCCTGCAGGCCCGGCTCGAAGAAGAGCCCGAGCGTCCGCTCGATGTCGACCAGCGTGCGCGCGTTCTCGAACGCCGACGTCGCCCGGCCGTCGACGAGGCCGCGCACCATCCGGTACAGGTAGTACGCGCCGCCGAAGAGGGCGATCTGGCGCAGCGCGTCGACCCACCCCTGCGGCAGCCAGCGACTGGTGACGCTCCAGGCACGCAGGAACTGCGCTGAGAAGTCCTCATATCCCCGCCGCACGATCGGTCCAGCGTACCGCCGCCGCCCGCCCGCCCTTTGCCGCGGCGGCTGCCGGACCGGCCGGTCGAGCGCGCGACCCTCCGCTGGTCCCGCTCAGACGCCGTTGCAGCGGCGCCCGCGGTCGAAGATCCGCTCGGGCGAGAAGCGGGTGACGAGCTCGACGAAGCCGGGCTCTTCGGCGATCACCCGGGTCCACTCGCCGGCGCGCTCGACGCAGGCGTCCTTCGCGAGCCAGTAGGGGGTCCAGCGTACGCGGACGACCGCGCCGCCGGGACGCTTGACGCGCAGCAGGGCACGGTCGGAGCCGAGCTGCTCGAGCACGACGTTGGCGCCGCGGTCCGGAATCACGAACGGGGCCGGAAGCGTGACCTCGTAGATGCGCCAGTCGTCGAACTGCTTGCGCAGCCGCAGGTACGGCAGCCCCTGCTCGATCAGCGCACGCTCGCGGTAGGAGCTGGCGTCGGGCTTGGCGTTGGGCAGTGCGACGTAGCGGACGGCGTTCTCCGACAGCCAGCTCGCGTAGGTCAGGCGGTTGAGCCCGTCGCCGTAGAAGATCCGGTGGCGGCCCGTGTCGAGCTGGCGCAGCCACCCTCGCGCGAGCGGCGCCTCGGACGCGACCTCGGCGCCCTCCCAGTGGCCGAACGTGAACGGGATCTCGATCCGCCGCTGCTCTCCGTGCAGCCGCAGCCACTCGCGCAGCGGGTCGAAGTAGGAGGCCTGCGCGACCGGATCGTCGACCGCCTTGTAGATGTCGCGCACGGCGGGCGACCATTGCCAGAACGCGAGCGCCGCGAGCCCGACGACGAAGGGCGTCAGCGGCCGGCGGGCGAGGATCGGCCACAGCGCGCACGCGAGCACGGGGCCGCCGACGAGCGCGCCCAGGCGCACCGCGTTCCCGCCCATCGCGGTCGGCATCGCGAGCGCGAGCGTCGCCCCGACGCCGTACAGCGCGGCCGACCAGCGCAGCGTCGCCTGCGCGCGTGGCAACACCGCCAGGCACGCGATCGCGAACACCGGGATCGGCAGGTAGGAGGAGACCGGGAACGGGGCGTACCCGCCCTCCGGAAAGGCGATCGTAAGCGCGATCGGCGGTACCAGGCCGGCGGCGGCGAGCGCGATGCCGTCGCGGGCCGATCGCGGCCGGATTGCGACCGGATATGGCCGGTCAATGCGGGTCGGCGACGATGGGTCCGTCCGTGGGCCGATCGCGGCCGCACTTCGGCCGAACGAAGCCCAAGCGCTCGCCTTGCCCCCGAGCGCCGGCCGATGTGCGAGCGCATACCCGATGCCACCCATCGCGAGGAAGAGCCCCGCGACCGGGCTCGAGATCGTGGCGAGCACGCCGAGCAGCGCGGCCAGCTTTGGCCGGCGGCGCTGGAGGGCGAGCGCCGCCGCGATGCCGAACGCGACTCCGAGGCCGAACGGCAGTCGGTTGGTGAACAGCAGCGTCGCCGAGCCGGCGCCGAACCAGAGCGTGCCGAGCCGGGCGGCGAGGGGCCCGTAGCCGCCGCGCATCAACTCGGTGAAGGCGGCTGTGGCGCCGACGGCCGCGAGCGCTCCCATCAGCGGTGGGCCCAGTAGCCAGCCGAGCGGAGGCGAGAGGACGGAGTACGCCGGGGTGTGGTGGCCGCCGTACCACTGACCGTTCCAAATCGTGAACCCCTCGCGTCCGAACAGCTCGGAGCGGAAGATGTGCGCCGCCAGGTCGGGGGTCCGCGGCTGGAAGTAGAGGTACACGCTCGCGAGCAGGGCGGCGAGCAGCGTGGGCGCGATCCGCCACCAGTCGACCCGGCTCAGCCGTGCCGGGCGCCGAACGGCGCCGGCGGATGCGGATGGCGCCGCCTCGTCCGGCCGCGGCGGCGCCGCGACGGAGGAGCTCGAGTGCGGCACGCCGACAGGGTAGTGGCGCGGTTGGGGTGGCGCGAGCTAGGTCTTCGCCGTCACGAACCCGGCGATCCGGTCGACGACGGACGGGTCGTCGTGCCATGGCCAGTGGCCGGCGCCCTCGAGGATGCGGGCCGTGGCGCCGGGGCCGATCGCGTCGGCGTAGCGCTGAGCTGCCCAGGTCGGCAGGAAGGGGTCGGCGTCGCCGTAGAGCACGAGGGCGGGGCAGTCGAGCTTCCCCAGGTCGCGCCCGGCGGCGCCGAGCACGTCGGACGGGGCTGAGCGGTAGAGCTTGAGGATCGCTCGCTGGGTGCCGTGGTCGAAGTGGTCCCAGGTGGAGTCGACGAACTCGCGCGGAAGCGGATCGCGGTTGGAGCGGTTGAGCACCGCCCGCATCGAGCCCTTGAACGTGAAGCCCATCGCCAGCTCGCCGAGCAGCGGCCGGCGCCACTGCCGCGCCACGAAGTGCCAGCGGTAGTCCTCGAAGAAGGGAACGGCGCAGGCGATCGCCAGCCGCTCGATCCGCTCGGGCGCCGCCTGCGCGAGCGCCAGCCCGACGGCGCCCCAGTCGTGGACCACGAGCGAGAAGCGCTCGAGCCCGCGCTGGTCGGCGAAGGCGCGCAGCCAGCGCCCGTAGCCGGCGATCGAGTAGTCGAAGCTCGCGAGCTTCGCCGAGTCGCCGAAGCCGGGCAGGTCGGGTGCGTAGCCGCCGGTCCGCTCCAGGAAGGGGCGCCACTCCCAGCCCGCGGTCGGCACGCCGTGCACGTAGAGCACCGGAGCGTGCGAACCCTCGACCGGCGCCTCCAGCCAGCGCGTCTCGATCCCGTCGACGCTGCCCCGCCGCTCGCTCACCGCTGCCATCGCACGGCCGTTCATACCAGGCCACGGCGGCGGTCGCGCACGTAGGCTTGGCGCGATGGCGAGCCGCACGGACCTCAAGCCACCGCCGCCGCGGCGGCTGAGGGCGATCCTCGAGCGGCTGCGCACGACCTACGGCCGCCCCTCGACGCGCATCCACGGCGCGCCGATCGACGAGCTCGTCCTGACCGTCCTCTCCCAGAACACCAACGACCGCAACCGCGACGTCGCCTACGAGCGCCTGCGCGAGCGCTTCCCGTCCTGGGAGGCGGTCCGCGACGCGCCCACCGAGGAGATCGAGGACGCGATCCGTCCGGGGGGCCTGGCCGTGACCAAGGCGCCGCGGATCCAGCGCATCCTGCAGGCGATCTCCGAGTCGGCGCCGCCGATCGCTGCGGCTGCGCGGGCCGCCGAGAGCGCTGAAGCCCGCGCGAGCGGCGACCTGGACCTCACCTGGCTGGCCGACGCCCCGCTCGACGAGGCCCGCGCCTACCTCTGCGCGCTGCCCGGCGTCGGTCGCAAGACGGCGGCCTGCGTGCTCCTCTTCTCCTACGGCCGCCACGACGTGCCTGTCGACACCCACGTCCACCGCGTCGGCACCCGCCTCGGCCTGTTCCGCGAGGGCGCCTCGCTCGGCGAGTGCCACGACGAGATGCTGCGCCTCAGCGCCAAGGCCGATCCCCTCGAGGCCCACGTAGCGCTCATCCGCCACGGCCGCCGCACCTGCACCGCCCGCAAGCCCGGCTGCTCCGCCTGCCCGCTCCTGCGCTCCTGCCCCTACGGGCGCGAGCGCCTCGCCGCGTCGGCGGAGCGCTGACGCGCCTTCGGCGCTCGAGCGTCAGGCGAACGGGTCCTCGGCGGCGATGCCGTCGAAGCGCCGGAAGTCGCGGTCTCGCGTGTAGATGGTCGCGACGCCGTGCTGGCGCATTAGTGCGGCGAGGTGGCCGTCGGGGACGTCGTTGCCGCGGTCGGTGTCGTTGCGGGTTGCTCGGTAGAGGTCCCAGAAGCCGTCGTCCTCGCCTGGGGTGCGCACGTGTGGAAGCTCGATCAGGGCATCGACATTCGCGATCGCGTCGCGTGTTGCCAGCGGCTTGGGGAGGACCAACGGGTGCGTGACGATCCGCAGGTAGCCCATGAGCGTGGGCCAGAAGAGGTAGACGATCTCGGGGCCGCCCGCGAGCCGCTCGACGAGCTCGCGGGCCGGCACGTGAACGGCCTCGCCCTCGTTGGACGCGTAGGCGAGGACGTTTGCGTCGACGGTGACGCTCACGCGTCGCGGTCCATCAGTGCGTTGAGCGCATCCTTGTCCTCGAGGTCCACGGCGGGCTCGCCGAGGTCGCGGCTGACCCACTCGAACGCGGGCGGCTCGTCCCGCTCCTGCTCGCGCAGTGCCCGAGTGAGCAGTTGCGACGCGAGCTCGCCGATGCTCTTGCGCTCGCGCCGGCTGCGCTGACGCAGCTCGCGCATGACGAGCGGATCCAGGTTGAGGGTGGTGCGCGGCATCTGATGCGTGATGCTAACGGATGCAGCACTCGATGTTGACGGGGTCGACGTCGGAGCGGTTGGCGCTCGCCAAATGATCTGCCATACTCGCGCTTAGATTTCCTAGTAGCGGATCTGGAAGCCAGCACAAGGAGCGGACGCGATGGGCAGGACGATCGGAATCGATCTCGGCACGACCAACTCGTGCATGGCGGTGCTCGACGGCGGTGAGCCGTCGGTCGTCGAGAACGCCGAGGGGGCACGCACCACTCCGTCGGTCGTCGCCTTCACCGACAGCGGCGAGCGGCTGGTCGGCGCCCCCGCGAAGCGCCAGGCCGTCACCAACCCCGAGCGCACGATCTTCTCGATCAAGCGCTTCATGGGGCGCAAGGAGGCCGAGGTCAAGGAGGAGGAGACGATCGTCCCGTACGAGGTCGTCCGCGGCCCCAACGGCGACGCGCGCGTGAAGGTCGGCGACAAGGACTACTCGCCGCCGGAGATCAGCGCGATGACCCTCCAGAAGCTCAAGGCCGACGCCGAGTCCTACCTCGGCGAGACCGTCGACAGCGCGGTCATCACCGTCCCCGCCTACTTCAACGACGACCAGCGCCAGGCGACCAAGGATGCCGGCAAGGTCGCCGGGCTCGACGTCAAGCGGATCATCAACGAGCCGACCGCCGCGTCGCTCGCCTACGGCCTCGACAAGGAGGGCGCCGACCAGACGATCCTCGTCTTCGATCTCGGCGGCGGCACCTTCGACGTGTCGGTGCTCGAGATCGGCGACGGCGTCTTCGAGGTCAAGGCGACCGCCGGCGACAACCACCTCGGCGGCGACAACTTCGACAAGGCGATCGTCGACTGGCTCGTCGACGAGTTCAAGCAGGCCGAGGGCACCGACCTCTCGCAGGACAAGATGGCCCTCCAGCGCCTCTACCAGGAGGCCGAGAAGGCCAAGGCCGAGCTGTCTTCCGCGCAGGAGACCCAGATCAACCTGCCGTTCATCACGGCCGTCGACTCGGTCCCCAAGCACCTCAACCAGCGGCTCACGCGCGCCAAGCTCAACGAGCTGACCGCCGACCTGCTCGAGCGCGTCGTCGGCCCGACCAAGCAGGCGCTCGAGGACGCCGATGCCAAGGGCGGCGAGGGCATCGACCACGTCGTCATGGTCGGCGGGATGACGCGCATGCCGGCGGTCCAGGAGAAGGTCAAGCAGCTGACCGGCAAGGACCCGCACAAGGGCGTCAACCCGGACGAGGTCGTCGCGGTCGGCGCCGCGATCCAGGCCGGCGTGCTCTCCGGCGACGTCAAGGACGTGCTGCTGCTCGACGTCACCCCGCTGACCCTCGGCATCGAGACCAAGGGCGGCGTGATGACCAAGCTGATCGAGCGCAACACGACGATCCCGACGCGCAAGTCGGAGGTGTTCTCGACCGCCGAGGACAACCAGACGAGCGTCGAGGTCCACGTCCTGCAGGGCGAGCGCGAGATGGCCGCCTACAACAAGTCGCTCGGCAAGTTCCAGCTCACCGGCATCCCGCCGGCGCCGCGCGGCGTGCCGCAGGTCGAGGTCGGCTTCGACATCGACGCCAACGGCATCGTCAACGTGTCCGCCAAGGACCTCGGCACTGGCAAGGAGCAGAAGATCGAGATCAAGTCCGGCTCCGGGCTCGCCGAGGACGAGGTCGAGCGGATGGTCAAGGACGCCGAGGCCCACGCCGAGGAGGACCGCCGCCAGCGCGAGCTCGTCGAGGCGCGCAACAACGCCGAGAACGCCGCCTACCAGGCCGAGAAGCAGCTGACCGAGCTGGGCGACAACGTCGACGAGGCGTCGAAGTCCGAGATCGAGCAGGCGATCGCCGACGTGCGCGGCTCGCTCGAGTCCGAGGACCCGGCCGAGATCAACGCCAAGGCCGAGGCGCTGCAGGCGTCCTTCCACAAGGTCTCCGAGCAGATGTACGCCGCGGCGGCCGCCCAGCAGCAGGGCTCCGACGGCGGCGGCGCCGAGAGTGCAGGCGCGGCGGAGGGCGAGGCCGAGGAGGAGGTCGTCGACGCTGAGGTCGTGGACGACCGGGAGGGCTAGCCGATGGCGGCCGAGCACCCGAACCGGGACGCCCCGGAGCGCGAGCATGCCTCCGGGACCGCCGGCACGTCCGACGGCGCCGAGGCCGAGCGGATGCCGGCCCAACCCGACCAGGCCGAGCCGGCCGGCGAGCAGGATCCCGCCAACGAGGCCGAGCGGTTCGTCGACGCCGACCCCGCCGGCCCGCCGTCCGTGGAGGACGAGGACGAGCTTGCGGTCGCGCTGCGCGAGCGCGGCGAGTACCTCGCGCTGGCCCAGCGCACCCAGGCCGACTTCGAGAACTACCGCAAGCGCGCGGCGCGCGACGCGGCCGCTGCGGGGGAGCGTGCGAAGAGCGGGCTCGTGCGCGAGCTGCTGCCCGTGGTCGACAACCTCGAGCGGGCCCTCGACAGCGCGGCCGCCGCGGAGCAGCAGGTCGGCGACGCCCGCCCCGACGAGCACCTCGTCGACGGCGTGCGGCTGGTGCACTCGGAGCTGGTCGCCGTGCTGGCGCGCAACGGCGTCGAGTCGTTCGACCCGGCGGGCGAGCAGTTCGACCCGGACGTCCACGAGGCGCTCTCGATGCGCTCGGAGGACGGCTGCGAGGCAGGCGTCGTGCTCGACGTGATCGAGAAGGGCTACAGGCTCAACGACGGCGTCCTGCGCCCGGCCCGCGTGGTGGTCTGCGGGTAGGGGGATCGCGCGATGCCGACCGTGACCGACCCCTACAAGGCGCTGGGCGTCGACAAGAAGGCGTCGGCCGACGAGATCAAGAAGGCCTACCGCAAGCTCGCGCGCAAGTACCACCCGGACAAGAACCCGGACGACGCGTCGGCCGAGGAGCGGTTCAAGGAGGTCCAGGAGGCCTACTCGATCCTGTCCGACCCCGAGAAGCGGCGCGAGTACGACGCCGGCGGGCGGATGTTCGGCGGCGGCGGGGGCTTCGGCGGCGGCGGGTTCGACCCCGGCACGTTCCGGACGGGCGGCGGCGGGCCGGGCGGCTTCGCCGGCAACGTCGGCGACATCCTCAGCGACCTGTTCGGCGGCGGCGCACCTGGCCGCGGCGGGCCCGGCCGCGCCGGCGGAGCGCGGCCGCCCGAGCGTGGGCGCGACCTCGAGACCGAGGTCCACGTCTCGTTCGAGCAGGCGATGAACGGCGCCCAGGTATCCGTCAGCGTCGCGATGGCGGCGCCGTGCAAGACGTGTGGCGGCACCGGCGCGAAGCCCGGCACCGTGCCGAAGGTCTGCAGCCTCTGCCAGGGGCGTGGGGTCGAGGCGGAGTCGCAGGGCATGTTCTCGATCTCCCAGCCGTGCCGGCGCTGCGGCGGGACCGGCACCGAGATCGAGGAGCCGTGCCCGACCTGCAACGGCAGCGGGCAGACGCGCCAGGTCAAGCGCTACAAGGTCAACATCCCCGCCGGCGTGCGCGACGGCAGCCGTGTGCGTCTCGCAGGCAAGGGCGAGCCGGGGCGGCGCGGCGGTCCCGCCGGGGACCTCTACGTCGTCACGGGCGTGGACGAGTCGCCGCTGTTCCGGCGCAAGGGCGACAACCTCGAGGTCGACGTGCCGATCACGGTCGCCGAGGCGCTCAAGGGCGCCACGATCGAGGTGCCGACGCTCGACGGCTCGAAGCGGATCAAGGTGCCGCCGGGCACCAGGCACGGCACGCTCCAGCGCCTGCGCGAGGAGGGTCCGCCGCGCCTGGCAGGCTCCGGGCGCGGAGACATGCGCTACCGGCTCACGATCGACGTTCCCGACACCCTGACCGACGAGCAGCAGGAGGCCGTCGACCACCTCGCCGCGACGCTCGACGGCAACCCGCGCGAGCGGATCCTGCGCGAGAGGAAGGCCTCATGACCTCCGATTCCGGCCAGGCGCCACGGGGCGCGCGGGGGGTGTACATGATCTCGGTCGCGGCCGAGCTCGCGGGCATGCACCCGCAGACGCTGCGCATCTACGAGCAGCGTGGGCTGATCACGCCGAAGCGCTCGCCGAAGAACACGCGCCTCTACTCCGACGAGGACGTCGAGAAGCTGCGCCGCATCCAGGAACTCACCACCCAGCTCGGCATGAACCTCGCCGGCGTCGAGAAGGTCTTCGAGCTCGAGGCCGAGATCGCACGGATGACCCGCCGCATCCGCGGGTTGGAGCGGCAGGCGGAGCGAGTCCAGGAGGAGCTCGCGGAGGAGCTCGAGCGGGTGCGACGGTCGTTCAGGGCGGAGCTGGTGCCCTACGAGCCGCCGGGGCAGGCGCTGGCGCCGGCTGGGGTGCGGGTGCGCGTCACGCGTCCAGGGAGGTAGCGGTTGCTGCGGGGCGAGATGTCCGCGAACGGAGCTGACTTCGCAACGCTCCTCTCGCGGACATCTCGCCCCGCGCCGACACGTGCCGGTGGACGGCCATGGCTCAGGATCGACGCGGGTGGACAGCTTTGGGGACTGGCGCTATCCTGCCAATGACTGACTTAGATTTCCTTCGTAGCGAGGTATAGGGCTGATGCAAGCGGACAGGTTCACGGTGAAGTCTCAGGAGGCGTTGGCGGCGGCTCAGCGGTTGGCTGGGGCGCGACGGAATGCGGAGGTGGCGCCGTACCACCTGGTCGGTGCCCTGCTGGAGCAGGAGGGCGGGATCGTGGCGCCGGTGCTCGAGCGGGCGGGAGCGTCGGTCGACACGGTGCGGGCGCGGGCGAACGAGGCGCTGGACGCTCTGCCGACGGTTACCGGCGAGGCGAGCGCGACGCCGGCGATCGGGTCCGACCTGGTCGAGGTGCTGGCGCGGGCCGACGAGGAGGCGCGCGGGCTCGGCGACGAGTACGTGTCGACCGAGCACCTGCTGCTGGCGCTGGCGGCGGACCCGAGGGTCGACGTCGGCGCCTCGCGCGACCAGCTGGCCGACGCCGTGACGCAGGTGCGGGGCCCGCACCGCGTGACCGACCAGAGCCCGGAGGACAAGTACCAGGCGCTGGAGAAGTTCGGGCGCGATCTGACCGAGGCTGCCGAGCAGGGCAAGCTCGATCCCGTCATCGGGCGCGACGACGAGATCCGGCGCGTGATCCAGGTGCTGTCGCGGCGGACGAAGAACAACCCGGTGCTGATCGGCGAGCCGGGCGTCGGCAAGACGGCGATCGCCGAGGGACTGGCGCAGCGGATCGTGTCCGGCGACGTGCCGGACTCGCTGCGCGACCGGCGCGTGATCGCGCTCGACATCGGCGCGCTCGTCGCGGGCGCGAAGTACCGCGGCGAGTTCGAGGACCGGCTCAAGGCCGTCCTGAAGGAGATCGCCGAGGCCGAGGGGCAGGTCATCCTGTTCATGGACGAGCTGCACACCATCGTCGGCGCGGGCGCGGCCGAGGGCGCCGTCGACGCGGCGAACCTCCTCAAGCCGATGCTTGCGCGCGGCGAGCTGCGCGCCGTCGGCGCCACCACGCTGGACGAGTACCGCAAGCACATCGAGAAGGACGCGGCGCTCGAGCGGCGCTTCCAGCCGGTGCACGTCGACGAGCCGTCCGAGGAGGACACGATCGCGATCCTGCGCGGGCTCAAGGAGCGCTACGAGGTCCACCACGGCGTGCGGATCCAGGACTCGGCGATCGTCGCGGCGGCGACGCTGTCGCACCGCTACATCGCGGACCGCTTCCTCCCCGACAAGGCGATCGACCTGATCGACGAGGCGGCCTCGCGGCTGCGGATCGAGATCGACTCGATGCCGACCGAGATCGACGAGGTCGAGCGGCGCATCCAGCAGCTCGAGATCGAGCACCAGGCGCTCAAGAAGGAGATCGACGAGGCGAGCGTCGCGCGGCGCGAGGCGATCGAGCGCGAGCTCGCCGACCTGCGCGAGCGGTCGAACGCGATGAAGGCCGAGTGGCAGGCGGAGAAGGGCGCGATCACGTCGATCCGCGATGTCAAGGAGCAGCTCGACGAGGCGCATCGCGACGCCGAGCGCGCGGAGCGCGACTCGGATCTCCAGCGCGCGGCGGAGCTGCGCTACGGGCGCATCCCCGAGCTCGAGCAGCAGCTCACCGACGCCGAGCAGCGGGCCGACGGCGGCGGCAAGTTCCTCAAGGAGGAGGTCGACGACGAGGATGTCGCCGAGGTCGTCGCGAAGTGGACCGGCATCCCGGTGTCGCGGCTGATGGAGTCCGAGGTGGCCAAGCTCGTCCACATGGAGGAGCGGCTGCACGACCGGGTGATCGGGCAGGACACGGCGGTCGAGGCCGTCTCGAACGCGCTGCGGCGCTCGCGCGCGGGGCTGCAGGACCCGAACCGGCCGATCGGCACCTTCCTCTTCATGGGTCCGACGGGCGTCGGCAAGACCGAGCTGGCGCGGGCGCTGGCCGAGTTCATGTTCGACACCGAGGACGCGATGGTGCGGATCGACATGTCGGAGTACATGGAGAAGCACTCCGTGTCGCGGCTCGTCGGTGCGCCGCCCGGGTACGTCGGCTACGACGAGGGCGGGCAGCTCACCGAGGCCGTCCGCCGGCGCCCCTACGCGGTCGTGCTGCTCGACGAGATCGAGAAGGCCCACGCCGACGTCTTCAACATCCTGCTGCAGGTGATGGACGACGGGCGGCTCACCGACGGTCAGGGCCGCACCGTCAGCTTCACAAACGCGGTGCTGATCATGACCTCGAACGTCGCCGACGGCATGGAGGGCGTGCGGACGACCTTCAAGCCCGAGTTCGTCAACCGGCTCGACGAGATCGTCCAGTTCGAGCAGCTCAGCCGCGACCAGATCGGCGAGATCGTCGAGCTGCAGGTCGGCACGCTGGTCGGCCGGTTACGCGAGCGCGGCGTCGACATCGAGCTCACCGACGGCGCCAAGACGCTGCTCGGCAACCTCGGCTACGACCCCGCCTACGGCGCCCGCCCGCTGCGGCGGGTGATCCAGAAGCAGCTCGTGGACAAGCTCGCGCTGAAGCTGCTCGAGGGCGACTTCGCCGCCGGCGACACCGTGCGCGTGGATGCGGCCGACGGCGAGCTCGCCTTCGAGCGGGCGGCCGCGCCGGCACCCGCCGCCACGGCCTGACCGGGCGGGCCGGTTGCGGCCACCATGCGACCGGAAACGTCCCGGTGGCTCTGGGCGTGGCGACGACGCCGTGCGACGGGCGGCTTGCGGCCAGTATGCGGCCGGGATCGGCCCGGCGGCTGCGGCGTCGCGTGCGAGACTCTGGTGCATGGGCAAGCGGGCACGCAAGCGGCAGCGCGAGCAGGGTGGGGGCGCCGCCGCGGCGCCGGTATCGACGAGCTCATACACCGACGACGATCGCAACGTCCTCGTCCTACGCGACGAGCTGACCGAGGGGACGCTGCGCGGCCTAGAGCGCCTCGACGCCAAGCCCGCCGCCAACGCCGAGGACCGCTGGCAGCGCCGCGTCGAGTACCTCTTCGAGCGCCTCGCCGTCCGCTGGGAGATCGCCGGCCTGCCGCTCGAGGGCCAGCGCGAGCTGCTCGGGCGCTACCGCATGGCCTCCGCCGACGAGCGCCGCGCCGTCAGGGCCGCGCTCGGCGAGCACCTGCGCGAGCGCTATCCGGACCTCGACGTCTAGCAGCGCCGCGGCCGGGCCTGAGCATCCGTCGCACGCTTGTAGGGGACAGGGCGCCTACAAACGTTCGGGATCCTTCGAGGGCGCCGTCAGGCGGCGCGGCGGGCGCTGCCGGTGAGGATCGGGCGGACGATCGGCGGAGCCTTCGGCATCTCGCCGGGATCGGCGTGCTCGACCGACAGCGGCGAGCGCTCGATGGCGGCGAGCGTGTCGCGGTTGCAGTTGCAGCCGTGACCGAAGGCGTACCAGGGACCGTGGAGGCGATCCTGCCAGCGGGCCAGCGACTCGTCGTCCGCGCGGACGTGCTCGAGGAAGAGCATGCGGCCGCCGGGCTCGAGCACGCGCGCGACCTCGGCGAGCGTGGCGGCGGGATCCGGCACGGTGCAGAGGACGAGCGTGACGACCACGGTGTCGAAGCTGTCGTCGGGGAACGGCAGCGCGTCGCCCGGCGCCTCGACGATCTCGGTCGGGCGCACGGCGGCGGGCCCCGCCGCGCCACTCGCGCTGCCGCCCGCGCTCGCCTGCGCCGCGACGCGCTCGCGCAGGCGGCGGGCCATCGGCTCGAACGGCTCGGTCAGCACCAGCTCGGTCACCGCGTCGGGATAGAGGTCGTGGTTGAGCCCGGTGCCGGCGCCGATCTCGAGCGTCCGCCCGCTCGCCTCGGACAGCAGCTCGCGTCGCATGTCGTGCAGGCCGGCCTTCTCGGTGGCGCCGAGGAACCAGTCGTAGGTGGCGGCGAACAGGCGTCCCCAGGTGGCGTCGTAGAGCTTTCGCAGCATGAGTCGAGGGTAACGCGGCGCGCACCCTTGCGCTCGATCCGGAAAACTGAGAGAAAGAGGTCGCGCAGGCGCCGATACGAAAGGAAATTCCTTGCCGACGTTCGTACTGCTGAGCACTCTCACGCCCGAGGGCGTCCAGACGATCAAGAACAACCCGCAGCGGATCCTCGAGGTCAACCGCGAGATCGAGCAGCTGGGGGCGAAGGTGAAGGCCCAGTGGGCGGTCCTGGGCCGGTTCGACTTCGTCAACGTCGTCGAGGCCCCCGACGAGGCCACGATGGCACGCGTCTCGCTCGAGCTCGGCTCGCGTGGCACCGCGCGCTACGAGTCGCTGACGGCCATCCCGGTCGACGACTTCATCGCGTCGCTCTAGCGGTGGCTCGCGGCGGGGGCATCCGGGCGGTGGCGGGCGGCGCGAGATGACGCGCGTGCTCGTCGTCGGCGGTGGGGGCCGCGAGCACGCGCTCGTGCGGACGCTGCTGCGCAGCCCCCAGCACCCGGAGGTGCTCTGCGCGCCCGGGAACGCGGGGATGGCCAAGGACAGGGTCGAGTGCGTCGACGTCGACCCGGAGGACGTCGACGCGATCGTCGCGGCGGCGCGCGAGCGTGACATCGACCTGGCGGTCATCGGGCCGGAGGCGCCCCTGGTCGCAGGCGTCGTCGACGCGCTCGCGGACGCCGGCATCCGCGCCTTCGGTCCCACGGGCGAGGCGGCGCGGATCGAGGGCTCCAAGCGCTACGCGAAGGAGCTGATGGAGGCCGTCGGGGTCCCGACCGCCGGCTACGCGGTGCTCACCTCCCGCAGGCAGGCGCTCGAGCGGCTGCGGTCGGCGTCGTACCCGCTCGTGCTGAAGGCCGACGCGCTCGCGGCCGGCAAGGGCGTGATGATCTGCCAAGACGAGAGCGAGGCACGCGAGGCGATCGAGGAGCTGTTCACCCAGCGACGGTTCGGCAAGACCGACGTCGTGATGGAGGGCTTCCTCGAGGGTGAAGAGCTCTCGCTGCTCGCGCTCTGCGACGGCGAGCGCGCGATCCCGATGGCGCCGGCGCAGGACTACAAGCGCATCTTCGACGGCGACGAGGGCCCGAACACCGGCGGCATGGGCAGCTACTCGCCGGTCCCCGGCTTCGACCGCGAGCACGCCGAGGCGCTCGCGCTCGCCGTCCACCAGCCGATCGTCGACGAGCTCCGCCGCCGCGGCACCCCCTACCACGGCGTCCTGTACGCCGGGCTGATGATGACCGCGGATGGGCCGAAGGTGCTCGAGTACAACTGCCGCTTCGGCGATCCCGAGACGCAGGCGGTGCTGGTCCGGTTGCGCTCGGACCTGCTCACGCTGCTCGAGGCGTGCGTCGAGCTGGGCGGGCTGGAGGACGTCGAGATCGAGTGGTCGCCGGACTGGGCGGTGACGGTCGTGCTCGCCTCGCGCGGCTATCCGGCGTCGTCCTCCCGCGGCGACGAGATCCGCGGCCTGCGCGCCGTCGACACGGTCCAGGTCGAGGTCTTCCACGCCGGTACGGCCGAGCGCGGGGGCCAGTGCGTCACCGACGGGGGCAGGGTGCTCAACGTGACCGGGATCGGCGAGACCCCGGCCGAGGCGCGCGAGCGCGCGTATCGGGTGGCAGACAAGATCCAGTTCGACGGCAAGCAGATGCGGCGAGACATCGCCGAGCGGGCCGTCGCGCGTGTACAGGAGGTGGCGGGTTGAGCGAGGCAAGGCAGACGGGGGCGCCGGTGACCGAGACCGAGGTGGAGCACGAGTTCGACGAGCTCGAGGTCGACGCGCCACATGTCGGCATCGTCATGGGCTCGCAGTCCGACATGCCGGTGATGGAGAAGGCGGCCAAGGAGCTCGACGAGCGCGGCATCCGTCACGAGACGCGCGTGATGAGCGCCCACCGCGATCCCGAGGTCGTCGCCGACTACGCCAAGAACGCGCACATGCGCGGGTTGCGCGTGATCATCGCCGGCGCGGGACTCGCCGCGGCGCTGCCGGGCGTCGTCGCGGCGCACACCGGGCTGCCGGTGATCGGGGTCCCGCTGACGTCGAAGACGTCCGTCGCGGGGGGGTTGGACGCGATGCTCGCAATCGCCCAGATGCCGCCCGGCGTGCCGGTGGCGTGCGTCGGCATCGACGGCGCCAAGAACGCCGCCGTTCTCGCGGCGCGGATCCTCGACGCGTGATCTCGCGCTACACCCGCGCGGAGATCGGCGCGGTCTGGTCAGAGCAGCGCAAGCTCGACACCTGGCTCGAGGTCGAGCTGGCGGTCGTCGACGCGCTGGCCGCGGCGGGCGTCGTGCCGCATGACGATGCCGCCGCGATTCGCGAGCGGGCCGCCTTCACCGTCGATGCGGTCAAGGAGCGCGAGCGGATCACCGACCACGACGTGGCCGCGTTCGTCGACGTGGTCGCGGCGTCCGTCGGCGAGGCGGGCCGCTGGGTCCACCACGGCCTGACCTCGTCGGACGTGCTCGACACGGCGCTCGGGCTGCAGATCGGCCAGGCCGGCGCGCTGCTGGTCGAGGGCGCGCGCGGCTACCGCGACGCGCTCGTCGCCCGCGCGCGCGAGCATGCCGGCACGCTCTGCGTCGGCCGCACGCACGGGATCCAGGCCGAGCCGACGACCTTCGGCGTCAAGCTCGCCGGCTTCGCCTTCGAGGCCGACCGCAACCTGCGTAGGCTCGAGCGGGCGGTCGCGCAGGCGTCGGTCGGCGCGCTCTCCGGCGCCGTCGGCACCTACGCCGCCAACGGCCCCGAGCTCGAGGCGGCGGTGCTCGAGCGGATCGGGCTCGCGCGCGAGGACGTGTCGACCCAGGTGGTCGCGCGTGACCGCCACGCCGAGCTGCTGTCGGCGGTCGCCCTCGCCGGCGCCGGGATGGAGCGGTTCGCCACCGAGATCCGCCACCTCCAGCGCACGGAGGTGCTCGAGGCACAGGAGCCGTTCCGCGCCGGGCAGAAGGGCTCGTCCGCGATGCCGCACAAGCGCAACCCGATCGTCTCGGAGCGGATCACCGGGATCGCGCGGCTGCTGCGCGGCTACGCCCAGGCGGGGCTGGAGGACGTCGCGCTCTGGCACGAGCGCGACATCTCGCACTCGTCGGTCGAGCGCGTCGCCCTCCCCGACGCGACGATCCTGCTCGACTACGCCCACCACCTCGCCACGCGCGTCGTCGACGGCATGACCGTGAACGCCGAGCGCATGCGCGTCAACCTCGACGCCACCCACGGCGCGCTCTTCTCCCAGCGCGCGCTGCTCGCGCTGGTCGAGTCCGGTCGCTCGCGCGACGACGCCTACCGCATCGTCCAGGCCAACGCCCAGCGCGCCTGGGACGAGGGCATTCTTTTCCGCGACCTGCTCGCCGAGGCCGCCCCGGAGCTCGACCTCGACGCGATCTTCGACCCCAGTGCGTTCACCCGCCACGCCGATGCGATCGTGGCTCGCCTGGACGCCCTCGACGATTGAGCGACCCCTGCCGTGCGGCCGCAATACGGCCGCAGATCGGCATTCGCTTCCGCGCCTGAACGAGTGCCGACTTGCGGCCGGAATATGGCCGCAAGTCCGCAGTCGCTCGGGGGGCGGTCGGTTCGGACCCGATCGCCCGGGGGCGCTGGTAGCCTCGCGCGGGTGACTGTCGCCCCCCTCTCGGAGCTCGAGCATGTCGCGCAGGGCAAGGTGCGTGACATCTACGCCGTCGGCGAGGACCGGCTGCTGCTGGTCGCCTCGGACCGAATTTCGACCTACGACGCGGTCCACCCGACGCCGATCCCCAACAAGGGCAAGGTGCTCACCGGGCTGTCGGTCTTCTGGTTCGAGCGGACCGGGCACATCTGCCCGAACCACCTGATCTCGTACACCGACGTGCCGGACGAGGTGCGCGGGCGGGCGCTGCTGGTCGAGCGGCTCGAGATGGCACCGGTCGAGTGCGTAGTGCGTGGCTACATCACCGGGTCCGGCTGGAAGGACTACCAGGCGACGGGCGCCGTCTGCGGGATCGAGCTGCCGAGCGGCCTGAGCGAGTCCGAGCAGCTGCCGGAGCCGATCTTCACCCCGGCTACGAAGGCGGCCGTCGGCGACCACGACGAGAACGTCGACTTCGAGCGCGCCGCCGAGATCCTCGGCGACCGCAAGCTGCTCGAGGAGCTGCGGCAGCTGTCGCTCGAGCTGTACCGCTTCGGCGCCGAGCACGCGCGCGAGCGCGGCATCATCCTCGCCGACACGAAGTTCGAGTTCGGCCGGCGCGCCGACGGCACCGTCGTCGTCGGCGACGAGGTGCTCACGCCCGACTCGTCGCGCTTCTGGCCCGCCGACGAGTACGAGGTCGGTCGCGGGCAGCCGAGCTTCGACAAGCAGTTCGTGCGCGACTGGGCGGCCGGCTCGGGCTGGGACAAGTCGCCGCCCGCCCCGCCGATCCCCGAGGAGGTCGTGCTCGGAACGCGCGGGCGCTACACCGAGGCCTACGAGCGGATTGCCGACGAGCCGCTCGGGGAGTGGCTCGAGCGCAGCGGCGCGGACGAATGAGGGCGCGCGTCCTGATCCGGCCTAAGGAGGGGATCTTGGACCCGCAGGGCCAGGCTGTCGAGCGGGCGCTGCCGGCGCTCGGCTTCCAGGGGGCGGCGAACGTGCACGTCGGCCGTCTGGTCGAGCTCGACGTCGAGGACTCGGCGCAGCTGCCCGACATGTGCGAGCGACTCCTGGCGAACCCACTCATCGAGGACTACGAGATCCTCACGGTCGAGTGAAGTTCGGCGTCGTTCGCTTTCCGGGGAGCTGTGACGAGGTCGATGCGGTGCTGGCGTGCGAGCGCCATGGCGACGCGGAGATCCTCTGGCACGGGGACCGCGACCTGCGCGGGGCCGACGTGGTCGTCGTCCCGGGCGGGTTCAGCTATGGCGACTACCTGCGCGTCGGCGCGATCGCCCAGTTCTCGCCGGTGATGGAGGCCGTCGCCGACTTCGCGCGAAACGGCGGACCCGTGCTCGGCATCTGCAACGGCTTCCAGGTGCTGTGCGAGGCGGGATTGCTCCCCGGCGCGCTGCTGCCGAACACCGAGCTGCGCTTCCTCTGCCGGCAGGTCGACGTCGAGGTGGTGAACGCGGGCACGTTGTTCACCGGCGAGTGCGTCGAGGGACAGGCGCTGTCGATCCCGGTCAAGCACACCACCGGCCGCTATTACGCGCCCGAGGAGACGCTCGCCGAGATGGAGGACGCGGGCCAGGTCGTGCTGCGCTACGCCGAGGACTACAACCCCAACGGCTCCGCCAACGGCATCGCCGGCGTCTGCAATCGCGAGCGCAACGTCATGGGCCTGATGCCCCACCCCGAGCACGCCGTCGACCCGCTCACCGGCTCCGCCGACGGCAACTGCCTCTTCGCCTCGCTCGCTGCGCACGTCGGTGCCGCGGCAGTCGTCTGACGCGCCCCGCGCCCGCGTCTACAGATGCCTCGCCGATCCGAGGGGGGTCGCCACGTGTCGGCCATGCCCTGAGAGGCATGAGCCAAAACGGGTATGACCGAGGTAGTACCATGTCCCGCGTGCCGGTCGAGAAGCTGTCCATATCGCTTGACAAGCGCCTCGTCGATGCGATCCGCAGCGAGGCAGCCTCGCGCGGGATCACGGTCTCCGGGCTGATCGCCGCCGCCGTCGAGGAGCGCCTCGCGATCGCTCGTGGCCTCAAGGCCGTGGCCGAGTGGGAGGCCGAGCACGGGCCGCTCACCGAGGAGGATCTGGCCGAGGCGGACCGGATCATCGACTCCTGGGGCGATCCCCACCTCGACACCGACCGGCAATGAGGCGCGCGACCTACGACGCCGGTGCGCTGATAGCGGCTGAGCGGAACTCGCTGGCGATGTGGAGGGTCCATCGCCGGCTCCTGGAGCGCGGGCTCCGGCCCTCCGTGTCCGCGGCTGTCGTGGCGCAGGTCTGGCGCGGCGGCCCGCAGCCGTTGCTCTCGCGGCTGTTGGACGGCTGCGAGATCCTGCCGCTCACGACCGCCGTCGCGCGGGCCGCCGGCGCGGCGCTTGCTGCGAGTGGCAGCAGCGACGTCGTCGACGCCGCGGTCGTCGTCGGCGCCAAGGCGGAGCGGCGCGCAATCGTCACCAGCGATCCGGGCGACCTGTACCGCCTCGCCCAGTCGATTGGATTCGATGCCGTCATCACCGTCGTCTGAGGACCGGCGCCGCCGGTAGCCTTGACCGCCCCGTGAGCGACCGCCTCGATATGAATGCCCTCTGAGGCCGGCCAGATGACCGCGGGAAGCTCGAGTCCCCCGGCAGATCTTCGCAGCGAGGCGCGCGCGCTTGGCCTCACGGACTCCGAGTACGACCTGATCTGCGAGAAGCTGGGGCGGCGGCCGAACGGGCTCGAGCTGGCGGTGTTCTCGCTGATGTGGTCGGAGCACTGCGCCTACAAGCACTCGAAGAAGCTGCTGGGCCGGCTGCCGACCGAGGGGCCGCACCTGTTGATGGGCCCGGGTGAGAACGCGGGCGCCGTCGACATCGGGAATGGGCTGGCGATCGCGTTCAAGGTCGAGTCCCACAACCATCCGAGCGCGGTCGAGCCGTTCCAGGGCGCGGCCACCGGGGTCGGCGGGATCCTGCGCGACGTGTTCGCGGTCGGCGCGCGGCCGATCGCGATCCTCGACTCGCTGCGCTTCGGCGAGCTCGACTCGCCGCGGTCGCGCTACCTGCTCGACGGGGCGGTGTCCGGGATCGGCCACTACGGCAACTCGATCGGCGTGCCGACCGTCGGCGGCGAGGTCTACTTCGAGGCCCCGTACGAGCAGAACTGCCTGGTCAACGCGATGTGCCTCGGCATCGCGCCGAAGGAGCGGCTGATCCGCAGCGCCGCGGCCGGCGTCGGCAACCATCTCGTGCTGATGGGCGCGCGCACGGGCCGCGACGGGATCGGCGGGGCGTCGGTGCTGGCGAGCGCCGAGCTCGGCGGCGACGACGCCTCCAAGCGGCCGACCGTCCAGATCGGCGACCCGTTCGAGGAGAAGAAGGTGATGGAGGCCTGCCTCGAGCTGCTCGACCGCGAGCTGCTCGCGTCGCTGCAGGACCTCGGGGCGGCGGGGCTCTCGTCCTCGTCGTCTGAGATGGCGTCGAAGGGCGAGGTCGGGCTCGACATCGACGTCGCAAAGGTGCCGTTGCGCGAGGCCGACATGGAGCCGTTCGAGATCATGGTCTCCGAGTCGCAGGAGCGGATGCTCGCCGTCGTGGAGCCCGACCAGCTGGCCGCGGTCAAGGACGTCTGCGATCGCTGGGAGGTGCGCTGCACGGTGATTGGCGCGGTCACCGACTCGCGCCGCCTGCGGGTGCTTGTCGCCGACGGCGTCGTCGGCGACATGCCGGTCGAGGCGCTCGTCGACGACTGCCCGCTCTACGACCTCGAGCCGGCCAAGCCGTCGCAGCCGATCTACCCGACGCCGAAGCGAACCCTGGACTCCGACGACCCGCGGGAGATCCTGCTCGCGCTGCTCGGCTCCTCGAACATCGCCTCGCGCCGGCCGCTGTTCGAGCAGTACGACTCGATCGTCCAGTCGCGCACCGTGCGCCGCTCGGAGGCGGCCGATGCGGCGGTGCTCCAGCTCGCCCATGACACCGGCGGCGGGTCGAGCGCGATCGCGGTGTCGATCGACGGCAACGGCCGCCGGGTGGCCTGCGACCCGTACTGGGGCACGGTCGAGGCGGTGCTCGAGTGCGCGTCGAACCTCGCCTGCGTGGGCGCGGAGCCGCTCGGCCTGACCAACTGCCTCAACTTCGGCAACCCCGAGAAGCCGCACGTCGCCTGGCAGCTCGAGCGCGCTGTGCAGGGCATGGCCGACGCGCTGACCGAGCTGGGCGTGCCCGTGGTCGGCGGCAACGTCTCGCTCTACAACCAGTCCGGCGACGGCCCGATCTACCCGACGCCGGTGGTCGGCATGGTCGGCGCGCTGCCTGACGCCGCCCGCGCCGGCCGCATCGGCTTCGCCGAGGAGGGCCACGTCGTCGCGCTCGTCGGCGCCCGCCAGCCCAGCCTCGCCGGCTCCGAGCTCGCCAAGCTCCGCGGCGAGCCGCTGCCCACCACCCTTCCGCCGATCGACGTCGCCGCCGTCGCCGCCACCCAGGCCGCCGTCCGCGACGCCGTCCGCTCGGGCGCCCTCGCCTCCGCCCACGACATCGCCGAGGGCGGCCTGCTCGTCGGCCTGGCGGAGTGCTGCCTGGCGGGCAGGCTGGGGGTCGAGATCGAGCTCCCTGTCGGCGAGACGACGATCGGCGCCGAGCTGGAGGCCGGGCTCTTCGGGGAGGGCGTCGGCGGCTTCGTCATCTCCGGCGCGGCAGAGGCCATCGACCGCCTCGCCGCCCAGGCGACCGTCACGTCTCTGGGAACCGTCGGCGGCGACAGCCTCACGGTGCGCGCCGGCGCCGCGCACCCCTCGCTCAGTCTGCGCGAGCTCGAGCGTGCGCACGCGGCGCTCGCGCCGGCGTTCGCGCACTAGCGACAGCCGAGTTGCGGCCATATCGCGGCCGCAAGTCGTCAGGCGGCGGCGCCGGGCAAGCGCCGATACCGCTGGTACCCTGGAAATCTCCCGCAGGACCCACGTCGCCAGGCCGTTCGGCGGCGCTTCTCATCCGGTCGCAATGACCTTCCATCAGACGATTCCCGATCGCGACGGACCGCGCGACGAGTGCGGTGTCTTCGGCGTGCATGCGCCCGAGTCGGAGGTGTCGCGGCTGGCGTACTTCGCGCTCTATGCGCTGCAGCACCGAGGGCAGGAGTCGGCGGGGATCGCGGCCTGCGAGGGCGGGCACATCATGACCGTGCGCGACCTGGGGCTGGTGTCGCAGGTCTTCGACGAGCAGAAGCTGCAGGCGCTGACGGGCTCGATGGCGGTCGGCCATGTCCGCTACTCGACGACGGGGTCGTCGGCGTGGGAGAACGCGCAGCCCGTCTACCGCTCCGATCGCCGGCAGGTCGCGCTCGCGCACAACGGCAACCTGATCAACGCGGTCGAGCTGCACACCGAGCTGCTCGACCGCGGCGTCTCGTTCCGGTCGACGTCGGACTCGGAGATCATCGCGGCGCTGCTCTCCACGCACGAGGCCGACACGATCGACGAGGCGCTCGCCGACGTGATGCCGCGCTTGCAGGGCGCCTTCTCGACCGTGGTGATGACGACCGACAAGCTGGTCGCGTTCCGCGACGGCGCGGGGCTGCGGCCGCTGTCGCTCGGCCGGATGGGCGACAACTGGTGCGTCGCCTCAGAGAGCTGCGCGTTCGACATCATCGGCGCCGAGCTGGTGCGCGAGGTGGAGCCGGGCGAGATGGTCGTCATGGACGGCGACGGGATGCAGTCGCGCCAGGTCGTCGAGTCGCCGCGGCGCGCGTTCTGCGTCTTCGAGCACATCTACTTCGCACGGCCGGACTCGATCCTGGAGGGCAACCGCACGCAGGTCTCGCGGCGCAAGATGGGCGAGATCCTCTGGCGCGAGGCGCCCGCCGACGCCGACGTGGTGATCGCGGTGCCGGACTCGGGCAACCCGGCGGCGGCCGGCTTCTCGAAAGCGTCCGGGATTCCCCGTGACGAGGGCCTGATCAAGAACCGCTACGTCGCGCGCACGTTCATCCAGCCGGGGCAGGAGCTGCGCAAGCACGGCCTGCGGATGAAGTTCAACCCGCTCGGCGAGGTCGTCCGCGGCAAGCGCCTGGTCGTCGTCGACGACTCGATAGTGCGCGGCAACACCACGCGCCAGATCGTCAAGATGCTGCGCGACGCCGGCGCCGCCGAGATCCACATGCGGATCTCCGCGCCGCCGATCCGCCACCCCTGCCACTACGGCATCGACATGTCGACGACCGACGAGATGGTCGCCCACGGCCGCACGGTCGACGAGATCGCCGCCGAGCTCGATTGCGACTCGCTCGCCTACCTCTCGCTCGAGGGCGTGTACGAGGCGATCCGGGGCGAGCGCGGCACCCACTGCGACGCCTGCTTCTCCGGCGAGTACCCGCTCGATCGCACCCACGCCGCCAACGGCAAGTTCGCGTTCGAGCTGCCGCTCGCCGGCAGTCGCCACTGACCGGCCAGGGGCAATATATTGGCGGTTTAAGCTCTGGCCGCTAATATATTGACGTAATGAAGCGAGCCCGCACCTACTCCCGCTACGCCAGCGAGGCCTCCCGGCTACTCGGCGCCCAGATCCGTGCGGCCCGCCGCGAGCGCGAGTGGTCGGCGGCCGACCTCGCGGAGCGTGTGGGCGTCAGCCCCTTCACCCTGCGGAAGGTCGAGAAGGGCGACATGACGGTGGGCTTGGGGGTGGCGCTCGAGGCCGCGGCGCTCGTCGGCGTCCCGCTCTTCTACGAGGACGAGGCGCTCGTCCGCCTCGACGCCGATCGCACACAGGCACGAGCGGCCCTCCTGCCGCAGCGGGCGGCGCGGCCCGCGGGGGATGTCGACGATGCCTTCTGAGGCTCCCTCGCACGCCTTCGTCTGGGTCTGGCTTCCCGGCGCGGCGGATCCGGTCGTGGCGGGGCGCCTCGACGCGAGGGGCGACCTCCTCGACTTCACGTACGGAAGGAGCTACCTCGCGCGAGACGACGCAATCCCGCTCTATCTCCCCGAGCTTCCGCTCGTCCGCGGGCGCATCGAGCCGCTGCCCGAGCTGTACGTGCCGGGCTGCATCGCCGACGCGGCTCCCGACGCCTGGGGCCAGCGGCTGATCATGAACCGGCTGCTCGGAGCCGGCAGCGACTCCACCGACCCAGCAACGCTCAGCCTGCTCACCTACCTCCTCGAGTCGGGCTCGGACCGGACGGGGGCGATCGACTTCCAACGTTCGCCCGGCGAGTACGTCAGGCGTGGCGACGGCGGTGCGCCCCTAGAGCTGCTGGCCGAGTCCGTGGAGCTGGTCGAGCGCGGCGAGCCGCTACCCCGCGAGCTCGAGCAGGCGCTGTTGCACGGGAGCTCGATCGGCGGCGCTCGCCCGAAGGCCACCATCGACGACGGCGGACGCCGCCTGATTGCGAAGTTCTCGTCGACCGCCGATCGGTTCCCTGTCGTAAAGGCGGAGTTCGTGGCTATGGAGCTCGCGCGGCGATGCGGGCTCGATGTCGCCTCCGTCGAGCTGACGAGCGCCAACGGCAAGGATGCTCTCCTCGTCGAGCGCTTCGATCGCGAGCCGGGGGCCGCGACCCGACGGCCCCTCGTCTCTGCGCTGACCATCCTCGAGCTTCACGAGATGCTCGCCCGCTACGCAAGCTACGCCGACCTGGCGGAGCAGATCCGCCGCCGCTTCACCGAGCCGCGCCAGACGCTGCGCGAGCTGTTCGGACGGATCGTCTTCAACGTCCTCGTTGGCAACACGGACGACCATGCGCGCAACCACGCGGCCTTCTGGGACGGCTCGAGGGAGATGCTGACCCTTGCTCCCGCCTACGACATCTGCCCCCAGGCACGGGGCGGCGGCGAGGCGAGCCAGGCGATGATCATCCGGCCGGACGGATTCCGAATGAGTCAGGTGTCGGGATGCGTGGAAGGCGCCGCGACGTACATGCTCAGCCAGGCGGATGCGCGCGAGATGGTCGACCACCAGATCGAGACGATCGAGTCGCAGTGGGCGGACGTCTGCGACCTCGCTGCGCTCACCCGAGCCGAGCGCCATCTCTTCTGGCGGCGCCAGTTTCTGAACCGGTATGCGCTAGAAGGCCACGAGGGCGCGACGGCCGTGACGTCCTAGCCACAGGCGCCCTTTCACGGCCGGGGGCGGCTGTACTGTGGCCGGGCGATGGGCCTCGAGACCGCACTCCGCGAGCACTTCGGCTTCCCGGCCTTCAGGCCGGGACAGCGCGAGGCCTGCGAGGCCGCGCTGGCAGGCCGTGACGTGCTCGTCGTGATGCCCACCGGCTCGGGCAAGTCGCTCTGCTACCAGCTCCCGGCGCTGATGCGCGACGACCTGACGATCGTCGTCTCTCCGCTCGTGGCCCTGATGCAGGACCAGGTCGAGGCGCTCGAGGCGCGCGGGCTGGGCAACCGCGTCGCGCTCGTGAACGCCCAGCGCGACGCGTCCGCGAACGCCGAGACGTTGCGGCGGGCGGCCGCGGGCGACCTGCGGCTGCTGTACGTGGCGCCCGAGCGGTTCGCCTCGCCGGGCTTCCTCGACGCGATGCGCGACGCGCCGATCGGGCTGTTCGTCGTCGACGAGGCGCACTGCGTCTCGCAGTGGGGGCACGACTTCCGCCCCGACTACTTCCGCCTCGCCGACGCAGCCCGCTACCTCGGCGCCGGCTCGATCCTCGCCTCGACGGCGACCGCGACGCCGCGCGTGGCGCTTGACATCGCTCACCGCCTCGGCCTGCGCGAGCCGGTCAAGGTGGCGACCGGCTTCGACCGGCCGAACATCTCCTTCGCGGTCGCGCGCCCCGCGCCGCACGAGAAGCGCGCGCTGATCGCCGAGGCGCTGCGCGCGCCCGACGCGCTGCCGGCGATCGTCTACGCCGGCACCCGCGCCGGCTGCGAGGAGATCGCCGGCGAGCTCACCGAGGCGCTCGGCGAGGAGGCGGTCGCCTACCACGCCGGCCTCGACCGCGGCACCCGCGCGACCGTCCAGCGCCGCTTCGTGGCCGACGACGTGCGCGTGATCGTCGCGACCAACGCCTTCGGCATGGGCGTCGACAAGCCGAACGTGCGGACGGTCGTGCACGCGAGCGTCCCGTCCTCGCTCGAGGCCTACTACCAGGAGGCCGGTCGCGGCGGTCGCGACGGCGAGCCGGCACGCGCGCTGCTGCTCGCCGAGAACCGCGACAAGGCGCTGCACGTGCACTTCATCAAGCGCGAGGAGGTCGACGAGCGGCTGCCGGCGAGCGTCTTCGAGCAGCTGCGCGCAAGCGCCGACGCGCAGGGACGCTACGGGGTCGACGCCGGCGACCTGATGCGCGCCGTCGGCGGCGCCCCCGACCGACTGCGCGCGGTCCTTGGCCATCTCACCCGCGCGGGCGTCATCTCGCCATCGCCGTCCTCGCCCGACCGCGTCGCCGGCAAGATCGTCGCCCCCTTCGACCGCCGTGCCGCCACCGCCTGCCGCTCGTCGGTCGAGGACGGCGCCCGCGCGCGCTGGCGCCAGTACCGCGAGATCTGGGCCTACGTCGAGAGCGACCGCTGCCGCCGCGCCGCCATCCTGCGCCACTTCGGCGATAGCCACGGCACCGGCAGCGATCCTTGCTGCGACGTCTGCAGCGACGGTCTCGTCCCCCAGCTCGCGCCCCCGCCGGCGCACGAGATCGCGGACCTGGACGATGCGATCGTCTCGATCGCGCGGCTCGCCAAGCCGGCCGTCGGCCGTACGACCTGCGCGGCGATCGTCCACGGCGGGCGCAGCAAGAAGATCGAGCGCAACTCCTACGACGGGCTGCCCGGCTACGCGGCCTCCCCGCACATGCGCCGCGCCGACATCCTCGCGCGTGTCGACGAGCTGATCGAGGGCGGCGTGATCGAGGTGACGCCGGGCATCCGGCCGGTGCTGCGCGTCGCAGAGCGCGCGGCCGCCTGACCGCCATGGCGTTCCGCGTCGGCGTTCTGATCTCGGGCGAGGGCACCAACCTCCAGGCTTTGCTCGACCAGGTCCACGGCCGCGACGGGATCGAGGTCGCCTGCGTCGCATCCAGCCGCGCCGAGGCGCGCGGGCTCGAGCGCGCGCGCGCTGCGGGAATCGACGCCGCCGTCTTCGCCAAGGCCGATCACGCCGACCGGGACGCCCGCGACGCCGCGCTCGGCGACTGGCTCGAGGCCCATGACGTCGACCTGCTCGTCCTCGCCGGCTTCATGGAGGTGCTCGGCGGCCCGTTCATCCGCCGCTTCGAGGGCCGCACGATCAACGTCCATCCCTCACTGCTGCCGGCCTTCCCCGGCGTGCACGCGATCGAGCAGGCGCTCGAGTACGGCGTCAAGGTCACCGGCGTGACGGTCCACTTCGTCGACGAGGGCGTGGACACCGGGCCGGTCGTAATGCAAGAGCCGTTCGAGCTTCCATATGCTCGCGATGTGGAGGAGATCGAGCGTCGCGTCCATGCGATCGAGCACAGCCTGCTCCCCCGAGCCGTGCGCCTGATCGCAGCCGGTGCCGTGTCGCGCGACCCGTCGAACTCGCGCCGCGTGCGCGTCGATCCGCAGCAGGCGTGAGCGGCGCCGTCGAGGTCACCGACCCGGCCCGTGTGCGCGTCCGCCGAGCGCTCCTGACGGTCTCCGACAAGCGCGGCGTCGTCGACTTCGCACGCGGCCTGAGGGACCTCGGCGTCGAGCTGCTCTCCACCGGCGGCACCGCGTCGACGCTCGGCGACGCCGGCGTCGAGACGCGCTCGGTGGAGGACTACACCGGCTTCCCGGAGATCCTCGACGGCCGCGTCAAGACGCTCAACCCGAAGATCTACGCCGGCCTGCTCGCGGTCCGCTCGGACCCCGCTCACGTCGCCACGCTCGTCGAGCATGAGATCGAGCCGATCGACCTCGTCTGCGCCAACCTCTACCCGTTCGAGCGCGTCTCCGGTCGCCGCGGCGTCGACGAGGACGAGGTGATCGAGAACATCGACATCGGCGGTCCGACCCTGATCCGCGCCGCCGCCAAGAACCACCGCTTCGCGGCCGTCGTCGTCAGCCCCGAGAGCTACGACGCCGTGCTCGAGGAGCTCCAGTCCTCCGGCGGCTACCTCGAGGCGGCCACGCGCGAGGCGCTCGCGCTCGAGGCGTTCTCGTACACGGCGCGCTACGACGCCGCGATCTCCGGCTGGTTCGCCGAGCGCGAGGAGGACTTCCCCGGCCAGGTGACGCGCTCGTTCGTCAAGGTGCTCGACCTCTCCTACGGCGAGAACCCGCACCAGCGCGCCGCCTACTACGCCGACGCCCGCACCCGCACCCACCTGCTGTCGATGGTGTCGAAGCTCCACGGCAAGGAGCTCTCGTTCAACAACCTGCTCGACCTCGACTCCGGGCGCAAGCTGCTCGCCGAGTTCGAGCTGCCGGCCGCCGTGATCATCAAGCACAACAACCCGTGCGGCTGCGGGATCGCCTCGACGCCGGACGAGGCATTCGAGAAGGCGCTCGCGACCGATCCGCAGAGCGCGTTCGGTGGCGTCATGTGCTTCAACCGGCCGATCGAGCGCAAGCTCGCCGAGCGCCTGACATCGATGTTCGTCGAGGTCGTCTTCGCGCCCGGCTTCGAGGCCGACGCGCTCGAGGTGCTCAAGCAGAAGCCGAACGTGCGGCTGCTCGAGGACAAGGAGCGTCGCCGCCCGTCGGTCGCCGAGCAGGACTTCAAGCGCGTGCGCGGCGGCCTGCTGATCCAGGACCGCGATCTCAGCAGCGAGGTGCGCGAAGAGTCGCACGCCGTCACCGAGCGCAAGCCGACAGAGGCGGAGTGGGGCGAGCTGCTCTTTGCCTGGCGCGTCTGCAAGCACGTGCGCTCGAACGCGATCGTGCTCGCGCGCGACCTCGCCACCGCGGGCGTCGGCGCCGGCCAGATGAGCCGCGTCGACTCGGTCATGATCGCGATCGACAAGGCGCGCGAGGCCGAGCGCCCGCTCGACGGCGCCGTGATGGCATCGGACGCGTTCTTCCCGTTCGCGGACGGGCCGCAGGCGGCGATCGACGCGGGAGTGCGCGCGATCATCCAGCCGGGCGGGTCGCAGCGCGATCCTGAGGTGGTGGCCGCGTGCGATGCCGCCGGGGTCGCCATGGTCTTCACGTCGCGCCGCCACTTCAGGCACTGAGCCAGGCCGCTGCAAACGGCCCCTGGCGGCGTCATCGGCCGACTCGCGTGCTGGACGCACGCGTCGCGGCCTGCTTCCTTGCCAGGAGCCGTTTTCGCAGGCCTGGTGAGTGCCCCCGGTCGGACTCGAACCGACGCCGCGCGGCTTAAAAGGCCGCCGCTCTAACCAGCTGAGCTACGGGGGCAGGGCCAATGATGGCGGACGGGCCCGGGAGCGACCAACGTCGTAGCGCCTACACTGCGCCCGGGCGCACGGGCGCCCGATGATGCGGGACGAGGCTGTCGACAAGCTGCTGGTGCTGGCGCCGGATCCGACGCTGGTGGTCGATCGCGGTCTGCGGATCGCGGCGGCGTGCGAGCGGACTGGGCGTCTGTTCGGGCGATCGGCCGACGAGCTCGTGGGACTGGCGCTGGAGACGGTGGTGGCCCCCGACGGGGTGCTCGATCCGGAGGAGAAGCTGTTCGCGCGGCGGCCGGACGGATCGGAGGTGCCGATCGAGATCTCGGTGCGGGTCGTGGAGGGGAGGGACGAGCGGGTGCTGGCCGTGGCGATCCGGGACGTGACCGAGCGGCGGCGGCGGGCGGCGACGCTGCGCGAGGAGGGGGAGCGGTTCCGCAGGCTGTTCGAGGACGGGCCGGTGGCGATGGTGCTGGCAGAGGAGGACATGCGGCTGTCCGAGGTCAACGACGCATTCTGCGAGCTGACCGGTTATCGCCGCGAGGAGCTGACGGGGCTGACGCTCGCGGACATCACGCACCCGGACGACGTCGACGTGTCGCTGCGGCTGGCGCAGCGGACGTTCGCGGGCGAGCTGCCGAGCTTCAGCGTCGACAAGCGGTACGTGCGCAAGGGCGGCGACGTGGTGTGGGCGGAGGTGACCGTCTCGGCGATCCGCGACGAGGACGGGCGGCCGCTCAAGGGGCTCGGAGTGATGCGCGACATCACCGAGCGGCGGGAGGCGCTCAAGCGCGCCCACGCCGAGCTCGAGCGGCTGGCGCGCGACCGCGACCGCATCCTCGAGTTCGCCGGCGAGGGCATCTACCACGTCGACGGAAGCGGGCGGATCACCTTCGCCAACCCGGCGGCGGAGGCGATGCTCGGCTGGCCGGCGGAGGCGCTGATCGGCAAGCCCGCGCACGAGATGCTCCACCACACTCGCGCGGACGGAACGCGCTATCCGCGTGCTGAGTGCCCGCTGCACGACGATCCCGAGCATGCCGTCGAGCACATCACCGACGACGTGTTCTGGCGTCGCGACGGGACGAGCTTCCACGTCCAGTACACGAGCGCGCCCGTGCGCGAGCCGGGCGGCGGCGCCGTCGTCGTGTTCGCCGACGTGTCGGACCGGGTGCGGATGGAGGCGGAGCTGCGCGAGTCGCGCCAGCGCGCCGGGCGCGAGCGGATGCAGGTCGCGGAGGCCGAGCGAGCGCGCTGGGCGCGCGAGCTCCACGACGAGACGCTGCAGGGGCTGGCGGCCGTGCACGTGCTGCTGTCGTCGGGCCTGCGGGCGCTGTCGGACGACGACCGCCGCGGCCGGATGCGACTGGCGCAGGAGCAGATCGAGGGCGAGATGGAGAAGCTGCGCGGGCTGATCTCCGATCTGCGGCCGGCCGCGCTCGACGAGCTCGGGCTGGAGGCGTCGGTACGGGACCTGGCGGCGCGCGTGCAGACCGTCTACGGGATCGAGGTGGAGACGAGCGTCGCGCTCCCCGCCCGCGACGGCGAGGCGTACCGGATCGCACCGGACGTCGAGACCGCCGCCTACCGGATCGCCCAGGAGTGCCTCAGCAACGCCGCCAAGCACGCGGGCGCTACACGCGTGCACGTCGAGCTGGCGCAGGATGGCGATGTCCTCCACGTCCGGGTGCGCGACGACGGGCGCGGGTTCGACGCCGCCGCCGACGCGTCCGGCTTCGGGCTGCGCAGCATGCGCGAGCGCGTCGACCTGCTCAAGGGGCGCTTGACGGTGCGATCGGCGGCCGAGGACGGGACCGCGGTGGTGGCTGCCCTACCCGTCGCCGGGGCGCCGGCGGAGGGCGGCGACGGTGCGCCGGCTGGAGCGCTTGCCGTTCAGGACTGGGCGGAGACGTCGAGCGCGCCGACGAGCCCACGCTCGATCGCGTAGTCCACGAGATCGGAGCGGCGGGAGCGGCCCAGCTTGCGCTGGATGCGCGCGCGGTGGCTCTCGACCGTGCGCACGCTGAGGAACAGGCGCTCGGCCATCTCGCGGTTGGTCAAGCCGCGCGCGATCAAGCGCAGCACGTCGATCTCGCGCTCGGTCAGCTCGGCGGCGGCCTCGCCGGAGGTCGCGGCGTTGGCGGCCAGGCGCGCGCCGAGCTGGGGCTCGAGGTAGGTGCCGTCGCGCGCGGCGACGCCGATCGCCTCCAGCAGCTGGCTCTCAGCGGCCTCCTTGGGGACGTACCCCGCGGCGCCGAGGCGCAGCGCCTCGCCGGCGTAGCTGGGATCGCGCTGGGCGGTCAGCACGACCACGCGCGTCTCCGGGCAACGCTCGCGCAGCTCCGGGATCGCCGGCAGGCTGGGCTCGCCGGGCATGTGGAGGTCGAGGACGAGCACGTCCGGGCGGTGGCGCTCGACCTGCTCGATCGCGGAGGCGAGGTCGCCCGCCTCGCCGACGACGTCGATCGCCGGCTCGGATTCGAGCAGCAGGCGCAGGCCGGTGCGGACGACGACGTGGTCGTCGGCCAGGACGACGGCGATCGGCGGCTGCTCGCTCATCGGCTACGTGCAGGGTAGAGCGGATCGGCCCCACCGTGGGTCGCGAGGACGAAGATCCGTAGCCGCTACGGATCGCGGCGGACCTCTACGCAGCCGGCCTCGGTAGCCGTGCGCACCGCAGGTCTGCGGCGTTGTGCGCCTTGTGTCGCCGCGGGGCTGCCGCCATAGTTCCGTCGCCGATGACCGAGACGACACCATCCGCGCAGCTCGAGGTCCGCCTCGAGCGCCACCCCATGCCCATGACGGCCGTCATCCCCGCGGTCGCGGTGTCGGCGCCGGCGACGACGTTCGAGCAGCACGAGCTGCTCGAGCTGCTCGGGCTGGCGGGAGACGAGTTCGCCGAAGGGGTGTTCGCGCGCTGCGGAGTGACGCAGCGGCACCTCGAGCTGACGCCCGAGCTGCTGCGGGCGACGCTCCAGGAGCGCACGGCCCGGACGGAGCGGCAGCTGCTGGAGCTTGCCGCGGAGGCCGTCGGCGCGCTGGCCGCCGATCCGGCCGAGATCGGCGTGGTGGTCACCGGCAGCTACTACTCGCTCGGTGGGCCGACGCTCGCCCATCGGCTGATCGACCGCTTCGGCCTGTCGCCGGACGTCGACAAGTATCACCTCGTCGGCGCGGGCTGCGCGAGCGCCGTCCCGCTGTTCCGGCTGGCCGCGCAGGCGCTGCGAGATCGGCCCGGCCAGCGGGCGCTGGTCGTGGCGGCGGAGAGCCTCACCGGGCTGCTCACCTGGGTCGGGCCGGACGCCGAGAAGGTCAAGGTCGTCGGCTCGTCGCTGTTCGGCGACGGCTGCGGCGCCGCGCTGCTCGCCTCCGGCGCCGAGGCGGCGGGCCCCGCGATCGTGGCCAGCGCGGTCCATCAAATCCCGGGCACGCTCGATCACGTCAGGCTCGTCGCCACGGCCGATGACAGCCAGGTGCAGATGGCCCGCGAGTTGCCCGCCATCGCGGCCAACGACCTGCGCCCGCTCGTCGACGCGTTTCTGCAGCGCAGCGGAGTCAAGGCGGACGCGATCGACCACTGGCTCGTGCATCCGGGCGGCCGGGGCATCCTCGACGGGATCCAGAATGGGCTCGGGCTGGACGACGATGACCTCGCTCCCAGCCGGGCGGTGCTCGCCGAGTACGGAAACGTGGGGACTTCCTCGGCGCTGTTCGTGCTCGAGGAGACTGTCCGCACGCGCGCGCCGCGCGCGGGCGAGCGCGGGCTGATCGTCACGATCGGCCCGGGCGTGACCGTCGGGCTGATGCTGCTGCGGTGGTGACAGGGAAGATCGAACAGGAGGTGCGGTCGTGAAGGTGATCGGCGCAGGATTCGGACGGACGGGGACGATGTCGCTCAAGGGCGCGCTCGAGCGACTGGGATGCGACCCGTGCTTCCACATGATCGACCTGGTTCGCGACCCCACGCCGCTCCCGCACTGGCAGGCGGCGGCACGCGGCGAGGCGGTCGACTGGCGCGCGGCGCTGGCCGGCTGGCAGGCGACCGTCGACTGGCCCGGCTGCACGTTCTGGGAGCAGATGGCCGCAACCTGGCCCGACGCGCCGGTCCTGCTCAGCGTGCGCGATCCGGAGCGCTGGTACGAGAGCTGCCTCAACAGCATCCACGCCGCCAAGGAGATGGGCCTGCGCGGGGAGCTGCGGCCGGCCGACGCCGAGAACGCTCCCGCTCCGGAGGTGCTGGCGGCGATCAACGACCTGATCTGGAACGGCACCTTCCATGGCCGGTTCCACGACAAGGACTACGCGCTCGACGTCTTCCATCGCCACATCGACGACGTCAAGCGCAAGGTCCCGTCCGGGCGGCTGCTCGTCTACGAGGTCGGACAGGGCTGGGAGCCCCTCTGCGAGATGCTCGGCGTCGCGGTCCCCGACGAGCCGTTCCCGCATCTCAACGACACCGAGTCGTTCCGCGCGATGTTCGGCATGCCGGCGCTGGCATAGCGCCGAGGTGGCGGAGGTCGCGGCGGGCGGTCTCATGCTCCGCCGACCTCCGTAGAAGCTACGCAAGCGGATTGCGTAGCCGCGCGCCCACATGAGTCTGCGGGCTTCTGCGTCTTGCGCGCGCGCTCGCCGGGCCTCATAGTTCCCGCTGTCGACTGTGGCTGTCCGTCAGGGGGCGTCAGCGCGAATCGGCATCTGTCGGCCGGCTCAGGGGGCTCGGCCGCAGCTTCGACGCCGGCCGGCCGTACAGGGGGTGCCGGTCGGCGTCGTCTATAGCCCCGGGGAGAATCGAACTCCCGCCTGCGGCGTGAAAGGCCGCTGTCCTAACCGTTAGACCACGGGGCCTGGAGGGTGCGGACCGAGTAGGGGCCCGCGTGCTGCGCCGCACTCCCGCGTGCGGATCCGGCGGCTTGCGGCGGCGTCAGGCAGTTGCCGCAGCGTCGCGTTCGTCGCGTTCGGGGTCGTAGCCCCCGCAGGATGCGCCGAAGACGAGCAAGCTGATCACGAGTCCTACTGTATGCGATGCGACGAGCGCGACGATCGCTCCCGCGACTCCGCCGGCCAGCGCGGCGAAGAGCACGAGCCCGATCGGCAGTGAGAGCACGCGCGCGGTCACGGCTGAGCAGGCGAGCCAGGCGACCGGCCCGGTGACCATTCCCCAGTCCTCGAAGAAGCCCTCGCGCAGCGGCAGCGCGACCAGCACGGCGAAGACGACGGCTACCGCCAGCGCCTGGACGCCGAGTGCGCGGAGGAACAGGCTCCTGCTCATGGCTGGATGGTAGAAGCTCGCGGGCGAGCGGCGGCCGCCTCCTCGAGCACCCGCGCCATCTCTCCGGCGAGCGCGGACCAGCCCCAGCGCTCGCTGGCGGCCCGCCGCGCGGCACCGCCACGGCGCTCGCGCTCGTCGCCGTCCTCGATCGCGGCCTCGATGGCGGCGGCGAGCGCCACCTCGTCGTCGGGTGGGACCAGCCACCCGGTCGAGCCGTCCTCGACGATCTCCGCGGGCCCGAAGCGGTCGACCGCGATCGACGGCAGCCCGCAGGCCATCCCCTCGACGAGCACGAGTCCGAACTGCTCGCGCACCGACGCGAGGACCTGGGCGTCGGCCGCGTTGAAGAAGGCCGGCAGCTCGTCGTGGTCGTGCCAGCCGGCGAGGAAGACGTCGCGCGCGCCGATCCGCTCGACCGTGTCGAGCGGGTGCTCGCCCTCCCACTCGCCGGGATGGCCGCCGACCAACACGAGCGCGGACGGCGTTCGCGCCCGCCGCCGGGCCCGCTCGAAGGCCTCGACGAGCAGCGGCACCCGCTTGACCTCGGTGAAGCGTCCAACCGCGATCAGCACGACTCCGTCGGCGAGCACGGCGACCTCGTCGTCGGAGTAGGCGACGCTGCCCGGGCCGGCCCCGGGGCGCCAGCCGCGCGGGCGCTCGACGAGCTCGCGGCGCCACAACGCCGCGCGGTCCACCGGTACGGGCCGGAAGCTTTCGCCGTCGAAGCCGTTGCCGATCACCACGCACGCGTCCCGCTCGACGCCGAGCCGCTCCTCGGCACGCCCCCGCTGGCTCTCCGACAGCAGGACGATCCGCTCGCACCGCTGCGCCCAGCGCCGCATCCGCTCCGCCCAGGCGTCCGCGTGCTTCCACGTCGCCGGCGTCCCGGCTGCGATCTGCTCGAGCAGCAGCAGCTCGGTGCCGTGCAGGTGGCCGACGATCGGGACGCCCGGCGCGGCGAGCGCAGCGGCCTCGTTGAGCGGAGTCAGGTGGTTGAGGTGGAGGACGTCGGCGTCTGCGGCGCCGGCGCGCTCGAGCGCGCGCACCCAGGCGGTGACGTTGTCGCGGTAGATGCGGTCGTCGACGCGCGCGAAGCAGGCGTCGACCGCGCCCGGGCGATCCTCGTACGAGGGGTGCATCGGCGCGTCGCCGGCATCGAAGTCGACGATCCGGACGTCCAGGCCCGAGTAGAAGGCGCGCGCGTCGCCCATGCCGGCGCGCAGCGATCCGGACAGCACCGTCACGTCCCAGCCGTGCGCCGGCAGCTTCCCGGCCAGCGCCCGCGTCACCTGCGCCGAGCCGCCGCGCGGGAAGAACATCAGTCCGGTCACGACTCGCATGGCGTCGGGAATCTAGCCGGAGATCGTCCGCGCACGCCCGGCGCTCGTCATGCGTGAACGGCGTGAGGTCCGACGATTAGGGGATATGCTCCCCCATATGCCGGACGCGGTCGACCACGATTCCCTGTATCGGCTGGCCGAGTCGCAGGCGGGCTACTTCACCGCGCAGCAGGCGGTCGATGCCGGGATGGACAGGAGCACCCTGCGCCATCACGCCCGCGACGGTGGACGATACGAGCGAGTGCGGCGCGGGCTGTACCGGTTCAGGCACTTCCCGTCGAGCCCCTATGAGCATGTGGTCGCCGCGTGGCTTCCCCTTCGGGAGGCAGGGGGGGTGATCTCCCATGAGAGCGCCCTGGAGCTTCATGACCTGTCCGACGTGATGCCCACGGCCATCCACATCACACTGCCCCGCGCAAAGCGCGGTCAGCGCCCGCGTCCCGGGGTTCGGTTCCACACGCTCGAGCACCCCCCCACCAGCTCGGAGGTGTCGGCGGGCTCCGGCGTGCCCGTCACCACGCCGGAGCGTACGATCGTCGACGCGGCGGAGGCGGGCACTCAGCCGGAGCAGGTCGAGATGGCGATCCGCCAGGCGCTCGACCGCGCGCTCACCACGCCTCGCCGCCTGCGTTCGGCGACGCAAGGCAGGCCGGCTCGCACGCGGCGGCTGATCGAGCGGGTGCTTGCGGACGCGTCGTCGTGAGATACCGCGACGCGGCCGCATTTCGACAGGCCCTCGAGCAACGACTGAAGCACCTTGCCCGTGGTGACGACGCGCAGCTCGTGAATGCCCGGCGGCGAGTGCTCTTCTATCGCCTGTTGGCACGCCTCGCGACGACCGGTGGGGATCGCTGGCTGTTGAAGGGCGGCCTGGCACTCGATCTGCGACTGCCCGAGCAGGCCCGTGCGACGAGGGACATCGATCTCGACTGGGAGGCGCCCCCCAACGAGTTGCTCGACGCCCTCATCGAGGGCGCACGCCATGATGCCGGCGACTTCCTCGACTTCGCCGTGGAGCGCTGGCCAACATCGCCCGAGCACATCGGCGGGAGTCATCGGTTCCGAGTCGTCGTTCGGCTGGCTGGGCGGCCGTTCGACTCGTTCCAGGTGGATGTCGGATTCGCGGATCGGTCAGACCGCGAACCGGAGCGGCTGCGGACGCCTGATGTGCTTGCGTTCGCCGACGTCGAGCCGCCGATCGTCGCCGCCATGCCAGTGGAGGTCCAAGTCGCCGAGAAGCTTCATGCGTACACCCGCGCCTATGACGGCGACCGCCCAAGCACCCGCGTCAAGGATCTCGTCGATCTCGCGCTCATTGCCGAGTTCCTAACTCTCGATGCGGCTCGGTTGGCTGACGCGCTGGAGGTCACGTTTCGCAACCGCGCCACCCATCCGATCCCACCGTCGCTGACCGGGCCGCCTGGCGATTGGCGTGTCCCCTTCCGCGAGCTCGCCGGCGCCACGGGGGCTCCGGCGGACCTGGCCGCCGGCCATGCGCAGGCCGCCGCCTTCCTCGATCCGATTCTCGCGGGTACCGTGACGCGCGGACGGTGGGACCACCGCGGCTCGACATGGACCGCTGTAGGCGCAGGCGGCGAGTGACGCGGGGATGTGGTCGCGTGTCGGGCGAGGCGGGCGGGTAGACGGGTCGCCACGGCAGCGACGAAGGGAGCTCGTGACTCGGTGAAAGTCGCGAAGACGGTACGTTTCGGGCGAGGTAGACGTGGGATTCAGCATGAAGATCGCTCCGGGGGTGAACGTTCGCGCCTCTAGCCGCGGCTTGTCGGCCGGGGTCGGCCCGCGCGCGGCGCGAGCACATGTCGGGACACGGGGTGTAGGCGTGTCGTCCGGGGTCGGTCCGGTGAGCGCTTACACGCATCTTGGCGGTGGGAGTCGACGCGGTGGAACCACGAGCCGGAGCGAGTACGAGCGGACACTGCGTGCGCAGCAGCGCGCCGCTGAGTTCGACGCAACTAGTGCTTTGATAGACGCGTTCGACGCCGCATATCTTCACGTGCATCGGGAGGCGTTCGCGCCTGCGACCCCACCGAAGGCACCGGCACCTCGAGCGCCCGACCGGCGCGGCTTGCGGCGAGAGGAGCGACGGCGGGCCCTAAAGGGAATCTCCTGGCTCGCCTTCGCCGAGCGTAAGGCGGCGAAGGCGAGCGCGGATGAGAGGGCAGAGGAGCGGGCGCTGGCTCTCGAAGGTGAGGCCGAGCTCGAGCGCCAGCGTGTGCAGGCTGCGCTCGACGCCGCATGGCAGGCCCTGCTCGCCAATAATCCGGACGCCGTTCTGAGCGTTCTCGAGGCTGCGTTCGAGGACAACGAGGCACCCGCAGCCGCGATCGATTGCGACGGCCAGGCGGTATCCGTCGTGATGCGAATGCCGGCACGGGATGCGTTCGTCCCCGACAGGCAGGCGGATGCCACACCGACCGGTCGGCCGACTGTCAAGCGCATTTCGAAGACCCTCCGCAACCAGATGCATGCAGGAGCCGTGATGTCGCACGCTCTCGTAACCGCCAAGGAGGCGTTCGCCGTTGCGCCGGGAATCGATGCGGTCATGCTGCTCGCCGTGATGGATGACGAGGTCAGCGTGCAGCCGATTTATGCGGGAGCCTTCACCCGCGACGGATTCGATTCCGTCGACTGGTCCGAGGGCGCCTCCACCATCTCAGCTCGCCTCGGCGGTTGGATGAAGGTCAAGGGGCAAGCGGCAGAGCTGGCGTGTCTACCGCTCGGCGACGAGCCCGAGCTGCTTCAAGTAGTCGAGCGCATAGCCGAGGTTGTGGGGCTTCCCGTCGCCAAGGACGCCTACAAGACCGCTTGAGCCGTCCGACGCTTGGGGCATGCGGATGCGCTACCCCATATCTCGGACACAGGCAACCATGTCCTCTACCGGCTCGCCGTCTTCCGATCCTGTCGCTGGCTACTTGGCGGAGTTCGACTTTGTTCGAGAGGGAATGCGTCGACATCAGGCAGAGCGGCACGGGTTCCTGGGATTTGCGCTTGCGGCTAACGGGCTGGTACTCGGCCTACTTATGGGTGGTGACTTCGCTTACACAGCTAGCACTGCGTGCTTTCTGCTGTGTCTCGGGCTCGGTGCGACGCTGATCGCTGAGCGCATGACTATCCACGCCAGCTTGGGTATTGCAAGCGCTGCGGCATACATCAGGCTCTTCATAGAGCCCAATGTGAAGGGCCTCGAATTTCAGGGCCGCAAGCCCGGCCACATCAAACGGATCGGCAACGTTGGCAGCGCATCGCGCGCCTTCGGACTTGCCTACGTTGTCCTGACTGCTGCGGCCGCTCTGGCTTGGCCAACGGCACCAGTCAGCGATGGCCGAGAATTGTGGCAGACGGGATTAGTGGCCGTCACGGCGTCCGTCAGCGTTGGTCAGGTGGCCCAGTTGTTGTCGCCCCGCCTCCGTCGCATCAGCACGCTCGAGCGCGGCTGGCACGTGATCCGCGATGCGGAGGGGGCATTTGGAACGGATCAGCCGCGTGTCGGGCGAGGCGCGGGCGGGTAGACGGCGCCACGACAGCGACGAAGGGAGCGCTATCTCACCGCGCGGATCCGAGGGCAGCGACCGGACGAGCATCAGCGTGACGCTCACCGCCGCCGGCGTCACCTTGCTTGGCGTGATCGCGAGCATCGGTACGACCGTGGGGCTCGGCATCTCGGGCGAGTGGTGGCTGCGCGTCGTCGCCGGCGTGGGAAGCACGGTGGCGCTCGTGCTGATCGTGAAGCTGACGACGCGGGCGGGCCGCGGCCCGCTGGCCAGATTGGCGAAGTGGACGATCAGCGCCCCGGTCGAGGAGGACTGACGGCATCGGGCGGAGGGCCGTCGGGTGCCCAGCCGCGTGCTCGGCGCCAGGCGCGCTGGGAGAGCGGGTAGGCGTAGTCGCGCAGACGGTTGAGCAGGCCCACCGGCTGCAGGCCCCCGCCGCTGTTCCAGGGATCGAAGGCGAGCGCGTCCGCCGCGGGCGGGAGGCGGTCGCCGACACGCAGCTCGGCCACCGGCCGGAAGCGCCCCCACGGCTCGGCGACGGCGAGGTCGAAGGCGAGCGCGCCGGTGGCGGCCGCGGCGGCGAGCCGCTCGAGCTCGTCGCGGCCGTCGCGGCGCGGGGAGTCTGAGCGCGGCAGGACGCCCACCAGCAGCGTGCGGCCGCCCGCGCGATATGGCAGCGATGAGCTGTAGGGGCGCCGCTGGAAGTCCGTCGCGGGCACGAGCAGGTGGTGGAGGACTGGCGCGTCGACCGATGTCACCACCAGCAGGTCCTGGTGGCGCTCCGGTCCGTAGGCGTCCTCGACCCGTACCGAGATGCCGAGCAGGTCGGGCAGCGGCTGCGGCAGCCCGAGCGAGCGCGAGAAGCGCACCAGCGCCGGTCGTCGGGCCTCGGCGCCGAGCAGCTCCGTCTCGCCGAGCGCGCCGCCGTTGCGCCGGACGACGAGCTCGGCGCGGTAAACGACGCCCTTGGGGTGCACGACCTTGCCGCGCCTGAGCCACGAGAGCCCGGCCAGCGCGCCCCCGAGCGCGTATCCGGCCACGTCGATCGCGGGCCTGCGCAGGCCCGTCAGGCCGGCGCGGGCGTTGTCGCCGATCGCCACGGGCAGTCCGGAGCCGGGACGGCCCTCCGCCCAAGCCTCGATCAGCCCTCGCGCGGCACCTCGCCGCGCCAGGCGCCGGTCTCGCCGCCGCGGGACTCGATGAACTCCTTGAACCGCTCCAGATCGCCCTTCACGCGACGGTCCGGTACCCCGAGCGCGTCGCCGATCTTCTCCTTCATCCCCTCGGGCACGAAGTCCATCTGCACCGAGACGCGCGTGGTGGCGTCGTCGACCTTGTGGAAGGTGACGACGCCGGCGTTCTCCTTGCCGCCGACGTTGCGCCATGCCACCCGCTCCTCCGGGCGCTGCTCGACGATCTCGGCGTCCCACTCCTCGTGCTGGCCTGCGATCTCGGCGACCCAGTGCAGCCGGCGGTCGTCGATTTGGCGCACCTCCTCGACGCCCTCCATGAAGTTCGGGAACTCCTCGAACTGCGTCCACTGGTTGTACGCCGTCGAGATCGGCACGTCGACCTCGACCGTCTGCTCCACCGTCTCCGCCATCTCGGTCCCTTCGCTCGCGTTCCCCCGACAGCGCCGGCCTACCCGGCGCCTGCGGCCGAAAACGCGCAGCCGTGGCAGCCTGCCGGCGGGCGGTTTCGTCGTCGCGCTCGATCCCTCCGATGGGCGGTGCTGGGATCGAACCAGCGACCTCCTGCTTGTAAGGCAGGCGCTCTACCAGCTGAGCTAACCGCCCGGCGTGACCTGAAGGTACCGCGTCCGGTGCGGTCCGGTGCGGCTTAGAGGCGGCCGGCCTCGGCGGCGGCCTGCTCGGCGGCGGCGAGCTGGCGCTCGATCAGGTCGAGGCCGGAGGCCCAGAAGCCGGGGTCGGTGAGGTCGACGCCGACGATGGTGCCGAGGTCCTCGGGCGAGCGGGAGCCGCCGGCCTTCAGCAGCTCCAGGTAGGAGGGGACGAAGGCGTCGCCCTCCTCCTCGTAGCGGCGATAGACCGAGAGGGCGAGCAGGTTGCCGTAGGCGTAGGCGTAGACGTAGCCGGGCGTGTCGACGAAGTGGGGGACGTAGGACCACCAGGAGCCGTAGTCGTCGGACGGCTCGACCGAGTCGCCGAGCAGGTCGGCCTGGGTCTCGAGCCAGGCGCTCGAGAAGCGCTCGATCGACAGCTCGCCCGACTCGCGGCGCTCGCTGTGGACGCGGTGCTCGAAGCGGTTCATCGCGACCTGGCGGAACACCGCCGCGACCGCGCCGTCGAGCGACTCCGCCAGCAGCGAGAGCCGCGTCTGCGCGTCCGGCGCCTGGGTGAGCAGCCGCTCGAGCACGATCGTCTCGCCGACGATCGAGGCGGTCTCCGCGACCGTCAGCGGCGTCGTGAACTCGAACACCCCGCGTGGGCGGGCGAGCGCCGCGTGGACGCCGTGGCCGAGCTCGTGCGCCATCGTTAGCGCGTCGCCGATCCGGCCGGTGTGGTTGAGCAGCACGTACGGGTGGGCGGACGGCACGGTGTAGGAGCAGAAGGCGCCGCCGCGCTTGCCGGGAACCGGTGGCGCGTCGATGTAGGAGCCGGTGAAGAACTCGCTCGCCACGTCGCCCAGCTCGGGCGAGAAGCTGCGGTAGCAGTCGAGCACGAGCTCGCGCGCGTCGTCGTAGGGCACCCGCTGCTCGGTCTCGGCGACCGGGGCCATGCGGTCGTAGTAGGCGAGGCGGTCGACGCCGAGCAGGCGCGCCTTGAGCCGGTACCAGCGCCGCGCGAGGTCATAGCGCGAGACGACCGTGTCGATCAGCGCCTGCACCGACTCGTCGCTCGCCTCGTTCGCGAGGTTGCGCGACGCGAGCCAGTGCTCGTAGGAGCGCAGGCGGTCCTTGGTCGCCTTGTCGGCCAGCAGCGTGTTGAGGACGAACCCGCGCGTGCGCAGCCCCGGCTGCAGCGTGGCGGTGACACCCTCGGCGGCGGCCTGGCGCAGCCCGCGGTCAGGGCCCTGCAAAAGGCTCAGCGCCTCCATCAGCGGCGCCGGCTCGTCGCGGTCGGGCAGGTCGACCGTCAGCGCGCCGACCTGCTCGGTGAACAGGCGCTTGAACGCCGCGCGACCGGTCACGTCGGTCTCGGTGAGCACCCGCTCCTCCGGCTCGGAGAGCTGGTGCGGGCGGTAGCGGCGCAGCGTGCGCAGGTGGTGGCGGCAGAACGCGAGCTCGTCGGATGCCAGCAGCTGCTCGGCGCGCTCGTCGTCGAGCAGGTTCCACTCGAGGTCGAAGAACAGCAGCGCGGTCTGGATCGCGGCGCCGCGCTCCTGCGCCTGCTGCATCAGCGCGCCGCGGGCCGGGTCCTGGGTGTCGACGGAGAAGTCGAGCGCCGCGTAGGAGCCCGCGCGGCCGACGCGGTCGGCGATCCGCTCGAGCTCGCGCATCGCCGCGGCCATCGCGGCGGCGTCGAGCTCGGCCACCCGGCCGCGGTGGCGCTCGGCGAAGTCGTCGGCGAGGCGCTGGGCCTCGCCGAGCAGCTCGACCACGCCCTCGGCACCCCGTCCCTCGACGAGCGGCTGCAGGTCCCAGCGCGCGGCCTCGAGGGCCTCGTCGCGCGGCTCGGCGATCGCCTCAGACATGCCAGGCACCTTATTAGGCGCCCGGCGGGGCCCGCCTACGACTCGCAGCCGACCCCGTCGCCGTCGCTGTCGAGGTCGTACTCGTCGTATCCGGTCACGGTCACGTAGCCCGTGTAGCTCGGCCCATCGCCGGACCCGCCCGCACAGTCGTAGTCCGACGCGCTCGGGTCGAGGCAGGGGTCGTAGCTGGGGTGACAGCTCGGCTCGGCCGGCGGGGGAGCCTGCGCCTGCTCCTCACGCCGCGCCTCGCGCCGCTCGCGTGCACGCTCGCGACGCTCCTCGGCGGCCCGCGCATCGCGGTCGATCGTCTTCGTGGTCGCCGGAGCGCCCGCCTCCTCGTCGCTTGACTCGCAGGCGCTCAGCGCCGGCACGACGGCGACCAGGCAGGCGACGCAGAGGCCGACCCGTCCGATGTCCCTCAGGCTTCTCCCAGTGTCACGCATTCGCGTGACATTAATCATATGTCTAAAACGACTATGTCTACGGTTGCGACCGAGCCTGCCGCCTGAATCAACGCGCGGAGTCGATGACCGTCGTGCGCCGCCGGTAAGTCGGATCGACGACCTGCTCGAGCTCCGTGGGAGCGGCTCCCGCCGGGGACCTCCATGCGAACGCCGTTCGACGGCACCGCGGCGCCGCGAATGGGCAGGCCCGGGGCAGGAGCAGGCGCGCATCGACGGCCAGCTCGATGTCGGATAGATTGCCTGCTGCCGCGCCACGTCGATCAGGGAGAGAGCGTTGGACGCCAACCGCCTTAAGTCACTGCCGCTGTTCGAGTCGGTCTCCGACGACGAGCTCGAGCGGCTCGCGCCGTTCGTCAGCGAGGTGTCGGTGTCGGAAGGCAAGCACCTCGTCGACGAGGGCGACTACGCGTACACCTTCATGGCGATCGAGGAGGGGACCGCCGACGTCGTGCGCGGCGGCGACCGCGTCGCCGAGCTCGGCGCCGGCGACTTCTTCGGCGAGGTCGGGCTGCTCGACACCGACCGGCGCACGGCGACGGTGGTGGCGACGTCGCCGATGCGACTGATCGCGCTCGACCGCTGGGACATGAAGCGGCTCGAGAAGACGGCGCCCGCGGCGGCCGAGCGGATCCGCGCCACCGCAGCCGAGCGCCTGCCTGGCTCATAGCGCCGGCGGTCGACAGCGCGAGACCGAAAGCGCCCGCGCCTAAAGAGTCACCGCCCGTGGCCGAAGCACCGGGGGAGGAGTGGACTGATGACGGCCCCATCACCGACGATCCAGCCCTGGCTTGCCGCGCCCGACGAGCGCGTCGAGATGGGTTACACGACCGGCCTGCTCTGGCTGCTGTCGGCGGCCGTCGTGCTGCTGGCGGGCCTGCTTCCCGGCGCTGCGCCCGCGAGCCACGGCGCGATGGTCGCGGTCGGCGCGTATGCGCTGCTGTTCGGCGTCGCGAGCGTAAGCGGTCGCCTGCCGTGGGCGCGGATGCCGATGTGGCAGCACATCGCACGCTTCGTGCTCACCGTTCCGATGCTCGCAGTGGCGCAGTGGGGCACCGGTGGCGCCGACAGCTTCGCGCTGCCGCTGATCGCCCTGCCGCTCTTCTTCGCGGCGTACTTCTATCCGCCGCGCGTCGCCTGGCCGCTCGTGGGGCTGCTGGTGTGCGCCATGGCCGCACCGTTCGCATACGAGCCGACCGCGGTCGCCGACGGGTTCGCCGCGATCTACGCGACCTTCACCGTCGCCGCCCTGACGCTCACGGGCGTCGTCCTCCACCTCAAGGGCCGGCTGCTCGACGCCGAGCGCACCCAGCGCGAGATGGCGTTTCGCGACCCGCTCACCGCGCTCTCCAACCGGCGCGCCTTCGATGCCGCGCTCACGGCGGCGGTCTCCGCGGCGGCCGATGCGGACCGCCCGACGGCCGTGCTCTTCCTTGACCTCGACCGCTTCAAGCGGATCAACGACGAATACGGCCACGAGGCCGGCGATCGGGCGCTGTGTGCGGTGGCCGACCGCTGTCGCAGTGCCGTACGGCCGACGGACACGCTCGCCCGCATCGGCGGTGACGAGTTCGCGGTCGTGGCGCCCGATGCCGGTTCGGAGGGCGCCGACCGCCTGGCGGCCGTCCTCGCCGACGCCGTCTGTCAGATCGCGCCCGCCGAGGGTGCCGAGCCCCTGCGCGCGACCGTCAGCTGGGCACTCCTCGGCCGCGACGGCAGCGACGGCGCCGAGCTGATGCGCACCGCCGACCGGCGCCTCTACGCCGCCAAGCGCCAGCGCGTGCCGGCGCCCGTCTGAGGCCGCGCTACGGCATCGAGGCCACGCGCGCGGACGCCTGCTCCATCATCTCCGCGTGCACGGAGCGGCGGTTGCCGAGCCGGCGCGCCCAGCTGCCGTCGGGCCGCAGGTCCCAGGCGTAGCTGTCGTCGGCGAGGCAGCGCTGGAGCACGTCCTCGATCTGCGTGCGCAGGGCGGGGTCCTCGACGGGGACGAGCAGCTCGACGCGGGCGCCGAGGTTGCGCGGCATCAGGTCGGGTGAGCCGATGTAGCAGCGGCGCTCGTCGCCGCGCCGGAAGCAGTAGACGCGTGAGTGCTCGAGGAAGCGCCCGACGACCGACACGACCCGGATGCTCTCGCTGACGCCCGGCACGCCGGCGCGCAGGCAGCAGATCCCGCGAACGTTGAGGTCGATCGGCACGCCCGCCTGCGCCGCCTCGTAGAGCGCTCGAATCGGCTGCGGGTCGACGAGCGAGTTCAGCTTCAGCGCGATCCGCGCCGGCTCGCCGGCCGCGTGGGCCGCGACGGTGCGGCGGATCTCGTCGACCAGGTCGGCGCGCAGCTCGCCCGGCCCGACGAGCGCCTTGCGGTACTCGGGATCGCGCGCCGCGCCGGTCAGTGCGTTGAACAGCGCCGCTACGTCGGCAGCGATCTCGCGGTCGCATGTGAAGAGGCTGAAGTCCTCGTAGAGGCGGGCGGTGCCGCGGTGGTAGTTGCCGGTGCCGACGTGGACGTAGTGGCGCACGCCGTCGCCCTCTCGCCGCACGATCAGCAGCGCCTTGGCGTGCGTCTTGAGGCCCGGCAGCCCGTGGACGACGTGCACGCCGGCCTCCTCGAGCGCGCGCGCCCAGCCGATGTTGCGGCGCTCGTCGAAGCGCGCCTTGAGCTCGACGAGGCAGACCGCCTGCTTGCCGCGCTCGGCGGCGTCGATCAGCAGCGGCACGAGCGCCGAGTCGTCCGACGTCCGGTAGACGGTCATCTTGATCGCGAGCACGTCGGCGTCGTCCACCGCCTGGGCGACGAAGCGCTCGACGCTGGCGGCGAACGACTCGTACGGGTGGTGGACGAGCACGTCGCCGTCGCGGATCGCCGCGAAGACGTCGGCCGCGCCGTCGCCGTCGTCGGCGAACGCCCGTGGCATCACCGGCGTCCAGGGCGGAAGGCGCAGCTTGCCATGGCCCTCGAGCGTGGCGATCTGCTCGAGGTCGGTGAGGTCGAGCATGCCGCGCACGTCGATCGCCTGCGTCTCCTCGACGTCGACCTGGCTGACGAGGAAGGCGCGCATGCCGGCGTCGACGCCCGCCGCGACCTCCAGCCGCACGACCTCGCCGAAGCGGCGCTGGCGCAGCTCGTGCTCGACGGCGCGCAGGAGGTCGTCGGCCTCGTCGGAGACGGTGAAGTCGGCGTCGCGCGTGACGCGGAAGGCGGCGTGGCCGACGACCTTCATCCCGGGGAAGAGGCGGCCGAGGTGGCGTGCGATCACCGCCTCGAGCGTCACGTACGTGCCGTCGCGGATCTCGAGGAAGCGCGGCAGCACCTCCTTGGGAACCTTCACGCGCGCGAACAGCTCGGTGCCGGCGCCCGGGTCAGCGAGCCAGACGCCGAGGCTGAGCGAGAGGCTGGAGATGTAGGGAAACGGGCGGCCATGTCCGACGGCGAGCGGCGTCAGGACCGGGAACACCTGGTCCTCGAAGAGGCGGTCGACGGTCGCGAGGTCGTCGGGCGAGCACTCGCCGGGCTCGACGATCTCGATGCCGTGCTCGGCAAGCGCCGGGCGCAGCACCTGCTCCCACTGTCGCGACTGGCGGTCGACGAGCCTCCGCGTGCGCTCGGCGAGGCGCTCGATCGTCTCGGACGGCGACAGCCCGTCGGCGTTGCGCGCGTCGATGCCGGCGTCCACCTGGTCGTGCAGGCCGGCGACGCGAATCATCGTGAACTCGTCGAGGTTCGAGCTGAAGATGCGCAGGAACTCGACCCGCTCCAGCAGCGGCTGGCGCTCGTCCTCGGCGAGCTCGAGCACGCGCTCGTCGAAATCCAGCCACGACAGCTCGCGGTTGACGTAGAGCTCGGGCGCGTCGAGCGGCGGCGGCTGGTCGTCGGAGGTGCTCATCGATCCCTTCGATTGTCACAGGCGGCCGGTGGCGGGCATATGGTCTCGACGGTGATCTGGCTGCTGCGACATGCCGAGGCGGAGAAGGGGTCACCGGACGCCGAGCGGCCGCTCACCGACGAGGGCGAGCGCCAGGCGCGTGCCGTCGGGGCGGCCCTCGCGGCGCTGGGCGTTCGGCTCGACGCCTGCCTCACGAGCCCGCGCGTGCGCGCGCGCGAGACGGCGCGGCTCGCGTGCGAGCCGCTCGGCCTGACACCTGAGGAGGAGCCGGCGTTGCGCGGAGGTCCGTTCGCACCGGTCGAGCTGGTCCAGGGCCGGGGCGAGTCCGTGCTGGTCGTCGGGCACGAGCCCGACATCTCGATGGCGCTGCACAACGAGACCGGGGCCCAGGTGCGCATGCCGAAGGCCGGGATCGCCGCGATCGACCGCGGCGAGCTCCACCGGCTGCTGCGCCCGGAGGACCTGCGGGCGCTCGCTCGCCTGCGCTAGGCGTGTGACGCGTCCTCGAACTCGCGGAAGAGACCGGTCACCACGAACGCGGTCTGCTCGCCGATGTCGACGGCGTTGTCGCCGATCCGCTCGAGGCAGCGCGCGACGAGCATCATGTGCATCGCCCACTCGCGCCGATCCGGGTCGTCGCCGACGTCGAGCGCGCGGCGGAAGCAGGCGCGGTTGAGGTCGTCGATCTCGTCGTCCTGGCGGACGAGGTCCTGCGCGAGCGCAGCGTCGCGGCGCTCGAACGCCAGCTTGCACTGCTGCACGAGCGAGCGCGCCAGCTCCCCCATGCGCGCGATGTCGTCGAGGATCTGGCGGTCGGCGGGCGGGTGGCTGCCCGCCAGCGGGACGAGCTTGGCCATGTTCACGCACTGGTCGCCCATCCGCTCGACGTGCTTGATCACGTGCAGCAGCGCGGCGACGAGCCGCAGGTCGCCCGCGACCGGCGCCTGCAGCGCGAGCAGCGAGAGGATCCCCTGGTGGACCTCGAGGTAGCGGCCGTCGATGCGGTCGTCGTCGGCGATCAGCATCGCCGCGAGCTCGGCGTCGCGCTCGAGGACGACCTCGATCGCGCGGTCGAGCGCTGCGCAGACCATGTCGAGCCCGCCGAGCGCCTGCGCCTCGAGCTGGTCGAGCTCGTTCTGGAACTGGTGGCGGGTCGTATCCGGGGCCATCATCCGACCCTCCCTGTCACGTAGGCCTCGGTGCGCTCGTCGGCGGGGTTGGTGAAGATCTTCTCCGTGTCGTCGAACTCGACGACCCGGCCGCTGCGGTGCTGGCCGCCCTCGTCCACCTCGACGGTGAAGAACGCCGTCCTGTCCGACACACGCGCGGCCTGCTGCATGTTGTGGGTGACGATCACGATCGAGTAGCGCTGCTTGAGCTCGATCATCAGGTCCTCGATCTTGCCGGTCGAGATCGGGTCGAGCGCCGAGCAGGGCTCGTCCATCAGGATCGTGTCGGGCTCGATCGCGAGCGCGCGAGCGATGCAGAGGCGCTGCTGCTGGCCGCCCGACATCCCGAAGGCGTTCTGGTCGAGCCGGTCCTTGACCTCGTCCCAAAGCGCGGCCCGCTCGAGCGCGCGCTCGACGATCTCGTCGAGGTCGCCGCTCATGCCCACCACGCGCGGCCCGAAGGCGATGTTGTCGTAGATCGACTTGGGAAACGGGTTCGGCTTCTGGAAGACCATTCCGATCAGCTTGCGGACCTGGACCGGATCGACTCGCGGCCCGTAGAGGTCCTCGCCGTGGTAGAGCACCCGCCCCTCCACGTGCGCCCCGGGGATCAGGTCGTTCATTCGGTTGAGGCAGCGCAGCAGCGTGCTCTTGCCGCAGCCGGACGGGCCGATCAGCGCCGTTATCTCACGCTCGCCGACGTCGAACGCGATGTCGCGCACCGCCGGTACGCCGCCGTAGGAGACCGTCACCGAGTCGATGTCGAACACGGTCGTGCGCTTCACCGCCGCCGCCTCCTCTGCCTGCCGCGGATCGCGGTCGGTGGGCATTTCGATCGCCGCGTGCATCAGCTCCTCTCGCCTGTCATGAGAACTGCCTCTCGTAGCGGTTGCGCAGCCAGATCGCGAACGAGTTCATCGCCAGCAGGACGACGAGCATCACGATCACCCCGGCTGCGGCAAGTACTTGGAAGACCTCCTGGGGGCGCGTCGCGTAGTTGAAGATCTGCACGGGCAGCGTCGAGTAGCCACCCTCGAAGAACGACGGGTCGACGGTGACGAACGTGACCGCTCCGACGAGCAGCAGCGGCGCCGCCTCGCCGATCGCTCGCGCCACCGCGAGGATCACGCCAGTCAAGACGCCCGGGATCGCCGCCGGCAGCACCTGGCGACGGATCGTCTGCCACTGCGTCGCGCCGAGCGCGAGCGCGCCCTCGCGGACCGACGAGGGAACCGCGCGGATCGCCTCGCGCGAGGCGAGGATCACGGTCGGCAGCACGAGCAGCGCGAGCGTGGCGGAGCCGGCGGCGGCGACGAAGCCGAAGCTCGCCGGTCCGCGCACGATGAACGCGAGGCCGAGGATGCCGTAGACGATCGACGGCACACCCGCGAGGTTCTGGACGTTGAGCTCGACGAAGCGATTCCACCAGTGCCGCCGGTCGGCGTACTCCTCGAGGTAGATCGCGGCGCCGACCCCGATCGGGACGATCAGCAGGATCACGCCGCCGATCACATAGAGCGTGCCGAGGATCGCGGTGCGGTAGCCGGCGGTCTCCGGCGAGAGCGACGAGGGGCCCGCGGTGAACAGCTCGAGGCTCAGGCGCGGTGCGCCCTCGATGCCCGCCCACACGAGCAGCGCGCCCAGGCCGGTCAGGGCGAAGGTCACCGCGAGCACCAGCAGGGCGAGGAAGATCAGGCCGCGCGCGCGCTCGCCGCGGTCGGTCCTGCCGAGCGTCGCCGCGGTCCCCGCGCGCGCGCCGGCGACGGCCAGCCGCGCCCGTGCGGTGTCCGGCGCCCGATCGCCCGCGGCCATCACTCGTACACCTCGCGGAAGCGCCGCACGAGCCGGATCGCGAGCATGTTCATCACGAGCGTCATCGCGAACAGCAGCGCGCCGACGGCGAAGATCGTGTCGTAGGTGATTGTGCCGGTCGCGATGTCGCCCGTCGCGGTCGTGCCGATGAAGGCGGTCATCGTCTGCACCGACTGGGTCAGCTCCCACGGGCCGCTGAGCGTCGGCGTGCTGCCGGCGGCGATCAGGACGATCATCGTCTCGCCGATCGCGCGCGACGCCGCCAGGACGACCGCCGCGACGATGCCCGAGATCGCCGCCGGCAGCACGACCCGCCCGGCGACCTTCATCTTGGACGCGCCGAGCGCGTAGGCGCCCTCGCGCAGGCCGCCCGGGACCGCGCGCATCGCGTCGTCGGAGACCGACGACACCAGCGGGACGATCATCAAGCCGACCGCGACGCCGGCGACGCCCACGGCGAACGGTCCCTGCCAGGGGAGGAACGGCAGCACGTCCTCGAGCAGTGGCCGCATGAAGTAGAGGGCGAACAGCCCGATCGCGACGGTCGGCACGCCCTCGAGGACCTCAAGCACGGGCTTGATCGTCCGCCGGACTCGCGGCGGGGCGTACTCGGCGAGATAGATGGCCGTGAGCAGCCCGACCGGGACGGCGACCAACAGCGCCCAGAACGTGACGGTGATCGTGCCGGCGACGATCGGCAGCACCCCGAACGTCGCGTCCGCGAACGTGGGGGCCCAGTCGGTGCCGAAGAGGAAGTCGGCGAACGGCACCTCGCCGAAGAAGCCGACCGTCGGGACGATCAGCGAGACGACGATCGCGGTGGTCGTCGCCACGGAGATCGCCGCGCAGAGGGCGAGCAGTGCGAAGACGACCTTCTCGCCGTAGCGTGGGCTGACGGCCTCCAGCCGCGGACGGGAGCCGGTCGCTCCCGTCCGCGGGCCGAAGGCCGTGACGTCCCGTGCCGCCATCGCTCTGCCGCGGCGCCGCTAGCCGGCGAGGCCCGCGACCTTCTCCTGGGCCTCCGTGACCTGCTCGTCGGTCAGGCCGATGAAGCCGGCCTGCTCGGCGATCGCGCTTGCGTTCTCGATGTAGAACTCGATGAACGCCAGCACCTCGGGTCGCTGGAGCGCCTGGTCGGAGGGGTAGACGAACAGCTGGCGCCCGAGCGGGGTGTAGCTGCCGTCCTGCGTGTTCTCGGCCGTCGGGGCGACGCAGCCGTCCCCGCCGTCGATCTCGAGCGCCTTCAGCGAGTCCTGGTTCTCGACGAAGAACGAGTAGCCGAAGTAGCCCATCCCGCCCTCGGACCCGCTGACGCCCGTCACCGTCGAGTTGTCGTCCTCGCCGACGTTGTTGTAGTCGGTCCGCTGCGCGCCCTCCTCGCCGTTGATCGCGTCGGTGAAGTAGTCGAACGTCCCGGAGTCGGTGCCGGGGCCGTAGAGGTCGAGCTCGGCGTCGGGCGCGTCCTCGAGCCCGTCGATGTCGCTCCAGCTCGAGACCTTCGACTTCGGGCCCCAGACCTGGGCCACTTGCTCGACGGTCATGCACTCGACCGGGTTCTGCGGGTTGACGACCACGGTCAGGGCGTCGTTGGCGACCGACACCTCCTCGTAGGCGATGCCGCTGGACTTGCAGGCCGCGGCCTCCTCCTCCTTGATCTCACGCGACGCGTCGGAGATGTCGGTCTCCCCGGCGCAGAACTTCTCGAAGCCGCCGCCGGTGCCGGAGGTGCCGACCGTCACCGTGACGCCGGGGTTCTCCTGCATGAACAGCTCGGCCGCGGGCTCCGAGAGCGGCGCGACGGTGCTCGACCCGTCGATCCGGATGGTGCCCGAGAGGCTCGAGCCGCCCGAGCCGGCGTTGCCTGCTGCGTTGCTGTCGTTGTCGTCGCCGCCGCAGGCCGCCACGCCGATGGCGAGGGCGACGAAGACGGCGGGCACGAGAAGCTTTCTCATGCGATCTCTCCTTGATTCGTTCGTTGGTCGCCGCCAACGTCGCACGGGCATGTCGCCAGTCTGTTACCGGCCTGTCGCCGGGATGTGAAGACGTTGTGAACCCCCGGCGGAGCGCCGCCGCGCGCTGGCGTATGCTGGTGGGGATGAAGGTCGCGGTTCTCGACTCCGACTCGGGGTTCGTGCGCGTGCTGGTCAACCGCATGGACACGGCGGGCTGCGGGCACCGCCTGCTCCAGGCGCCGCCCCCGGCTGAGGAGCTCGTGGCGATGCGGATCGACGCGCTTGTCCTCGACGTGGAGCTGCTGGGCCGCTCCGCGGACGCCTTCGTCGAGCAGGTCGCGGGCGCGCTCCCGGCGCTCGGCATCGTCGTCGCGACCGGCCGCTCGAGCGTCGCCCAGCGCGTCCGCGCGCTTCGTCTCGGCGCCGACGACTGGATCACCAAGCCATGCCACCCCGAGGAGGTCCTCGCGCGCGTGGAGGCGGTCGTGCGCCGGCGTCGGCAGGCGACGGTGCGGCTCGACCGGGAGCCGCTCGTCGCGGGCGAGCTCGAGATTCGCGCCGATCGCTTCCAGGCATACGCCGGCGGGCGCAGCGCCGAGCTGACGCGACGCGAGTTCGAGGTCCTCGAGCTGCTCGCCGGCGCGCGCGGCAAGGTGCTCCAGCGCGAGGAGATCTATCAGCGTGGCTGGGGCTACTCGATGGCCCACGGCGACCGCTCGGTCGATGTCTTCGTGCGCAAGCTGCGTCAGAAGCTCGAGGCGGCCTCGCCCGGCTGGAGCTACATCCACACGCATTTCGGCGTCGGGTACAGGTTCGACCCCGAGTCACGCGGCGTTCCGGCGGCAGGGGATTCCACCGACGTCGGGGAGCCGCTGCACGCTACGGTCCGGGATGCGGTGCCGGCCAGTCTCGCGCGCGGCTAGGCGCCGGTCCAACGTCAAGCTCGCAGGAGGTGGCAGCGCCCGATGTCCAGCGGAGGGCGGATCGCTCTGATCGCCGCGGCGGTCGCCGCGGTCGTGGTGGCGTTCGTGGTCGTGCAGCCGGGCGACGACGACGGGCCGGCGAACGCCGGCGACACGGCTCCTCAGCCGCTCGATCCGGGCCAGGTCACGGACGTCGAGCCGACCGCGACCGCGCCGTCCGCCCCCGAGCCGCCGCCGGACGGGCCGGACCCCGCCGTCACGGCGCGCCTCGACCTGCGCGGCCACGCCCCCGTCGGCGGGCCGACGACGATCGAGGCCTCGAAGGGGGACCGCGTGAGGCTGGTCGTCGTCTCCGACCAGGCCGACGACATCCACGTGCACGGCTACGACGTCGAGCTGTCCGTCGGTCCCCGGACGCCGGCCAGGGCGATCTTCGAGGCCGATGTCGAGGGCATCTTCGAGATCGAGAGCCACGAGGCCGAGCACGCGGGCAAGGACCCGCTGATCGCGCACCTGGTGGTCGAGCCCTCTTGATCGGGGCGACGGTGGCGGCGTCGTGATCGAGATCGCCCACGGGGTCGTCGGCCGCAGCGATCTGCCGATCCCCGAGTGGCTGTTCGGCTGGGCGGCCGCCGTGGTGCTCGTCGTCTCGTTCGTGGCGCTGGCCGTCCTGTGGCCGGAGCCGCGGCTGACCGGCGACCGCTTCAGGCCCCTGCCGCGGCTCTCACGCGTGGTCGCGAGCCGGCCGGTCGAGCTGCTCTGCGGCGCGGCCGGGGTCTTCCTGCTCGGCGTGACGGTCTGGGCGGGATTCGAGGGGACGCAGACGACGAGCGCGAACTTCGCGCCGACGTTCGTCTACGTGATCTTCTGGCTCGGGCTCGTGGCGCTCAGCGTCCTGCTCGGCGACGTCTTCCGGGCGTTCAACCCGTGGCGGGCGCTCGGGCGCGCGGTCTCGTGGGTCGCGCGCACGGCGGCCCGCGCGCCGATGCCGGCTCCGTTGAGCTACCCCGAGCGGCTCGGCCACTGGCCGGCCGCGGTGGGGCTGGCGCTGTTCGCGGCGCTCGAGCTGGCCGCCTCCAACGGCGACGCGCCGCAGACCGTCGCGATCGCGGCACTCGTCTACTCGCTGATCCAGTTCGTCGGGATGGCGCTCTACGGGGTAGAGGAGTGGACCGAGCGCGGCGACGCGTTCGGCGTCTACTTCGGGCTGTTCGCGCGCATCTCGCCGTGGGAGCGCCGCGGCGACACGGTCGGCCTGCGGCCGCCGCTCGCCGGCCTCGCCGGCTTCCGGGCGCTGCCGGGCACCATCGCGCTGGTGGCCGTCGCGATCGGGAGCGTGACGTTCGACGGTGCCGCCGAGGCGCCGATCTGGACCGGCCTCGCGCCCGACATCGCCGACTTCCTCGAGTCGCTCGGGCTGTCGCCGCGGAACGCGCTCGAGCTGACGTTCCTGATCGGGATGGTGGCCGCGATAGCGATCGTCGGCGGCTTCTACCTGCTGGGCGCGCGCGGCGCGCGCAGCGTCGGCGGCGACCTCTCGACCGGGACGCTCGCGCGCGCCTTCGTCGCCTCGCTGGTGCCGATCGCGCTCGCCTACGTCGCCGCCCACTACGTGACGCTGCTGCTCTACCAGGGGCAGGCGGTGCTGACGTTGGCGGCCAATCCGTTCGGGTTCCTCGCCTCCGACCCGCTCGGCGACGGCAGCGACGTCTTCGGCACCGCCGACCGCGCGATCGACTACGGCGTGATCGGCGCGACCGCAGCCTGGTACTGGCAGGTCGGCTTCGTCGTCGTCGGGCACGTCGCCGCGCTGATCGTCGCGCACGAGCGCGCGCTGACGCTCTACGACCGCGCCAAGCTCGCCGTCCGCTCGCAGTACTGGATGCTCGCGGTGATGGTCGGCTTCACCAGCCTGGCGCTCTGGCTGCTCTCGCAGGCCAACGCGTAGCCGCGATGTGCCGGCAGCGCTTCGCGAGCGCGTAGCCTGGAGGGCGTGCCCCTCCTAGCCCACGCCGGCCACTGGCTGGTGAACTTCGCCTACTTCGTGCCCGTCGTCGGCTTCCTCGTCTGGCTCGCCTGGACCGAGCTCCGCGGCCGCCGAGAGCGTCGCCAGCGCCCCGACGACGGCCACGCCTCCGCTGGCGACAGCGCGAGCTGAGGCCGCGTGCCGAGGGTGCCGGTGCGCAAGCGGAGGGGGGGTGCGGTTGCTCCACGACGGCCTACGTGTGGGCAGCCACTGCTCCCTCATGGTGATGGCCGAGCGCTACGGGCGACGCTTGGATGGCGGCGGCTTCGAGCTGCCCGGCGCGCCGGGCAGCTACGGTTCAGCCCATGGCCAACCTGACCCGCCGTGAGAAGCAGAGCCGCGCCTACACCCTCACCGTCGTCGGCGGGGGCGCCGGCGTCGCCGCCGTCGTGTTCCTGGTGCTGGCGATCGTCGGCGTCACGAGCCTCGGCCCGGCCTTCCTGGCCGCGCTGATCGCCGGCGGGGCGGCATTCGCCTTCCGCCGCACCGTCCGCTCCTGACCCTCCCTCCCAACGCGAGCGACCGGACTCGAACCGGCGACCTCCGGCGTGACAGGCCGGCGTTCTAACCAACTGAACTACGCCCGCGGGGGCTGCCGAGGATAGCGAAGCGGTAGCCTGCCGGCCGTGGACCTAGGGGGCTCGCGAGCGCTGGTGACGGGGGCGACGGGTGGGATCGGGGAGGCGATCGCCCGGGCGCTGCACGAGCGGGGGGCGACGGTGGTGCTGAGCGGGCGCAAGGCCGACGTGCTCGACGGGCTCGCGGGCGAGCTGGCCGAGCGAGCCGAGGTGCTGGCCGCGGACCTCTGCGACCGCGACGCGGTTGCGGCGCTGCCCGACCGCGCCGGCCGGATCGACGTGCTGGTCGCGAACGCGGCGCTGCCCGCGAGCGGGCACCTCGAGAGCTTCGGTCCGGACCAGCTCGACCGTGCGCTCGACGTCAACCTGCGCGCGCCGATGCAGCTGTCGCGCGCGCTCGCCCCGGCGATGCGCGAGCGCGGATTCGGCCACCTCGTGTTCATCTCGTCGATCTCCGGCAAGGTGAGCAGCGCCGGCGGCTCGGTCTACTCGGCGACGAAGTTCGGCATGCGCGGCTTCGCGCTCGGGCTGCGCGAGGACCTGCACGGCACCGGCGTCGGCGTCACGACGGTCTTCCCCGGCTTCATCCGCGACGCCGGCATGTTCCACGACAGCGGCGTCGAGCTGCCGCCGTACATCCGCACGCGCACGCCGCGGCAGGTCGCGAACGCGGTCGTGCGCGGCGTCGAGCGCGACCGGTCGGAGATCGACGTCGCCCCCATGACGCTCCGACTCGCCGCCGTCGCCGCAAGCATCGCCCCGGCGCCCGTCGCGGCGGTCCAGCGCCGCTTCGGCGGCCGCGACGTCTCGGACGCGATCGCGCGCGGCCAGGCGCCGAAGCGCTAGCCAAGTCAGCGCTCGCGCAGCAGCGCGCCGGCCGTCGCCGCGATCATGCCGACGCCGATCATCGCCGCCAGGCCGCGACCGTGGCGGCTGGCGAGCCACTGCGCGCTGTGGGCGTGCGCCCTGTCGTCGGCCGCGCTCCGGAGCGCATCTGCGGCGCGTCGAGGCTGCGCAGATCGCGCTCGACGTGTGCCGGGACGACATCGCGTTCTCCGATCGCCCACGGCAGCCCGCGCACGGCGCCCGCGACGCCCGCCAGCGTCGCTCGGTCGCGCGGAAGCGTGCGCGCCAGGTGCGCCATTCGCCGCGCGATGCTCGCGGGCGGTCGCCGTCGCCACAGGAACCAGAGCGTGTTGCGGATGCCCGCTTGCCGCCGGCCGTCGAGCGAGCGGATCGGCGACGGATGGTGATGGACGATCAGGTCGTCGAGATAGACGAGATCCCATCCCGCGGCCGCGAGATCGACCGCCAGCAGCTCCTCCTCGCCGCCGATGCTCAGTCGCTCGTCGAAGCCGCCGACGGCGGCGAACGCCGAGGTCCGCACCACGACCGCGCATGCTAGGAAGCCGAGCACGCGTGGGCCCGGCAGGTCCGGCCGGCGTGTCAGCGGGCTGCGCGCAAGTTCCTCGTTGAGCGGGTCGTCGACGGCGTCCGGGCCGACGAGCGAGCGCGCCGTGACCGCCGCGACGGTCGGGTGGTGCTCGAGCGCCCGGACCGCGGCCGCCAGCGACCCGGGCTCCCACCACGAGTCGTCGTCGCTGAAGGCGACGTATGGCGTCCCGGCGCGGCGGACGCCGACGTTGCGTGCCGCGCCGCCGACGTTGCTGTCGAGCCGGATGACCTCGATCGACGGGTCGACCGCCTCGATCGCGTCGGCGGTCCCGTCCCGCGACGCGTTGTCGACGACGATCAGCCGCGGCCGCTCGGGGAGCCGCAGGTGCTGCTCGACGGCATGGATCGCCTCGCCGCGCCTGCCGTGAGTGATCATCACTACGGCGAGGCGCCCGTCGCTGGAGCCGGGCGACGCCATGCGGCCTGAGCTATCCGGCCTTCATCTCCTCAAACGCTACGAGGCCCGAGTGCCCGCCCCCAGTCGAAGAGGTGCCAGGCGCGCGGTTCTGGGCATCCGTCCCTGCACAGGCTTCTAGAAGGAGGATCCCATGAGTCCCGTCAGTCACCAGACCGTGCGCCTGAGCCGGGGCAGCCATCGCAGTCCGGAGGACGGCGTCTGCGTCATGGAGCTCACGTCGATGCTCGCGGGGGAGCGGTTCAGCGACCAGCCGAAGAGCGCGTGCCCGGTCGTCGCGGCGTTCCTGCGCGCCTACAACGACCTCGTCGACAGCGAGCGGCGCCAGGATCTCTACGCGTACGCGGCCAAGGCCGTCGGCAGCCGCAGCCCGCGCCGTACCGCGCGCGAGCGGGCGCGGCTCTGCCGCGAGCTGATCGGCGCGCGGCGCAAGCCGTCGCGGTGGCTGCGGATCGGGCCGATCAGGTCGCCGTGGGCGGGCCATCTCGCCGGCGTGGCGGCCGCGCGGTCACGCGATCCGGGAGCCCACCGACAGGCGCTCGCGTTCGTCGACCGACTGCTGGACATCCAGCCCGTGCCCGCCGCCGCGCTCCCGGACAGCTTCGACGTCGGCGAGCACACGCCCGCGCCGCCCTGCTAGGGGGCCGGAAACGGCGCTAGAGCTTCGGCCGCTCGGCCGAAGGGTCGGGCCGCAGCACGTCCTCCTCGAGGTCGAGCGCGACGCGCACGATCCGCGCCTGCTCCTTGCGGTGGGCGGCGGTGTAGCCCTCGCTCTGCGCCGCCCGCAGCTGGCGGCCGACGTAGTAGTAGTGCAGGTCCTCGGGCAGGATGCCGGCCATCCGGCGGCGCATGAAGGCGCGCGCGCCCATGTTGCGCGGCTCCTCCTGGACCCAGACCACGCGCTCGAGGTTCGGGTAGCTCTCCATGAGGTCCTTGAGCTGGACCTCCGGGAACGGGTACAGCATCTCGACGCGCGCGACGGCGATGTGGTCGGCGGCCGGACGCTCCTCGTGGCCGGCGATGTCGTAGTAGACCTTGCCGGAGCAGAGCACCAGCTTGGTGACCTTGTTGCGATCGAGCGGCTCCGACCCGTTTTCGGGGGGCCCGAACAGCGGGTCGTCGATCACGCGCTCGAACTTGCCGTTGGCGAGCTCGTCCATGCTCGACACGGCCGTCGGCAGTCGCAGCAGGCTCTTCGGCGTCATCACGACCAGCGGCCGCGGCTTGGAGACGAGCGCCTGGCGGCGCAGGAGGTGGAAGTACTGCGCCGGCGTCGTGCAGTTCGCGACGCGGATGTTGCCCTCGGCCGCCGCCTGCAGGAAGCGCTCTACGCGGCCGGACGAGTGCTCGGGCCCGGAGCCCTCGTAGCCGTGCGGCAGCAGCAGCGTCAGCCGTGAGGTCTGCCCCCACTTGGCCAGCCCCGATGTCATGAACTGGTCGATGATCACCTGCGCCGAGTTGACGAAGTCGCCGAACTGCGCCTCCCACAGCACGAGCGCGTCCGGGTCCTGGATCGAGTAGCCGTACTCGAACCCGAGGCACGCCTGCTCGGAGAGCGGGCTGTTGTGCAGCTCAAACGGCGCCGACGCGCTCTTGAGGCTCTGCAGCGGGCAGAAGGCGTCGCCGGTCTCGGTGTCGTGCAGGACGAGGTGGCGCTGGCTGAAGGTGCCGCGCTCGGTGTCCTGGCCGGTCAGCCGCACGGGCACGCCGAGCGCGAGCAGCGAGGCGAGCGAGAGCGCCTCGGCATGCGCCCAGTCGACCGCCCCGCCGGCCTCCGCGGCGGCGCGGCGGCGCTCGAGGAACGGCTTCAGCTTGCGGTGGACGCCGAACCCGTCCGGCACGGTGACGAGCTGCTCGTTGAGCGAGCGCAGCAGGTCCGCCGGGAGCGTCGTCTTCGGCTCGCGGCTCATCGTCGTGTCGACCTCGCGCGCGCCGGTGTCGGGCGGACCCGCCATCGTGTCCTTGAGGTGCGTGTGCGCGCTGGCGACCGCCTCGAGCGCCTCGCCGGCCATCCGCTCGGCCTCCTCGGCGCTGACGACGCCCTCGTCGACGAGCTTGCCCGCGTAGATCTCGCGCACGGGCGGGTGGCTCTTGATCTTCGCGTACATCTGCGGGTGCGTGTACGCGGGCTCGTCGGTCTCGTTGTGACCGAAGCGGCGGTACCCGATCAGGTCGATCACGACGTCGCGCCCGAACTCGTTGCGGAAGCCGACCGCCAGCCGGACGGCGGCGATGCACGCCTCGACGTCGTCGGCGTTGACGTGGATGATCGGGACGTCGAAGCCCTTCGCGAGGTCGGACGCCCAGCGAGTCGAGCGGGCGTCGCTGGGATCGGTCGTGAACCCGAGCTGGTTGTTGGCGATGATGTGGACGGTGCCGCCGGTGCTGTAGCCGCGCAGCGCCTGCAGGTTGAGGGTCTCCGCGACGACGCCCTGGCCCGGGAACGCGGCGTCGCCGTGGATCAGGATCGGGACGACCAGGCTCGGGTCGTGGGTCATCTCGCGACCGTCGCGCGTCGTCTGGTCCGCGCGCGCGCGGCCCTCGATGACGGGGTTGACGAACTCGAGGTGGCTCGGGTTCGGCGACAGCGTGACCTTCACGCCCTTGCCCGCACGCGTCTTGTAGGTGCCGGACGCGCCGTAGTGGTACTTGACGTCGCCCGTGCCCCCCTCGGGCGCGGCGGTGTCGGCCGACAGCGTCTGCTCGCCCTCGAACTCGACGAGGATCGACCCGTACGGCTGGTTGACGGTGTGCGCCAGCACGTTCAGCCGGCCGCGGTGCGCCATCCCGATCACCGCTTCGCGCGCGCCGCTGTCGGCGCAGAGCTCGATCGTCTCGTCGAGCATCGGCACGAGCATGTCCAGGCCCTCGACCGAGAACTGCTTCTTGCCCAGGAACGCCTTGTGCAGGTAGCTCTCGAGCGCCTCGGTCTGCGAGAGCCGCTGGAGCAGGTCGCGCCGGCGCTCGGGCTCGAGCGGCGTGCGGTGCGCCCCCGACTCGATGTTCTCGCGCAGCCACACGCGGCGGTTGTGGCCCGCGATGTGCTCGACCTCGTAGGCGATCGTCCCCGTGTAGGTGTCGCGCAGGTGCGGGAGCGCGTCGGCGAACGAGCGGCCCGGTACCGCGACGCGCAGGACCGAGGCCGGGATCCGCTCCATCAGGTCCTCGGTCAGGTTCACCGATGCCGGGTCGAGCGCGGGGTCGCCGCGCGGCGGGCTGCCGAGCGGGTCGAGGTGGGCGGCGAGGTGGCCGTGTACGCGGTGCGCCTTGATCACCGACGTCGCGGCCTGGACCGCCTGCATCAATGCCTCGTCGGGGACGCCCGAGACGGCCGGCGTCGTGGTCGCCGGGACGGGATCGGCGGACGTGACGGTCGGGGTCGGCGGCCCCTCCTCTGGCTTCGCAATGTCGACCCCGAGCGCCGCGAAGAGCGAGTCGTAGAAGCCGTCGGCGCCCTGCAGGAGCTCGTCGACGCGCGCCAGGAACCGACCCGACTCGGCGCCCTGGATCACGCGGTGGTCGTAGGTCGAGGTCATCGTCATGACCTTCGCCACGCCGAGCTCGGCGAGCTGACGCGGATTCGCCTGCGCGAGGCCGGGCGGGTAACCGATCGCGCCGGTGGCGACGATCGTGCCCTGGCCGGGCATCAGTCGCGGCACCGAGGCGACGGTGCCGATGCCGCCCGGGTTGGTGAGCGTGATCTGCGCGCCCTGGTAGGCGTCGGGCGCGAGCGTGTTGTCGCGCGCGCCGGCGACCGCCTCGTCGTAGGCGGCGACGAAGTCGGGGAAGCTGAGGCGGGAGGCGCCGTGGAGGACCGGCACCACGAGCGAGCGGGCGCCGTCCTTGCGCTCGACGTCGACGGCGAGGCCGAGGTTGACCGCGTCGGGCGTCACGCGGTGGGGCTTGCCGTCGACCTCGCGGAAGGAGTGGGCCATCACCGGCATGTCGTCGGTCGCGCGCACGATCGCCCAGGCGATCAGATGGGTGAACGACAGCCGCTTGCCCGCGGCCTTGAGCGCGCCGCGGCGCCTGGCGAGCGCATCGACGGCGAGCGTGCGGAAGCTGGTCGCCGTCGGGATCGAGCGGCTCTCGTCCATGAAGCGGACGAGCGTCGCGGCCGGGCCGCGGATCTGCTTGATGTCGGCGCCCTCGGGTGGCGGTGGCGCCAGCGTGGGGGCCGCAGGCGCGCCCTTGACCGCCGATGCGGCGGCGCGCAGCACGTCGTCCTTGACGATCCTGCCGCGGGGGCCGCTGCCCTCCACCGCCGACACGTCGACGCCCAGGTCGGCGGCCATCCGCGCCGCGACGGGCGTAGCGTTGTCGGCGCCGTTGGGCGTCACCGCCGCGGGGGCCTGGCCGGCGGCGCTGCGGGCGCCCCCGTCGGGCGCTGGGGCATCCGTGGCCGCGGCGCCGTTGACCTGGGCGGCGGGCGTCTCGCCGTCGCCGGCCGGAGTCGTCTCGCCGCCCTCGGCGCCGACCTCGATCTCACCGAGGACGGCGCCCACGGCGACGGTCTCGTCGGCCTGCACGGCGACGCTCGTGAGCACGCCCGCGGCCGGCGACGGCACCTCGGCGTCGACCTTGTCGGTCGAGACCTCGACCAGCGGATCGTCGACGTCGACCCGGTCGCCGACCTGCTTCAACCACTCGAGCACGACGCCCTCCGTGACGGACTCGCCCATCGCGGGCATCGTGATCTGAACGGTCGTTCTCTGGGGGGCCATCGCCGGTCTTCCACTCTATCCCGCGACGCACGGAATCGATGCGGCGCCCCCGATCGTACGGGTGCGTGCAAGAGTCCCGCGCATGGGGGATGACCGATCGCGCGGCGCTGAAGCCGCGGGCCTGTGAGCGACGGCAAGCGCAAGCGCGAACTGGCGCGTGCGGACCGCATCCTGCCCGGCGTCTGGCGGCTGCGCCTGCCGCTGCCGTGGCCGGCGGTGCCGCACGTCAACGCGTTCGCGATCGCCGCCGGCAGCGGCGTCGTGCTCGTGGACACCGGCATGCACGAGCCGGGCTCGCTGGGTCAGCTCGACCGGGCGCTCGACCAGGCCGGGCTGCGGCTCGACCACATCCGGCTCGTCGTCTGCACGCACGCCCACTCGGACCACTACGGGCTTGCCGGCCCGATCGTCGACGCCGCCGGCTGCGAGCTGTGGATGCACCCCGCCCACGGGCACATGACCGCCGCGGCCGGCGATCCCGCCCGTGCGGTCGAGCGGCGGATCGAGGTCGCCCGCCAGAGCGGCGTGCCGCTGGACGCGCTCGAGAGCTATCGCGAGCGCAATCGCGACAACGACCTCGGCATCGCGCGCGCGGTGCTGCCCGACCGCGACCTCGTCGCCGGCGTGGAGGTCGACACCGACCTCGGCCGCTGGCAGGTGCACGAGACGCCCGGCCACGCACCGTCGCACGTCGTCCTGCACCAGCCCGGTCGCAAGCTGCTGCTGTCCGGCGACCACGTCCTCGGCCGAGCGTCGCTGTACTTCGACTACGGCTACACGCCCGACCCCGTCGGCGAGTACATGTCGAGCCTCGACCGGATCCGCGACCTCGACGTCGACCTCATCCTCGCCGGCCACGGCCGCCCGGTGCGCGACCTGCCGGGCCGCGTGCGTGCTCACGAGGAGCTCGTCGACCGCGCGCTCGCCCGGATCCGCGCGGCGCTCGTGGGGGAGCCGCGGACCGCATTCGACATCGTCGCCGCCGGCCTCGGCATCGAGGAGATCCCGCCGGCGGCGATGAGCTGGGCGATGTCGCTGACGCTCTGCTACCTGCGCCACCTCGAGCTGCGTGGCGATATCGCCCGCGTCGAGGGCTCGGACCCCGAGCGCTGGCACCTGATCTCTCGCTAAACCGGCCAGACGCGGCCGGGGGGCACGGGGGCGCGAGCCCCCCGACCCTGCTCCGACCGGCCAGGGTTCGGCGGGGGGCGCGGGGGGGGCGCGCCCCCCCCCCCCCCCCCGGCCCCCCCCGCCCGGGGGGGGGGGGGGGGGGGGGGGGGCGCCCCCCCCCCGATCTATATCCCTAAACGGGCTGCTTGGCGCGCGTCCAGGGCTGGGCGGCGCGCAGGGCGGCGAGGATCGCTCGCGTCGCCGGGGAGCGGTTGAGCGTGTAGAAGTGGATGCCGGGGGCCCCGCGGGCGAGCAGGTCGACGCACTGGAGCGTGGCGTAGGCGACGCCGAGGTCCTGCAGCGCCTGCGGATCGTCCTCGCGGGCGTCGAGCTGGCGCTCGTAGGCCTCGGGGATCTCCGACTTGCACAGCTCGGTGATCCGCTTGATGTTGCGCAGGTTCGTAACCGGCATCACGCCGGGGATGATCGGCACCGTCACGCCGGCGTCGCGGGCGCGGGCGACGAAGTCGAAGTAGTGCTCGTTGTCGAAGAAGAGCTGGGTGATGAGGAAGCTCGCACCGGCGTCCTGCTTCGCCTTGAGGAAGGCGATGTCCGACTCGGGGCTCTCGGCCTGCGGGTGCACCTCGGGGAACGCGGCGGCCCCGACCCCGAAGCCGTAGTTGGCTGTCAGCAGCTCGATCAGCTCGGTCGAGTAGAGCAGGCCGCCGGGAGTCTGTCGCCACTCCTCCTCGCCCGCGGGCGGGTCGCCGCGCAGCGCGAGGACGTTCTCGATGCCCGCGGCCTCGATCTCGTCGACGGTCGCACGCAGCTCGTCGACGGTCGCGCCGACGCAGGTGAAGTGGGCCATCGCCTCGATGCCGAGGTCCTGCTTAATCCACTTGACGATGTCGATCGTGGTGTCGCGCGTCGAGCCGAGCGCGCCGTAGGTGACCGACACGAAGTCCGGCTCGTCCGGGCGTAGCGCGTCGAGGGTCGCGCGCAGGTTCGCGTAGCCGTCGTCGGTCTTCGGAGGGAAGAACTCGAACGAGAAGACCGGCCGCCGCTCGGTGAGGATGGCGTCGATTCGCATCGCTGGGCAGGTTAACCAGGCCAAGCCGTCCGGGGCGCAGCCGGCCTACGCCCGCGAGCTCGTGCCGTCCGGGGCGATGATCTCGAGCGCGGTCGCCACCGCCTTGCGGTTGCCGACCCTGTACTCGACGTCGACGGAGTCGTTGCGCCCGTAGGTCCCGAAGAGCGCGAAGAACATCGCCGTCCAGCGCCAGAAGCCGACCCGCTCCTTCATCAGCGGACGCGAGAACCGCAGCTCGCCGTCCACGATCTCGTAGTCACGCCCCTCCTCCTGCGGCACCGCGTTGACGAACACCCGCAGTGGCGGCTGCGCCTCACGCGGCAACGGCACTCGCCATGCGTCCGCCATCTCGCCGTCTGTTATATCGCCGGCGCTAGGCATCGAGCACGCGGCGCAGGGCGGCGTAGGGCGACTCGCCGTCGCGCTCGGACACGAGCGTGCGACGCAGGCGTCCGGTGAACGCCTCGGCCGAGCTGTCGCCGCGCACGTCGACGCCCCCCTGGAAGCGACCGGGGCCGGTCACCTCGACGCGCCCGACGACCTGCTGCACGGGCTCGAAGCGGCGCAGGAGGCGACCTCCGACGGACGCCGCCCTCGCCGTGCGCTCGAGCTCGCGCCCGTGCCGCTCGAGCGCGGCGAGCGCCTGGTTGGAGTCGTCGTAGCGCTCGCGCTCGACCTGCGACCCGCGGCGCGCCGTGACTCGGTAGCCCTTCACAGGCTGAGCGTAGTGTTCGAGCGCATGACCGAGCCCGAGACCCCGGCGAGCGGACCGATCCGGCCGGTGGAGGCCGTCGGCGACGTCGCCGTTCACGCCCCGTTGCGCGGCAACCGGCGGCTGGAGGCGCTGCTGGAGGCGGCGAACGCCGACGACCGGGTCAAGGCGTGGTGGCACATGCAGCAGGTGCTGGCCGACCGGCTCGGCATGTCGGACCACTCGTGGGTCCACGTCCAGGTGGTGCTCAACGTCGCGCTGCGGCTGTTCCGGCTGCTGGTCAAGCGCGGCGTCGAGCCGGCGATGGTCACCGACCACCTGATGCGCGACCGCGACGCCGAGGTCGTCATCGCCGGCGCCTGCCTGCTGCACGACACCGGCATGTCGATCCACCGCACCGATCACGAGTCCTACAGCCTGTTCCTGGCGGCGCAGGCGCTGCCGGAGCTGCTGGCGGACGCCTACGCCGAGCCGGAGCGGACGGTCGTGGTCTCCGAGACTCTGCACGCGATCATCGGCCACCGGCGCAGCGGCGACCCGATGACGATCGAGGCCGGTGTCGTGCGTGTTGCCGACGCGCTCGACCTCGCCCACGGCCGCTCGCGAGTCCCGTTCGAGAACCGCCGCCCGAACATCCACTCGCTGTCCGCCGCGGCGATCGACTCCGTCGAGATCAGGCCCGGCGACGAGCGCGCCGTGACGATCGAGATCGCGATGAACAACTCGGCCGGCATCTTCCAGGTCGACGAGCTGCTCGCCACCAAGCTGCGCGGCTCTGGCCTCGAGCGGCACCTCGAGGTCGTCGCCCGCATCGACGCCGAGCACGAGAAGCGCCTCGTGCCAGTGTTCCGGATCTGACCGAGCTGGCTAGCGCCGGTCGAGCGGGACGTAGTCCTGCTGGCGCGGGCCCGTGTAGATCTGGCGCGGACGGGCGATCTTGGTCTCGTCGTCCTCCAGCATCTCCTTCCACTGGGCGAGCCAGCCGGCGGTGCGGGGGATCGCGAACATCACCGTGAACATGCCGGTCGGGATGCTCATCGCCTCGTAGATCAGGCCGGAGTAGAAGTCGACGTTGGGGTAGAGCTTGCGGTCGGTGAAGTACTCGTCGTCGAGTGCGCGCTTCTCGAGCTCGACGGCGATCTCGACCTTCGGGTTGTCGATCCCGAGCACGTCGATCACGTCGTCGACGTGCTTCTTGATGATCTGAGCCCGCGGGTCGTAGTTCTTGTAGACGCGGTGGCCGAAGCCCATCAGCTTCTCCTTGCGGTCCTTCACGCCCTGGAGGAAGCCGGGGATGTTGTCGACGCTGCCGATTCGGTCGAGCATCCGCAGGACCGCCTCGTTGGCGCCGCCGTGCAGCGGCCCGTAGAGCGCGGCGACGCCGGCGGCGACGGCCGAGTACGGGTCGACCTGCGAGGAGCCGACCGAGCGGACGGCGCTCGTCGAGCAGTTCTGCTCGTGGTCGGCATGCAGGATCCAGAGCACGTCGAGCGCGCGCTCGAGCCGCGGGTCGGGCTCGTACTGCGGCTCGTTGATGCGGTAGAGCATCGAGAGGAAGTTGCCCGTGTACCAGAGGTCGTTGTCCGGATAGACGTAGGGCAGCCCGAGGTTGTGCCGGTACGAGAAGGCGGCCAGCGTCGGCATCTTCGCGATCAGCCGCACGATCGCCATGTAGCGCTCGGTCGGGTCGTCGATGTCCTTGGCCGCGGGATAGAAGGTCGACAGCGCGCCGACGGTGGAGAGCAGCATCCCCATCGGATGGGCGTCGTAGCGGAAGCCCTCCATCGACTTCTTGATGTTCTCGTGGACGTAGGTGTGGTGCGTGATCGAGTAGGCCCAGTAGTCGAGCGCCTCCTTGGTCGGGAGCTCGCCGTGCACCAGCAGGTAGGAGACCTCGAGGTAGCTCGAGTGCTCGCAGAGCTGCTCGATCGGGATGCCGCGGTACTCGAGCACCCCGGCCTCGCCGTCGATGTAGGTGATCGAGCTGCGGGCGGCGGCGGTGTTCGTGAAGGCCGGGTCGTAGGTCATCAGGCCGAAGTCGTCCTCGTCGACCTTGATCTGGCGGAAGTCCATCGCGCGGACCGTCCCGTCGGCGATCGGGACCTCGTACTCGCGCCCCGTGCGGTTGTCGGTGACCGTGAGGGTCTCGCGGGCTACCGCTACGTCGCCGCCGTCGGTCTGAGCCTGTTCCTCAGCCATCTCGATCGCAAGTTAGCGCGAGCGCGCGGGCTTTCGTCGCGCGATGGATCAGAACGTGCCGTTATTCCGCTCGGGAGGCCGGTTTCGGCCCGCGCGACGCCCCCGGCGTGCGTCAGGCCGGCAGGACGAGAGCCGCGGCGTGGCCGCCCTCGTCCTCGTCGGCGCCCTCGTTCGCGGCACCGATCGCGGCCGACCCGATCGCGCCGGCGACGAGTGCGACGGAGATCGCCGCGACGGCCAGCTCGGCACCTCGCGAGCCTGGGAATCCGTCGCGCACGATGCCCAGGAAGGACACGAGCAGGCCCCACCCGGCGAGCACGGCGCCGATGACGTAGAAGGTCTCCACGGTGCGAAACCTAACACCCGCCGGGGCGGTCAGCGGCTGGTGCGGATCGGGCGTGCGCGCGCCGGCTTGCGCGTGCGGGGCGGCGCGGGTGGCTGTGCGCCACCGTGCGGTCCCCGGCGACGCGGCCACGGACGGCGTGGATGCGGGACGTCGAGCCGGCGGGTACCGCCGTCGTCGTCATCGGCGTCCTGGCCGCCCGTCGCGGGGCCCGGGTCTCTGACCGCCCACCAGATCAGCAGCAGCGCGGCGACCACCGGCACCTTCAGCACCACGAACAACCAGATCAGGGTGGCTGCCTCCATCCAAGCGAGCGTACCCGGCGCGCGCGGGCTTGAACAGAGCTTCGAGCTAGGCGGTGGCGGGCGCCTCGAGCGCGGTGATCTGGCGGAACTGCTCGAAGCGGGCGTCGATCTCGTCGCGGTCGAGGCGCGCGACGCGCTCGGTGCCGAACTCCTCGACGTTGAACGAGGCGAGCGCGGAGCCGTAGGTCATGGCGCGGCGGAGCGCGGACTCGCTCGACCAGTCGTCCTGCGACGAGAGGTAGCCGAGGAAGCCGCCGGCGAAGGAGTCGCCGGCGCCGGTCGGGTCGATCACGTTCTCGAGCGGGAAGGCGGGCAGCGCGAAGAAGCCCTCCTTGGTGAACAGCGCGGCGCCGTACTCGCCCTGCTTCGCGACGACCACCTTCGGGCCCATCGCCATCACGTCGCGCGCGGCGCGGACGAGGTTCGGCTGCTCGGTCAGCTGGCGGATCTCCGCGTCGTTGAGAAAGACGAGGTCGACGCCGGAGATCGTCTGCACGAGCGAGTCGCGCGCGGTCTCGATCCAGAGGTTCATCGAGTCGAGCCCGGCCCAGCGGATCTGGTCGCACTGGTCGCGCACCCCGCGCTGTAGGTCCGGCTGGATGTTGGCGAGGAAGAGGTGGTCGGCGGCGCGTGAGGCCTCGGAGAGCTTCGGCTCGAACTCGCCGAAGACGTTCAGGCGCGTGTCGTCGGTGTGCGCCTGGTTGAAGTCGAACTCGTAGTGGCCGCGCCAGAAGAAGGTCTCGCCGCCGGGGACGTGCTCGATGTCGTCGGTGTTCACGCCGCGGCCCTGGAGCACCGCGTGCTCGGCCTCCCCGAAGTCGTCGCCGACCGGTCCGACGACGCGGACGTCGGTGAAGAAGCTCGCGGCGAGCGAGAAGTGGACGGCGGAGCCGCCGAGCATGCGCTCGCGCTCCCCGAACGGGGTCTTGACGGCATCGAAGGCAATTGATCCGACTACGACGAGGCTCATGCGAGGCAGGCTAATGGAGGCCGGGGGTAGCCTGGGCGCCGATGCGAGCGGTGCAGATCGAGGAGTTCGGCGATGCCGACGTGCTGCGCGTGGCGGAGCTGCCGGTGCCCGAGCCCGGTCCCGAGCAGCTGCTGATCCGTGTCACGCGGGCGGGGCTGAACTTCGGCGACACCCACCAGCGCCGCAACGAGTACATCGCCAAGCACGAGCTGCCGGTCGTGCTCGGCGGCGAGGTCGCGGGGACCGTGGAGCGCCCGGCCGCCGGCTTCGCGGCTGGTGAGCGGGTGATCGCGCTGCTGCGCACGGGTGGCTACGCGGAGTACGCGGTCGCGCCGGCGACGCGCGCCTTCCGGATCCCCGACGGCGTCTCCGACGACGACGCCCTCGCGCTGGCGTTGCAGGGCCTGACCGCCTGGCACCTGCTGCGAACGTGCGCGCGGCTGACCGCGGGCGAGAGCGTGGTCGTGCACTCGGCGGCCGGCGGCGTCGGCTCGCTCGCGACCCAACTGGCGAGGCCCTTCGGAGCCGGCCGCACGATCGCCACCGCCGGGTCGCCGGAGCGGCGTGCCGAGGCGCTCGAGCTGGGCGCGGACGTCGCGGTCGACCCGGCCCCGGCGGCGGGGGGCGACGACTCGCTGACGGTCGCGCTGATCGAAGCCAACGGCGGCGAGCCGGTCGACGTCGTGCTCGATGCGGCCGGTGGCCGTGTCTTCGCCCACAGCCTTGCCGCCCTCGCGCCGTTCGGCCGGATCGTCGCCTACGGCAACTCGACGCGCGAGCAGGTCGCCGTGACCAACGGCGAGCTCCTCAAGTCGAGCCGATCGGTTGTCGGCTTCTGGCTGATGCACCTGCTGGACCGGCGCGACATGCTCGAGGACCCGCTCGCCGATCTCTTCGCGCGGGCGGCGCGCGGCGAGCTCCGGCCGCGGCTCGGCGGGACCTACGCGCTGTCGGACGTCGCGCGCGCGCACCGCGACCTCGAGGGGCGACGGACCGCCGGCAAGCTGACGCTCGACCCGACGCGGTAGCGCCGCCCGCGCCCGCGGGCCGCGTCGAGGCCGCGCTTCTCGCGCGCGAGGCGCTGCGAACAGGGCGCCCGGCCACCAGTAGTCTGATTGCCCGCATGACGACCTTCGCCGATCTCGGCCTCTCCAAGGAGGTGCTCGACGCGCTCGAGCACCTCGGCTACAAGGACCCGACCCCGATCCAGCAGGAGACGATCCCGCTGCTGCTCGAGGGCCGCGACGTGATCGGGCAGGCCCAGACGGGCACCGGCAAGACCGCCGCGTTCGGTCTGCCGCTGCTCGACTACCTCGACCCTTCGGACCCCGCGGTGCAGGCGCTGGTGCTGACGCCGACGCGCGAGCTGTGCATCCAGGTGACCCAGGCGCTGCGCGCCTACGGGTCGCGCCACGGCATCGAGGTCGTCGCCGTCTTCGGGGGCGCGCCGATCAGGGACCAGGCCTCGCGCCTGAAGAGCGAGGCGCAGGTCGTGGTCGGCACCGTCGGGCGGGTGATGGACATGATCCGGCGCCACTACCTGTTCCTCGACTCCGCCCGCTACGTGGTGCTCGACGAGGCCGACGAGATGCTCGACCTCGGCTTCTTCGAGGACGTCGAGGAGATCCTCGCTCGCTGCCCGTCCGGGCGTCAGACCGCGCTCTTCTCCGCCACGATGCCGCCGCCGATCAAGAAGCTCGCCGAGAAGCGGATGTACGACCCGGTGACGATCAAGGTCAAGGCCGAGCAGCTGACCATCGACACGGTCGCCCAGTACCACCTCGAGGTGGCGGACAAGGAGAAGCCGGAGCGGCTCGCCGAGGTCCTGAAGGCCGAGCGCCCGAAGCAGGCGATCATCTTCGCCCGCACCAAGATCGGCGTCGACCGGCTCGCGCGCACGCTCGACCGCAAGGGCCTGCGCGTGAAGGCGCTGCACGGCGACATGAGCCAGGGCCAGCGCGACGGCGTGATGATCGCCTTCAAGGGCGGCCGCGAGCGGCTGCTGGTCGCGACCGACGTCGCGGCCCGCGGGCTGGACATCACCGGCGTGTCGCACGTCGTCAACTACGACATCCCGAACTCGCCCGACGTCTACGTCCACCGCATCGGGCGCACCGGCCGCGCCGGTGAGAGCGGCCGCGCGATCACGCTGATCACGCCCAAGCAGCGCGAGGATCTCGAGGCGATCGAGCGCCATGCGAAGACCGAGATCCCGCCGTGGTCGGAGCAGAACGGCGACAAGCCGCGCGAGCGCAGGGCGGAGCGGCCGCAGGCGAAGCCGCCCGAGCCGGAGGCGGCGGAGGCACCAGCCGGCGACGCGCCCGAGGCCGAGGCGAGCACGCCGGCGCCCGAGCCCGACGGCGAGCGCCTCGACCGCGACGCGGAGCGCCCGCGCCGCGTCCGTCGTCGACGCGGCCGCGGCAAGTCGGCCGAGGAGCGTGACGCCGAGCCGCAGCGCGACGCCGAGCCGCAGGCCGAGGCCGCGCCCGTCGAGGACGACGAGCGCCCGCAGACGCGACGCCCGCGTCACACCAAGCCGCACCAGCGCGACGGCAAGGTCGCGAAGCTTCTGATCGGCGCCGGCCGGGCACAGGGCTTCGAGCCCGCCGACGTCGTCGCCGCGATCGTGGACAACTGCCATCTGGATGGCGAGGACGTGCGCAACGTGCGCGTGCTCGAGCGGTTCAGCTTCGTCGACGTGCCCCCGGAGCGGGCCGGCGAGGTGGTGGAGAAGGTCAACGGCAACGAGGTCCGGGGCGTCGCGCTCCGGCTGGAGGTGGCGAAGCGATGAGCCAAGCGACACTGCACACCAACCACGGCGCGATCGAGGTCGAGCTGTTCGACGGCGACGCCCCGAAGACGGTCGAGAACTTCCGCAAGCTATCCGGCGACGGCTTCTACGACGGCCTCTCGTTCCACCGCGTGATCAAGGACTTCATGATCCAGGGCGGCTGCCCCGAGGGCACCGGCACCGGCGGCCCCGGCTACACGTTCGAGGACGAGCCCAACGACCGCAAGGTCGTCCGCGGCGCGCTCGCGATGGCGAACGCCGGGCCGAACACCAACGGCAGCCAATTCTTCATCGTCACCACGGGCGCGGCGCCGTGGCTCGACGGCAAGCACACCGTCTTCGGCGAGGTGCGCGACGGCATGGGCGCCGTCGACGCGATCGAGGGACTGTCGACCGGCGCGGGCGACCGCCCCGAGGAGCCGGCCGTCATCGAGCGCGTCGAGCTGGACGCCTAACCTAGTCGCTGAGCGCCAAGTCGAGCAGGCGCTCGAGCTCGGGAAGGGTGCGGTCGGGGCCGCGGTGAAGGACCGCGGTCATGCCGACGGCCTCGGCGCCGGCGCAGTTCTCGCGCAGGTCGTCGACGAACACGCAGTCGGATGGCGGTAGGCCGATCCGCTCGGCGCCGAGCTCGAAGATCTCGGGCTGGGGCTTGTGCATGCCGACCTCGCCCGAGATGACGACGGCCTCGAACAGCTCGTCGAGCACCGCTTGGTCGTAGATGTCGCTGCCGACGGAGTTGGAGATCAGGCCTGTGCGCACGCCCGCCGCCCGGGCCGCGCGGACCGCGTCGATCATCGCCGGCTCCGGTCCGATGCCGGCGAACACGCGGTTCATCAGCCCGTCGGTGTCCGCGACGCCGAGCAGCGGGCCGAGGTAGCGGCCGAACTCGTCGGCGTCGATCTGGTTCGTCTCGAGCCTGCGCAGCTCGGCGCGTGCGTCGGGGTTCGAGCGCAGCAGGTCGACGAAGGCGTTCTCCACCAGTCCCTCGGCGGCGCAGAACGCCCGGAAGGACTGGAAGACGTTGGTCGTCAGGACGCCGCCGAAGTCGACCAGCAGGCCCTTCACGAGCCCTCCGGCGCCGGTGCCGTCGGCCCGCTGGGGGTTGTCGCCATATCCTTGGCGGCCGATGGGTGCACAGGCTCCACGCGGCGGGGAGGCTAACGAGCCGGGGACTGGGCCGGACGTCGCCGAGGCGCCCGACGGGATCGACCGCGCCGGCGTCGAGCGCTGGATGGCCGATCGCACCGGCACCCACCCGCCGCTCTCCTTCGAGCGCATCGCCGGCGGCCACTCGAATCTCACCTACGCGGTCGAGGACGCGGCCGGGCGCCGTTGGGCGCTGCGCCGCCCGCCGCTCGGCAAGCGACTCGGCTCCGCGCACGACATGGCGCGCGAGCACCGGGTGATCGCGGCCCTGCAGGGGACCGACGTCCCCGTCCCGCCGCTGGTCGGCCTCTGCGAGGACGAGGCGGTCAACGGCGCCCCCTTCTACGTCATGGAGTTCGTCGACGGGCCGGTCCTGCGCTCGCGCGAGGAGGCGGAGCGGCGCTTCGCCGACCCGGCGCAGCGTCACGCGATCGGCGTGCGCGTGGTCGACGCGCTCGCCGCCCTGCACGCGATCGATCCAGACGACGTCCGCCTCGGCGAGCTGGGTCGCAAGCAGGCCTATGTCGAGCGCCAGCTGCGCCGCTGGGGCGGCCAGTGGGAGCAGTCGAAGACGCGCGAGCTGGCGCTGATCGACTCTGTCCACGAGCGGCTCGCCGCCCGCATCCCGGACCAGGGCCCGGCGACGATCGTGCATGGCGACTACCGGCTCGACAACATGATCCTCTCGCCCGCCGGCGAGATCGCGGCGGTGGTCGACTGGGAGCTGTGCACGCTCGGCGACCCGCTCGCCGACGTCGGCCTGCTGCTCGTCTACTGGTCCCAGCCCGGCGACACCGTCGTGCCGCTGCTCGATCCCGCCACGATGGCGCCCGGCTTCCCCCTGCGCGACGAGGTGGTCGAGCGCTACGCCGCGCGCTCCGGCCGCGACGTCTCCGAGATCGACTTCTACGTCGGCCTCGGCTACTGGAAGCTCGCGATCATCCTCGAGGGCGTATACGCGCGCTACTCCGCGGGCCAGTACGGCGACTCCGGCGGCGACTCCGGCAGCGACTTCGAGGCGTTCGCCCGCACCGTCGAGAGCCTCGCCGAGGCTGCCGACGCCGCGCTCAGCTGATCTCGTCCACGTGGCGGATGTTCGCCACGTCGTCGTGCTCCCCGCTCGGCTCCTCCGCCAGCCAGGCGTCCACGATCTCCTCCAGCACCGCCTCCGTCGTCGCCCGCAGCGACAGCGCCAGCACGTTCGCGTCGTTCCACCGCCGCGCCCCCCGCGCCGTCTGCGCATCGCCGCACAGCGCCGCCCGCACCCCCGCCACCTTGTTCGCCGCGATCGAAGCCCCCGTCCCCGTCCAGCAGCACACCACCGCCTGCTCCGCCCGCCCCTCCGCGACGTCCCTCGCCGCCGCCTCGCTCGCCCAGGCCCAGCCATCCGGCTCGCCCTCCGCCAGCGCGCCATGCACCACGACCTCATGTCCCAACTCCCGCAGCCGATCCACCACCGCCCCAGCCACGCCCGTCACCTCATCCGCCGCCACGCTGATCCGCATACGTTGATCCTAGGCTTGGTCCATGCCCGAGCTCCCCGAGGTCGAGATCGCCGCCCGCCGCCTCACCGCCGCCGCCGGCGCCACCGTCGAGTCGGCCCTCGCCCCCGGCATGGTCACCATGAAGACGTTCGCCCCGCCGCTCGACGCCCTCGCCGGCCGCACCCTCGACGCCGTCGACCGCCGCGGCAAGCTCTTCCTCGCCCGCTTCGGCGACCTCACGCTCGTCGTCCACCTGATGTCCGCCGGCCGCCTGCAGCTGTGGGACAAGCGCGCCTCCCTGCGCGACAAGGCGTCGCGGCTGCTCGTCCGCCTCGACGGCGACCGCGAGCTGCGCCTGCGCGAGTTCGGCACCCAGCAGCGGGCTTGGGCGAAGCTGCTTCCGGAGGAGGACGTCGCCGCCGACGACGTGGTCGCCACGCTCGGCCCCGAGGCGTGCCCGGCGCCATCGGCCGCGGACTTCGCCGCGCTGATCGACCAGCCGCGCCACCTTCACCCGCTGCTGCGCGACCAGCGCACGATCGCCGGGATCGGCCGCTCGTGGGTGGACGAGATCCTCTGGACGGCGCGCCTGTCTCCCTTCAAGAAGGGCTCTGAGCTCGACGCCGACGAGGTCGAGCGCCTCCGCCTGGCGATCGACGTCCGCCTCGGCGCGGCGCTCGACCACTACGAGCAGGTCGTCGGCCCGACCGTTCCCGACAAGATGCCGATGCCGCTCGAGGTCCACCGCCGCCAGGGCGAGCCCTGCCCGCGCTGCGGGACCACCCTCGAGGCGATCCACTTCAAGGACTATGTGATGTCCTACTGCCCCGAGGAGCAGACCGGAGGCCGCGTCCTCAAGGACCGCCGCCTCTCGCGTCTGCTGAAGTGACGCCGCCCGGCACGCCCGCGACCCCGACAGGAGACCGATGGAAGAAGGTCAGAAGGCCCCCGGCTTTGAGCTTCAGGACCAGGACGGCAACGCCGTCCGTCTCGCCGACCACGCCGGCAGGACCGTCGTCCTCTACTTCTACCCGCGCGCCGACACCCCCGGCTGCACCACCCAGGCCTGTGGGGTCCGCGACCGCCGTGCCGACTACGAGGCTGCCGGCGCCGTGGTCCTCGGCGTCTCGCCCGACGAGCCGGCGAAGCTACGCAAGTTCGCCGACAGGCACGACCTCGGCTTCACCCTTCTCGCCGACCCCGAGCACTCCGTCGCAGCGGCCTACGGCACGTGGGTCGAGAAGTCCATGTACGGCAAGAGCTACATGGGCGTCCAGCGCGCCACCTTCGTCATCGCCCCCGACGGCCACATCGCCCGCGCCTTCCCCAAGGTCTCCCCCAAGACCCACGACGACGTGGTCCTGGAGGCTTTGCACGCACTCAGCGCCGCGGCGTAGCGACAGTCGGGAGGGCGCGCGCGTGAGACGTGGAGTTCGGCGGGAATGTCGCCGAAAAAGACGTCTCGCGGTTGGGTGCTTCGCAAGTGGGGCTTGATCGGGGTCGTGGCGGGGGCGGGCGCCTCGTGCGGCTCGTAGTCTCTGGCTCGTGCTGGCGGACGCGACCATCGGGGATTCGTTCCGGTCGTTCTTCGATGCGGTCGAGGAGTTCTTCGGAGGGTTGGCGGACGTGCAGTTCGGCTCGCTCGTGCTGGGGCTGGCGGCGTTCGCGATCTACCTGACGCTGCGGGCGCGGGCGTCGTTCAACATCCTGCGGGCGGCGTATCCGACCGAGCGGTTCCTTTTCCGCGAGATCTGGGGCGCGTACTTCGCCGGCTACGGGTTCAACGCGGTGATCCCCGCGCGTGGCGGCGACGTGGTGCGGCTGTTCCTGACGAAGACGTCGATCCCGCGGTCGAGCTATCCGGCGGTGGGGTCGAGCTTCGTGGTCGAGCTGGGGTTCGATGTCGCGATGGGCAGCCTGGTGCTGCTGTTCGCGTTCACGCAGGGCGTGTTCCCCAAGCCGCCGGACTTCGCGAGCCTCGACGCGTTCGACCTGTCGTACTTCGCGTCGCATCCCCGCTTCACGCTGTTCGCGATCACCGCGGTCGCCGTCGCGGCGGCCGCCACGTTCGCGTACTTCTCGGTGCGGGTGCTCGAGTTTTGGGAGCGGGTGCGTCAGGGCCTGACGATCGCGTTCGACCGCGACCGCTACCTGCGCGAGGTCTTCGCCGTCCAGTTCGCCGGCTGGCTGTTCCGCTGCACCGCGTTCTGGTTCCTGCTCGAGGCGTTCAACATCGGCGGCTCGGTCAAGAACGTGCTGCTCGTCCTCGGCGTCAACGCCGTGGCGGCGGCGGTTCCGTTCACGCCCCAGGGCGCCGGGGTGGCGCAGGCGCTGCTCGTCAAGGTCTTCGCGGGCACCGCCCCGGCCGCCACGATCGCCGCCTACTCGGTCGGCCAGCAGATCGCGATCGGCGCGCTCGCCTTCGGCACCGGCTTCGCGGCGCTCGTCTTCATCTTCCGCATCCGCAACTTCAAGGAGGTCGTCGCCCGCGGCCGCGAGGCGCGCGCGGCGGATCGGGCCGACAAGGCCTCGTCCTAGTTGTTGCCGAAGCCCTCTCTCGCCTCTCTGACCAGCGCCACCGCCTCCGGGAAGATGCGGCTCATGGCGGCGCGGATCTCCTCCGCCTGCTGCTCGGCGTTGCCCTGGACGTTGAGGCGCTCGACGCCGGCGACGGTCATGTCGACGGCGAGCTTGATCGCGTTGTCCGCCCAGGCGACCTTCTGGGCTCCCTGCATCTGCTCGGCGAACTCGGCCATGCGCCGCCGCAGCTCGTCGGGGTCGCCGAACAGTCCGCCGAAGGGGTCCTCTGATGACATGGGTCCGATTCTAGGCGTCCGTGCCGGGGCGCAGGGGTAGGCTGCGCAGATGGCACTACCCGGACCGTCATCGGGGTCCGCCGCGCTCGTGACCGGTGCGTCGTCGGGCATCGGCGCCGACATCGCACGCTCGCTCGCACGGCGCGGCCACAACGTCGTCCTCGTCGCAAGGCGGGAGGGGCGGTTGGCCGAGCTCGCAGAGGAGCTGGCGACCACCTACGGCTTCCGCGCCGAGACGATCGGCTGCGACCTGCAGGACCAGGGCGCGCGCCGCCGGATGCTCGAGCGCGTCGACGAGCTCGACCTGCGGATCGACACGCTCGTAAACAATGCCGGCTTCGGCACCGCGGGCCTGTTCCAGCGCCTCGACGGCGAGCGCGAGGCCGAGGAGGTGCGACTCAACTGCGAGGCGGTCGTGGCGCTCTGCGGCCACTTCGTGCCGCGGATGGTGGAGGCCGGCGGCGGCGCCGTGCTCAACGTCGCCTCGACCGCCGCGTTCCAGCCGCTGCCCACGCAGGCGACCTACGCCGCGACCAAGGCGTTCGTCCTGAGCTTCAGCCAGGGGATCGGCGCCGACCTTCACGGGACCGGCGTGACGGTGACGGCACTGTGCCCGGGGCCCGTACGCACGGAGTTCATCGACATCGCCAAGCTCGAGCGCGAGGCGAGCGTGCTGCCGGGCTTCGTCTGGGTGTCGTCGCCGGACGTCGCCGAGGCCGGCGTGCGCGGGCTCGAGAAGGGCAAGGGCGTCGTGGTGCCCGGCAAGCTCAACCGCCTGACGGCGCTCGGCGGCCAGCACGCGCCGCGCAGCGTCCTGATGGCCGCCGGGCGGCGCGTCTGGCGCCTCGGCGACAGCTAGGCGCCCCGCCTCGCGCCGGTCCGGCATGAGAGCATCCCCGGCCGTGTCGACCCAAGAGCAGCTCGACTGGGAGGCCCGGTGGGCCAAGCCCGCCGCCATGGCGGCCTTCGGGACGGTTGCGCTGCTGATCGCCGGGACGATCGTGCGCCAGGCCGTGGCGCTCGCCGATCGCCCGGACGACGAGCGCGGGTTCCTGGTCGCGATCGACGAGAACGCAGGAGCCTTCCTCGCGTCGTCGGTGATCCAGGCGCTGAGCTTCCTGACGCTGATCGGCGTCTTCCTCTACCTCGGTCGGGCGGTCCTGGCGCGCCGGCCGGAGCTGCCGGGAATCCTGCTCTGGCTGGGGGCGATCGGGCCGGCGCTGCTCGCCGTCGCGAGCATCCTGTCGGACCTCAACCGCCTCGACATCGCCGACGAGTTCCTCGCCTCCGGCGCCCAGACCGTCGAGCGGGCCGAGAGCCTGCTCGACGACGGCAATGTGGCGGCGGCTGCGCTCGGCTCGGCCGGGACGCTCGGGCTGGCGATCGCGTTCGTCTTCATCGGCATCAACGCCATGCGGGTTGGGCTGCTTACGCGCTTCATGGGCATCGTCGGCGCGGTCATCGGCGTGCTCTACGTGATCCCGATCCTCGCCGGGCCGTTGGTCGTCCAGCTCTTCTGGCTGATCGCCCTCGGCGTGCTGTTCCTCGGCCACTGGCCCGGCGGCCTTGGCCCCGCATGGCAGACCGGAGAGGCGATCGAGTGGCCGTCAGGGGTCTCGCGTCAGCGCGAGGAGCTCCAGCAGGAGGCTGCTGGCGAGCAGCCGGCCCTCGACGAGCCGCCGCCGGGCGATGGCGCGAACGGCACGAACGGCGCAGCCGCTCCGCGCCCTTCGCGCAAGCGCAAGCGGCGCTAACCCGAACGTCGCCGGGCCGGTTCCGGCCGCCCATGCGGCCGTGATGGGCGCGGAGCGAGCGGCGCCCGCGGGCTGGGCGGTCTCGGTCGACATGCGGCCGTTGCAGGCCCGCCAGCGCGGACAGGGGGCTTGTGGATTATTAGACGGCGCCGGCGGCGGCCGCGACGGCGCGGTAGGCGGCCGCGGGGTCGGGCGAGCCGAAGACGGACGATCCGGCGACGAAGAGGGTGGCGCCGGCCGCGGCAGCTGGGCCGGCGGTCTGGGTGTCGATGCCGCCGTCGACCTCGATCGGCGTGCCGGCCGGGATGTGATCGCGCAGCGCGGCGATCTTGGCGTCGGAGGCGGCGATGTAGGGCTGGCCGCCCCAGCCGGGGTTGACGGTCATGCAGAGCAGCAGGTCGTAGGCGCCGGCGAGCGAGTCGACGACGCTGGGCGGCGTGCCGGGGTTCAGGGCGAGCCCGGCCCTGCAGCCGGCCGCGCGGATCGCGTGGAGGGCGTAGTGGACGTGCGGGGTCGCCTCGAAGTGGACGCTGATCGAGTCGGCGCCGGCGCTGACGAAGTCCTGCACGCTGCGCTCCGGGCGCTCGATCATCAGGTGGACGTCGAGCATGCCGCCGGCGGCGTGGACCTGCTCGCGCAGCGCGTCGACGATCAGCGGTCCGATCGAGATCGGCGGTACGAAGTGCCCGTCCATCACGTCGACGTGGATCACCCGCGCGCCCGCGTCCATGACCGACTCGACCTGGGCGCCGAGGCGCGCGAAGTCGGACGCGAGGATCGACGGAGCGACGCGCCGGTCGTCGAGCAGCTCGGAATTCACGGCGGGCGGCGACATCACACCTTGCGGTGCTCCGGGGTCCACGAGCCGTCGTCCTGGCGGGAGAAGTCCTGGAACAGTCCGGGTGCCTCGACGAGCATGATCCGGGCGACCTGGTCGAACACGAGCCGAAGCTCCTCCTCGGCGCCCTCCGCGGTGCGCATCTCGATCACGTGGCGCAGGGTGCGCGCGTTGGCGGTCCAGACGATGTCGGTGCTGAGGCCGATCGGCGCGAGCCGGCGCAGCGCGGAGGTGACCTCCTTCTTGACGTGGAAGGGGATGCCCTCCTCGTCGATTCCCAGCTCGTCCGCGGCCTTGAGCTGGAACTCCTCGAGCTGCTCGACGATGCTCAGCACCTGGTCGCGCACCGGCTCGAGCGCCGGCGGCACGCGGAAGCCGATGTCGGTCAGGCGGACGTAGCGCAGGCTCTCCTGGCTGAATGCCGACCCGGCCCGGTGGCGGACCAGCTCGTGGGTGAACACGCGCGAGACGTCACGCAGGGCGAAGGAGTAGTTGGCGTGCTCGAGCACGCTGCCGTGGGCGCTGCGGAGGAGGTTCGCGAAGTACTCGCGCTGGTCGGCGCGCACGCGTGTGACGTTCGGGTTGAGGCCCGGCTCCCAGCTGCGGTAGCAGGCGCGGCCGCCGAACTCGACCAGCAGCTCGCCCGCGCTGGGCGGCTCGTCCTCGCCCAGCCGCCGGTCGAGCCACGATTCGCCACCGACGTCGCGCAGGTACTCGCGCATGCCGTCGACCGCGATCTGCGGGCGGGCGAGCAGGTGGACGGTCGGCTTGGTCTCGTGCACGGGCAGGCGAATCTACGCCCAGCGGCGGACGGCGCGCAGCCCGGTCGCGGCGGAGCGGCGGCGCGCCGTCCGTCCGAGCGGCCGCACGGCCTCAGTCGCCACCGGTTGCGCTCGCCACGTCGGCGGGGAGCTCGATCTCGCGCTTGAGGACCTTGCCGGTCGGGCCCTTGGGCAGCTCGTCGACGAACCAGATGTGGCGCGGGTACTTGTAGGCGGCGATCTGGCTGCGGCAGTACGCCCGGATGTCGTCGGGGCTCGCCTGCTCGCCCGGCTTGAGTGCGACAGCGGCGCCGACCTCCTCGCCAAGCTCGCGGTTCGGGACGGCGACGACCGCCGCCTCCTGGATCGCCGGGTGCGCGAACAGCACCTCCTCGACCTCGCGCGGATAGACGTTGTAGCCGCCGCGGATGATCAGATCCTTCTTGCGGTCGACGATGAAGAAGTAGCCGTCGGCGTCGACCTTGGCCACGTCGCCGGTCTTCAACCAGCCGTCGGCGTCGATCGTCGCGGCGGTCGCCTTGGGGTTGCCCCAGTAACCCTTCATCACGTTGCGGCCGCGGATCGCGATCTCGCCGACGGCGTCCGGCTCGGTCATGTCGTGGCCGTCGTCGTCGACGAGCTTCATCTCGACGCCCTCGATCGGCGTCCCGATCGAGCCGGGCTTGCGCTCGCGATCGGGGTGGTTGAACGACGCGACCGGGGACGTCTCCGACAGGCCGTAGCCCTCGAGGATCTTGCAGCCGAACTGGCCCTCGAACGTCTCGAGGATCTCGACCGGCAGCGAGGCGCCGCCGGAGACGCACAGGCGCAGGCTGGACGTGTCGTACTCGCCGCGGCTGGGCACGGCCAGCATCGCGTTGTACATCGTCGGGACGCCCTCGAAGACGGTGATCCGGTCGCGCTGCAGGATCTCGAGCGCCTTCACGGGGTCGAAGCGCGGTATCAGCGAGACCATGGCGCCTGCCCTGATGGCGGCGTTCATCGTGCACGTCTGCCCGAACGAGTGGAACAGCGGCAGCGCGCCAAGCAGTCGATCCTCGTCGGTCAGGTGGAACAACGTCTCGGCGTTCACGGTCGCGTTCGTGAGCAGGTTCGCGTTCGTGAGCTCGGCGCCCTTGGGGCTGCCGGTCGTCCCCGACGTGTAGAGGATCACGGCGGTGTCGCGCTCCTCGCGCTCGACCACCTCGGTGGCTGGATCGGCGCCGTCGAGGAGCTGCTCGAACTCCCCGGGGGCGACGACGATCACCTCGACGCCGGCGGCGGCCGCGCCCTCCTTCGCCTCGTCGGCGAAGCCGTGCCAGGCGATCAGCGCCTTCGCGCCCGAGTCGCGCAGGTAGTACTCGACCTCTCGCCCCTTGAGCAGCACGTTCATCGGTACGACGGCGGCCCCGAGGCGCAACACGCCGTAGTAGGCGACGGGGAAGTACGGGACGTTCGGCAGCATCACGCCGACCCGGTCGCCGGCGTCGACCCCGCGCTCGCGCAGCACTCCCGCCAGCCGCGCGGCCGAGCCGTCGAGCGCCGCATACGTCAACTCGACCTCGTCGAGCTTGAACGCGACCTCGCTCCCGCCGCGGTCGGCGGCGTCGGTCAGGGTGCTCGCCAGGTTCATCGTCGCTCCACTCCCTCGATCGCTGTCCCGCTCGCTGACCCTACCGCCGGGGTGACGCGCGCACCACTCGACGTCGCTGGCGCATGCTCAGGAGGGCTGGGCGGTTCGTCGCAGGAAGTCGTCGAAGAGCGGCACCGTGAATGCCGTGTCGCCATGGGCGGGGCTGTAGATCATGCCCTTCCGGATGAGTCCTGACCGCCGTGGGGCAACGCTCTCGACCTTTACCCCGAGCTCGGCCGCTATGTCGCCGGATCGGTGCGGACCGGCGCCCAGGGTCGCCATGGCGCGGAGATACTCCCGCTCTGCGGGAGTCAGGCGATCCATCCGGACCAGGAAGAAGTTCTCGTCGAGTTGCTGTTGGACCTCGGGGGCGGCCACACGCACGTCGTCGGCCGAGATCGGCGAGGACGTCGCGACGTTCCAGACGTGATAGCCCCACTCCTGCAGGAAGTACGGGTAGCCCGCCGTCGCGTCGAGTATCTGCTCGAGAGCGCCGCCGGTGAACTCGACGCCATGTTGCTCTACCGGGAGGCTCAAGACGGCCTTGGCGTCGTCCGAGTCCAGCGAGCCGATTCGTGGGAAGTCGAACAGCCGCTCCGCATACGACTTGGCCTCTCCTGCGAGACCGGGCAGCTGTGGCAGGCCAGCGCCGACCAGCATCACCGGCAGGCTCAACTGCACCGTGCGGTGAATCGCCGTGATCATCGCCGCCAGCTCCTCGCTGCTCAGGTATTGGACCTCGTCGATGGCTATCACCACGCCCACGCCTCGGTCCTTGGCCGCTTCGCCGGTGGCGACGAGGAGGTCGGTTATGTCCTCGGAGAGGACGCCGGAATCCGCGCGCCCTCGCAGGGCGTCGATATCGATCGAGATGGATGAGCCATCCGGCAGCGTGTAGGCGAACGACTTCAACGTGCCGAGCGCGCGGGTGACGGCGCGCGACACCGGTCCCTCGTCCATGCCGAGCAGGATCGCCCTCAGGCGAGTGGCCAGGAGTCGTCGAAAGTCGCCGCTCTCCGGGGCCTCGATGTATGCGACTTGCAGCTCCTCGTCACGAGCGATCTCGTGAAAGCGGTTGAGCAGGACCGTCTTGCCAACACCCCGCAGACCGGTCGGCATGACGCTCTTCCCCGGTCTGCCAGCGACAGTCCGGCGTAGCGAGACGCCGAACTGATCGATCAGCGCGTCTCGTCCGACGAGAGCCGGGGGCGCGGTGCCCGCTCCGGGGCGAAAGGGGTTCTCGAAGGGGTCCACTTCGAGCGACCTTATCAGACCTTATGTTGATTTATCCCGCATTAACTAAGGTCGCTCAATACGCCTAGAGCAGGCCGGAGATCGAGGTGCCGACGTCACGGACGACGTCGAACAGCGGCGAGGGGAGGATCCCCAGGACGACGGTGGCGGCGGCGGCGATGACGGCGATCGCGACGATCTCGGGCTGGGCGCGCGGGTCGGCCTCGGGCGACCAGCCGCCGACGGGGCGGACGTAGCGGGGTGGGATGGTGGGGAGCTTGACCTCGAGGCGGTCCATCCACATCACGGCGACGACGCGCAGGTAGTAGACGAGCGAGATCATCGAGCCGACGACGATCGCGATCCCGAGCCAGGCGTAGTCGCCCGCGACGGCGGCGTCGATCAAGTAGAACTTGCCGATGAAGCCGGCGGTGGCGGGGAAGCCGGCGAGCGCGAGCATCGCGATCGTCATCGGCCAGGCGAGGAGCGGGGCGGCGCGGGCGAGGTCGCGCAGCGACTCGAGGTCGTCGCCGTGCTCGGAGACGCGCTCGCGTGCGATCACGACGGCGAACGCCGCGACGTTCATGACGAGGTAGGCGGCGAGGTAGAAGGCGGTCGCCTGGATGCCGAGCGTGGTGCCGACGACGACGCCGACGAGCAGGTAGCCGGCCTGGGCGACGCCCGACCAGGCGAGGATCCGCTTCAGCGAGCGCTGGCCGATCGCGGCGACGTTGCCGACGATGATCGTGAACGCCGCGAGCGCGGCGAGCGCCGGCCCCCACTCGGCCTGGACCGTCGGGAAGGCGTGGTCGAACAGGCGCAGGAGGATCGCGAACGCGGCCGCCTTCGTGGCGACGGCCATGAACGAGGTGACCGGGGTCGGGGCGCCCTCGTAGACGTCGGGCGTCCACTGGTGGAACGGCGCGACGGAGGCCTTGAACGCCAGCCCGACGACCGCGAGCGCGATGCCGGTCAGCAGCAGCGCGTCGGTGATCGCGACCGAGCCGCCGATCGCGGCGGCGATGCCGTCGAGGTCGGTGCTGCCGGTCGCGCCGTAGACGAGCGCGAGGCCGTAGAGCAGCGTCGCCGAGCCGACCGACCCGATCACGAGGTACTTCAGCCCCGCCTCGAGCGAGCGGCGGTCGCGCAGGGCGGAGGCGCACAGCACGTAGAGGGGGATCGAGAGGAGCTCGATGCCGACGAACAGCGTGACGAGGTTCTCGGCGCTGGCGAGCAGCGTCATGCCGGTGATCGAGCCGAGCAGCAGCGCCAGGTACTCGCCGGTGCCGGCCTCGCGGGCGGACTCCCAGCGCAGTGAGAGCCCGATCGTCACGAGGCCGCTGACGTAGAAGATCATCGACATGAACAGCGCCAGCGTGTCCATCGCGAGCGCGTTCGCGACGATCGGCGCGGTGTCGCCGGGCTCCCAGTTGACGACCGAGAAGGCGATCGCCACGACGAGCGCCGTGGCCGCCACCAGCGGCAGCAGCACGCGCTGGACCGCGCGGCCGCCGAACAGGCCGGCGAGCAGCACGGCGATCGAGCCGCCGGCGGTCGCGAGCAGCGGCGCGAGCGCCTGGTAGTCGATCTCGGGCGACCGGGCGGCTGCGAGCAGGTCGATCATCGGCCCTCCGACACCTCCGCGTGGCTCTCGCCGCCATCGAGCTCGGTGCGCGGATCGGCGCCGGGCTCCTCGAAGATCGGTCCGCCCGGGGCCTCGATCGCCGGCCGGTCGCGTCCGCCCTGGCCCGCGCTCTCGGCGGCGGCCGTCACCTTCGCCGTCGTCGCCGCCTCGGTGCGGTCGAGGATCAGCTGCGGGTAGACGCCGAGCGCCACGATCACCGCGGCGAGCGGCGCGATCACGCCCAGGTCGAGGCGGCCGAGGTCACCGCCCTCGACGCTGGGGCCGACGCGGTTGTGCATCGAGCGCTGGAGCAGGCGGATGCCGTAGACCGCGGCGAGCGCGACGCCGACGCTGGCGACCAGCGCGTAGACGAGCTGCTCCTCGAGCGCGCCGAAGAGGATCAGGATCTCGCCGACGAAGTTCGGCGACCCGGGCATCGCGAGCGTCGCCAGCGCGACGATCAGGAACAGCGCGGCGAGCACCGGCGCGCGCAGCGCCATCCCGCCCATCTGCTCGAGCGACGGCGAGCCGGCCGCGCGCGCGGTCAGCGCGGCGATGATGAAGAACAGCGCGGCGACGACCAGACCGTGGTTGACCATCTGCATCAGCGCGCCCTGGGCGCCGAGTTCGTCGAGCGCGAAGATGCCGAGCAGGATGAAGCCGAGCTGGGCGATCGACGAGTAGGCGACGACCAGCCGCGGCTCGCTCTGCGAGAACGCGAGCACCGAGCCGTAGAGGATCGAGATCACCGCGACGACCAGCATCGGCTCCTGGAAGGTGGCCGACGCGTCGGGCATCACCGGCAGCACGATCCGCAGGAACGCGTAGACGCCGACCTTCGACAGCACGGCCGACAGCACGACCAGGACGGGGATCGGCGTCGCGCGGTAGGTGTCGACGACCCAGCCGTGGAGCGGGAACGCCGGCGCCTTGACCAGGAAGGCGGCGGCGAACAGCAGGAAGATCCAGTTCTGGGTGCCCGCGGGAAGCGGCGACTGCGCGAGCTCGCGGATCGAGAAGGTCAGCTCGTTGCCGGTCTCCGAGGCGGTCAGCACGCCGAGCGCCACGGCGCCCGCGAGCATCAGCAGCGACCCGACCAGCGTGTAGATGACGAACTTGGTCGTCGCGGCGACGCGCTCGCCCTGGCCCCAGCCGCCGATCAGGAAGTAGAACGGCACCAGCATCAGGTCGAAGAAGACGACGAACAGCGCCAGGTCCTGGGCGCAGAACGCGCCGAGCACGGCCGTCTCGGCGAGCGCCATGTGGAACATGAACAGCCGCGGGCGGTCGGCCACGCGCAGCGCCGCCCAGACCATCGCCGGCACCCACAGCAGCGCCGTCAGCAGGATCAGGAACAGGTTCAGCCCGTCGACGCCGAGCGAGTAGCGCACGCCGAGCTCGGAGATCCAGGCGACGTCGGTCGTGAACTGCAGCGCCGCCGAGGCGCGGCTGAAGTCCTCGAGGATCACGAGCACGTAGGCGAGCGCGACGACGCTGCCGCCGACCGCGACCCAGCGCCCGACGCGCGGCGGCGCGAGCGCGCCGACCAGCGCGGCCGCGAGCGGCAGGAAGATCAGCACGCTGAGGCTGACGTCGACCATCGCTCAGCTCGCCCCGATCAGGAAGTAGAGGACGACGGCCGTGGCGCCGACGAGCAGCAGCGCCGCGTACGCGCGCAGCGCGCCGGTCTGGACCGACCGCGCGAGCGCGCCGCCGGCGCGTACGAGCCCGACCGTGCCGCCGACCAGGGTGCCCTGCACGAACGCGCTCTCGACCGTCGTGCGGCCGAAGCGCCCGGCGGCGGCGAACGGGCGCACGACCGTCAGGTCGTAGAGCTCGTCGAAGTACCACTTGCGCGCGAGGAAGTCGTGCACGCCGGCGAGCCGGTCGCGCAGCCGCAGCGTCGCGCCGCGGCGCCGCAGGTAGAGCAGCGCCGCGAGGCCGATGCCGGCGAGCGAGATCACGCCGCCGGCGAGCATCCCCGCGTACTCGGCGGAGTCGCTCGGCCCCTCGTGGACGAAGGCCGAGCCGGCGAAGGTCGGCTCGAGGAACGTCTCGAGCATGTGCGTGATGCCGGGGACCTGCAGCACGCCGGCGCCGAGCGCGAGCAGCGCGAGCGGCGCCATCGCCGCCTTCATCGGCCACGAGCGCTCGGCGACGTGGTGCTCGGGGCCCGGGAAGCCGGCGCCGGTGTCCTCGGGCTCGCCGGTCGCCGGGTTGACCGGATCGGCGTGGTGCAGCAAGCCGCCCTCGAGCTCGATCGCCTCCGGGCAAGGGGCGCCGTGGAAGACGCGGAAGACCATCCGGAAGGCGTAGAAGGCGGTCATCAGCGCGGCCAGGTAGCCGACGCCGGCGAGCACGACGTAGAGGCCGCCGCGGTCGAGCGTGTAGGCGAGGATCTCGTCCTTCGAGAAGAAGCCGGCGGTGAACGGGAACGCCGCCAGCGCGAGCGCCCCGGCGAGGAACGCCGCGTAGGTGAACGGCATCGCCTTGCGCAGGCCGCCCATCCGGTCGAGCGACTGCTCGCCGGCCATCGCCGCGATCACCGAGCCGGCGGCCATGAACAGCAGCGCCTTGAAGAAGGCGTGCGTCATCAGGTGGAACATCCCGGCGCTGTAGGCGAACACCGAGACGCCGAGCACCATGTAGCCGATCTGCGACATCGTCGAGTAGGCGATCACGCGCTTGAGGTCGGTCACGACGAGCGCGATCGTCGCGGCGACGAGCAGCGTCAGCGCGCCGACGATCGCGCCGACGTCGGCGGCGGCCGGCGCGAGCTCGAACAGCGGGTGCATGCGCGCGATCAGGTAGACGCCGGCCGTCACCATCGTCGCCGCGTGGATCAGCGCCGAGACGGGGGTGGGGCCCTCCATCGCGTCCGGCAGCCAGGTGTGCAGCGGTATCTGGGCCGACTTGGCGAACGCGCCGACGAGCAGCAGCACGCAGGCGGCGACGAGCTGGCCGTCGTTGACCTCGAAGACGCCGGGCGCCTGGCCGAAGACGGTCGCGTAGTCGAGCGCGCCGGTGGCGTCGAAGAGCAGGAACGCGCCGATCACGAGGCCGACGTCGCCGATCACGTTGATCACGAACGCCTTGATCCCGGCGGCCGTAGCCGTCGCGCGGCGGTACCAGTACGAGATCAGCAGGTAGGACGCCGCGCCGACGAACGCCCAACCGACGATCAGCACGACGAAGTTCGCCGCCAACACCAGCAGCAGCATCGAGAAGACGAAGAAGTTCAGGTAGGCGAAGAAGCGCGGGTAGCCGCGGTCCGACTCCATGTACGCGACCGAGTAGACGTGGATCAGGAACGAGACGCCGGTGACGACGAGGCACATCAGCACCGACAGCGGGTCGACGAGGATCGCCATGTCGACCTCGAAGCCCGCGGTCGACGCGTACGTATAGGCGCTGTCGACGATCGAGCGCTCCTCCGCCGAGCGGTCGAGCAGCCCCAGCAGCATCGCGATCGCCGCGGCGAACGAGGCGCCGATCGCGAGGCTGCCGATCCAGCCCGCGGCGCGCCCCGGTAGCGCGCGCCAGCCGAGCGCGCAGACGACCGTCCCCGCGAGCGGGAACGCCAGCACCAGCCAACCCCAGGACGTGGCGGTCATCCCCGCAGCTCGCTCATCGAGTCGACGTCGATCGGCAGGCGCCGGCGGTACATCGCGACGATGATCCCGAGGCCGATCACCACCTCGCAGGCGGCGATGACCATCACGATCAAGGCGAAGACGTGGCCCTCCTGGTTGCCGACCATGCGCGCGAAGGCGATCAGCGCGAGGTTGCCGGCGTTGAGCATCAGCTCGAGGCAGAGCAGCACGACGAGCGGGCTGCGGCGGGTCAGCACGCCGGCGGCGCCGATGCAGAAGATGAACGCCGAGAGGACGACGAACCAAGCGATGTCCACTAGCCGATCGCCTCCTTCTGGGTGCCGACGTCGCCGCGTGCGAGCTCGGCCACCGAGATGACGTCGTCGGGGTCGTCGAGGCCGCGGCGCTTGGCCGCCAGCACGACGGCGCCGATCGCCGCGATCAGGAGCAGGAACGACGCCGCCTCGAACACGATCAGGAACCTGTTGAGCAGCAGCGCGCCGATCTCGCCGGGCGAGCCGAAGCCGGCGCCGATCTCCGCTCCGCGCGTGTCGAGCGCCGACAGCGACGAGCCGACGATCGCGATCGTCAGCTCGACCAGCAGGACGACGGCGAACACGGGACCGAGCACGGCCGCGACGCCGCCCGCCCGCGGGCGCAGGTCCTCGTCGGCGCCGCCGACGTAGGCGACCACGAACACGTACAGCACCATCACCGCCCCGGCGTAGACGACCACCTGCGCGGCCGCGAGGAAGGCGGCGCTCAGCAGCAGGAACAGCACCGCGAGCGAGATCAGGTGCGCGACGAGCGCGAGCACGCTGAAGAACGGGTTGCGCAGCAGCACGACGCCGAGCGCCCCGGCGACCGCGCCGCCGCCCGCGACGAAGAAGAGCAGTTGCTCAAACAGCACGGCCGCCCCTCTACTCGCCCTCGCGCCTCAGCGGCGTGCGCTCGATCGGCTCGGCGAGCAACATCTCCTTGGTGAAGATGAGGTCGGAGCGCTTGTAGTCGGCGAGCTCGTAGTCGTGGCCCATCGTGATCGCGTCGAACGGGCAGGCGATCTCGCAGTAGCCGCAGAAGATGCAGCGGCTCATGTTGATCTCGTAGACGGCGGCGTAGCGCTCGCCCGCCGAGACCTGGTTGTCGGGCGTGTTCTCGGCCGCCACGACGCGGATGCAGTCGGCCGGGCAGGCCGCGACGCAGAGCGAGCAGCCGACGCACTTCTCGAGCCCGGTGTCCTCGAAGCGCTGGAGCCGGTGGCGGCCGCGGAAGCGCGGGTAGACGGGCGTCTTCTCCTCCGGGTACTCGACGGTGACCGGCTTCTCGGCCAGCCGCCCGAGCGTCGTCCGCAGCCCGCGCAGGGTCGCGCCGAACGTGCGGTAGGCGCCGCCGAGCCCGCCGGGCTCGGGGCCGCGCTGGACGGCGATCACGTCGTCGGCGAGGTCGTAGTTGCTCTCGTAGCTCATATCGGGTCTCACGCCACCAGCACGATCGCGGTCACGAGCGCGTTCACGGTCGCCAGGGGGATCAGCACCTTCCAGCCGAACGACATCAGCTGGTCGTAGCGCAGGCGCGGAAGCGTCGCACGGATCCAGATGAAGAGGACGACGAAGAGGAACATCTTCGCCAGCACCCACAGCGGCGCGAGCGCCTCGGGGCCCGGGCCGTGCCAGCCGCCGAGGAAGCAGGCGGTGGCGACGCCGGCGATCACGATCACCTCGATGTACTCGGCCATGAAGAACGAGCCGAAGCGCATCCCGCCGTACTCGGTGTTGTAGCCGGCGACGATCTCGGCGTCGGCCTCCGGGAGGTCGAACGGCGCGCGCGCGGTCTCCGCGAAGCCGGCGACCATGAAGACCAGGAAGCCGACGAACTGCGGCACGACGAACCAGATGCCCTTCTCGCCGGAGCCCTGCGCCTCGACGATGTCCACGAACGAGAGCGAGCCGGCCATCATCGCCACGCCGAGCAGCGACAGCCCGATCGCGACCTCGTAGGAGATCAGCTGCGCGGCCGAGCGCATCGAGCCGAGGAACGAGTACTTGGAGCCGGACGCCCAGCCGCCGAGCACGAGCGCGTAGAAGGCGAGCGAGCCGAAGGCGAGGAAGTAGAGCAGCCCGATCGGGACGTCGATGCCGTAGAGGCCGAGGTCGCCGCCCCAGGCGCCCTGCGGGCCGAACGGGATGATCGCGAGCGTCGCGACCGCGGTGACGATCGCGATCACCGGCGCGATCGCCATCATCCACGGCACCGCGGTCGCGGGCGTGAAGCTCTCCTTGGACAGCAGCTTGAGCACGTCGGCGAGCGGCTGCAGCAGGCCGCGGAAGCCGACCCGGTTGGGTCCGTAGCGCGACTGGAAGCGCCCGAGCAGCTTGCGCTCGAGCAGCAGGATCAGCGGGACGACCTGCAGGACGAACGCGAAGATCACGACCGCCTTGACGATCTGCACCAGCGTCGACTCGACGGTCATGCCGGGCGGACCTCGACGATTTTCGGCGTGCCGTCGGTGAGCGCGTTGGCGCCGTCGTCGCCGGTGCCCTGGGCGAGGAAGACGCTGCCGGGCCGCTGGGCCTGGCGCAGCGCCGCGACGGCGCGCACGGTGGCGTCGCCGTCGGCCACGACCTCGACGTCGTCGCCGGGCGCGATGCCCAGCCGCCGCGCGTCGTCGGGCGCGAGCTCGACGCGCTGGGTCGGCAGCAGGAAGCGCAGCGTCGGCGAGTGCTCGACGGCGGGCGCGGCGAACAGCGACGGGACGGCGCCGAGGCGCAGCCCGCCGGGCAGCTCCGGCGGCGCCTCGAGCTCGCCGGCGGGCAGCTCGGCCGCCGGAGCGGCGGACGCCGCCTCGCGATCCTGCCAGCGCACGCCGCGTCCGCCGATCTGCTCGAGCGCGATGCCGGCGTAGAACGGGACGGCCGCCGTGACGGCGGCGGTCACCATCGGCGCGGCGATCGGCGGCTCGCCCGCGCGCGCCGGCGGTGCGCCGGCGCGCTCGCAGAGGTCGGCGAGCACGCGCCAGCCGGGCCGCACCGAGCCGCGGTGTGGGATCGCCTGGCGCACGCGCTGGAGGCGGCCGTCGGGGTGGGTGAGCGTGCCCTCCTTCTCCGCGGCGCACTCGGCGGGGAGGACGACGGTTGCGTGGCGCTCGAGCCCGGGCGTGAGGAACTCCGCGAAGGCGACGACGGCGTCGGCGCCGTCGAGCGCGCGCTCCCAGGCCGGGCGGTCGGCCAGCTCGGCGAACGGGTCGGAGTGGAGCAGCAGCAGCGTGGACAGCTCGCCGTCCGCGAGCGCGTGCGCGATCTCGCCGGCGGCCGTGCCGGGCGTGGGCGCGTCGGCGAGGCCCGGTGCCAGCGCCGGCGAGACGCCGACCTCGCGCAGGCCGCGCCCGTTGGCGCCGGTCGGGATCTCGATCAGGCCGGACTCGGGCCGCTCCGCGACTTCGAGTGCGCCGGCAACCGCGAGCAGCGCGTCGACCGCCCGCTCGCCGCGCTCGCCCTGCGCGGCCCGCTCGCCCCAGAGGACGACGACGTCGCCGTCGCGCGGCTCGGTCGAGTCGGGCCCGTAGCGCGCCGCGTGCAGGACCGCCGCGGCGGCCTCGATCTCGGCCGGGTCGGCGCCGGCCTTCGCGGCCAGGTCCTCGACGGAGCCCGCGGCGCGCGGGGAGTCGAGCGCCGCCGCCAGCGCCGCGAGCGCCGCCTCGGCGGCGCCGGGGGCGAAGCGCACGGCCGGGTCGCCGCCTGTCGCGCCGAGCGAGGCGCCCGGGTCGTCGAGCGCGCTCGGCCGGCTCGTCAGCGTCACGACGCGGGCGCCGTTCTGGCGCCGCGCCTTGCGCACGCGCAGGTCGAGCACCGGCGCCTCGTCGACCGGCTCGAGCTCGACGACGAGCACGGCGTCGGCGTGGTCGACGTCGCTCGTGCGGGCGGTCAGATCGGGTCGCGCGAGCACGCGCGCCTGCTCGGGGTCGCGTGCGCCGCCGGCGCCGGCGTCGAGGTGCGGCGAGCCGAGCCCGTCGCGCAGCAGATGCTGGAGGAGGAAGCCCTCCTCGTTCGTCGTCGGCCCGCCGGCTATCGCGGCCGTGCGCTCGCCGCCGCGCTTCAGCGCCTTCGCGGCCTCGTCGAGCGCGCGCTCCCACGAGACCTCGCGCAGGTAGCCGCCGTCGCGCACCATCGGCGCCAGCACGCGGTCGGGCGAGTGGAACGACTCGTAGCCGAAGCGGCCCTTGTCGCAGAGCCAGCCGTCGTCGACCTCGTCGTTGTCGCGCGCGAGCACGCGCAGGACCTTGTCGTCGTCGCGAACGGTGTACTCGATGTTGCACTGGGCGGCGCAGCCGGTGCAGACCGAGCCGGCGCCCTCGACGTCCCACGGCCGCGCGCGGAAGCGGTAGGCGGTCGAGGTCAGCGCCCCGACCGGGCAGAGCTCGATCACGTTGCCGCTGAACGGGGCGACGTAGGGGCGGCCGTCGTGGGTGCCGACGTAGGTGTGGTCGCCGCGCTCGAGGAAGACGAGCTGGTAGTCCTCGGCGACCTCCTGCGAGAAGCGCACGCAGCGATAGCAGAGGATGCAGCGCTCGCGGTCGATCGCCACCAGCGGCGAGATCTCGAGCGGCTTCTTGAAGTGGCGCTTGGGCTCGATCATGCGCGACTTGCCCAGGCCCCAGCCGTAGGAGATGTCCTGCAGCGGGCACTCGCCGCCCTTGTCGCAGACCGGGCAGTCGAGCGGGTGGTTGATCAGCAGGAACTCGACGACCGCGTTCTGGGCCTCCTTGACGCGGTCGGTCGTCGTGTGGACGACCATGCCGTCCTTGATCGGCGTCGAGCACGAGGTCTGCAGCTTCGGGATCCCCTCGACCTCGACCAGGCACATGCGGCAGGCGCCGACCGGCGGGCCGAGCTTGCGCTCGTAGCAGAAGTAGGGAATCTCGACGTCGCCCGACTTGGCGGCGTCGACGAGCATCGTGCCCGCCGGAGCGGTGACCTCGCGGCCGTCGATCTCGAAGGTGACGTCCTGCTTGACCGGGCGGGCCATCAGCCGACCCCCGGTCCCGCGTGGGCGCTGGCGGCGAGGTCGGCGGCGCTGTCGACCGGGGCGGCGAGCAGGTCGTGCTCGGCCCGCTCGCGCGCCGCCTCGATGTGGGCCTCGAACTCGGGGCGGAACTTGGCGATCATCGAGCCGATCGGCATCGCCATCGAGTCGCCGAGCACGCAGAGGCAGTTGCCGATGATGTTCTCCTGGACGCTCGCGACGATGTCGAGGTCCATCGGCGTCGCCTCGCCGGCGTCGAGGCGCTCGAGCATCTTCACGGTCCAGTTCGTGCCCTCGCGGCACGGGACGCACTTGCCGCACGACTCGTGGCGGTAGAACTCGGCGAGCCGCAGCGCGACGCCGACGACCGGGACCGAGTCGTCGACGACGATGATCGCGCCCGAGCCGAGCATCGAGCCGGCCTCGGCCATCGACTCGAACGTGTACGGACGGTCGAGGTCCTCGGGCGCCAGCACCGGCGCCGACGAGCCGCCCGGGAACCAGAGCTTGATCTCGCGCCCTGGCAGCGGGCCGCCGGCGAGGCCGTAGACGATCTCGCGGGCGGTGACGCCGAGCTCGACCTCGTAGTTGCCGGGCCGCTGGACGTTGCCGGACACCGACACGAGCTTGGTGCCGGTCGAGTTGCCGACGCCGTGCTGGCGGTACCAGTCGGCGCCCTTCTCGAGGACGATCGGCGTGTTGCAGAGCGTCTCGACGTTGTTGATCAGCGTCGGCCCCTGGTAGAGGCCCTGGTTGGCGGGGAACGGCGGCTTGAGGCGCGGGTTGCCGCGCTTGCCCTCGAGCCCGTCGAGCAGCGCCGACTCCTCGCCGCAGATGTAGGCGCCCTCGCCGCGGTGGACGACGAGCTCGAAGCCGATCTCCGAGCCGAAGATCCCGTCGCCGAGGTAGCCCTTGGCGTAGGCCTCCTCGACGGCGGCGTCGAGGATGTCGGCCTGCAGCGCGTACTCGCCGCGGATGAATATGAAGCCGCGGTTGGCCCCGGCGGCGATCGCGCCGATGATGCAGCCCTCGAGCAGCAGGTGCGGGTTGCGCTGCATCAGCAGCCGGTCCTTGTAGGTGCCCGGCTCGGACTCGTCGGCGTTGCAGCAGAGGTACTTGTCCATCGACCCCTTGGGGATGAAGCTCGCCTTCTTGCCCATCGAGAAGCCGGCGCCGCCGCGTCCGCGCAGCCCCGAGGCCTCGAGCTCGTGGAGGATCTCGTCCTGGGTCATCTCGAGCGCGGCCTTGCGCGCCGAGCGGTAGCCGCCGGTCGACTCGTAGACGTCGATCCGGTGCAGGTCCGGCGTGTCGATCGTCGCGGTGACGATCCTGGTCTCGAGCGTCTCCCTCATGGCGCCTTCGTCTCCGGAGGGGTCGGCGGGCCGTCGGGCTGGGCGGGCGGATGCTCGCCGCGCTCGGCCCAAGGAAGCTCGAAGCCGCGGTCGGAGAGGCTGCGCCCTGGCAGCACCTCGCGGTTCTCGCGCAGCGCGGCGACGAGCTCCTTCGCGTCGCCGGTGTCGAGCGGGCCGACGTAGCGGCCGTCGACCGACGCCATCGGCGCCATGTCGCAGGCGCCGAGGCACTCGAACTCGCGGATGTCGACGTCCTCGAGCCCCTGCTCGCGCGCCTCGTCGGCGATCGCGTCGTGGACCGCCTTGGCGTTGCGCAGGTGGCAGGCGACGCTCGTGCAGACGTAGACGTAGCGGCTGCCGAGCGGCTCGGTGCGCAGCATGTCGTAGAAGGTCGCGACCGACGACAGGTACGCCGGCGTGACGCGCATCACCGACGCCACCTGGACGATCGCCTCCGGCGAGCACCAGCCGTGTACGCGCTGGGCGGCGTCGAGCGCCGGCAGCGTCGCCGAGCGGCGGTCGGGGTAGCGGGCCATCAACGTCTCGATCCGCTCGCGCAGGGCCGCGGGAACGTCGGTCTCGGCCGGTTCCGGGATCGGCGCCGGCGGCTGCTCGAGATCGGCGGCCTCGTCCCAGCCGAGCGGCGACTTGCGCCGCGGCAGCCCGCTGTCGGTCCGGTCCTGGGCGCTCACCGGTCGATCCCTCCGAGGATCGGGTCGAGCATCGCGATGTTCGCGATCAGGTCGGCGAGCAGGCCGCCCTCGCTCATGTCCGCGAGCGCCTGCAGGTTGACGAAGCTGGGGTCGCGCACGTGCACGCGCGCGGGCTTGGCGGAGCCGTCGGCGAGCACGTAGGCGCCGAGCTCGCCGCGCGGGGACTCGACCGCGCAGTACGCCTCCCCCGGCGGGACGCGGAAGCCCTCGGTGACGAGCTTGAAGTGATGGATCAGCGCCTCCATCGAGGTGGCGAGCTCGTGGCGCGGGGGCAGCGCGACCTTGCGGTTGGTCGTGATGAACGGCCCCTCGGGCAGCCCGTCGAGCGCCTGGGCGATGATCTTGCAGGACTCGCGCATCTCGGCCATCCGCACGCGGTAGCGGTCGTAGCAGTCGCCGACGGTGCCGACGGGGACGTTGAAGTCGAAGTCCTCGTAGGACGAGTAGGGCATCGCCTTGCGCAGGTCCCACGGGTCGCCGGCGGCGCGCAGCAGCGGGCCGGTGACGCCCAGCTCGCGCAGCCGGTCGCCGGGCAGCGCACCGACGTTCTTCAGCCGCTGCAGCCAGATCTCGTTGCGGTCGAGCAGCGCCTCGTACTGGTCGATCCGCGCCGGGAAGAGGTCGAGGAACTCGCGGCACTTGCGCTCCCAGCCGGGCGGGATGTCGTCGACCACGCCGCCGACCTGGAAGTAGCGCGTGTGCATCCGCTGGCCCGACGACATCTCGAACAGGTCGAGCACGAAGTCGCGCTCGCGCAGCCCCCACCACATCATCGTGATCGCGCCGATGTCGAGCGCGGACGTGCCGAGCCAGAACAGGTGGCTGGCGATCCGGTTGAGCTCGAGGTGGATCACGCGCAGGTACTGGGCGCGCCTGGGCACCTCCTCCTCGAGCAGCGTCTCGACGGCGTTGCAGAACACCATCGCGTTCGAGTAGTAGGCGAGGTAGTCCATCCGCTCGACGAACGTGATCGCCTTCCAGTACTGCTGGGTCTCCATCGACTTCTCGATGCCGGTGTGGACGTAGCCGATGATCGGCTTGACCTCGAGCACGCGCTCGCCCTCGAGCGTGCAGAGCAGGCGCAGCACGCCGTGGGTGGCGGGGTGGTGTGGCCCGAGGTTGATCGTGAACAGCTCGCGCTCGGGCGCGAGGTCGCCGTCGCCGTCCGTCGCGCCGTGGCCGACGCGCTCGAGCGTGACCGACCGCTCGCGCTCGCGGTAGGGGGCGGCGAGCGGGTCGGGCCGCTCGCCTGCGTTCGGGCCGCCGTCAGTCATACCAGCGCGGGTACTTGCTCTCGTTGAACGTGAACAGCACCGGCTCGCCGCCGACCGGGAAGTCGCGTCGCTGCGGGTGGCCCTCGTAGTCCTCGGGCATCAGGATGCGGCGCGCGTCGGGGTGGCCGTCGAAGAGCACGCCGAACATGTCGTAGACCTCGCGCTCCTGGAAGTCGGCCGTCGGGAAGAGGTCGACGACGCTCGGGACGACCGGGTCCTCGACGGTCACGCGCAGCTTGACGCCGAGGCGGTCGCGGCGCGCGCGCGAGAGCAGCTGGTAGTGGACGCCGAGGCGCGGCTCGTCGGGGAGGTAGTCGACCCCGTGCAGGCTCATCAGGTGCTCGTAGGGCTCCTCGTCGGCGTCGCGCAGATGGGTCAGCACGTCGCGCACGCGCGCGGACGCGACCTCGAGCATCGCCTGCTCGCGGTGGTAGGAGGTGCCGACCACCGCGTCGTCGCCGACCGCGGCGCGGACGCGCCGGGCGACGAGCTCGAGCCCGGTCGCGTCAGGCAACTGGCTCTCCTGTGCCCTCGGCCCCGTAGCGCTCGCGCCACCCGAGCGAGGGGTCGTTGGTGATCTGGTCCTGCAGCTTCATGATCCCGTAGATCAGCGCCTCCGGCCGCGGCGGGCAGCCGGGGATGTAGACGTCGACCGGCATGAACTTGTCGGCGCCCTGGACGACGGCGTAGTTGCTGAACATGCCGGCGCTCGAGGAGCAGGCGCCCATCGCGATCACCCACTTGGGCTCGAGCATCTGGTCGTAGATGCGCCGGATGATCGGCGCCATCTTGATCGAGACGCGGCCCGACAGGATGATCATGTCGGCCTGGCGCGGGGAGGCGCGCACGACCTCGGCGCCGAAGCGCGAGATGTCGTTGCGCGGCGACCCGATCACGGTGATCATCTCGATCGCGCAGCAGGCGAGGCCGAAGCCGAGCGGCCAGACAGCGTTGCGGCGCGCCCAGTTCTGGGCCTTCTCGAGCGTCGTGAGCATCACGCGCTCCTCGACGTAGCGCTGGAGGTCGTCGCCCTCGAGGTCGCCGCGCAGCATCTGCTGGGCGCTCAGCTGGCGCGCGCGGAAGTCGTCGCCGCCGGGCTGCGCCCTGCCAAGGCCGACCTTGCTGCGGACTACTTCCACTCGAGCGCCCCCCTTCTCCACTGATGGACGAACGCGACCGCGAGCAGGCCGACGAAGATCGCGATCTTGGCGAGCGCGGCGACGCCGAACGCCTCGACCTGGACGGCGATCGGGTAGAGGAAGACGACCTCGATGTCGAACAGGATGAAGAGCATCGCGATCATGTAGAAGCTGATCCCGAAGCGGAAGCTGCTGCGCACGTCCGACGGCAGGCCGCACTCGTACGGCTCGCTCTTGGTCTTTCCCGGCCGCCGCGGGCCGAGCAGGCCGTTGAGCATCGTGAAGGCGACGCCGACGGCGGTTCCGAGCACGAGGAAGACGAGGGCAGGGAGGTAGCTGCTCAGCACGGAGCACGGATGTATAACGAGGTTTGTGCGAGATTGCTACATAGTGCGAAAGGGAGCTAGCCGTAAGCAGCCGGCTCGGCCGGCTGCGCCCGGGGAAGATCCGCGTAAGCAGCCGGCTCGGCCGGCTGCGCCCGGGAAAATTTCTTGAGCGAGATCCATATGGCCGTCGGCATCGCCGTCCTGGCCACCAATTCGGTTGCCGGGGCGTGGGGCGGCGTGGCGTGGCTGCGCAAGGACCCGTCCGTCTGGTTCTGGCATCTGCTGCGGCTCGCGCAGGCAGCCGTCGTGATCCAGGTGGTCATCGGTTTCGCGCTGCTCGCGCGCGGCCTGCAGGCGCCGGACGGCCTCCATGCCGCCTACGGCGTCGCGCCGCTGGTGATCACGCTCGTCAGCGAGGGCATGCGCCTCGGCGTCGCGCAGCGCGAGCTCGAGGGCGTCGAGGACATCGACGGGCTCACGCGGCCGGAGCAGGTCGCGATCGCTCGGCGGGTCGCCCTCGCCGAGATGGGGATCATGACGATCGGGGTGCTGATGATCGTCACGTTGGCCCTGAGGGCCTACCAGACCGGTTCGTAGGTCCTTTACAGGGGGTTCGGTTGGGCGGAGCCCGGGCAGACTGGTTCTAGCACTCGCTGACTCTCGACGAACCGAGCTCGACATGAGGCTCCTGAACCCCTTGCTGCAAATGCGCGCCATGACGATCGAGGCGAATCCCGGCCGCTTGCGGGAAGCGCGCGAGTGGGCGCGGCAGGCCGCGCTGGACGCCGGCTTCGACGAGGCCGGCTGCTACCAGATGCGCCTGGCCATGAGCGAGGCCGTCGCGAACGCGATCCAGCACGGCTCGCAGGCGCGCAGCGACTGCATCAGGCTCGAGGCGTTCGAGGACGACGGCGCGCTGGTGTTCGAGGTCCGCGACACCGGGACGTTCACGCCGCGGCCGGGGGTGCCGTCGGGTGTCGAGGCCGAGGGCGGGCGCGGCCTGGAGCTGCTCGCGCTGATGATGGACGAGGTCCAGCTGAGCTCGACCGCGGAGGGCAGCCGCGTGCGCTTCTCGAAGCGGCTGCCCTAGGAGGCTCCGGCGAAACGGCTAGCGAAACGGTTGCGCATGCTCGCCTCCAGTACCTAGGTTCGTTGGGTCCATGACAAAAGTGGCCGGGCGCTGCGCTAACAGCCCCGGCCGTGGCACAGGAGGAGTTAGCTCCCATGCACGACCAGCGTACCCCCACGCCCGCCGAGCGCGACGATCAGATCGACGGCGCGATCCTCGCGTTCCTGCTCGACCGTCCGGCCCTGCGGGCGGCCGACGAGGTTGCCCGCGAGGTAGGCGACGAGATCGCGGCGGCCGATGGTCTCGGCCGTCTCGCGCGAGCCGGTCTGATCCACCGGCTCGACCGCTTCGTGTTCGCTAGCCAGGCGGCCGAGCGCGGGCAGCGACTCGCGCTCTAGATGTAAGAACCGGCCAGGTTGTTCTCGGTCAGCTGGTGTAGGCGGCTGA
>JBBECV010000010.1:67-35259 GCA_040881635.1 Thermoleophilaceae bacterium
CGAACGGAGCTCCGTTCCTAACGCTCCTCTCGCGGGCCATCTCGCCCCGCGAGGACAGGGGCTGAGGGACGGCTTTCGTCGGGGGTCGCTGCAGGATCTCGAACGATTGGCCGGGATGGGGCGGCTATGAGCGTTCGAGATTCGGGGGCGGGGGAGCGCTAGCGACGCTCTACGAGGGTGGCGTGGGTGAAGCGGGCGGTGGCGGCGCGCTGGCCGCCGGTGGTGAGGGCGATGCGGCCGGTCTCGACGACTGGGCTGCGGCGGGCCCTGCCTGCGGGTGACGAGGTCGTGCCATCGGAGCTGACGTGGAAGCGGAAGCGGCGGCCGTTGGCGACCAGGCGGAGGTGGACGAGCGGGCCGGTCGCGTCGACGGCGCGGGTCGACCTGGACGTGCGCCGACCGGCGCGGCGCCAGACGATCGCGCTGGCGTCGCCATCGCGGCTCGCGGCAATCGAGATGCCGATCGCCTGGCCGCCGACGGCGAAGGGGCCGCCGCGGGTGACGGCGAGGCCGGCGCTCTCGCGGCCGGTGAGCGAGGTGAGGTCGATGGTGGCGGTGGCGGTGAAGCGGTCCGTGCCGAGGCGGCGGGCCAGGACGGCGGCGTCGGGGCGGCGGTGGAGGCTGCGGCGGCGGATCGGGGCGGCGGTGGCGACGGGAGCGCGGAGGGTGAGGCCGGTGGCGTCGAGCCAGATGGCTGGCGGGTGGGTGACGGGCCACTGCCAGTGGCCCGGGAGCGCCGTGGCGCCGATGCCGTCGATGCGGACTTGCGGGGTGCCAGGCGGGACGAGGGCCCGGAAGTCCTCGTCGAAGTCGCCGGCGAGCGGGCCGGGCGCAGCGTCGGCGGAGGGTCCGACCGGGCGGCCGTCACCGATCGCCGGCCAGCCGTCGGCGCCGACCGTGAGCGGCGCAAGCTGCATCTGGCGGCCGGCGAGGAGGTCGCCGGAGCGGTAGGCGTGGAAGGCGACGTGGTCGTCGAGGATCGAGATGTGGCCGGGGCAGCGCCAGCCGTTGGCCCCGCGGAGGATCGGGTTGCCGGGATGCTTGCGCCAGGGGCCGGCGAGGCGGCGGGCGCGGGCGGCGCCGACCGCGTAGGTGCAGCGCGGGCCGCAGCAGAGGCTGGCCGAGTAGACCATGTGCCACCAGCCGTCGCGGCGCACCAGCTCGGGCGCCTCGACCACGCGCCGCTCCCAGCGGGCGCGGTTGCGGATCAACCGGCGCGGCTCTCCGATCAGGCGCCTGCCGTCGGCGCTCATCCGCTGGAGCAGGATCGGCGTCGGGCGGTCGACGGAGTTGGCGTCGGCCTTGTGGACGAGCTGGAGGCGGCCGTCCTCGACCACGGGCGTCGGGTCGATCACGCCCTCTGAGGTGCAGCGCAGCGGGCGGCCGAGGTCGCGCCACGGTCCGAGCGGCGACGGCGCGGTCGCGACGCCGAGGCAGTAGCGGCTGCCGCCGCGCGGACGGCCGCGACCGGTCGTGCGGCGCGGCCAGGCGCTGTAGTAGACGGCGAAGCCGCCGCCGGGCAGCTCGGCCATCTCCGGCGCCCAGAACGAGTCGCGCGTCCAGCGCGGTGCGCGCGGGAAGACAGATCCGGCGATCTCCCACTCGCGCAGATCCGTCGACCGCATGATCGGGAACACCGGCGCCCAGCCGCCGCTCGTCGCGATCGCGTAGTAGGTCCCGTCGACCAGCGTGATGTCCGGGTCCGGCCAGTCCCCGCCCACCACGGGCGACGCGAAAGGCATCTCCGCCACTCCCGCCGGCGCCTCGGCCAGCTCGGCGCGTGCGGCGGCCGGGGCGGCGATCAGCGTCATCGCGGCAACTGCGGCGGCCAGGCGGCGCACCCGCCGGACTGTAGAGCAGGCTCGCCGTGCATCGCCGGCGGCTCGCGATGCGCTCGCGGTCAGGTCAGCCCCGCAGAGGAGAGGCCGGCGACATGGGCGGGCCCGAGCGCGAGCGCCTCGATCAGATCGGCGAGGCAGTGGGCGTAGCCGGCGAGGCCGAAGCCCGGCGGCACCGACGACTTAGACTTGACGCCGTGCCGGCAAGCGAGCGGGTCGTCAACGGAGTCCGCCTTCACTGCGAGGAGCGGGGCGAGGGCACGCCGATCCTCTGCATCCACGGAGCGGGGAGCTCGTCGGCGATGTGGAGCGACGCGGTCGCCGAGCTGGCGCGCCTGGGGCGCGCGATCGCCTACGACCGGCGCGGCTACGGCCGCAGCGAGCGACCCGAGCGGCGTCGGCCGACGAGCGTCGCCGAGCACGCCGGCGACGCGGCCGCGTTGCTGGACGCCCTCGACGCCGCGCCGGCAATCGTGATCGGCCGCAGCTACGGCGGCGAGGTCGCGACCGATCTCGCCCTGCGCCACCCCGAGCGAGTGCGGGCGCTCGTGCTGCTCGAGGGCGCGCCGATCCGGCTGCTGCCCGCCGCGGAGGAGTGGACGCGTGCGCTGCGCGATCGGCTGCGCGAGGTGGCGGACCGGGAGGGCGACGGCGCCCTCGGCGAGACGCTCGTCAGGGCGGTGATGGGCAACGACACTTGGTCGTCGCTGCCCGAGCAGGCGCGACAGGTCATCTCCGACAACGGTCCCGCCGCCCTCGCCGACCTCGAGGGCGACTGGCTCGACGTCGATGCGGCGGCGCTGGCGGCGATCGAGCAGCCCGCCCTCCTGGTCGGCGCCTCTGACTCGGACCCGGTGCTGCGCGACCCCAACGACGCGATGGCCGCCGCCGTCCCGAACGCCCGCACCGCGACCGTAGAGGGCGGCCACCTCGTCGACCCCGCCCATCCCGTCGTGACGGCGTTCGTTCAGGAGGTTCTCGACCGGCCATAGTGGGTATATTGCCCACTATGGCCTACGTAACTCCGCGACGCAACGGCACCTGGGAGCTGCGCGAGTCGGTCTCGACGCCGCAGGGGCCGCGCAGCCGCACGCTCGTCTCGTTCCGAACGCTCTCCGAAGCGGCGATCGAGACCGCATGCTCGCGCGCCGCCAAACCCCTTGCCGCCGACGAGATCCGGGACGCCGCGCGACGTGCGGGAGCGCCCGTCGACCTCGCCGCGGCCGACCAGGCGGCCGGCGACCTGCTGCGCGAGCTCGACGCCGGCCGCGAGCCGCACCCGATCCTTCGTCAGCTCCTGGTCGAGGCGCTGCAGGCCGCGCCGCCGGTCCGCCTGGGCAACGCGCGGCGAGGCGGCGCGATCCCCCTCCGCCCGCAGACCGGCCGCGACGCCCCTTCCCGCCCACGGTCTGGCGGCGAGTCGCACGCGGGCGGCGGCGTCACCCCGCTCGAGTCGCTGGACAACGCCCGCGCGAGCGCGGCCTGGCTGACCGCGACGCCAGAGGAGCGGGGCAAGGCGCTGTACGACCTGCTCCTGCTCGGCGAGCGCCTCCAGCAGGGCCGGCCTGAGGCCCCGCGCAAGCCCTTCCCGCGGCTGGACCGGGCCGCATGACCGAGCCGACGCTTCCCGACAAGGTCCTCGCGATCCACGGCCGCCTGACCGAGGCGGGCGTCGCACACGCCTTCGGCGGCGCGCTGGCGCTCGCGTCGTACGCCGAGCCGCGCGCCACGATCGACATCGACGTCAACGTCTTCACGGGCGCCGACCAACACGCCGCGGTGCAACCCGAGCTTGCCGCGCTCGGGGTCGGCGACGACGTGCCCGTGGAGACGGTCGAGCGCGACGGGCAGTGCCGGCTGTGGTGGGGCGCGACCCCGGTCGACCTCTTCTACGCCTACCACGATCTCCATGCGGCGATGCGCAAGGCGGTGCGCCGGGCGCCGTTCGGCCCCGGGCAGACGATCCCGATCCTCGCGCCGGAGCATCTGATGACCTGCAAGGCCGTCTTCAGTCGACCGAAGGACTGGCTGGACATCGAGCAGATGCTGGTCGGGGCGCCGGAGACCGACCGCTCCGAGGTCAACGGATGGCTGGAGCAGATCCTGGGAGCCGACGATCCCCGCTCTCAGCGCTTCGAAGAGCTCTCCAAGCGGCTCTGAGTCGCGCCGCCTGATATTCCTCGGCGGGTGAGGCTGATGGTCACCGGCGCCGGGGGGATGCTCGGGCGCGACGTGGTGCGGGCCGCGGAGGCGGCCCACCACGACGTCGTCGGGGCCAACCGGGCGGTCGACGTGACCGACCGGGACGCGGTGCGGCGGGCGGTCGCGGCGGCGGAGCCGGACGTCGTCTTCAACTGCGCGGCTTGGACGGACGTCGACGGCGCCGAGGAGGCCGAGGAGGAGGCGACACGGGTCAACGGCGAGGCGGCGGGGATCGTCGCGGCGGCCGCCGCGGAGGTGGGGGCGGCGGTGGTGCTGCCCTCGACCGACTACGTCTTCGACGGCCGCGGCGCCGGAGTCGAGGGCGACGCGGCCGGCAGCGGCGCGACCGGCGAGCGCGGGGGAGGCCGGCGCGGGCTGCTCGGCCGGCGGCGCACACGCAGCCGCAAGCCGACGCCCCGGCCCTACGTCGAGTCCGACCCGGTCGGCCCGCTCTCGGCCTACGGGCGCTCGAAGCTCGCGGGCGAGGAGGCGACGAGCGCGGCGAACCCGCGCCACTTCGTCGTGCGCACGTCGTGGCTGTTCGGCACCGGCGGGCGCAACTTCGTCGAGACGATGCTCGGGCTGGCGGAGACGGGGCAGGTCACGGTCGTGCGCGACCAGGTCGGATCCCCCACCTACACCGGCCACCTCGCCGAGGGTTTGCTGCGACTGGCGGCGACCGAGGCCTACGGCGTCCACCACATGACCGCCGGCGGGCATTGCTCGTGGTACGACTTCGCGCGCGCGATCTTCGCCGCGGCCGAGGTCGACTGCCAGGTGCTGTCCGCCACCACCGACGTATTTCCCCGGCCCGCTCCGCGTCCGCCGTGGTCGGTGCTCGACACCGAGTGGCCGGATGCGATCTACCTGCCGGACTGGCCCGACGGCCTGCGCGCCTACCTCGCCGAGCGATCCGCGAAGATGGCGGCGTGAGGCTGCTCGTCACCGGCGCCGCCGGGTTCATCGGCTCGACCTACGTCCGGCTCGCGGTCGACGCCGGGCATGACGTCACCGTCCTCGACAAGCTGACCTACGCCGGCCGGCGCGAGAACCTCGAGGGCGTCGAGCACCGCTTCCACGAGGGCGGCATCGAGGATCCCGCCGCCGTGCGCGAGGCGATGGCGGGCGCCGACGCGGTCGTCAACTTCGCCGCCGAGTCGCACGTCGACCGCTCGATCGCCGGCCAGGACCCGTTCGTCACGACGCACGTGATCGGCACCAGCGTCCTGCTCGCCGCCGCCCGCGAGCTCGGCGTCGGCCGCTACCTGCAGGTCTCAACCGACGAGGTCTACGGCTCGATCGAGTCCGGCTCGTTCACCGAGGCCTCGCCGCTGAACCCGTCGTCGCCCTACAGCGCCACCAAGGCCGCCGGCGACCTGCTCGTCTCCGCCCATGTCCACACCCACGGCCTCGAGGCGGTGATCTGCCGCGGGTCCAACAACTACGGCCCGCGCCAGTACCCCGAGAAGCTGATCCCGCTGATGACCCTCAACGCCTTCCACGGCGACCCGCTGCCGATCTACGGCGACGGCCGCCAGGTGCGCAACTGGCTCTACGTCGAGGACTTCGCCCGCGCGATCCACGCCGTCCTCGAGCGCGGCGAGCCCGGCGAGGCGTACAACGTCGGCGGCCCGGACGAGTGCGAGAACGTCGAGGTCGTCCATCGCATCCTCGACCTCACCGGCCGCGACGAGTCGCTGATCGAGCACGTCACCGACCGCCCCGGCCACGATCTGCGCTACTCGCTCTCCTCCGACAAGGTCCGCGCCCTCGGCTGGCAGCCCGAGGTCCACTTCGCCGAGGGCCTCGAGCGAACCGTCGCCTGGTATCGCGACAACGAGCCCTGGTGGGCCCCGATCCGCTCGGGCGAGTACCGCGAGTACTACGAGCGCCACTACGGCCGCGCCCTGAGCTCCTAGAACCGGCGGGACCTGACGCGCCGCCGTCGGCGTACTTCTCCGCGTGGACCCGCAAACATCTGGCTCTGTGCGCCACGGCACCGTCGTCGCCATCGCCGCCCTGACCGCCGCGCTCGGCGTCCTCGCCGGCGTGCTCGTCTCCGACGCGAGCCGCGCGCAGTCGGAGCAGCCCGCCGCGAACCCACGACCGCCGGATGCCAGATCCGCCTCGGACGATGCGACGGCACCACCGACCACGACCGAGCCCCCTGCTCCCGAGTCCGAGCCGGAGCAGCCCGAGCGCCGCTGGCCGCCGGTCCGCTGGCGCTCGTCACGCGCGCTCGGCGAGCCCTTCGCCGGCCGCCTCCTCCACGGCGTCCGCCTTCCCTACGCCGGCCGCGACTTCGTCACCTGGGACCCGATCCACCGCACCACGCCCAACCGCCACTGGCGCCGCTGGGGCACCCGCCGCCTCCTGCGCGTGATCCTGCGCGTCGCCCGCGAGCACCGCGCCGCCAACCCGGATGCCCCCCGCCTGACGATCGGCGACCTCAGCCGCCCCCGCGGCGGCGACTTCGGCCCCCGCTTCGGCGGCCTCGGCCACGCCTCGCACCAGAACGGGCTCGACGTCGACATCTACTACCCCCGCCTCGACCGCCGCGAGATCGCCCCGCGCCGCGTCGACCGGATCGACCTCGCCCTCGCGCAGGACCTCGTCACGCGCTTCGTCCGCGCGGGCGCGCGCTACGTCTTCGTCGGGCCGGCGACACCACTCACCGGCCCGCCGCGCCGCGTCCAGACGCTGGTCCACCACGACGACCACATGCATGTCCGCCTGCTGCCCGCGCGCCATCGCCGACCGCAGGCATTCGCCGCTCCCGCCGCTCGGGGGTAGGCGCCGGCGCCGAGCGCGTCGATGCCCTAGCCGACGAACCGGCGCGTGAGGAAGGCGCGCACGATCAGCGCCGACCGGCACCGGCCGGCGCGCGGACCGGCTCGATCGGGCCGCCCACCGCGACGCGGCCCGGCGCGACGACGCGCCCGTACACGCCGAAGGGCAGCGCCTCGCTGGTCTCGACCCCGTCGCGGTAGGCGCGCAGGTGATGCAGCGTCTTGAAGTCGACGACCCCGGTGTCGGCGTTGCGCGTGGTGAGCACGCAGCGGCCGACGTTGCCGGTGATCGCCACGAGCGCCTCGCCGATCCGCACCACGTGGCCGATCCAGTCGTCCTCGCCGTGCGGGTCGAGCCCGTCGGCTCCGAAGGTCATCCGAAAGCGGCGCTGGTCGACCGGCGCCGCGACCCCGGCCTGCTCGCGCAGCCGCTCGAGCGACGCGAGCGAGAGCAGCGTCACCGTCCCCCCGGGACCGCGATCGACCGCCGACCGCCCGGGCGGCGACGCGACCAGCCGCAACGCCTTGCCGGCGTGCTCCGACAGCGCCTCCGAGAACGCTCCCAGCACCGGCCTCACGTTCAGTCGGTGCTTGCGAAAGCCGACCGCCTCCGGCTCGCCCAGCACGACCTCCCCGGCGACCTCCTTGCCGTCCGGAAAGGTGAGGCGCAGCAGCGAGCGATCGGGGTCGCAGGCCGCCGTCACCGCCACCAGCGCGCCCAGTCGCGGCGAGCTGACCATGCGGCTCTCCGAATCGACCAGGAAGAACGCGCGATCGCCGGGGACCCCGTCGGCGGCCAACTCGACCTCGTCGACCTGATGGAGCCGCAGCCCCTTGACGGGCGTGAAGGCGATCCAGGCGACGGTTGCCACGGCCGCGCAGGCTAACGACCCCGGTCGAGACCTGGGTCGGCGGCGTCCAGCGCGACCTGACCCTCGGCCAGCCGCTCACCATGCTCTCGGGCGGGGAGCGGCAGCGGCTGAAGCTGGCCACCCACATGGGGACACCGTCCCGCCCACCCGACGTCTACGTCCTCGACGAGCCGGGGCGAGCACCTGGCGGCGTACGTCGGCAGCTGAACCCCACGCCAGCGGGTTCCGAGGGGCCGTACGCACATCCCTGGCTTCGATCATGCAGTTCAGGGTCGACTTCAGGGTGCTTGCCCCGTAGCGATGCCCGCGGCGTGCCGGCAAGCTCGAGCCATGAGCATTCAATCGAGGCCGAGCAGCTCGGGCGAGAAGGAGAGTCCCATGACGGTGCACAGAGCCTTGTGGCTGATCGCGGCGGCGGTGGTGCTGATCGGTTGGCTCGGCGTCGCGCCGGCGGCGGGCCAGGATGGCGTGCCCGACACGAAGCTGTCGGCGAAGGCGACGGCCACGCCCAGCAAGGCGGGCACCAAGCGCAACCCGCGCGGGCTGGCGATCAAGGCCACCGCCAGGATCGACAGCGAGCCGGGGTTTGAGCGGCCGGTCGTCACCGGCGTCGACATCCTGGTCGGCAAGGGACTCGTCTGGAACGCCGACGACTACGCCAAGTGCACCAAGCGGGTGCTCGACCGCGAGGGTCCGAAGGGCTGCCCGAGGAGGTCGATCATGGGCCAGGCGAGAGTGACGGCACGAGCGGACACCGTGGCGGTCCATGCCGACGTCGTCTTCTTCAACGGTGGATGGAAGCGGACATTCGCCTACACGACGCTCTACAACCCGGCCCTGGTGCAGGAGGCGATCGTGGTGAAGAGGACCAAGGCGCGCGGCAGGTGGGCCCACCGGGAGAGCCTGCGTGTGCCGAAGAGCCTCCAGGTCGTCGCCGGCGTGCCGATCCAGGTGACCGGCGCCAAGATGCGCATCGGCGGCAAGCGCTACGCACGCGACTACATCACCTCGAGCTCCTGCCCAAAGGGCGGTTGGCGGTATCGAGCGACGGTTCACTACCTGTTCGCGACGGGCAAGGCGGGCCGGGACACCTTCGACGGCAGCATCCGCTGCACGAAGTGACGAACGTATCGGCGCCGAGCGTGCGCCTGACCGAAAGGAGCATGCCGTGAAGATTCGAACATGCTCGACCCTCCTGGCCGTGGCGGCGGTGACCGGTGCGGCCGTCGTGCCGCCCGCGTCGGCCCAGGATGTGCCGCAAACCGACGTCAAGGCCAAGGTCAGGGCGACGCCGACCAAGGCCGGCACCACGGCCAGCCCGCGCGGTCACACATTTCGCGCAACGGTCAAGGTCGCGACGGAGCCGGGCTTCGACCCGCCGATCGTCACCGGCGCCGAGATCCTCGTCGGCAGGGGCGTCGTCTGGAACGGCGACGACTATGCCAAGTGCTCGAAGCGCACGCTGGATCGCCGCGGGCCGGAGGGATGCCCGCGGAAGTCGATCATGGGCGCCGGCACCGGCACCGCGCGGGCCGACACGGTGATCACCAAGCCCGACTTCGTCTTCGTCAACGCCGGAGCGGAGCGCCTCTACGTCTACACGACCCTGTACCACCCCGCGCTGGTGCAGGAGACGCTCGTCATCCGTAGGAAGGAGCTGCGCGGCCGGTGGCGCTACCACGACACGTTCCGTGTGCCGAAGAGCCTCCAGGTCGTTGCCGGTGTGCCGATCCAGGTGACCGGGATACGGTTTCGCATCGGCGGAAAGCCCTACGCACGGAAGCTGGTCGCCAGCACGTCGTGCCCGAGGGGTGGCTGGCGCTACCGGGTCAAGGTGCACTACCTGCACGACCTCACCGGCGAGCGGAGCAGCGACGTGGTCGCCTCCAGGATCGCCTGCCGACGCTAGGAGGGCGAGTCGCCCTCGGCCCGCTCGCACAGGGCGGCGGGCAGCTGCTGACGCGAGCGGATGCCGAGCTTGTCGTAGGCGGCGGCCAGGTGCGACTCGATCGTCTTGACGGTCAGGAACAAGCTCTGCGCGATCTCACGGTTCGTCATGCCGCTCGCCGCCAGCTCGGCCACTCGTCGCTGGCTCGGGGTGAGCGACTCGATGCCGATCGGGGTGTGGTGGCGCACACGCTCCCCGGTCGCGGCGAGCTCGTCGAACGCAGTCTTGGCGAGGCCGGCGGCGCCGCAGCGCCGCGCCAGCTCGAGTGCCTCGCGCAGCGGCGGACGGGCATCGGCGCGCTGTCGCGCTCGCCGTCGGGCGGCGCCGAGGTCGGCGAGCGCCTCCGCTCGCACGAGCAGCGCCGGTGAGCCGTCGAGCACGGCGACCGCCTCCTCGAGCGCCGCGAGGCGATCGGCGCCGTCGATCGCCATCGCCAAGGTGCGCAGGGCATGGGACACGAGCGTGGGCGCGCCCCAGCGCCGCGCGTGGGCGAGCGCCGCGTCCGCCATCTCGCGCGCACGCTCGCGGTCGCCGACCGCGGCGACCGCGCGCGCCGCGCAGATGCGCGCGGGCGGCGTGGGCATGCCGATCACCCCCCACCGGGTCGAGAGGCGCTCCAGCTGGAGGAGGTCGGCCGCGGCCTGCTCGAAGCGCCCCTGCTCGAAGCGCAGCTGCCCGCGCGCGAACAGCGACGGCGCGAACCAGACGACGTCCGGGATGTCTCCGATCATGCCGCTCGCCTCGATCTCCGCGTCGGCGGCGTCCAGCTCGCCGCGGGCGACGAGCAGCGTCGCAAGCAGCGCCCGCATCGGCAGCTCCGCGAACCGCAGCTTGCCCAGCCGAGCGGCCTCGAATGCCTGACGCGCGTCCGCCTCCGCCGCGGCGAGGTCGCCGTAGGCCCACGCGACCCCGCTGTTCATCCACCAGGCGGCGACGAGCTCCGGCGTCGCGCTCCGTCGCCGCGCGTACTCGAGCGCCTGCTCGGCCGCGCGCCGCGCCAGGTCGAGCTCGTCTGCGAGCAGCAACGCGAGCACCGGCCGGCCGGGCGCGAGCATCTCCGGCTGCTCGATGAAGATGCGCCCGTCGCGGGCGAGCGCGCGACGTGCCACCTCGACCGCGTCTGCCGCGGTGCCGTCGAAGGCGTGCCACTCCGACGCGAGCGCCGCTGCGAGGCGGCCGCTTACGCTGTCGGCCGGGATCCTGTCGACGTACCGGGCAAGGCGCGCCCGCGCGTCGGGCAGCGGGCGCTGCGCGACGAGGTTCAGCTGAGCCTCCAGGCGGAAGGCGCCCTCGGCGTCGTCCAGCGCGTTGGCGGCGTCAATTGCCCCCTCCAGCAACGGGATGGCGGCGTCGGCGCGACCGTTGAGGATCATCCACACGCTCACCCTGATGCCCCAGCTGACCCGCACGCGTGGATCGCGCTCCAGCTCGTCCAGGAGCTCGGGCAGGACCGCCGCGAACAGTGCTGAGTCGGGCGCGCGGATTCCGGCGACGACGATCGAATCGAGGATCGGCGGGCGCAGGTCCTCCGGCGCCGGCTCGCGGAGCGCGCGCGTCAGGTAGGCGCTCGCCGAGCGCGGGGCGCCACTCGCCAGCGCGGCTTTGCCCGCCTCCAGCAGCGTCGCTGCCGTCGCGCGCTCACCGCGCGCCTCGGTCGCGATCAGATGCGTCGCAAGCCGCTGCGCGCTCGCGCCGCGTGCGCGCAGCAGCTCCACCGCGCGCGCATGCGCCTCCCCGCGCTCGCCGGGCAGCAGCTCGGCGTCGAGGGCCGTGCGCACGAGCGGATGGATGAAGCGCAGCGACGCATCCGGGTCGAGGATCGCGGCCCCCCGCAACTCGTCGGCTCCGCGCGCCGCGACCACCTCCTCGAGCCCGGCCAGCTCGGCTGCGAGTCCGCGGTCGGCGTCGTCGCCGAGCACGAGGACGGCCCGCGTCATTGCCTGCGCCTCGGGCGAGAGGCGCGCGAGGCGCAGCTGCACGGTGCGCGTCACCCGCTCCGGTGCCAGCTCACGCACGCGCGGCGCCTGCCCGGCCGCGGGGTCGATCTCCTCGACCGCGAGCGTACGCGCCAGCTCGCGGAGCAGGAAGGGATTACCGCCACTGACCTCGTGGCAAGTCTCGGCGAATGCCTTCTCCGGCTCGCGCTCCAACTCGTCGACGAGCAGCGCGGCGGTCCCGCGAGGGCTGAGCGCGCGCGGCGTGAGCCGCCGCGCCAGCGGGTCGGTCGCAATCCGCGCGAGGGTCCTCCGGGCGCCTGCCTCCTCCGGACGGGAAGCGAGCACGAGCAGAACGGGAGACTCCTCCAGGCGCGTAACGAGGAAGCCGAGGAAGTCGAGCGACGCCGGGTCTGACCAGTGCGCGTCGTCGACCGCCAGGAGCAGCGGCTGTTGCTCCGCGAGCCCGGCGGTCAGCCAGTAGAGGCCATGCAGGACGGCGAACGCGTCAGCGGGCGGCTCGGCGGCCGCGCCGTCTAGGGTGATCCCAAGCGCGCCGCCCGCCGCGCCAGCCGCGCCGGCGAGCAGCGCCTGCCGCTCTGGCTCGTCGAGCGCCGCGAGCGCCGGCTCGAACAGCTGGCGCGCCAGGGCGAACGCGAAGCCGCGCTCCAGCTCCGTCGCGCGCGCAGCCAGCACCTGCATGCCGGCCTCTCGACCGCCATCGCGCGCGACCGCCAGCAACCGCGTCTTACCGAGCCCGGCGGCCGCCTCGATGACCGCGAGGCGCCCTGCGCCGGCGCGCGCCTCCATGACGAGCGCGTCGAGCTCGGCCAGCTCGCGCTCCCGCTCAAGCAGCCTGCTCACGCGATCTCAGGGCCTATTTCAGGATGCCCGCGCCGGGGTCGAATGCCGAGGCGTCGTCGAGGCCGAGGTCGGGGTCGGGCGACCCGAACCGGTCAGGGCCGCTCTCGAAGACGTGCATGTGGTGCCCGGCCCAGCCGAAGGCGGCCAGGATCGTCTCGTGAAGGAGATCGGGGGTCATGTCGGCGCGAACCTGAAGACGCCGCCAGACCGGCGGCTTGGAGACTCCTCGAAGCTTGACCTGGACCTGCAGCGCGACCATCGACATCTCCTCGCTCGTTCCCTTGCGATCCGACGCGGCGACGGTACGGCGACCAGCGGACGGAGCGCCGCTCGACTCAGCAGCCGGCGGCTGGCTCCGCGAGCGCGCTTCGCAGCTCCGGGTCGAGGCGAACGGGCACGACGCTCGCAGGTCCCGACCCGCGGCAACAGACTGACCTTCGGTTCCGTAGGCGCGGCGTGGGGGGCGTGGGAGTGCGTTGGAAGCGGTTCTAGAGCGGTTTTCGCGGGGGCGAGTTCGTTGGGAATCGTTGGGATTCTGTGGGGGCTGTTGCCCATTTGTAGCCCACCGCTGATGCTGATGCCGTCGATCAGGGCACCAGTGACGCCAGCTTGTCAAGGACGATCTTGGCGACGTCGTCGTAGGCGGGGGCGTCGGGTGCGACGGCGCTGATCGCGTTGTCGTACTGGCCGCCCAGCCGCACAACGGTCTCCTCGATACGGGCTCGGTGATTGCCCGGCTTCACGAGCTCGAACTTCTTGACAACAAGCTCGCGCACGCGCGGCTCGTCGATGGTCGCGGTGGCGAGGATCATCGCCAGATCGGAGAGGTCGGTGGGACGATCTCGCTGCGCGAGAGCACGGAGCTTCTCGGCGACGATCTCGACCAGTTGCATGACCGGGATCAAGAACGGCTCGTAGTACGGCTCGCCGACCTCGACTAGCTCCGGCTCCTCGACGACGTCCTCTCGGTAGCTCACCTCCACTGACACGAATCCCGAGCCCAGCGGTCCGGTGTACTGGATGCGGTCGAAGTCCATGCTGCGTCCAGAGTCGGTCGTGGGCGCTCCTGGAGCGAGCGTCAGGAGGTTGCGCATGCCGGCGTCGCGGATGACCTTCGCGACGTCTGTCGAGTCGAGCTTGTTCTTCGGCGGGTTGATCCGAGTCGCGTCGATGTCCTTGGAGAAGCGCTCGTGGCCGTGGACGTGGCGCAGGACGAACCCGCCCTTGAAGCAGAGCGCGTCGCCGTACTCGGCGACGAGGCCCGCGGCGATCGTCATCAGGGCGAAGTCCTGCTCGACGAGCGCCGAGTCGCGACCGAGTGAGTCGACTAGATCCTGCAGCTCGAACTCGTTCCGAATCCGCCGCACCGGCGTGAAGACCGTCATCAGCCGACCTCGCGATGCTGGAGCAGCCGATCAAGATCGACGTTGACGCGAACTTGCCACCGGGTGTTGATCGGGCCTATCGCTCCTGTGCCCGCCTGAAGGAGCGTGGCTGCCTTGCTATCACCGAGCAGGGCGAGAAACGGTCTGGCGGTGTCCGACCCCGCGAGATGGGAGACGAGAAACCCAAGCCGCCGTGCCAGCGCGTGGTTGTCCTGGCGTGCCGCCTCAATGGCGAGAAGGTCGGCGAAGTCAGGGTCGCGCGTGAGCATCACGTCAAGTGCCTCAACTACCTGTGCCAGAGTCACGCCCCAGCGGGGATGGCTCAGGCTGTCCGTGATCGCGCGAGCGGGAGTCGCGACCCGTGCGCGGGTCTTGCGTGTTCGGGCTGCGCCACCTCGCAGGGGTGCTTGGCTTCGGACGTATCTGACCTCGTCGCCGCGCCAGGACCACGACCGCAACTGGCTCCCCGTCAGGACGTGGACCCGCCGGAAGTGCTGATCGGTCAGGCCGTGAAACTGCAAGGCACGGCCGCCCGTCACAAGGTAGGGATCGGGAGTCGATGCTGCGATCAGGTCGAGGATGTCCACGCGCACTCCGCCGGTGACATCGACGAGCACATAGATCCCGCGCCGTACGCGCCGAACCCTTCCGGCTCGCTCCAGCCGCTCGAGGAGTGCATGACTCCGAGGGCGGGAACCGGTCAGCTCGTCAAGCTGGCTCGCGTCCTCGTCGAACACGACGATTCCCGGGCGCTCAGCGAGCACCGCGGCGCGAGACAGGCGGACATGAGCCGCCTCGAAGGCTGAACCTGCTGATTTCCGCATGGTCGCCGAGTATCGTAACATTACTCGGGGATATATTTCGGGCGCACGGCGATGCGCTCTCGCAACCCCCAGCTGCGCCATCGCGGGAGGAAGTTTTCGACCCCATCTACATCCACGATGACTGCCCGATCAGCAGAGAGCGCAGCAGAGAAGAGGGAGGCCGCTCTTGATCTCAATCCGACCGATCACACCGCTACGATCCCCGCGACGCAGCCGCTATCGCCAGTGACGGACCCGTCCCGGTGTGCAGGTAGATGGCCTGGGCTTCTCCGACGACGACCCAACCGGCTTCAGCGACGTGAACCTCGGCGCCGACGGCGCCTCTGAGCTGCGCGGCGCCCGCGCGATGCGGCAGCTGCCGTTGCGAATCAAGACTCGGCTGCACGCCGGCCGGCGAACGGTCAAGCGCGTTCGCCGCGTCGTCGTGAATGCTCGGCGGCTGGGCCTACGGCGCGATCTACCGCAACTCCACAGAGCGCACAGCCGCGCTCGATGGCTGGCTCTGGACCTACAATCACCGACGACCACACGGCTCCCTCAGCCACCAGCCCCCGATCAGCCGCCTACACCAGCTGACCGAGAACAACCTGGCCGGTCCTTACAGCTAGAGCTGAGGCGTCGGCGACTCGCCTGATCGCCAGGCCGTCGTCAGTCTCGAGAACAGTGTCAGCGCCTCATTGCGTCTCGGCCCGCAAATCTGAAGGGACCTCTGCTCGACTGAACGCGTCGACGGCGTGACCGCGCCAGGGTTCGATCAGCGACCAGCCGCGCCGCCCTCGCCCCTGCCCTCGGTGTCCTGCTCGCCGACGAGCTGGGCGAGCAGGTCGCCGTAGGCGTCCTGGGCGACGACGGCGCGCTCGGCTTGCTCGCGCTCCTCGATCGGCTCGACGATGTGGGCGTGCAACGTCGCGCGGGTGTTGCGCGTCAGCGACCGCAGCGCGCGGGCCAGCTGCCCGGGCGGCATCGACAGCTCGAACTCGTCGCGGTCTGGGTCGGAGTCGGGCTCCCAGCCGCGGTCGTCGAGCAGCCGCATGTCGTCCTCGAAGCGACGGCGGTGGCGGCGCGCGGCCTGGTGGTCGCCGCGGTCGAGCTCGATGCAGATGTCGCCGGTGCCGCTGAGGTCGACCATGATCTCGCTGTAGATCGCGTCGCGCTGCTCGCGGTCGATTCTGATTGCCATGGCGGTGCGTCTCCCTTCGGTCGAGGCACCGCCGAAACCCGCGCACCGCGATCCCTCTCCCCCGGCTGGCGGGGTCTGGGAGGATCTCCGGTGCATCGAAGGCTCTGTTCCTTCGGTGCCGGGCCACGGGGCGTTGCAACCGCCGCCGGGGCCACATGGTTGTCGGTCGCCCGGCGAACCCAGGCGGACCGCGAGACCCGCGCAAGGCCCGCATCCGCTCAGGCTGTTGCCCACTTGGTTGCCCACTCGGCCGATTTCGCGCCCCAAGCCAGGCCCCGACCGACCCAAACCCCGCCCATTTGCAGGGAACTTCCGAAGCGCGCCCGAGAGGATTCGAACCTCTGACCTTCGGTTCCGTAGACCGACGCTCTATCCAGCTGAGCTACGGGCGCAAGTGGGGGCTTCGCAGTTCTGGAGCCCAGGAGCTGCCGGGCTCCCCGCGAAGGAAGGATTGCAAGGGTATCAGCGGTCCGAGCGGCCCGACGGGGCTCAGCGCGGCACGGCGTCGGCCCAGTCGCGCAGCCTGTCCGAGAACATCGGCGTGCCGGGGCTGACCTCGACGACGGAGTCGACCGGGACGTTGGCCTTGCGGGCGGCGGCGACGATCGCGTCGGGCGACGGCGCCTCGTAGAGGCAGTAGGTACGACGGCGGTCGGCGCTCAGGAACGAGAACAGCCAGCGGACGCCCTCGTCGCCGTTGATCTCCTCGATCAGCTCGACGTCCTCGTCGCTGAGATCGAGTTGCTCGGCGAAGCTGCGCTCGATCACGTACAACGCCATCGGTCGATCGTAGCGCGGGATTCCGCGCTACGCCGAGGCCAGGCCGTGACGGTGCGCGTAGGAGGCGGCCTCGGTGCGGTTCGCGCAGTCGGTCTTGCGCAGGATGCTGCGCACGTGGTTGGCCGCGGTGTGCTCGCTGATCGTCAGCTCGGCGCCGATCTCCCGGTTGCTGAGGCCCTTGGCGACCAGGTCCAGGATCTGGGCCTCCCGTCCGGAGAGACCCGCCGGCAGGCCGCCGCCGGGCGCGGCGGCCACGCCAAGCGACCGGATCCTGCCGAGCAGCGCCTCCATGCCGATCCGCTCGGCGAGGGAGGCGGCCTCGCCGACCAGGGCCTCCGCCCGTGCGCGGCCGGGGCGGCCGCGGGAGAGCAGCAGGCGCGCGTACTGGTAGGCGGTGTGGGCGACCCAGGTCGGCGCGCCCATCGCCCTGTTGCTCTCGAGCGCCCGCTCGAAGTGCCCTTCGGCCAGCTCGACCTCGCCGAGCGTTGCCGCGAGCATGCCGAGGTAGCGGTCGGCGGCGCCGTAGCAGGCGACCCCGTGGCCGATCATCACGTTCGACCCGGCGAGCGGCTCCAGCTCGGGGTAGGCGATCGCCGCCATCTCCTCGTCGCCGAGCGCGGCGCAGGCGTCGGCCAGGTAGGCGAGCGTCGCCAGCCACAGCGACTCCCGGAACCCGTCGATGCCCTCGGACACGAGCTTGGAGAGCTCGCGTCGCGCCTCGCGCTCCATGCCCAGCTCGGCGAGAACGGCGACGAGGCCGGGGCGCCATGGCCCCTCGCGCGCCGCGTCGCCGGCGAGGACGCCGACCGCGGAAGCGAGCTCCGCCAGCCGGCCCTGCTCGCGGCGGATGCTGAACATCTGGATCCCGTAGACACCCGAGGCGTCGCGCCCGGTCAGCAGCGCCGCCAAGTCGTGCGAGCGCTCGGCCATCGCCTCGGCATCCGCGAGGCGACCGTCGCAGAGCGCGAGCGCGGAGCCATAGTGCGCGGCGACGTGGCCCATGAACGGCTGGGCCGTACCCTCGGCCAGGTCGCGCAGGACCTCGACCTCCGCGCGCGCCGACTCGAGGTCGCCGAGGGCGACGAACGTCGGCACGCGCCAGGACAGCGCCTCGGTATAGGTCTCGGCGTCGCCCCGCTCGGCCGCCAGGTCCCTTCCCTCGGTCAGCATCTCGAGGATCTCCTCGAGCGGGGTCGTTCCGCGCGCCCAGTACGAGCGGACCAGCACCTTCGCCAACACGTCGCCGTCGCCCAGGCGCCGGGCCGACGCGATCGCGTCGCCGCGCACGACGGCCGCCGGCTCGTGCTGACCGTGGAAGCTGAGCGCTCGGGCGAGCCCCGCCTGCAGGCGGATCCGCAGCTCGTCGCCCGCCGCGTCGGACGCGCCCAGCGCCTCCTCCAGCAGCCCGATCGCCTCGCCGTTGGTGATCCCGGGGCGCCAGCAGGCCTCCTCGTAGCCGATCGCCGCCCGGGCGAGCAGCTCGGCGCTGCCCAGCTCGCGCCCGATCGCCGCCGCCGCGACGAAGGCGCTCAGCGCGTCGGACGCCCTTCCCGCCCGGTGGCTGGCGGTGCCGAGCTCGAGCAGCGTGCCGGCGCGCTCGGGCGCGCTCTCGATGCCGATCTCGATCGCGGTGCGCAGCCGCATCGCCGCCTCGTCGAAGGCGAGTGCGGCGCTTGCGGCCCGCGCCGCGCGGACGTTGTAGTCGACCGCTCGCTCGGCGCCGCCGAACGGGGCGGCGAGCCCGAAGTGGTGCGCGAGATCCGCGAGCACGCGGTCGCGCGCCGCGCCGTCGCTCTCGAGCGCCTCGCCGACGCGCAGGTGCAGCTCCGCCCGCCGGATGTGGGAGAGACGGTCGTAGAGCGCCCGCCGCACGATCTCGTGGGTGAAGCGGCAGCCCACTCCCTGGGAGGGAAGCTCCTCGACCATCCCGCTCGCCACCGCCTCGTCCAGCGCGACGAGCAGCTCGGGCTCGGCGAGGCCGGCGGCCCGGCGGACCGGCTCGAGCGCGAACTCGGGCCCGGCCGCGGCGGCTAGCTCGAGTAGGTCGATCGTCTTGGGAGCGAGGCGCGACAGTCGCTGGCTGACCACCTCGCGCACGCTCTCGGGCGTCGCGAGCTCGGTGAGCGGTCGCGTCGTCCTGATCTGGCTCCCGACGACCTCGACGGTCCCCGTCTCCACGAGGGCACGCCAGAGCTCGCAGACCAGGAATGCGTTGCCGTCGGTGAGGTCGTGGATCGCGGCCGCGAGCTCGCCGAGCTCGCCCTCGCTGCCCGTGACGTGGCGGACGAGATCGGCGATGTCGTCGCGCGATAGCCCCTCGATGCGCATCCGCACGACATCGTCCGAGCGGCGGAGGTCGGCGAGCGTCGCCGCGATCTCCTCCGACCGATCCGCCTGCGTGTCGCGCAAGGTCGCGAGGATCAGCAGGCGCGCACGCGCGACCGAGCGCGCCAGGTGCCGCAGCAGCAGCAGGGTCGGCGCGTCCGCCCAGTGCAGGTCCTCGAGCACGAGGACCACCGTCCGGTCGCGGGCGGCGTTCGTGAGCAGCTCGGCGACCGCCGTGTGAAGGCGATGGCGCTCGGTGTCCGGATCGGCGGCGGCCGGCGCTGCCAGCTCACCGGCTCGGGCCGGCAGGTCGGGTATCAGCCTCGTCAGCTCGCCGCCTCCCATCCCGAGCGCCGCCTGCAGCTCGGTGGCGTCGACGGCGCGGATGAGGCCGTCGAGGATGTCGGCGAACGGGCCGTACGCTGCGCGCACCGCCGCGTCGCAGGAGCCGTGCAGAACCAGCGCCTCATCCATCTCGGTGCCGCCGGTGAGCTCTCGGACGAGGCGGCTCTTGCCGACTCCCGGCTCGCCCGCAAGCAGGACGAGGCGCCCGCCCTCGGCGCCCGGCATGAGCGTGCGGATCGCGTCCAGCTCCGCGGCCCTCCCGACGAACGGGAGCCGGGCGGTCGACCCCAGCGACCTCGGCAGCCCGTGAGTCCGAACGTCCACGAACCCACGATAGTCAGACCTGACCATGCCCGCCCGGGCTCACCCGCATGCCGCGGCGAAATTGGGTCAACTCGGGTCATGACACGGGCGCTCGACGCCCGTAGGTTCGCCAGGACGAGCCGTGACCATCACCGGGAGGAAATCGTGACTGCCCAGGACGCCCTCATCAGCGACGCACGCAGCGAGCTCACGGGATTCGACGGACGCCTCGTCGCGACCGGCGATTCGGGCTATGACGAGGCGCGCAGCGTCTACAACGCGATGATCGACAGGCGGCCGAGCCTGATCGCGACCTGCGCCGATCCCGGAGAGGTGGCGCAGGTGGTGTCCTTCGCCCGCGAGCGGGACGTCCTGCTCGCGGTGCGCGGCGGAAGCCACAACGGCGCCGGCCTCGGTGTCTGCGACGACGGCGTGGTGCTCGACCTGTCGGCCATGAAGACCATCGAGGTCGACCCCGGCGGACGCACCGCGCGGGTCGCTGGCGGCTGCACCTGGGGCGAGGTCGACGCCGCGACCAACGCCCACGGGCTGGCGACGCCGAGTGGGATCATCTCGACCACCGGAGTCGGTGGCCTGACGCTCGGCGGCGGCCTCGGGCACCTGAGCCGCAAGTGCGGCCTGACGATCGACAACCTGCTCGAGGCGGAGGTCGTGCTCGCGAGCGGCGAGCGCGTCCGCGCCGCGTCGGACGAGAACCCCGACCTGTTCTGGGCGCTCCGCGGCGGCGGCGGCAACTTCGGGGTCGTCACCTCCTTCCTCTTCCGCCTGCACGAGATCGGCACGATCGTCGGCGGCCCGACGCTCTGGCCGGCCGAGCAGGGAGCCGAGGTCCTCTCCGCCTACCGCGAGCTCCTGCCTGCCGCGCCGCGCGAGCTGAACGGCTTCTTCGCCTACCTCACCGTCCCGCCGGCGCCGCCGTTCCCCGAGGAGCTTCACCTGCGCAAGGCGTGCGGGGTCGTCTGGTGCCACGTCGGCACTGCCGAGGAGGCCGCCGCCGACATGGCCCCGCTGCTCGACGCCCTGCCCGAGCCGATGCTGCACGGCGTCCAGCCGATGCCGCTGCCGGCGTTGCAGAGTGCCTTCGACGGCCTGTACCCGCCCGGCGACCAGTGGTACTGGCGCGCCGACTTCGTCAGGGAGATCCCCGACGAGGCGGTCGCGGCGCACGCCCGCTTCGGGCCCGAGCTGCCGACGATGAAGTCGACGATGCACCTCTACCCGATCGACGGGGCGGTCCACGACGTCGGCGCGTCGGACACCGCCTGGGGCTACCGCGATGCCGTTTGGGGATCGGTCTTCGCCGGCGTCGATCCGGATCCGGCCAACGCCGACGCGATCCGCCGCTGGTGCGTCGACTACTTCGACGCGCTGCACCCTCACTCGGCGGGCGGCGCCTACGTGAACATGATGATGGACGAGGGCCACGACCGGGTGCGGGCGAGCTACGGCGACAACTACGACCGCCTGGCGAAGATCAAGGCGGCCTACGACCCCGGCAACCTGTTCCGCGTCAACCAGAACATCCAGCCGCGCGCGTAGGAGGACGGCCGCTGCCGTCGCCCCGCCTCACCCGACCCGGCGCACCACCCACCGAACGACGAACGGCGCGAGGATCACGAGCGTGATCAGTCGCAGGACCTGGACGGCGACGATGAACGTCGTGTTGGCGCCGGCCGCGAAGCCGACCGCGAGCACGGCGTACAGGCCACCCGGCGTGGTTGCCAGGTAGCCGTCCATCAGCGTCGCGGCGGTCGCGGCCGCCAGACCGACGGCGAAGAGGAACGACACCGCCATCAGCACGACGATCGCGGCGAGCACCGGCAGCAGCAGCCTCCCCACGTTCCGCACGGTCGCGACCGTGAAGCGCAGCCCGACCTCGAGCCCGATCAGGCCGAACGCGACCTCGCGCAGGAGCGGCGGAACGGTCAGGTCGACCGGCAACGAGAGCGAGATCGTGCCGGCGAGGATCAGCGGCCCGAGCAGCGTCGCGGCGGGCAGCCGGGTCATCCGGCCGGCGAACGCGCCCACGAAGGCGATCGCGGGAACGGCCAGCCATGCCAGCGGCTCGCCGAGCAGGGCGTCGTCCCCGGGGACGACCCGCCCCTCGCCGACCGGGAACGCGAGCGCCACGATCAGCGGGATCGTCAGCACCACCACGAGCACGCGCAGGTACTGCATGAACGCCACCAGGCGGGCGTCGGCGCCGAGCTCGTCGGCCATCGCCACGATCCCCGACGCACCGCCGGCGACCATTCCGAGCGTCCCGGTTGCGTCGTCGAGCGCCGTGGACCGCGTCAGCACCGCCCCGACGGCGACGCTCAGCAGGAGCGTCCCGAGGCTCACGAGCCCGATCGCCAGCCAGTCGTCGGCGACCGCCGACAGCGACGACGGGTCGAGGTACGTGCCGAGCAGCACGCCGAGCGTCGCCTGCGCCGCGTAGAACGCCGGACGCGGGATCGCGATGCGGTTGCGCGGGCGCAGCAGGGCCACGCCCAGGCCGACGAGCAGCGCCGCGAACAGGTAGCCGCTCGGCAGGCCGGCGAGCTCGAGGCCGCCGCCGGCCGCGACCGCCAGCGCCCCGAGCGGGATCAGCGGCGCGAGTCCGCGGACGGTCAGGCGCTCGGACTCGCCCTGCGGCGCCTGGCCCGTCGCGGCGGAAGCGGTAGTCCGCGTGGCGGCTATCGCCGGCGGCGCTTCTGGAGCTCGCGCCAGCCGCTCTTGATCGCGGACCGGCCCTGGGGACTCAGAGCAAGCATCGTGACCCAACCGCCGGGGAGGAACCGGGCGCCGCGGCGGGCGGCGCTGGCCTTGAGGAAGGACTTGAGCATGCCTTCAGACTACCCCCGGCGAGGGCGGGAAACGGTCGGGCATGCCAGGCCGCCGACGCTACCAACGCAGGCGCCGGCGTCCCTCACCGCGCCGCCAGCAGCTCCGGCCGCCGTAGCCGCAGCAGCCCGAGCGCCGCCACCGTCGCCGAGTCGGCGATCGTGCCGGCCACGATCATCTGCTCCACGTCGGCGAGCGCGAAGCGTCCGGCCCGCAGCCCCTCCTCCTCGGGCTCGAGCGCCTGCTCGCCCTGCGTCAGGTCGGTCGCCAGCCAGACGTCGAACGCCTGCCCGGTGATCCCGTAGGCGAAGAACAGCCGCCCGAGCCGCTCCATCGAGCCGGCCCGCAGTCCCGTCTCCTCGGCCAGCTCCCCGCGCGCGAGCTGCTCGGGATCGGGCGCGTCTTCGCCGTCCCACGCTCCCTGCGGCAGCTCCCAGAAGCGCTCGCCGACCGGATGGCGGTACTGCTCGACGAGCACCGCGTCGGCTCCGTCGATCGGGATCACCACCGCCGCCGGCGCCTTGTCGACCACCGCATACAGCCCCTCCGACCCGTCGTGGCGAACGAAGCGATCCTCGCGCAGGCGCATCCACCGGTTCTCGTAGACGGTGCGGGAGGACGTCACTCGCGGCGCCTGCGGCGGCCGTCCGCCGGCCGTACCCCCGGGCCCGTCGTCGGCCGCCGCCGCCATCGCTCAGGCGCTGACCGCGCGGCGGTAGCGCCGCACCGACAGCGGGGCGAACACGGCGATCAGCCCGACCGACCACGCGACCGCGCCCCAGACGTCGTTGCCCGCCGGCGCGCCGACGAACAGCGCCCGCATCGCGTCGACCGTCGTCGTGAACGGGTTGACCTCGGCGAACGCCTGCAGCCAGCTCGGCATCGACTCGACCGGGACGAAGGCCGACGAGGCGAACGTCAGCGGGAAGATCGCGATGAAGCCCATCGACTGCGCCGCCTCGGGCGACGACGAGCCGAGCCCGAGCCACGCGAACACCCACGAGAACGCGTAGCCGAACAGCAGCATCAGGCCGAGGCCCGCGAGCACCTGGTACCAGGGCGAGAAGAACGAGAAGCCGACGAGCAGCCCGACGCCGATCATCACCGCCAGCGACAGCATGTTCGTCGCGACGTCCGCGACCGTCCGCCCGGCGAGCACCGCCGAGCGCGACATCGGCAGCGAGCGGAAGCGGTCGATCAACCCCTTCTTGAGGTCCTCGGCCAGGCCGAGCGCCGTCACGAACCCGCCGAACGACATCGTCTGGACGATGATGCCCGGCATCAGGAAGTCGACGTAGTCTTCGAAGCCGGGCGTCTGGATCGCGCCGCCGAAGACGTAGACGAACAGCAGCACGAACATGATCGGCTGGACGGTGAACGCGAGCAGCAGGTCGGGCGCACGCGGGATGCGCAGCAGGCTGCGACGCGCGAGCACGAGCGTGTCCGAGGCGGCGTAGCGGAGCGCGGTCATGCCGGCGTCGCCTCCCGCTCGGCGCCCTCGCCCTCGTCCTCGGCCGCCGGGGCCTCTGCCGCGTGACCGGTGAGCGCGATGAACGCGTCGTCCAGCGTCGGGCGCTCGATGCGGATGTCGTCGATCGCGACGCCGGCCTCGTCCAGGCGGCGCACGGCGTCGGCGATCTCGCCGCGGCGGCGGCGCAGCGGCACGCTGACGGTGCTGCCGTCGACGGCCGGCGCCTCGTCGGAGATCGCCGCGAGCGCCGCGGCCGCCGCGTCCGGCTGCCCGCCGTCGTCGACGCGCACCTGCAGCCGCTCGCCGCCGACGCGCGCCTTGAGCTCGTCCGAGGTGCCCTCGGCGATCACCCGCCCATGATCGACGACCGCGATCCGGTCGGCCAGCCGGTCGGCCTCGTCGAGGTACTGGGTCGTCAGCAGCACCGTCGTCCCGGCCGCCACGCGCTCCTCGATCGTCGCCCAGAGCTGGTTGCGGCTGCGCGGGTCGAGGCCGGTCGTCGGCTCGTCGAGGAAGATCACCGGCGGCCGCGCGACCAGCGCCGCCGCCAGGTCGAGCCGCCGGCGCATGCCGCCCGAGTAGGTCCGCACCAGCCGGTCGGCGGCGAAGTCGAGCTCGAAGTTGCCCAGCAGCTCCACGGCGCGCTCGCGCGACGCACGCCCTCCGAGGTGGTAGAGCCGCCCGACCATCTCGAGGTTCTCCTTGCCGGTCAGGTTCTCGTCGACCGCCGCGTACTGGCCCGCCAGCCCGATCCTCGACCGCAGCTCCACCGCATCGCGCACGACGTCGAGCCCGGCCACCGTAGCCCGCCCCTCGTCGGGCGTCAGCAGCGTCGTCAGGATCCGCACCGCCGTCGTCTTCCCGGCCCCGTTCGGCCCCAGCACGCCCAGCACCGTCCCCTCCCGGGCAGCCAGGTCCAGCCCGCACAACGCCTTCGTGTCGCCGAACGACCTATGCAGGCCCTCCGCGACGATCGCCATCCCATCCACGCTCAGCACCTCGATCCGACGACAAGGGCGAGACAACCTACAGCCCCCACCGGCCGCACCCACCCCGACCCTCGATCAAAAACCCCGCTTCCCTTATCCACCCCGGCCAACCGCCCAGCAGCCACTCGCGAGCGGAGAGGGCGCCTGCCCTGACAGGAGGCGGCCGTACGTGTGCGCCAGCACACGAGGCCTGCCGATGGCATTGCCAGGCGTCCTGGCACGGCGCCCTCGCGAGCGTCAGGGCGTGCCTGGCAAGGAAGAGGCGGCCGTGGCGTGCGCTAGCACGCGAGGCCTGCCGATGACACCGCCAGGCGCGTCCTGACGCCGCGAGCGGAGAGGGCGGGATTCGAACCCGCGAGAGAGCTTGCGCCCCCTACTCGCTTAGCAGGCGAGTGCCTTCAGCCACTCGGCCACCTCTCCTGGGCATGGCCGATTGTAAGGGCCGGCGCGGGGTATGACGCGTCCTTCGCGCGAAATCGTGAGAATGCCGGCTCATGGCCAAGGTTCTCGCAGCGCTCGTGGGCGCGATCGTCGTCGTCGGCGTGGTGTCGCAGCTCGTCGTCCCCGGCTTCGTGGAGCGGAGTGTCGAGTCGAGCTTGAAGGAGGACGATCCGGGCGGGAACGCTGTGGTGGACGTGCGGTCGTTCCCGGCGGTACGACTGCTGTGGGGCAGCGGCGACCGCTTCGAGGCGCGCGGGCGCGGGGTGAGGGTCGACCTCGGCGAGCGCATCGAGGATCCGCTCGGCAAGCTGGAGCGGTTCGACGAGGTCGACATCTACCTCGAGGACCTGGCGGCCGGGCCTGTGGACGTGCGGGCGTTCTCGCTGGTCAAGACCGAGCAGGACGACTCCTACACGCTGCGCATGCAGGCGGTGACGACGCCGCTCGCGCTGGCCGAGTCGGTCGGTGGCGATCTCGGCGGGGAGATCGGCCGGCTGATCGCGAGCGCCGCGACGAGCACGCTTCCCGACGGCGGTCAGACCGACATCCCGATCGGGATCGACGGCCCGGTGAGGCGCTCGGACGACGGCACGGTCGACGCGGACGCGGTCAGGGCCTCTGTCGCCGGCGTTCCGGCCGGGCCGCTCGCCGAGGCGATCGTGCAGGCCGTCGTCGAGCGCATGTAGCGCTCGCGGGTCGCCGCTTCGACTCCATCGCTCCCACCGCGACGCCGCGCGGTCAGCCCCAGCCGTCGCCGCGCTCGAGCGCGAGCAGCAGCTCCTTGCGCTCGAGCCCGCCGGTGTAGCCGCCGAGCCCGCCGCCGGTCGCGGTGACGCGGTGGCAGGGGATCACGACGGGGATGGGGTTCGACCCGAGCCCGTTGCCGGCGGCGCGCACGGCCTTTACGTTGCCGGCGCGCTCGGCGACCTGGCGGTAGGTGAGCGTCTCGCCGTAGCCGATCTGCGCGGTCGCGCGCAGGACCGCCTGGAAGAAGGCGCCGCGCGTGAGCTGCCAGTCGATCGGGAGGTCGAACTCGGTGCGCTTCCCGTCGAAGTACTCGTCGAGCTGGCGGCGGACGGGGTCGAGCCGCGCCGGCGCCTCGAGCACGCGCGGCGAGATCTGCGCGGCGAGCCGGCCGAGCACCTCGTCGAGCGGGCGGGTGGGGTAGGCGAGCAGCGCGAGGCCGTGCTCGGTCGCGGCGACGGTGAGCGGCCCGAGCGGCGAGTCGGCGCGCGCGTAGGCGACGTCGATCAGGCCCTCCGCGTCGGCCCGGCGCGCGACGGCGTCGACCGTGCGCGGCGACAGGGCGCCGTGCGCCGCGGTGCCGCGCAGCTCGCGCTCGAGGCGGTCGGTGGCGGTCGGCTCGGTCATGCGACCAGCTCCTCTCTCAGGCGCTTGAGGCCCTCGTGGACGTTGCGGCGCGCCGCCTCCTGCGAGCAGCCGAGGACGTCGCCGACCTCGGCGTACGGCAGCCCGGCGACGCTGCGCAGGAACACCGCGGTGCGCTGCTTGTCTGGCAGCGCCCGTACGCGCGCCCACAGCTCCGGCTCGCCGTCGAGCGGCTCGAGGGGCGCGGGCGCCGTGTCGGGCAGCCGCTCGGCGGGCACGGGGCGGCGTCGCGTAGCGCGGTGCGCGTCGAGCGCCTTGCGCTGAGCGATCCGCAGCAGCCAGCCGCGTAGGTTCGCGTCGCTGTCGAGCTCGGGGTAGGCGCGCAGGGCGGCGATGCACGCCTCCTGGAAGCAGTCGTCGGCGTCGACGGGCCCGACGGCGACGACGAGGAAGCGATGCACGACGGCGCCGTGCGCGTCGAGCAGCGCCTGGAACGGCGGCGGGGTCACGCGCTAAGAACGCTTGGCGGACTTAGAACGTGAGGTCGAGCGCTCGCGCGGCTTCGACCGCCTGGGCGGCTCGGCCTCGTCGCCCGCCTCGATGAACACGGGCGTGCCAAGCGGCAGCGTGTCGAGCAGCCAGCGCGCGTCCTTGGGAGCGACGCGCAGGCAGCCGAGGCTGACGGCCTCGCCGAGCCCGGACGTGTCGGCGGTCGCGTGGATCGCGAGCCGGTCGCCGCCGGGCCATCCCGCCGGCAGCTCGGTCTGATGGCCGGTGAGCGCGACGACGCAGCAGCCGTAGGGCGAGGCGGAGTCGGTCACGCGCAGTTTGTCGGTTACGGCGTAGCGCCCGGGCGGCGTCGGATGGTCGACGCGTCCGACGCCCACCTGAAAGCGCCGCACGACCTCCCCGTCGCGCTCGACCTCGACGACGCGCCGCGCAAGGTCGGCCCGCACCGCCCAGCCGACCGTCTCCAGGCGCGCGACGTCCTCCTCCTCGATCCAGCCGACCTCGCCGTTGGGCAGCTCGGGGACCAGCACCGACAGCCAGCCGCCCTGCCGCTCGACGACGCTCAGCACGCGCGGCGAGTCCCACTCGGTCTGCGGCCCGATCTTCACCTTCGGCTTGCCGCCCGGGACGTCCAGCAGCACCGCGGCCTCCTCGAGGATCGCGATCGGGTAGCGGTACGCGCTCGCGGGGTCGGACGGGAACGGCTCCCCGATCTCCTCCTCGCGCGGGACGAACGGGCGCGTGTTGCTCGCCTCGCCGCCGGACGCGCTGGGTCCGGCGTCGCCGCCGAACGCGAGCACCGACCCGAGCCCGACGGTGACGAGCACGGCGATCGCCGCCGCGGCCGCCAGCCAGCGCCGCCCGGCGCCGACCCCTGGGCTCGCGCCAGACCGTCGCGCCCCGCGCGACGGGGATCGGCCGCCGCCGTCCCCCTCGGCGAGCATGTCGAGCACCGGCTGCCGGGCGCCGGCGCTTGCCTCGGCGCCATCGCCGGAGTCGTCGCTCGTCCCGGCGGGCTGGACGGGAGGCGACGGCACGGCTCTCGGCGCCTGCGCCTCCGGCTCGTCCGGCCCCTGGGCGGCACCCTGCGGCGACTCGTCCCCGGACGGCTCGCTCGGGTGCTGGTCGTCCGCTCGCTCGACCGGCGCGCCGCCGGTCCCTGCGTCATCCGGCGCAGTGTCACGCTCGACCGCTGCGGGCGCCAGCTCCCACGTCTCCTGCTCCAGCAGCGCGGTGAGCACCTGCCCGAGGTCGGTCCCCCGCTGGGCGCCGAGGTCGTTCGCGAGCCGCTCCACCGCCGCCGCCCGCATCCGCGCCACGTCGCCCGACCCGACGCCGAACACGGCCGCCAGGTCGTTGTCCGGCACGTGCCGCCGCAGCGAGTAGTCCAGAACCTCGCGATCCCGCGGATCCAGGCGGCCCAGCGCCTCGGCTAGTTGTCGGCGATCGATCATCGGAGCGAGGGCCACGACGGCTAGCCGCAGCCCATCGGCGAGCACGCTCGCCACAGCGCCAGGGTAGCCGCAGCCGGGGCAGAACCCCGCCCGGGCCGGCGTTTGCCCGGTCGGCCACCAACACCAACCGCAGCGCCTCCGCCGGCCGCAAGGGCCGCGGCAAGCTGCCGCTGTAAGCCCTCGCAAAGTGCCCCTGACCCACCCTCATCGCGGAAGCCTGCGCCTGGTCGTGCTCGATTCCAGGTAGCGAGTGCCCGCTGCGCGCTGCTGGGCTGACGGTGCTCACCATGCACGCGCCCCACGTGCGCTCCAGAGGGATTCGAACCCGGGTGACGGCCCTTTGGCCGGACCGCTGGCCTGGCGCTCGCCCTTCGGCGACTACCCGCTGTCGCTCAACCGCTCAAGGTCGTCGTCCAGTTGTGCCGCTGTAGGAGCGTGTCGAGCTCGCGCCTCTCCTTCGCGAGAGCGTCGGCCATCTGCTGAAACTCCTTGATTGAGATCTGGCGCACCATCCGCACCTCGGACCGGCGTAGGCCGAGCAGCCCGTCGTCCGTCGCCGCGCGAACGGCGGCGCGAAGCGCGCCCCGGCGCAGAGCGATGACGTCCCGCCGCGCCAGCGCCTCGGTCACCGTCTCGCCGGTGCCCAATATCGCGCGCGCATTCGTGTGGTTGATCTGGGCGATCAGCTGCTGCAGCTCATCGCAGACCGACGACAGCTCACTCGCGAGCTCGCCGGAGCTCTCCGGAGCTCTCCGGCGGATCGTCGCCCTCGCGGACCAACGCGCTCCCGCGCAGCCGCTCCTGCACTTGCGCAACCCGCTTCTGCAGGTCCGCGCGGCGGTTCAGCGCTTCTCCAACAAGCATGCGACGAGCATAGCTTATCTGCTTGTAGGCGGTCCCAGGCGGAGGGGGCGGGATTCGAACCCGCGGTGGACTTGCGCCCACTCCGGTTTTCAAGACCGGTGCATTCAACCGCTCTGCCACCCCTCCGGGTGGTGCATCGGGCAAGGGTACCCCTGACGCGTGGACGGCCGGCGGCGAGCGGAGCAACCGGCGCCTCCGGGCCCGGAGGGTGTACCTCAGTGGTACACTTGGCAGGTGCCGACTCGCCACCATCGAATCCAGGTCACCGAGGATCCCGACCTTACGAGCGCACTGCGCACGGCCGCGCCGCACCTTCCGGCTGGGTTGCCCCGCTCGCAGCAGGTCCGGGAGCTTGCGATCGTCGGGGCGCAAAGCCTCGCTGGCGCACCGCGCGGCGAGCCCGAGCGGCGCGAGTTGCTCGAGGCGCTGGCCGAGACCTTCGACGAGCCAGCGGCGGCGGGAATCGACTGGGACAGCATGCGCGAGAGCAAACGGCTTGCCTGGCCTGCCGGCTAGCGAGGCCGGGTGGGGCGAGCTCCCGCTGGTCGTCGACACCTCGGCCTTCTCCCGCGCGCACCACTCCGACGTCCGTGAGGCCTGGCAACGAGCGCTTCGCGCCGACCGCCTGCGGATATCGCCGGCGGTGCGCCTGGAGATCCTCTTCAATGGGCGCGACGGCCGCAGCTTCGACACGCTCGCCGCGCAGCTCTCCGCCCTCCGACCCGCACCACTGTCGGCCTCGGTCCTCCACGCCGCCGAAGACGCGATGCGCATGCTCGCCCACCGCTCGGCCGGCACCCACCGCATCCCGATCGTCGACTACCTGGTCGCCGCTGCCGCGCAAGAGGCCGGCGCGGCGGTCATCCACTACGACCACGACTACGACACCCTCGCCCAAGTGATGTCGTTCGAGTCGGTCTGGCTCGCCCCCCCGGGCACGCTGCCCTAACCGACCGCTCTTCCACCCGCGAAACGGTCGAACGATTGACCGGGACCTGTGAGCAACAAGCGTTCGGGATTGCTGGGGGCGGGCTCGAGGGGCGTGGTCGGGATGCCGTGGGGCGGCGGCGGGGCCGGGCCGCCGCCCGCGCCCCCCGCTACGCCGCTGGCTCGAGCCGCGCCGGGCCGCCGAACTGCGCCAGCACCGCAGGCAGCTCCACGCTGCCGTCCTCCTGCTGGCCGTTCTCGACCAGGGCGATGATGGTGCGGCCGACGGCGACGGCGGTGCCGTTGAGCGTGTGGAGGTGGCGCGGGCCGTCGCCGTCCGCGGGGCGGTAGCGGGCGTCGAGGCGGCGGGCCTGGTAGTCGGTGGTGTTCGAGCAGGAGGTCAGCTCGCGGTAGCGCTCCTGGCCGGGGAGCCAGACCTCGATGTCGTACTTCTTGGCGGCGGAGGCGCCGAGGTCGTCGACGGCGATGTTCACCACGCGGTAGGGCAGGCCGAGCGCGCCCATGATCTGCTCCTCGATCGCGAGCAGGCGCTCGTGCTCGTCGAGCGAGTCCTCCGGCCGCACGAACGCGAACATCTCGACCTTGTCGAACTGGTGGACGCGGAAGATGCCGCGCGTGTCGCGGCCCGCGGCGCCCGCCTCGCGGCGGAAGCAGGTCGAGAAGCCGGCGTAGCGGGCGGGGACGGCGTCCGCATCAAGGATCTCGCCCATGTGCAGGCCCGCCAGCGGAACCTCAGACGTCCCGGCGAGATACAGGTCGTCGTCGGGCACGCGATAGATCTGCTGCTCGGTGTCGGGCAGGAAGCCGGTGCCGAACAGCGCCTCCTCGCGCACCAGCACCGGCGGGGCGACCGGCTCGAAGCCGTGCTCCTCGGACAGCAGGCCCAGCACCCAGCGCACGAGCGCCAGCTCAAGCATCACCAAGGGCCCCTTCAGATACGCGAAGCGCGAGCCGGAGACGCGCGCGCCGGCCTCGAGGTCCACCAAGCCGCCGAGCAGGTCGAGGTGGTCGCGACCGCTCGCGCCCGCCTCGCCGACCTCGCGCAGCACGGTGTCGGAGTCGGCCGCCGTCTCGGCCGGCAGGTTCGGCAGCGACCCCACCGCGCCGTCGAGCTCCTCCTCGACCGCCTTCAGCTCGGCGTCGAGCGACTTCTGGCGCTCGCCGACGTCGCGCACCGCCGCGATCGCCTCGGAGGCGTCCTCGCCCGAGCGCTGCAGCTCGCCGATCCGCTTGCTCGCGGCGTTCTTCTCCGCGCGCAGCCCCTCGAGCTCCGGCAGGATCGCGCGCCGGCGCTCGTCGAGCTCGAGCACCCGCCCGAGCCGCTCGTCGGAGCCGTCGCCGCGGCGCGCCAGCGCAGCCCGCGCCGCATCGGGCGCGGACCGGATCGCCTTGAGGTCGAGCACGGCGGCCGCCGGGCTACTCGCCGGCGTCCTCGCCCGAGTACTCGGCGATGAAGTCGGCGACTGCCTCGGCGTCGTCGCCGACGACGATGTGCGCGGGCATGATCCCGCCCGAGAACCCGCCGTTGCGGATCGCGTAGAGCGCGTCCTCCTTGCTGACCGGACGCACGTCGAAGCTCGGGCCGTTCGTGCGCTCGCCGCCCTGGAGCTGGCCCTCGGGCTTGGAGCCGTAGGAGTTGGCGCGCTTGAAGGTGTGGCAGCCCGAGCAGCGCTCGTAGAAGAGGGTGGCGCCGTCCTCGTGCTGGGCGGCGACATCGATCTCGCCGCTGCAGCCGGCGACGGCGAACACGGCGGTCGCGGCGCAGGCGCAGAGCGCCATGCGGGCGCGGCGGCGTGTGATCGGGCCGGTCACGGCGGTCGCATAGTATCCGCCGCCCCATGACGATGCCGTTCGGACGCAGCCTCTCGACGATCGGAGCGGCGGTCGCGATCGCTGGCTGCGGGGGCGCGGAGGAACCGCCCGATCTGCCGGCCACGGCGTCGGCCGGCGAGCCGCTGACGATCGAGGCGCGCGAGTACGTCTTCGCACCCAACCGCGTCAAGCTGCGCGGCGCGAGCGGCACCGTGCGTCAGCGGATCGTGCTCGACAACGTCGGCGACCTCGCCCACGACATCGAGATCCTCGACGGCGATCGCGTCGTCGACCGCCTGCGCAGCTTCCCCGCCGGACAGGCGCGCTCCGTCAGCGTCCGGCTGCGCCCGGGCTCCTACCGCTTCGTCTGCACCGTCGCGGACCACGACGAGAAGGGCATGCGCGGGACGCTCGAGGTCCGCTAGGAGGGTCTAGCGAAACGCCGCGCAGCTAGTGGTGGCGCGGGTTCCCGAGAAGGACCGGTCGTTGAATACCTCGGCACTACAGGGAGGCTACCCCGGCTCCGTCTGAGACGACCTCTAGCTTGCAAGCATCGAAAGCAAGCATGAGAGGATGGAGCAGTGAGCGACACGACGACTAAAGAGCCCGAGGGCCGGGCCAAAGGTGGCGTGGCTCGTGCCGAGCGCCTGTCGCCGCAGGAGCGCAAGGAGATAGCGCGCAAGGCGGCTGCCGCGAGGTGGAGCGACGACCTCACCGAGGCCGTCTGCGGGTCGCCTGACCACCCGCTCAAGATCGGGGATATCGAGATCGAGTGCTACGTCCTTCAGGACGGTACTCGCGTCTTGACGCAGGCGGGATTCCTGGAGGCGCTCGGACGGCATCGGAAGGCGAACGTTCGCCGTGAGGGTGGCGAAGAGCGGGTGCCCGCGATTCTCCAGGGCAAGGCGCTCAGTCCCTTTATCTCAGCGGAAATGCGCGAGAAGAGCCGCCCGATCGTTTTCCGCCCGCCGTCGGGCGGGCGGGCCAGCGGCTACAACGCGGAGCTGCTGCCTGACGTGTGTGAGGTCTATCTGCGGGCACGGGACGCAGGCACCCTGCCGACGAATCAGCAGCATGTCGCGCGGCAGGCCGAGATACTCATTCGCGGCCTTGCGCACGTCGGGATCATCGCGCTTGTAGATGAGGCGACGGGCTACCAGGAGCACCGGGCAAGCCGGGCGCTGGCCAAGATCCTTGAGGCGTTCATCGACAAGGAGTTGCAGCAGTGGGTCCAGACGTTCCCGGACGACTTCTACAGCGAGATGTTCCGGCTGCGTGGGCTTGAGTATCCCCAGTCCACGGTCCAGCGCCCTCAGTACTTCGGGCACCTGACCAATGACATCGTTTACAAGCGGCTTGCGCCGGGCGTGCTCAAAGAGTTGAGGGCTATCACCCCGAAGACGGAGAAGGGGCGGCGCAAGCACAAGTACTTCCAGCGGCTGACATCCAACATCGGCTACCCGAAGCTCCGTGAGCACCTTGGTTCTGTCGTCACGCTGATGAAGCTCAGCAAGGGTTGGCCGGACTTCATGCACAAGCTCGACCAAATCCATCCGAGGGTGGGCGACACGATTCCGTTGCCCTTTGAGGATCTGCCTTGCGACGACAACGGGCGGGGCCTATAAGCACTGATCTCAGCCGGTCCGCCGGCCGCTTTCTAGAGCGGGTTTCCGTCCGGTCCGATTGGTAGTTTCCCCCTCTACTAAGGGAAAAATTGACCCCCGCGCTGGTGGAACAGCCGGGGGTCTGGACCCAGGAGATTGTGGCTCCTTGGCCGTACGCAACGTAGCACGACCCTCGGCTTCTGCCGAGCTATCCCAACTTCTAGATTCGCCCGAGATCGGGCGGCTGATTGCCGACCTTCAAGAGACGCGCTGGACCGGGCGTCCGGGCTACCCGTTGCGGGCGATGGTGGGGATGGCGTTGGCGAAGGCGGTCTACTCGGTTCCGACGTGGACGCGGACGGTGGCGTTGGTCGCTGAGCATCAGGCGTTGCAGGTCGCGCTTGGCTGCGAGGGCAACGTCCCGAGCGTCTACGCGGCCTATCGGTTCTCGGCCAAGCTCCGCGCGCATCAGGCGTTGCTCGACCAGTGCATCGGCCGCGTGACCGATGGTCTGCGGGCCAAGCTCAAGGGCTACGGCGACGACGTGTCGATCGACGCTTCGGACATGCCGGCCTACGCGAACGGCCAGCGCTACGTCTCCAAGGGCGGGCGCGAGCGCGAGCGCTTCTCCGACCCCGACGCCTCTTGGGGGCATCGCTCGGCTGTCTCGACCAGGAAGGGCGGCGGCTTCTACGGCTACAAGCTCCAAGCGGCGGTCTGCGCGAAGACCGGGTTGCCGGTGTCCTGGCAGGTGGAGACGGCGAAGGCGCACGAGTCGATGTTCGCCGCGCCGCTGATCGACGCCGCAAGGGCGCGCGGGTTTGCGGTCGAGACGGCTTCGATGGACAAGGGGCTACGACGTCGGGCGCGTCTACGCCGAGTGCGCTGACCGCGACTGCCAGCCGATCATCCCGCTCCGTCAGACGGGGGCTGTGAAGCGCGGCGACCACCTGCCGCCGGCCTGTGAGCACGGGCCTTGGCGGTTCGCCGGGTCGGACTACAACCGGGGCGCGGCGAAGTGGCGCTGTCCGACCGGCGAGTGCAAGCCCGCCTCGACATGGATCAAGGCCGACCGCCTGCACCCGCTGATCCCGCGCGAGAGCCTGCGCTGGAAGGGCCTGTACCGCAAGCGCGCCTCGGTGGAGCGCGAGTTCGGACGGCTCAAGCACGACTGGTCCCTCCTGCCATTGAGGGTCCGTGGGCTTGAGCGCGTCCGACTCCACGCCGACTTGACCGTGCTGGCCAAGCTGTCTTGCACGCTTGAGCGTGCGCGCGCTGTCTCTAGATGTAGAACCTGATCACGTTGTTCATCCGGGCCTCCTTGGAGGCTGAGC
>JBBECV010000011.1:0-17721 GCA_040881635.1 Thermoleophilaceae bacterium
AACGACGGCGTCACGATCGCGCGTGAGATCGAGGTCGAGGACGTCTTCGAGAACCAGGGCGCCCAGCTCGTCCGCGAGGTCGCCACGGCGACCAACGACGTCGCCGGCGACGGCACGACGACCGCGACCGTGCTCGCCCAGCAGATCGTCCGCAGCGGCCTCCAGAACGTGGCCGCCGGCGCGAACCCGCTCGGCCTCAAGCGTGGCATCGAGAAGGCCGTCGACCAGGTCGTCGCCAACATCGGCGACCAGGCCAACGAGATCTCGGGCAAGGAGCAGATCGCCCGCGTCGCAGCCATCTCCGCCGCCGACGACGAGATCGGCGACGTGATCGCCGACGCGATCGACAAGGTCGGCAAGGACGGCGTCGTGAACGTCGAGGAGGGCCAGACGTTCGGCATGGACCTCGAGTTCACCGAGGGCATGCAGTTCGACAAGGGCTACATCTCGCCCTACATGGTCACCGACCAGGACCGCATGGAGGCGACGCTCGAGGATCCGTACATCCTCATCGCCAACCAGAAGATCGGCTCGGTCCGCGACGTGCTGCCGGTGCTGGAGCAGATCATCCAGTCGGGCAAGTCCGTGCTGATCATCGCCGAGGACGTCGAGGGCGAGGCCCTCGCGACCCTGGTCGTCAACAAGCTCCGCGGCACCTTCACCGGCGTCGCGGTCAAGGCCCCCGGCTTCGGCGACCGCCGCAAGCGGATGCTCGAGGACATCGCGACCCTCACCGGTGGCGAGGTCATCACCGAGGAGATGGGCCTCAAGCTCGAGAACACGCAGATCTCGCAGCTCGGCCGCGCCCGGCGCGTGGTCGTCGGCAAGGACACGACGACGATCGTGGACGGCGCCGGTGACGGCGATGCGATCAAGGGCCGGATCAACCAGATCCGCTCAGAGATCGACAACACCGACTCCGACTTCGACCGCGAGAAGCTGCAGGAGCGGCTGGCGAAGCTCGCGGGCGGCGTCGCGGTGGTCAAGGTCGGCGCTGCCACCGAGACCGAGATGAAGGAGAAGAAGCACCGCGTCGAGGACGCGTTGCAGGCCACCCGGGCCGCCCTCGAGGAGGGCATCGTCCCGGGCGGCGGCGTGGCGCTGCTGCAGGCCTCGGCCGCGATCGACGTCGAGGCGATCGAGGACGCCGACGAGCAGACCGGAGCGCGGATCGTGCTGCGTGCGCTCGAGGAGCCGGTGCGCCAGCTTGCGCACAACGCGGGCCTCGAGGGCTCGGTCGTCGTCAACGACGTCCGCAAGGCGAAGGACGGCGAGGGCCTCAACGTCGACACCGGCGAGGTCGTCAACCTCGTCGAGGCAGGCGTGATCGACCCCGCGATGGTGACGCGCTCGGCGCTGCAGAACGCAGCCTCGATCGCGAAGAACATCCTCACCACCGAGGCGATCGTGGCCGAGATGCCCGATAAGGACGGCGGCGGCGGCATGCCGGGCGGGGGCATGCCCGACATGGGCGGCATGATGTAACCAGCGTCGCGATAGCCGGCGCCTGGCGGCGTCATCGACAAGCCATGGGCTAACGCCCTATGGCCTGCCTGCTTCCTTGCCAGGCTTGGCTCTCGCACCGCTGGTGCGCGCATGAGGGGCCCGGATGGTTCGCCATCCGGGCCCTCGTGCGTTTTGGCTAGGGACCGCCCAGGACGGTGCGCATCGGGAGGGGCGTGACGCCGAGGGACTCGGCGTCGGCGGTGCCGTGGGGCGTGGTCATCGGCTCCTCCATGAGCTCGGCCTCCTCCCAGGTGGCGAAGACCGGCGGGCCGACGATGCGCTCGAGACCGTTCAGGCCGGTGCGGACGATGGGCAGTGGGACGTGGACGAGCGGGCGGGGGCGGCCAAAGGCGCGTAGGGCGACCCCGACGATCTGCTCGTACGAGAGCGTCTCGGGCCCGGCGAGGTCGAAGCGGCGGCGGCGGCCGTCGGAGTCGGCGGTCAGCGTGGCCATCAGGCAGTCGGCGACGTCGTCGGCCCAGATCGGCTGGTAGCGGGCGCGGCCGGAGCCCGAGATCGGCATGACGGGCAGGCGGGAGAGGCGGTCGAGGATCCGCAGCCAGGGGTCGCCGGGCGTGTAGACGATCGAGGGCGAGAACACGGTCGTCTCGAGGTCGGCGGACTCGACCGCGTGACGGGCGAGCGCCTTGGCGCGGAAGAAGCGCGTGGGCGAGTGGAGGCTCGCGCCGATCGCCGAGGCGAAGACGAAGCGGCGGGCGCCCTCGCGCTCGGCGGCGCGCACCAGACGCAGCGTGGCCATCGCGTTGAGCTCCTCGATCGAGCCGCGCGGCTGGTCGCGGATCGAGGCGGCGAGGTGGACGACGGTGTCGACTCCGCGCAGGGCGTTGCGGAACGAGGCCGGGTCGGCGAGGTCGCCGAGGGCGATCTGGACTCGGACGCGCTCGGGCCCGAGGCGCTTGGGATCGCGGACCAGGCAGCGGACGGGCTCGGCGGCGGCGATCAGGCGCCGCAGCAGTGCCGAGCCGACCGTCCCGGTGGCTCCCGTGAGCAGGATCACGAGCCGAAGCCTAGGCAGGGACGCGCGCCTTCGGGCGCGCGGCGCGACTCAGCCGCCGTTGCTCTTGTAGTAAGCGGCGTTGATCTCGGTGAACTTCGCCCACTCGTCCGGGAGCTGATCCTCGGCGAAGCACGCGTCGACCGGGCAGGCCTCGACGCAGGCATCGCAGTCGATGCACTCCTCGGGGTCGATGTACAGCATCTCGACCTTGTCGTAGTCGGGCTCATCCGGCGTGGGATGGATGCAGTCGACCGGGCAGACCTCGACGCACGAGTTGTCCTTCTGGCCGATGCAGGGCTCTGCGATGACGTACGCCATTGGTGCTCCGTTCCTTCGTGCGGTTCCGGTCGTGTCCTCCCGCTCGGCGCCGGGGCAGCCGCGCGGACGGCGGATTCTACAGACGCCCTGCCGGCGGCTACTGGGCCATCGGCAGGGCGGTTCCGGTCACCTCGGGGACACTCTCCATCGGCGGGCCCGAGGCGGCCTGCAGCACCGGAATCTCCTGCGGCGTGGCGGCGATCAGGCCGCGCGCCGCGTGCCGGATCGCCTGCGAGGCGGGCGAGTGTGGGTCCTGGATCACCAGCGGCAGGCCGTCGTCCGAGGCCGAGCGCAGCTCCTCCTGGAGCGGCACGGTGCCGAGCAGCGGCACCTCGAGCTCGTCGGCGAGCTCGCGCCCGCCACCCTCGCCGAAGATCGTGAAGCGCTCGCCGGTCGGCGTCGTGAAGCCCGACATGTTCTCGACCACGCCGACGATCTCGAGGTCGTAGCGCCCGGCCGCCTCGGCGGCGCGCTTGGCGACCTTCTGCGCCGCGGGCTGGGGCGTCGTGACAAGCAGGAAGCGCGCCTGCGGCAGCAGCTGCGAGAGCGTCATGGTGACGTCACCCGTGCCCGGCGGCAGATCGATCAGCAGGTAGTCGAGCTCACCCCACGCGACGTCCTCGAGGAACTGGCGGATCGCCTTGTGCAGCATCGGCCCACGCCAGACGATCGCCTGGTCCGCGTGGTCGAGGAAGAACTCGATCGAGATCACCTTGACGCCACCGGCGGCGTCGAGCGGCACGATCTTGCGCTCGCCGTCGACCATCGGACGTCCGTGCACGCCGAGCATGCGCGGGATCGAGTAGCCCCAGACGTCGGCGTCGAGCGCCGCCGCCTGCTTGCCCTCGGCCTGCAGCGCAGCCGCGAGGTTCGCGGTCAGGGTCGACTTGCCGACGCCTCCCTTGCCGGACCCGACGCAGATCACGTTCTTGACCTGTGCGAGCGCGCCCTGGGGCAGCGCGCCGCGGCCAAGGCGCTGCTGCAGCGACTGCTTCTCGTCGGCGCTGAGGACGTCGAACCCGACGCTGACGCCCGTGACGCCGTCGAGCGCGCCGACGTTGTCGGCGACGGCCGTCTCGAAGTGATTGCGGATCGGACAACCGGACGTCGTCAGCGAAACGACCACGTCCACGCGGCCGTCGTCGTGCGTCTCGATCGAGCGGACCATCCCCAGCTCGACGATGTTCTTGCGCAGCTCCGGGTCGATCACCCGGCTCAGCGCCTCCTTGATCTGCTCCTCGGTAGGCATCCCCCGCATTGTCGCAGACGCTTTCTCGGTCCCTGCGCGCGCTGGCCGGCGTCATCGGCGCTCGACTCGGCAGAGCCAAGCCTTCGCGCCTGCTTCCTTGGCCAGCACGCGCAGTGCCTCGAGAAAGGCGAATGCCGCCCGTCGGGGCGGCATTCGCTTGGGGAGGGGAGCTGCTGTCGTGGGTCAGGCGAGGGTGCCGACGGACTCCTGGAGGCGGCGGGCGATGTCGCTGGCGCTCGACTGCGCCTCGGTCGCCTGCCGCTGGATGTCGGCGCGGACCTCGTCGACGCTCTTGCGGACGTCGTTGCGGCGCGCGCGCAGCTCGCGCTCGACGCGCGTGCGGGTTCGCTTTGCCTCACGGCGGAGGTTGTTGCGCGCCGTGTTGCCGCGCCGCTCGAACTTGCGCAGCTCCTTCTCGGCCGACTCACGGCTGGTGTACGGCTTGGTCACCTCGACGACCGCGTCACGGGCGGCCAGCGCGGCGCCGACCGGGATCAGCACGGCGCGCTCGGCCCGGAGCGCAAACGAGTCGAGCCGCAGCATGCCGGCGCCGCGCGCCTCGGCCGCGGCGTCGGCCGCCTGGCCGGCGGTGCGCTTGGCCTCGGCTTGGGTGCGCTTGGCGTCGGCCTGCGTGCGCTTGACGGTCGCCTGTGCGCCCTTCGAGGCCGTCGCGCGAGTGCGCTTCGCGGACGCCTGCGCGCCCTTCGCCTTCGCCGTCGCCGCGTTGCGCTTGCGGGTCGCGGCGGCCTTCTTGCCTGCCGCCTTGCGCTGGGTGGTGGTCTGAGCTGCCATCTGGTGTCGCTCCTTCCGGAGGGATTCGGGTGCTAGAGGCTTATTAGTTCTAAGTTCAATAGAACTGTACCAACGAACACACGTTTGTAAACCCCCGCCGCGCGACGGTTACGAAACGCTGCCCGCCAGAGGCGCTCGGTCAGCCGGCGGCGAGACGGCGGGAGTCGCCGTCCATGCGCGCCATCCAGTCGAGCGGGCGCTCGATCTCGCCCAGGTCCGGCAACGCGTCCGGCCCCTGCCAGACCCGGTTCAGCGCCTCCATGCCGCCCTCTGCCACCACCGTGTCGCAGAAGGCCTTGCCGAGCTTGTACTGGCGCATCTTCATCTCCATGCCGAGCAGTCGCATCAGCACCCGCTCCGGCGCCGACCGGCTCGCCCGCCGCGCCTCCATCGCGTCGCGCAGCCCCTCGTGCTGGGGCACGAGCTCCGGCGCCAGCGCGTCCATCACGTGCTCCGCATGGCCCTCGACCACCGCCATCGCCGCCTGCATCCGATCCATCAGCCCGCGCTGCTCCTCAGTCTGGACCAGCGCCGCCAACCCACCCTCCTTGAACCGCTCCGTCAGCTCGGCAGGGTCGGGCAGGTTGACGTTCAGGTTGGCGTTGCGCAGCCTGTCGACGAGGCCCTCGACCGCAGGCGGCAGCTCGCGATCGCCGAGCAGCCCGCCACGCCGGCCCGTCGACCGGGGACGACCCGCATCGGGATCCTCCTCGCCGGCGGCCGCGTCCGGCGCGTCCTCGGCGGCCTCGTCGCCGGACTCCTCCGGCTTGGCGTCGAGCTTCACGTCAACCGTCGCCAGGTACTCGCGCAAGAGCCCGCCGATGTGCTCGCGCAGCCACGGCACGCCGCCGAACTGGTGCGCGTGCGTCAGCTCGTGGACGGCGACCCAGCGCACGAACGCCTCGCGATCGACGTTCAGCAGGCTCGCGACGCCCAAGAGGTTGACCCCGACGAACAGCAGCCGCGGCCGCGCGGTGCCCGCGATCAGCGACAGCTCGTACTGCCCCAGCACCCGCTGGGCCATGTAGCCCGTCACCAGGCCGAGCTCAGCGCCCAGGGCCGCGCCCGCGCCCATCCGCAGCGGGCCCGCCAGCGCGCCCATCCGCTCGAACCGCTCGCCCATCCGCTCCTCGACCGGTCCCATCAGATCCGCCATCGTCGTGAGGTTGGCATCCACCCACCCCGCGCGGCTGACCACCTCCGGCCGCGGGATCGTCTCCGCCGGGACCAGGCCCGTGTACGCCTCCACCCGCGGCTCGAACTCGTCCGACAGCGCGCCCAGGTCCACCCCCGGGTCCGCGAGCCGATCCGACTTCACCGCGAACCCGGCAACCCTCCGCGCCATCGACCAATCGACCATCAGGTCACCATAGCCATGCTCAGCCGAGCGCCGGCAGCTCCTGCTCGAGCTCGAGCACCGGCGCGAACAGGTCGCCGACGTCCGCGACGCGCTCCAGCAGCTCGCCGGCCTCGAAGACGAGCGTCGCCGCGTCGTCCTCTACCTCGTCCCAGCTCAGCGGCGTCGACACCGTCGGCCGCTCGCGCGCGCGCAGCGAGTAGGCCGCCACGGTCGTCTTGTGGCGGTCGTTCTGGCTCCAGTCGATCAGCACCTTCCCGGCGCGCAGGCTCTTCTTCATGCTCGACACGATCAGCCGCTCGTGCCGGCGCTCGAGAAGCTGCGCGAGCGCGTGCGCGAACGGCTTGGTCTCGCCGTACGTGACCGGCGCGTTGAGCGGCGCGTAGACCTGCATGCCCTTCGAGCCCGAGCTCTTGGGGAAGCTCTCGAGCCCGAGCTGGGAGAGCGCGTCGCGCAGCAGCAGCGCGACCTCGCGACACTCTGGGAGCCCGGCCGGAGGCCCGGGATCGAGGTCGAACGCCAGCACCGTGGGCCGGTCGGGATCCTCGGCGACCGAGAGCGAGGGGTGCAGCTCGAGATCGGCGAGGTTGGCGAGCCAGACGAGCGTCGGCAGGTCGTCGCAGAGGACGAAGTCGATCAGGCGGTCGCCCATCTGGATCGGCGCGCTCTCGACCCACTCGGGCGCGTGCGAGGGCTTCTGCTTCTCGTAGAAGAACTTGTCCTCGACGCCGTTGGGATAGCGCTTGAGCGTCAGCGGCCGCCGGCGCAGGTGCGGCAGGAGCGTCGGCGCGACGCGCGTGTAGTAGTCGATCACCTGGCCCTTGGCGAACCCGGCGGCCGGGTAGAGGACCTTGTCGAGGTTCGACAGCCGCAGGCGGCGGCCGTCGACGTCGACCTCGCCCGCCACCTACTTCTTGGCGGCCGTGCGCTTCTTGGCGGGCTCGCGCTGCTTGCGCGCTGCCTTCGGCTTGCGCGCCGCGCCGCCCTGGCGCTTGGCGGACGCGATGCTCGCCTCGAGCGCCGCCATCAGGTCGGGCGCCGCGGCCGGCTCCTCCTCGGGCGGCTGGATCGCGATCTCCTCGCCCTGCGCCTTGCGCTCGATCAGCTCGAGCACGCGGTCGCGGTACTCGTCGCGGTACTTGGAGGGGTCGAAGTCGGCCGCGAGCGAGTCGATCAGCTCGCTCGCCATCTTGACCTCGCGCTCGGAGGCCTCGAGCTCGTCCGGGTCGGGCAGCTCGTCGAGCGCGTCCGGTGGCACGACCTCGTCGCCGAACAGCAGGGTCTCCATGCAGAGCACGCCCCCGCGCGCGCGAATCGCGACGAGCTGCTCCTTCGAGCGGATCACCACGCGGGCGATGCCGACGCGGCGCGAGTCCTCCATCGCCTGCAGCAGCAGGGCGTACGCCTTCGCGCCGCCGGCGGCGGGCGCGAGGTAGTAGGGGTGGTCGTAGTAGATCGGGTCGATCTCGTCGAGCTCGACGAAGTCCTCGATCTCGATCGTGCGCGTCTTGCGCGGCTCGACCGCCTCGAGCTCCTCGGGCGTCACGACCACGTAGCGGTCGGGGCTCAGCTCGTAGCCCTTGACCAGCCGCTCGTACGGCACCTCGTCGCCGGTGCTCGGGTTGACGCGCTTCTGCTGGATGCGCGTGCCGTCCTTGGCGTCGAGCTGGTTGAAGCGGACGGTCTTGCGCTGGACCGCCGAGTACAGCTTCACGGGGATGTTGACCAGCCCAAAGCTGATCGCGCCGCTCCAGATTGCCCTGGCCATGTGAGGAACCGTACCCCCGCACGGCCGTCCGACACCAGATCCGACAGGAATGTTGCGGTCAGTCCTCCCGGACGACCTCGCGCGGGTCCTTGTCGGGGCGCAGGCCCTTGAAGGACGGCGCGCGGAGGGTGCCGGAGCGGGTCCACTCGCGGAACTCGACCTCGGCGACCAGGCGCGGCTCGACGAAGACGGTGCTGCGCGGCGGCTGGCGACCCTCGAACGGGCTCGTCTCGCGCCGCAGCGGCTCCAGCTCGCGGCCGATCCGCTCGAGCGACTCGGCGTCGAAGCCGGTGCCGACCTTGCCGACGTAGCGCAGGCCGTCGCCGCCGTCGCCGTAGACGCCGGCGCAGAGGGCGCCGAGGCGGCCGCTGCGCGCGCCCTCTCCGGGTGACCAGCCGCCGATGACGACCTCCTGGCGCAGGACGTTCTTGACCTTGATCCAGGCCGAGGAGCGCCGGGCTGACTCGTACGGCGAGTCGAGCCGCTTGGCGATGATTCCCTCGAGCCCCTGCTCGGCGGTCGCATCGAGCAGCGCCGCGCCGTCGCCCTCGTGGTGGCCGGGGACCCGCCAGTGCGGGCCCTCGAGGTCCAGGCCCGCCAGCACGCGGCGGCGGTCGGTGTACGGAAGCGCGGTCGTGCGGTGGCCGTCGAGCCAGAGCAGGTCGAAGGCGACGTAGACGACGGGGATCTCGCGGGCGCGGCGCTTGGCCGCCGCCTCGGTGCTGAGGTGCATCCTCGACTGGAGGCGCTCGAAGCTCGGCTTGCCGTGCTCGTCGAAGGCGACGATCTCGCCGTCGAGGATCGCCCGCTGCGCGCCGAGCGCCCCGCCGAGGCCGCGCAGCTCCGGGTAGCGCGGCGTGAAGTCGGTGCCGTTGCGGCCGATCAGCGCGAGATGGCCGCGATCGAGGTACGCCACGGCGCGCACCCCGTCCCACTTGACCTCGTACGCCCACGCGTCGTCGTCGGACGGCAGCTCGCCGGTGCGCGCCTTCATCGGCTCGATCCGCTCGGGCATCGGCTCGACGCCGGCCGCCGGCGGGTCCATGCGGTGGATCATCCAGTCGTCGCCGCGCGTGCGGAAGAGGACGTAGCGGCCCCGCAGGCGCTCGCCGTGGAAGACGGCGATCACCTCGTCGTCGCGGAACTTCTCGACCTCGTAGGTGCCGCCGTCCCAGACCGCCATCGCGCCGGCGCCGTACTCGCTCCGCGGGATCTCGCCCTCGAACTCGAGGTACTCGAGCGGATGGTCCTCCGTGCGCACCGCCAGCCGATCCTCGTCGGGGTGGTCGGGGATGCCGCGCGGGACCGCCCACGACGCCAGCGTGCCCTCGCGCTCGAGCCGCAGGTCCCAGTGCAGCCGCCGCGCCCGGTGCTCCTGTACGACGAAGCGCGGCAGCTCGCCGTTGCCTGCGGGCGCCGCCTCCCGCCGCGATCCCGGCTCCGGAGTCGCGTCGAAGTCGCGCCGCCTGCGGTAGTCGTCGAGCCGGTCCGCCATGGCCCCATTGTGGCGGGCGCCGCGGGCCCGCTTCGGCCACAGTGCGGCCGCGATCGGCCCAGCGGGCGGGCGCCGCGCTGCAACGGGGCTGTCGCCGCGCATCGGTCATTCGTCCAGTCGCACCGTCGCCGGGGCCGTTCTCGCCCCGCCGTGGACGACACCGAAAGCTCATGCGGCGCCCGAGACTCGACCGAACTCCACTCGCCGCGCTCGCCGCGCTCTCCTGCCTCGCGCTGCTGGCGCCCGCGGCCACGGCGGCGGCCAAGCAGCGGCCAAGCTGCAAGCCGTCCACCGTCGCCGCCGCGTCCGCCCCGCCGCGCGCCGCCGCGACTCCGCGGCTCGCCCGGGCCGCGGTCTGCCTGATCAACCGCCGCCGGGTCGCCCGCGGCCTGCGCAAGCTGCGCCTCAACCGCCGCCTCTCGCGCGCCGCCCGTCGCCACACGCGCGACATGGTTCGCCACCGCTACTTCAGCCACGTCTCGCGCAACGGCGGCGACATCTCCGATCGCCTCCACCGCTCCGGCTACCTCGGCGGCCGCTTCAGTTGGACCGTCGGCGAGAACCTCGCCTGGGGCGCCGGCCGCCGCGGCACCCCCCGCGAGATCGTGCGCTCCTGGATGCGCAGCCCCGGCCACCGCCGGAACATGCTCAGCTCACGCTTCCGCGAGATCGGCATCGGCGTCGTCGCTCGCGCCCCCATCCGCAGCTCCGCCCGCGCGGCTACCTACACCACCACCTTCGGATCGCGCGGTTGAGCTTCCCGCACGCGGCGGTGCGCTAGCGAAGAGCTGCGCGTGGCTGGCGCGGACGCAGGGAGGCCATCGGGCGCCACAGCCCATGGCCGACCGAGGACAAAGCCAGGCGCGCGCAGATCGAGCTAGCGCTCCGCTGCAGGGCAGATGATTCGGTAATCGCAGAACGCGCAGATCTCGTGTGAGGGAGTCGGCTGGAAGTCCTGGCGGTGGATGCCGGCGCCGATGTCCTCGATGGTGGCGCGGACGCGGTCGAGCTCCTCGTCGGAGTGGGCAACCGGGACCTTCTCGGCGGTCATGACGTAGTAGTAGCTGTGGGCTGAGGTCTGCACCCCCCAGGACTCGCGCGCGCCCATCTGGTAGATCGAGAGCTGGATGTCGCGCTGGAGCTCGTCCGGGGTCTTGGCGCGGCCGGTCTTGTAGTCGATGACCTCGTAGCTTCCGTCGGGGCGGCGGTCGACGCGGTCGACGCGGCCACGGATCACGTGCGGGCCGAGGGTGAACGAGAAGCTGCGCTCGAACCAGACCGGCTCGCCCTCCTGGTCGCGGGTGTTCTCCCAGTAGCGCTCGAGCGCCTCGATGCCGCGCTCGCGGAACTGGAGCTCGTCGTCGGAGTCGCCGAAGCCGCCGCGTCGCCAGGACGCCTCGAACAGCTCGAGCAGCTCGTCGCGCCCGGCGCCGGGCGACCTGTGGAAGCGCTCGAGGACGGTGTGCAGGGCGATCCCGAAGCGCTGGTGGATCGTCGCCTCCTGCGGGATCCGGAAGACGCGCGCGAACTTGTACTTGAGCGGGCAGAGGCGATAGGTCTCGATGTCGGAGGCCGACAGCATCAGGCCGTCCTCGGGCGCGCCGGCGCCGCGACGACGCGGGATGAACGGGTCCAGCGACGGGCCGCCGCCGTGCTCGTCGGGCGCGGGGCGGCGCTCGGGGTCGCGGCCGGCCTCGCGCAGCCAGTCGTCGAGCGCCGAGGACTCGAGCACCGTCCGCTGCTCGGCGCTGGCGCCGGCGGCGAGCAGCTGGTTGACCTCGGCGATCGCCTCGTCGAGCGGCTGACCGCCCTTCGAGCGCTCGATCAGCGCGGCGACCTTGGCGAGCTCGAGGTAGCGGCCGACGGCCTGCGATACGTCGAGCGTCGTGTCGAGCCGCATCTCGCCGAGCCGGCCACCGAGCCGCGCGACCGTGTCGAGCAGCTCGTCGCGCATGATCCGGAACGTCGCGTGCAGGCCCTCGGCGGGCCCGAAGAGCTCCTCCTCGACCGCCTCCTCCTCCACGCCAGCCGCCTCGCGCGCACGCTCGTACAGCGGCGACGGTCTCGCCGGCGTGCCGTTGGACGCGTCGGCCCAGGCGAGCACCAGACCGCACCGCGCACGCGTCATGGCGACGTTCAGCAGGCGGCGCGACGGGTCGTCGTCGGGCAGCCGCGCGGCCGAGAGGCTGAGGGCGAAGACGTGGTCGAGCTCGCGGCCCTTCGCGTCGTCGATCGACATCACGCGCACGGCAGGCGGACCCTCGGGCGCAGCCGCCTCCCGCTCGGGCAGTCCCGAGTCGGCAGCCGCCTTCAGGTAGCGCGTGAAGTCGCGCGGCGTGGCGTGCGGCTCGCGGCGCATGTAGGCGGTCGCGAGCTCGGGCAGGCGGGCGATGTTGCGCAGGCGCTCGACGGTGTCCGCCTGGGTGGCGAAGACCTGTTGGCGGCGGACGCCGATCCGCTCGACGAGGCGGAGCACGAACGCGTCGGGGCGGCGACTCTCGAACGCCCTACCGGCGGCGCGGTAGAGCTTGAGGAACGCCTGTGCGCGGTCGCGGCCCTCCGGCGACAGCTGCGGCCCGTCGAGCGCCTCGGCGACGGCCGACGGCATGTCGATCTTCCGCCGCCGTGCGAGCTGGGTGAGACGGGCGACGTCGACGGAATGCAGCTCGATCGGCGCCCGCGTCAGCGCTCGGACCGCCGCGCCGGAGTCCGCGGGGTCGGCCAGCACGCGCAGCCACGCGAGCACGTCGCGGACCTCGGCGCGCTGGAAGTAGGCGGCCGGCCCGTGGACGCGGAACGGCACCGCGCGCTCCTCGAGCGCCGCGCCGACGACGGTGCCGTCGGTCGCGGCGGAGCGCACCAGCACAGCGATCGCGTCCGGCTCGCTCCCCGCGGCGATCAGTCGCTCGATCTCGGCCGCCACCGCCTGCGCCTGCGCCCGCTCGGAGGCGCAGCGCCAGAAGCGGACGGCGCCGGCGCGGCGCAGCGGCTCCTCGAGCCGCACGACGGTCGCTTCCGGGAACTCGCGCGTGAACTTGGAGAGGTTGCCGGGGTGCGCGGAGGCGCGCAGGCACTGAGCGTCGTCGCCGGCCGCCGTGAGCTGGCCGTGCTCCTCGCAGAGCAGGCGCAGCAGCGCGCCCTCGGCGAAGCTCAGCTCCTCGTACTCGTCGACGAGCACGTGCGCGAAGCGGCGGGCGACGCGCTCGCGCACGTGCGGGCGCTCGTGCAGGAGGCGGAAGGCGGTCAGGACGAGGTCGCCGTCGTCGAGCGCGCCGCGCTCGCCGAGCAGGCGATCGTGGTCGGCGTAGAGGCCTGCGAACTCGAGCTTGCGGGCTGCCAGCTCGCGCTCCGCGTCGCCGGCGTCCGCGGCGGCGGCCGCGCGCTCGGCCTGCTCGAGGCAGCGCTCGGGCGCCACCATGTCGGCCTTGAGCCGGTCGATCCGCTCGACGAAGCTCGCCAACAGCGGCGCCGGGTTGCCGCGGATCTCGTGCCGGCGCAGCGTCAGCTCGCCGAGGCGATCGAGCAGCAGCGCGACCCTGTCGGCGCGCGTGACGGTCGCGAACAGCGGGTCCAGCCCCGCTTCGAGCGCCTCGTCGGCGAGCAGCCGGTGGCACAGCTCGCCGACGGTGTGGACGTGCAGCTCGTCGTACGGCGGCGCCACCAGCTCCGACAGGCGCTCGCACATGTCCTCGCGCGCGAACGGGGACGCGACCAGCGCCAGCACCCTGTCCGGCGACTCGGCACGCTCACGCGCCAGCCACGCGAACCGGTGCGCCAGCACATGGGTCTTGCCGGTCCCCGCATCGCCCACGATCAGCAGCGGACCGCCAGGATGCTCCACCGCCTCCCGCTGCCGCTCGGTAAGGGCGTCTAGAGGCTCAACCGGCATCCCGTCCAGCATAAGGCGCAAGATCACGCAGGGAGGCGAGCGACTGAGCGTGGCTGGCGAGGACGCAGGGAGCCCATAGGGCGGCCAGCCCATGGGCGACCGAGGACGTCACCAGGCGCGCTCAGGCGCCGCCGCCGCGCTGCTGGCGGAGGAAGCGTTGAAAATCCGAGGCGATCATGTCGGCGGACGGAAGGTTGACGTCGGGGCCGTCCTCGGTGACCTCGTCCATGGCGGACTCGAGGCGCTCGACGAAGGCCTTGACCTCGGGGTCGCTGGCGACGGCGGCGCTGACCTGGCGGTCGTAGTCCTCGGCGGCCTCCTCGAGCTCGGAGGCGTCGACGGCGAGGCCGGCGGCGCCCTCGAAGGCGCGCACGAGCGCGAGCGCGACCTTCGGGTTCGGGGCGGCGGCGACATAGTGCGGGACCGACGCCCAGAGGCTGACGCTGGGCAGGCCGGACTTGCCGCTGTGATGGTTGAGCACGCCGGTGATGCCGGTCGGCCCCTCGTAGCTGGTCGGCGTGAAGCCGAGGCGATCGACGAGCGCCGCGTCGGAGCCGATCCCGGTGACGTGGACCGGGCGCGAGTGCGGCACGTCGGCGAGCAGCGAGCCGAGCGTGATGATGCGCTGGACGTCGAGCTCGCGGGCGACCTCGAGGATCGTGTCGCAGTAGCGCCGCCAGCGCAGCGACGGCTCGGGGCCCTGGACGATGACGAGGTCGTTGTCGGCGCCATGGACCTCGGCGGCGGACACGGTCGTCTGTGGCCAGTCGATGTCGCGCGTGTGGCTGTCGACGAGGCGCGCGGTCGGGCGCGTCTCGGTGAAGTCGAGGTAGTCCTCGAGGTCGAGCTGGGCAACCTCGACCGGCTCGAAGCGCGCGCGGATGAACTCGACCGCGGCCGAGGCGGCGTCGCCGGCGTCGTTCCAGCCCCCGAACGCCGCCACCATCACCGGGCGGCGGAGCGCGGGCCGATGGGTCCAGATCACGTCACTCACCTGCTACCCACGGTATCGGAGCGACGTTAGGCTGTTCCCTGGTGGTCGCCTCCCTCGCTTCCGATTCAGGCTCCGGCAGGCGCCGGGGGCGCGTACGGCCATGACCCGGGGCGAGATGGCGGCCGAGGTGTCGAAGGGCATCGTGCGGCTGTTCGGCGAGTACTACGGTCGCGGGCCGGTCAAGGCGAAGACGTTCCTGCTCGACAACTACGCGATGACGGTGCTCGAAGACACGCTGACGACCGCCGAGTCGACGCTCGCGAAGGCGGGGCGCGAGAGCCTGGTGCGCGACTTCAGGATCGCGTTCCAGGCCGAGATGGGCGGCCGCTTCAAGGCCGTCGTCGAGCTCGCCACCGGCCGCAGCGTGCTCACCTACCAGAGCCAGATCATGTTCGATCCGGACGTCTGCATCGAGTTCTTCGTCCTCGACGGGCCGCCCGAGACGGGCGACCACTCCGGCGACTGAGGCGCGGCCGACGACGCCCCGCCCTCAGCGCGCCGCGGCGCTGAGGCGCTCGATCGACCGCCGCAGCAGCCGCGAGACGTGCATCTGCGAGATGCCGACGCGCTCCGCGATCTCGGACTGGGTCATGTCCTCGGCGAAGCGCAGGTGCAGGATCAGCCGCTCGCGCTCGGGCAGCGCCCGCAGCGCCGGCGCCAGCGACGCGCCCAGCTCGACGAGCTCGTAGCGCTCGTCCTCGGCGCCGAGCGTGTCGACGAGCGCGCCGTCCTGCTCGCCGCCGTCGGAGTGCGACCGCGGGCCGTCCAGCGAAGTCGGCGCGTAGGCGGTCGCCGCACTCAGCGCCTCGAGCACCTCCTCGACGCTCAGGCCGGTGTGCTCGGCGAGCTCGGCCGGCGTCGGCGACCGCCCGATCTTGACGGTCAGCTCGTCGACCGCATTCCCGACCACGAGGAAGCGCTCCTGGAGCGCGCGCGACACGTGGATCCCCCAGCCGCGGTCGCGGAAGTGGCGCTTGAGCTCGCCGAGGATCGTCGGGACGGCGTAGCGCATGAACGGGCCGACGTCGGGGTCATGCCGGTCGATCGCCTTCAGCAGGCCGATGTAGGCGACCTGCTCGAGGTCCTCCTGCGACTCGGTCGTGTGCCGGTAGCGGGACGCCAGGCGCTGGGCGAACGGGCGCAGCGCTTCGACGAGCTCGTCGCGCGCGGCGAGATCGCCTTCGCGGTAGCGACGGAGCAGGCGCTCCTCGACGCCGGGGTGGGGCTCGGTCTTGGACTGCATGCGACCTCTCTCTGACGAGGGGGACTCGAAACCGGGATCCGCCCCCGACCGCCGGCAGGGTCAGGACGTCTCCTCTCCTCAATCGAGCCCCACCCCGAGACCGCCGAGCCGGCCATCCTTGGGTGCGACTGCGGGCAAGCGTAGCGACGCTCGCGACGAGCGCCAAGCGCCTGGTTTGACAGCGCCAGGCTTCGGTATTCGGTCCGTGCACGACGAGACGACGACAGCGATCTCACCAGTGCACGACGGAGTCCGCGACGAGCAGGCGAGACGAGCGCGTCCGCCTGACCGAGACTGCGTTGGCGGGTGGCCAGCCCCCGGCCGCCCGCCACGCGGACTTTCGGTTTACGGAGGCACGCACCCGGTCAAGAGAGAGCAACACGATGCGCCGCGCCCCCACCGCCGTGACCGACACCGACGCCTACTGCCCCCACTGCGGCCTGGCGGTCGAGCAGGAGGCCGGGCCGACGTGGCCGGCCGCACCGGTGCGCTGCCCGCACTGCCGGCTGCTGATCGGGACGGGGCGAGCCCGGCCCGAGCCGAGTGGCGAGCCGGGGACCAAGGGGGCGGCCGCCGGAGTGCTCAGCCGCCAGGCGCGGCGCGACGACGAGGAGGGCGACGGCCACCAGGGCGCGAGCGAGGCGGACGTGCTGGCGGCGATCCGCCACGTCGCCGCGGACCTCGGGACGCGTCCCGAGCGGCTGCTGATGGTCGACTACCAGCAGCGCGCCGACACGGACGGCGGCGTGCCGCCCCTGCGCGACGTCTTCGCCCACTTCAAGAGCTGGAAGCGTGCACGGCGGATCGCCGCGGACGGCGCCTCCGCCTCCCGCTGAGGCGCGGGGGGCTCAGCTCAGGCGGACGGCTGGACCTGGTCGACGTCGTCGACCAGCTCGAGCTTCTCGTCCAGGTGCGTGATCGAGAAGACCCGCTGAACGGTGTCGGGCCCGCGCACGACGACGAAGCGCCGCTGCTCGCGCTGCGCCCGCTGGTCGGCGCTGACGATCAGTCGCAGGCCGCTCGAGTCGAGGAACGTCACCCGCGAAAGGTCGAGCGCGACGACGGAGGGCGCCGTCTCCTCGATGCGCTGGAGCTCGTGCTCGACCTTCTCACAGGTCGAGAGGTCCAACTCCCCGCTGAGGACGACGTGCATCATGTCCTCGCCGTGGCCGTGGGCCTCGATGTCGAGCAGCGTCACGGTCCGAACGCTATCCGTTTGCGCGGCCGAGCGCGCGCCTTGTGAGGCTCCATGCGAAGAAGAGCTGGACGGCGGCGAATCCGAGCTCGAGCGCGCGCTCGGAGATCGCGTTCGCGACGACCGTGCCGACCAGCACGCCGAGCGGCGAGAGCAGGCCGATCACGAGCCCGTCGCGCACGCGCAGGTTGCCGTAGCGGCGCTGGCGCCAGGCCCCGACCGTGGCGACGAACAGGATCGCCAGCAGCGACGTCGCCTCGGCCTCGATCTGGCTCAGGCCGAGGAAGATCACCAGGCCGGGCACGAACAGCACGCCGCCGCCGACGCCGACGAGGCCGCCGAGCATGCCGGCGCAGAAGCCGATCGCGAGCAGTCCGATGAGATCGGCGAGCTCCATCAGAAGACCAGGACCGCGGCGGAGGCGAGCAGCAGGATCGCGAAGATCGCCGACACCGCCCGCTCGGAGATCCGCTGCTGCAGCGCGGTTCCCGCCAGCACGCCGGCGATCGCCGGCACGCCGATCAGCACGCCCTCGAGCACGTGCACGTTGCCGAACAGGCCGTGCGCGAGCACGGCGAACACGGCGATCACCACGATCGCGAGCAGCGAGGTGCCGGTCGCCTCGCGCTCGCGGTAGCCGAACCAGAGGATCAGCAGCGGGACGATCACGGTGCCGCCGCCGACGCCGAACAGGCCGCTGAAGGCGCCACCGACGGTTGCGATCACCGCCAACCGCGGTAGCCGACTCGACATCGCGAGGCATACTACGGCGCGTGTCAGCGCCCACGGCAGAGACGCTGCGCCAGAGCCTTCGTCCGTTGACCGACCGGCCCGAGCGGGCGGCGGTCTTCTGCGACATCGACGGCACGCTGGCGCCGATCGTGGGCCGCCCCGAGG
>JBBECV010000011.1:17731-84533 GCA_040881635.1 Thermoleophilaceae bacterium
CCCCCCCCCCCCCCCCCCCCCCCCCCCCCCCCCCCCCCCGTCCGCGAGGAGATCTCGGTGCTGCTGGGGCGGCTGGCGCGCCGCTACGGCTGCGTGGCGTGCGTGTCGGGACGGCCGGCCGCCGAGGCGCGACGGCTCGTCGGCGTCGGCGGGATCGCCTATGCGGGGTCGCACGGCGCCGAGCTGCTGCACGCGGGCGCCAAGCGTCCGGAGCTGGCACCGGCGTTCGCGAGCTGGGAGGGCCGGGTGCGCGGCTTCGTCGACGCGCGCGAGAACACGCGCGACCTCAAGCGGCTGCGCGTGCGGATCGAGGACAAGGGGCCGATCCGGGCGTTCCACTGGCGCGGCGTGCCCGACGAGGACGCGGCCGAGACGTGGCTGACGGGGGTGGCCGGCGAGGCGCAGGCCGCGGGGCTCGACACGCACTGGGGCCGCAAGGTGCTCGAGATCCGGCCGCCGGTGCCGATCGACAAGGGCCAGGCGGTGCGCACGCTCGTCGAGGGCTCCGGCGTGCGCGTCGGCCTGTTCGCCGGCGACGACGTCACCGATCTCGACGCGTTCGACGCGCTCGACGGCCTCGCGCGCGAGGGAGCCCTGGAAGTCGCGATCCGCGTCGGGGTGCGGTCGGACGAGGGCCCGCCCGCGATCGTCGAGCGCGCCGACGTCGTCGTCGACGGGGTCGGCGGCATGGTCGAGGTGCTGACCGTGCTGGCGGGATAGATGCGCCGGCGCGCCGCTCTCCCGGCTTCTCGTACGTTTGTCAGGGACAGGGCGGCTGCAAGCGTTCGACTTCCCGCGGAGGGGGCTCGCTAGATGCGCTTCGCAGACTTCCTGCGCGTTTCGGTGCTGCTGTTCGGCGCCGCGGGGACGGCGTTGGCGATCGTGGCGCTCGCCGGCGCCGGCGGCCAGGACACGCTGGCGCCGGTGATCTTCGCGCTCGTCTGGTGGGTGCTCGCCGCGATCGCCGGGCTGTGGCTCGGCCGCCGCAACGTCCCGACGGCGCAGATCGGGCGCCTGCTCGCCAACTCGCGCAAGACGAACACGCTGCCGGAGATCGAGCCCGGCGCGATCGTCTTCAACCGCCTGTGGCCGCTCGCGATCGTCACGGTGGCCGCCGGTGCGATCGGATTCGTCGTCCCGCAGGTCCCGGCGATCGCGGCCGGGTACGCGATCGCCATCGCGCTGACCTGGCGCAACCAGTCGCGCGCCGTCGCCGCGATCGAGGATCGCGACGGCGTTCGCTTCTACTTCGACAAGAGCCCGCCGTTCGGCGCGCCGAAGCTGATCCGCACGCCCGGCATGCGGCGGATGGAGCCGACCGGCGACGAGCAGACCGCCACCGATCGCGCGTAACCGCCTTTGGGCTCGGGCCGACTTCGGCCACATTGCGGCCGCAACACGCCCGTCGTGAGCGGCTCCGCGCGGCGCGCCGCTTCCGGCCGCATCTCGGCCGCAAGGTGCCCGTCGCGAGTGACTAGGTCCGGCCTCGGAGTGCCTGGAGCTCGGGCCAGCTGCGGGTGTTGGCGACGTCGTCGGCCGTGAGCCAGGCGCGGCGGGCGGTGGCGATGCCGTAACGGATGACGGAGAAGGTGGCGGGGCGGTGGGCGTCGGAGTTCACCACGAGCTTGACGCCGGCCTGGGCGGCGGCGCGGGCGTGGACGTCCGAGAGGTCGCGGCGGTTGGGGTTGGAGTTGATCTCGAGGAAGGTGCCGGTCGCGGCGGCGGCCTCGACCACGCGGTCGACGTCGAGCGCGTACGGCTCGCGGCGGCCGAGCATGCGGCCGGTCGGGTGGCCGATCGCGTCGACGAGCGGGTTCTCGATCGCGACGACGATGCGACCGGTCATCTCGTCCTCGGACATCCGGAAGGACGTGTGGACGCTGGCGACGATCCAGTCGAGCTGGGCGAGCAGGTCGTCGGGGTAGTCGAGCTCGCCGCGGGTGCCGACGTTGACCTCGCTGCCGGCGAGCACGGTGAAGTCGTCGAGCCGCTCGTTCGCCTCGGCGACGCGCTCGATCTGGCGCCGCAGCTCGTCGTCGTCGACGTGGTTGCCGAAGCCGTGGCTGGCCGAGTGGTCGGTGATCGCGAGGTACTCGTAGCCGCGCGCGCGGGCGGCCTGCGCCATCTCGAGCACGGTGGCGTGGCCGTCGGAGGCGACCGTGTGGCAGTGCAGGTCGCCGCGGACGTCGGCGAGCGTTACGAGGTCGGGGAGCGTGCCGGCGCGCGCGGCCTCGAGCTCGCCCCGGCTCTCGCGCAGCTCGGGCTCGACATAGGCCATGCCGAGGCGCTCGTAGACCTGCTCCTCGGTCGCGCAGCGGTGCGTCTCGCCGGTGGCGTCGTCGAGGATCCCGTGCTCGCTGACGTGCAGGCCCTCGCGGACCGCCGCCGTGCGCAGCGCCTCGTTGTGCTTGCCCGACCCGGTGAAGTGCTGGAGCAGGTTGCCGAAGGTCTCCTCGGGGACGATGCGCAGGTCGACCGGCAGGCCGCTGTGCGTGAGCGCCTTCGCGCCGGCCGTGCCGCCGGTCGCGATCTCGTCGATCGCCGGCTGGGCAGCGAACGCGGCGAGCAGCGCCTCGGGGTCGCTGGCGGCGACGACGATGTCGAGGTCCTTGCAGGTGTCGGCCCAGCGGCGGGCGCTGCCGGCCAGCTCGACGCGCAGCGCGGCGGGGCTCTCGCGCAGGCCCTCGACGAGCTCGTTGCCGACCTCGAGCGCCGTCGAGAGCAGCACCCGCTCGCGGACCGAGCCGTCGGCGCCGGCGGCAAGCGCCGCGAGGATGCCCTCCTCCGACTTGGGGCCGAAGCCGGCGACGGCCCGGAGGCGCTCCTGCTCGGCCGCCGCGCGCAGCTGGTCGATCGTCTCGATTCCGAGCTCGTCGTGCAGCAGGCGTGCGCGCTTGGGGCCGAGCCCGGGGATGCGGGTCACCTCGATCAACCCCGGCGGTATCCGCTCCTTGAGCTTCACGGCCGCCGGGATCTCGCCGTCGAGCAGCAGCGCCTGGATCTTCTCGGCGATCGTCTTGCCGATCCCCGGCAGCTCCTCGGCGCGGCCGGCACGCGCGAGCTCGGCGACCGAGACGCCCGAGTCGCGGATCGCCTTCGCGGCGTTGCGGTAGGCGACGACGCGGTAGACGACCGCGCCGTCGAGCTCGTAGAGCGTGGCCAGCTCCTCGAAGGCGGAGGCGATCTCGGCGTTCTTCATCGCCCGGAGCGCTTACCCCCGGCCGCTAGCCGCAACCGACGATGCCGCCGTCGACCGGGATGACGGCGCCGGTGAGGTAGGAGCCCGCGCGCGAGGAGAGGAAGATGACGGTTCCGGCGACGTCGTCGGGGCGGCCGATGCGCCCGAGCGGAACCTGCTCCTCGACGACGGTGCGGGTGTCCGGGTCGTCGAGCACGAAGGCCATCATCTTGCTCTCGAACGGGCCGGGCGCGATCGCGTTGACGGCGATCCGCTCGGCGGCGAGCCGCTTGGCGAGGTGGCGGGTGAGCTGGTGGACGGCGGCCTTGCTGGCGCTGTAGGCGTAGTTCTCCATCATCGGCGGGCGCAGGCCGTCGACAGAGCCGACGTTGATCACGCGCGCCGGGTCGTCGTCGGAGGCGCAGGCGCGCAGCAGATCGAGCGAGGCGACCGTCAGCTGGAAGATGCCGCGCACGTTGGTGTCGAGCACGCGGTGCCAGGCGTGATCGGGGTACTCCTCGAGCTCGGCGCCCCAGTTCGCGCCGGCGTTGTTGACGAGGATGTCGAGCCTGTCGGTGCGCTCACGCACGGCCTGCGCCAGGGCGGTCGCGCCGTCCTCGGTCGAGAGGTCGGCGGGAACGGCGATGCAGCTCCCGAGTGCGGACATCTCCGCGGCCGCCTGCTCGAGCTGGTCGGCCTTGCGCGAGGAGACGATCACGTCCGCCCCGGCCTCGAGCAGGCCGGTCGCGATCATGCGGCCGATCCCGCGCGAGCCGCCGGTCACGACCGCGGTCTTGCCGCGTACGGAGAAGAGATCGCTCGACATGGCGCGGGACGCTATCGCGCCGACGCGTTCCGACGGTCGAACGATCGTGGTCGTCAGGTCCCGGCAAAGCGTACGACTTGCCGAGGTGGCGATGACGAGGGCCGGCTCGCGTAGGGTTGCCGCCGATGGCGGGCGTCTGGCTGATCCTCCCGACGTACAACGAGGCCGAGAACATCGAGCCGATCGTCGAGGCGGCGCTGCCGCAGCTCGCATCGACCGGATTCGAGCACCGGATCCTCGTGGTCGACGACGGCTCGCCGGACGGGACGGGCGAGCTCGCCGACCGCCTCGCCGCCGCCCATCCCGAGGTGGAGGTGCTGCACCGGCCGGGCAAGGAGGGCATCGGCCCCGCCTACCTTGCCGGCTTCGAGCGTGCGCTCGCCGGAGGCGCCGAGCTGGTGATGGAGATGGACTCCGACTTCTCGCACGACCCGGCCGACATCCCGCGCCTCGTCGCCGCGGCCGCAGACGCGGACCTCGTCCTCGGCTCCCGCTACGTCGACGGCGGCGGCGTGACCGACTGGGGCCTGGTCCGGCGGCTGATCAGCCGCGGCGGCTCGCTCTACGCGCGCGTGCTGCTCAGCGTGCCGGTGCGCGACCTGACGGGCGGCTTCAAGTGCTTCCGCCGCGACGTGCTCGAGCGCCTGGACCTCTCCGGCGTCGGCACCGACGGCTACGGCTTCCAGATCGAGGTGACCTACCGCGCGCTGCGCGCCGGGTTCCGCGTACGCGAGGTCCCGATCCTGTTCCGCGACCGTCGCGTCGGTGCGTCCAAGATGTCTGCGAGGATCGCCGTCGAGGCGTTCTGGAAGGTCCCGCTGCTCCGCTTCACGGTGCGGTAGAGACGGTCTGGAGCATTTCCACGCGACGCTATACTTTCTGAAGCATTGACCCCGAGCCCAGTCCTAGACCGAAGGAGCCAGAGATGGCCGGTGCCCTCGACGCAGTGACCGACGACAACTTCCAGGCCGAGGTGATCGAGGCCGACAAGCCGGTCCTGGTCGACTTCTGGGCCCCGTGGTGCGGTCCGTGCCGGATCGTGGCGCCACATCTCGAGGAGCTCGACGGCGAGCGCGACGACATCAAGGTCGTGAAGCTCAACGTGGACGAGAACCCGCAGACCGCGGCGGCCTACAACGTGATGTCGATCCCGACGCTGCTGCTGTTCAAGAACGGCCAGCTGGCGCACCAGATCGTCGGCGCGGTGCCCAAGACGCGCCTGCTCCAGGAGATCGAGCCGGCCCTCGCGGCCTAGCTCAATCGGAACGGAGGCCCGCGATGCCGATCGTGACGATCGAGTGGTACGAGGGGCGCTCGGCCGACCAGAAGCGCGAGATCGCGGAGGGGATCACGGAGCTGCTCGCCGACGTCGGCAAGACGTCGCGCGACCACGTCTGGATCCGCTTCGTCGACTCCAAGCAGTCGGACTGGGCGATGGGTGGCGAGATCCAGTCCCACCCGCCCGGCGAGACGCCGCTGGGGCCGCCTGACTGAGCGGCGGGGCGTGGTGGCGCGCGGCGGGAAGATCGCCAACGGAGCTCCGTTCCTAACGCTCCTCTGGCGATCTTCCCGCCGCGCGAGGACAGTGCCCCTGCTTCAGCTGTCGTCCGCAGCCGCGGGCCTCGATCGGCCGGGATGTGGCCGGAAGCGACCCACGCTCTTGGCGGCCGTCGCCATGGGCCTATGGCGGCCGGATTGTGGTCGCGATCGGCCCGTCAGCCGGCGCGAGTGACGGCGATGTGGAGGGGGCGGCCGTCGATGGTGGCGGTGGGGCCGTCGGGGGCGTCGCCGTCGAGGCTGAGGGACGTGGCGAGGGTCTCCCCCGTGACGTAGTCCTCGTGGGCGCGAATGGCGTCGAGGAGGGCGGGGTCGCCTGAGAGGGTGAGGGCGATGCGGTCCTGGACCTCGAGGCCGGCGTCGCGGCGGGCGTTCTGGATCGCGTGGACGACCTCGCGGGCGAGGCCCTCGCGGCGCAGGTCGTCGTCGAGCTCGAGGTTGAGCGCGACGGCGTGCGAGCCCGAGCGCTCGACCTGGTAGCCCTCGAGCGGCTGGAGGGCGAGCTGGACGTCGTCGGCGGTCAGGGCGTGGTCGCGGGCGTCGATCGAGACGTGCACCTCGCCGCCGTCGCGCAGGGTGCGCGCCGCGTGGTCGGCGTCGAGGCCGCCGACGGCGGCGGCAACCTGCGGCATCGCCTTGCCGAAGCGCGGGCCGAGCGTGCGGTAGTTGGGCTTGAGCTCGAAGCGGCCGAGCTCGTCGGCCTCGGAGACGTAGCGGACCTGCTTGACGTTGAGCTCGTCGAGCAGCAGGTCCTCGAAGCGGCCGATCGCGTCGCGCTCGCGCTCGGCGGCAACCACGACCGCCTCGGCGAGCGGCTGGCGGACCTTCGCCTTCGCCTGGGCGCGGGCGGCGCGGCCGAGCTCGACGGCGTCGCGCGCGAGCGCCATCTGCCACTCGAGCGCCTCGTCGCGCAGGGCGGGATCGTGCTCCGGGTAGTCGCAGAGGTGGACCGACGGCTCGGCGCCGTCGAGATTCCCGTAGATGGCGTCGGCGACGAACGGCGTCAGCGGCGCGAGAAGTTGCGAAGTCGTCACGAGGCAGTGGCGCAGCGTCGCGAACGCGGCGGGATCGCCGTCCCAGAAGCGCCGGCGCGAGCGGCGCACGTACCAGTTCGACAGCTCGTCGACGAAGGCGGCGATCGCGCGGCCGGCGGAGGTGGTGTCGTAGTCGTCGAGGCGCTCGCGCGCGACCTCCGCGGTGGCCTGCAGGCGCGAGAGGATCCAGCGGTCGAGGTCGGTCAGGGCCGGCTCGGCGTCAGGGCCCGCCGCCGTCGCGACCGCCGCCAGCTCCTCGACCGCCACCGGCTCGACGTCGTTGACGTTCGCGTACAGCACGAGCAGCGCGTACGTGTTCCAGAGCGGCTTCATGAACTGCCGCACGGACTCGCCGACGGTGTCGAGCGAGAAGCGGTAGCCGTCCCACGGCTGCTTCGAGGTGAAGTAGTACCAGCGGAAGGCGTCGGCGCCGTGCCGCTCGATCACGTCCCAGGGCACCACCACGTTGCCCTTCGACTTCGACATCTTCTGGCCGTCCTCGTCGAGGATCAGGCCGAGGCAGAGGACCGTCTCGTAGGAGGAGCGGCCGAAGAGCATCGTCGAGACGGCGAGCAGCGAGTAGAACCAGCCACGCGTCTGGTCGAGCGCCTCGCAGACGTAGTCGGCGGGGAAGGCGGCCTCGAAGCGGTCCTCGTTCCGCAGCGGCGCGCCCCATTGGGCGAACGGCATCGCGCCCGAGTCCCACCAGACGTCGATCAGATCCGGGACACGGCGGAACAGCTTGCCGCCGCGCTCGAACGTGACCTCGTCGATGTAGGGGCGGTGGAGGTCCTCCGGCGCATCGCCCGCGAGCTCGGCCAGCTCCGCCCGCGACCCGACGCAGATCGTCTCGGAGCCGTCCTCCGAGCGCCAGATCGGCAGCGGCGTGCCCCAGTAGCGCTCGCGCGAGAGCGCCCAGTCGACGTTGCTCTCGAGCCAGTTGCCGAAGCGACCGTGCTTGATGTGGTCCGGGTACCAGGTGACCGCCTCGTTGGCGGCGAGCAGCTCGTCCTTGACCGCCGTCGTGCGCACGTACCAGCTCGACTTGGCGTAGTAGAGCAGCGGCGTCGCGCAGCGCCAGCAGTGCGGGTAGGAGTGCTCGTAGTCCTCGACATGGAGGAGGCGGCCGCTCGCGCGCAGCGCCTCGACGATCTCGGGGTCGGCGTCCTTGACGAAGCGGCCGGCCCACGGCTCGATCCGCTCGTCGAAGGTGCCGTCGCGCTTGACCGGGTTCTGCAGCGTCAGGCCGTAGCGCTCGCCGATCTGGAAGTCGTCCTCGCCGAACGCGATCGCGGTGTGGACGACGCCGGTTCCGTCGTCGGTGGTGACGAAGTCGGCCTCGAGCACGGTGTGGCCGCGCTCGCCGAAGTCGGAGACGTAGGGGAACGGCGGCTCGTAGGGGGTCCCGGCGAGCTCGGCGCCGCGGCAGCGCCCCTCGACCTCGTACGCGCCCTCCCCCAGCACGCGGTCGGCGAGCGCGGCCGCGAGGATGAACGTCTCGCCGCCGTCACCGTTCATCCGCACGCGCAGGTACTCGACCTCCGGGTTGACGGCGAGCGCGGCGTTGGAGACGAGGGTCCAGGGGGTGGTCGTCCAGCCGAGCAGCGAGACGCCGGGCTGGTCGCGCAGCGGGAAGCGGACGTAGACGGAGGGGTCGACCACGTCGCGGTAGCCGAGCGCGACCTCGTGGCTGGACAGGGCGGTCCCACAGCGCGGGCAGTACGGGACGACCTTGTGGCCCTCGTAGAGCAGGCCCTTGTCCCACACCTGCTTGAGCGACCACCAGACCGACTCGACGTAGCCGTCGTCGAGCGTGTAGTAGGCGTCGTCGGTGTCGATCCAGAAGCCGATCCGCTCGGTCAGGCGGTTCCACTCGTCGATGTAGCGCAGCACCGACTCGCGGCACTTGGCGTTGAACTCGGCGACGCCGTAGCGCTCGATGTCGTCCTTGCTGGTGAACCCGAGCTCCTTCTCGATCTCGAGCTCGACCGGGAGGCCGTGGCAGTCCCAGCCGGCCTTGCGGTGCACGAGCCGGCCGCGCATCGTCTGGTAGCGCGGGAAGACGTCCTTGAACACGCGCGAGAGGACGTGGTGCGAGCCCGGGCGGCCGTTCGCCGTCGGCGGGCCCTCGTAGAAGACGAACGGCTCGGCACCCTCGCGGCGGCGGACCGACTCGGCGAACACGTCGCGCTCGCGCCAGCGCTCGAGGATCTCCTCCTCGAGCGCGGGGAACGACTGGCGGGAGTCGACTGGCTCGTAGCGCGGCATCGGGCGGCCGATTCTATGGGGGCGCATCCCGCGCGGCCGAAGGCCCATCTGGCCCGGTGCCCCTTTGCGACGCACGAGGCGAGCCGCTAGCGTCGGGGGCGTGCGCAGGGAGGTCGCCATCGCAGCGTTGGCCGCGGTCGCGGGCGCGGCTGCGGTGCTCGCCGTGCCGGCAACCGCGCAGGCGCCGGTCGAGACGACGGTGAGGATCAAGGCGAAGGTGATTCCGAGCAAGGCCGGGACGCCGCGCGATCCGCAGGGCGTGAAGATCAGGGCGTCCGCGCGCTTCTTCACGCCCGACGGCGTCGAGAAGCCGATCGCCACCCACGGCTACGCCCTGCTGCCTCGGGCCGGCGAGTGGAACGGCGGCCGCTACCCCAAGTGCGACAAGCGCACGCTCGACCGCGAGGGGCCCGATGGCTGTCCGAAGCGGTCGCGGATCGGCCGTGCGACCGGCACCGTCTACGCGGACAACGTCATCACCAAGCCCGAGATCGAGATCTTCAACGGCGGCCAGCGACTCGCCTTCGCCTACGTGACCCTCTACCACCCCGCCCTCGTCCAGGAGGCGATCCCCGTCCGGATCAAGAAGCTGCGCCGCGGGCGCTGGGGCTACAGGGTCTCGCTCCGCATCCCGGTGTCGCTCCAGGTGGTCGCCGGCGTCCCGATCGCCCCTCGCTCGCTGCGCGGACAGGTCGGTCGCGGCAAGATCATCACCACCACCTCCTGCCCGCGCAACCGCCGCTGGCCCTACCGCGTCAAGACGTTCTTCAGCAACGGGACCTCGCACACGTTCGACGGCTCCGTCCGCTGCCGCCCCGCTCGCTGAGGGCGCGGCTGGCGGCGTCATCGGCCCCTCGCGGGCTGGCGCCCGCCCACGGGGCCTGCTTCCTTGCCAGCCGCGCCCTCAGACGGCGGGGTTACGCCGCCAGCTTTCGGCAGATGTCGGTGAGGTGGCGCTTCTCCTCGTCGTCGAGGCGGGAGAAGGCGGAGGTGACGCGGTCGGCGTGGCCGGGGAACAGGCGCTCGACCAGCGCGTGACCGTCGGGCGTCAGGTCGATCACCGCGGCGCGGCGGTCGCGCTCGAGCCTCCGTCGCCGCACGAGCCCGCGCGCCTCCAGCGTCGCCGTCACCTCGGTCGCATTCGGCTTCGACCATCCCAGCCGTCGCCGCATCGCCCGCAGCTCCAGCGACCCGCCGGCGGTCGTCAGCACCACCAGCGCCGAGAAGCCCGCCGCCGACACGCCCTCCCGCTCCAAGTCCGTCGCCAGCACCCTCCGCACCGACGTCTCAGCCCGCATCAGCGCCTGCAACGCCCGGTGCGCAAGCGGATCCACGACCTCCAGGCTCATCCGCCGCAACAGTAGGCCGCCCCCCGGACGATTCCCGCAAACTGCGGAGGAAAGCCATCTCGCAGCCGACGCCGCTTGCGCGCGGCGAAAGATCGCCAGAGGAGCGTTAGGAACGGAGCTCCGTTAGCGATCTTCTCGTCGCGCGCCGACCCCAGCGCTACCGCCGCGCCGCCAACCTCACCGGCGGCTTCTCGCGCCCCGCCTCGCGCTCCTCGCGCTCCGCGTTCTGCACCACCTTGATGTGCTCGAGCTTGCCCGTGTCGACGTACTGCTTGAGGTTGGCGGCGGCCTCGGTCGGCGTGGTGCCGAGCGACGGGATCGAGTGGTCGCCGGTGACCGGCATCGCCTCGCGGTACTCGAACACGGGCGCAGCCGAGCCGACCTGGCGTACGGTGTAGACCAGCCGGCCGAGCACCTCGAGCGTCGCCTCGCCGCCGCAGAAGACGAACGCGGTCGGGTCGACGGCGCGCATCGCCCGGGCGGCTCGCTCGGGCGGCAGGTCGAAGCTGAGCAGCAGCGAGGGGAAGCCGGCGCGGCGAATCGCGAGGTCGAGCGCCTGGACGTGCAGCGACTCGAGGTCGAGCCGGCCGGACGCATCGAAGAGGATGACCCCCTGCGAGCGGGTCGGCGGCGGTACGACGCGGCGGGCGGCGTGGATCCAGCCGGTCGCCCAGCGGCAGGCGAGCTCCTGCTCGGCCTCGCGACCGTCGCGGCCCTCGGCGAGCTCGATCGCGGGCAACAGCACCTCCTCGACGCTGCGCTCGACCGAGCGCACGGCGAGGCTCTCCTCCATCACGCGGTCGGCGACCTGCTCGTCGAAGTGGTCGAAGGCGTCGAGCAGACGGGTAGGCGAGCTCGGGCCCTCGCCGCGCTGGCGGGCGACCTCGATCGCTGAGCTGATGTTGTGGGTCTCCATCAGCGCGCGCCGCAGCGCCTCGAGCTGGCTGAGGTCGTACTGGCGATGTCCGCCGGCGGTGCGCCGCGGCTGCGGATAGTCGAAGCGGCGCTCCCAGCTTCGAAGCGTGTTGGGGCTGACGCCGAGCAACTCGGCCGCCGCGTTGGTTCTGATCCCACTCATGGCTGAAGTCCTTTCCGTGCGCGCCGCCCCCGGGGACGGTGTATCGCTCACGGGACCGATCGGCGCTCGGAGTCGTGGCCTTGAACTGACTTGCCCCCGCAAGCGCGCAGCCGGTCGGGAGCTTTCTGACGCGTGGACGCGCTTTGCGCAACCCGTGCAGGGCGAATTGCACGCTGGACGTTCGTATGAGGTGGCGGACGCCGCGGGGGCGGCGGCGCTCAGCGGCGGCCGAAGTGGGTCGGCTCGACGGATACGAGCGCCGCGCGCGGCGGGGCGCAGGTGGAGATGCGGCAGGCCAGGGTCCCGACCTCGTCGGCGCGCTCGCCGGTCAGGCGCACCGGCAGCGTCACCGGCTCGTGCACGCGCAGCGCTGCCTGGCTGACGGTGCGGCTGAGCTGGCGATCGCCGACGGTGCTCGTGATCAGGTCGAGCAGGCCGCGCTGGCCGATCAGCGTCTCCTCGGGACCGAACAGCGGCTCCGCGGCGCGACTCACCGAGCCGATGTCGAGCGAGCTCGTGACGACCAGGAAGGCGTTTCCGGTGCCCGGCAACGCGGCGGCGCTGCAACGGAGCAGCACGCCCATCCCGCAGGCTCCGCAGACCCGCTGCTCGAAGCGCGGCTGCTCTTGCGCGGGCGGCTCGATCGTCGGCTCGCCGCAGCGGCTGCAGAAGCGCTTCTTCGCCGCCGACTCCTCCGCGGCGGACTGCCGCTGCTCCTCCTTGTCCATCAAGCCAGGCAAGCGCCCTCCTAAGGCCGATCGAAGTCCCTGCATCCGGCGCGAGCCCCCCGCCCGGCGTAAGGCGATGGGAACACGGCTTCGGCGTTCTCGCCACTGCTACCCGGCATTGCAGCGGTTCGGGTTCGGATGCCGCGCTAACCGCGCCCGCCACCGGCGCTCCAATAGCCTGGGGCGCCGGCAAGTGGCGTAGATCGAAGGAGCGGCATGGCGGTCCAACAGGAGCTGTGGGGCTCGGAGACGAGCAAGGCGATCGACAACTTCCCCGTGTCCGGGGAGCGGATCCCCACGGCGGTCGTGCGGATGCTGGGCCAGGTCAAGGCCGCCGCGGCGCGCGTGAACGGCGAGCTGGGCCTGCTGGACGGAGAGGTCGCGGGACGGATCGCGGCCGCGGCCGACGAGGTCGCGCGCGGCGAGCACGACGACCAGTTCCCGGTGGACGTCTTCCAGACCGGCTCGGGCACCTCGTCGAACATGAACGCGAACGAGGTGATCGCGAAGCTCGCGGGCGACCCCGCGCACCCAAACGACCACGTCAACATGGGCCAGTCGTCGAACGACGTGTTCCCGTCGGCCGTCCACCTGGCGGGCGTGGCGGAGACCCATGCGAAGCTGCTGCCGGCGCTCGAGCGGCTCGCCGGCGCGCTCGAGGTCAAGGCGAACGCCTGGCGCGACGTGGTCAAGGCGGGTCGCACGCACATGATGGACGCGGTGCCGGTGACGCTCGGGCAGGAGTTCGGCGGCTACGCGAAGCAGATCCGGCTCGGGCACGACCGCGTGCGCGACGCGTTGCCGCGCGCGTCGCAGATCCCGCTCGGCGGGACGGCCACCGGCACGGGGCTGAACACGCACGCCGAGTTCGCCGCGCGCGTGCGCGAGAAGCTGCGCGAGTCGACGGGCGTGGACGTCGACGGGCCGGCCGACCCGTTCGAGGCGCAGGCGAACCGCGACGCGCTGGTGGAGCTCTCGGGCGCGATGAAGGTCGTCGCCGTGTCGCTGACCAAGATCGCCAACGACCTCGTGATCATGGGCTCGGGGCCGCGCACCGGCTTCGGCGAGCTGGCGCTGCCGGAGCTGCAGAAGGGCTCGTCGATCATGCCGGGGAAGGTGAACCCGGTCATCCCCGAGGTCGTGCTCCAGGTCGCCGCGCAGGTGATCGGCAACGACACGGCGATCACGGTCGCCGGCACGCAGGGCAACTTCGAGCTCAACGTGCGCGTGCCGATGATCGCCCGCAACCTGATCGACTCGATCGACATCCTGTCGAGCGCGTCGACGCTGCTGGCCGACAAGGTGATCGACGGGCTCGAGGCCAACGAGGACGTGCTGACGCGCAACGCCGAGTCGACGCCGGCGATCGCGACCGCGCTCAACCCCCACATCGGCTACGACGGCGCAACGGAGATCGTCAAGGAGGCTGTGGCGTCGCGGCGGACGATCCGCGAGGTGGCGCTCGAGCAGGGCGTCGACGAGGAGACGCTGGACAAGGCGCTCGACCTGCGCGCCATGGCCCGGGGAAGCGCTGGATAGCGGGCCTGCCGGCGTCCTCGGGCGGCCATGGCCGCCCGGCCTATGGCCTCCGTGCGTCCTCGGCAGGCCCGCTCCCAGCATTCCCCGCCAGTCTTTACAGAGCCGTAACACACGTCTCACCGCCGTGTCATACTCGTCGGTATGACTCATCGCGTGGGCGCCAAGGGACAGGTCGTCATCCCGAAGGAGATCCGGGACAGGACCGGCATCGCGCCCGGCGACGAGATCGAGTTCGAGGAGGTCGACGGCATGGTGAGACTGCGCAAGGCACAGACGATCGACGAGATCCTCGACGAGCTCCAGGGCTGCCTCGCCGGCTCCGAGCTCGATCCGCTGGAGATCCTCATGGAGGAGCGCCGGCGAGATCGCGAGCGCGAGGATCGCAAGTTCGGCAATCCCAGATGAGGTCCGCCGTCTTGGACGCGTGGGCGATCCTCGCCCTGCTGCGAGACGAGCCGGCGGCCGGACGTGTGCGCAAGGCGATCGGGAGCGGGAATTGCTGCATCTCCGCGATCAATCTCGGCGAGGGCTACTACTCGCTCGTCCGTAGCGATGGCGGGGCGCGGGCCCGGGCCAGCATCGAGATGCTTCAGCGCGTCGTCCGCACGCACGATCCCGACTGGCCGCTCGTCCGTACCGCCGCGGAGATCAAGGCTCGCGGCGGCCTCTCCTACGCAGACTCATTCTGCATCGCGACCGCCCGGCGCCTCGACGCCCCGCTGCTGACCGGCGACCCGGAGATCCTGGCGTTCGTCGACGAGGCCGAGATGGTCGACCTGCGCGCCTGACCCTCAGTCGCTCAGGTTCAGCGCTATGTACTTGGTCTCGAGGTACTCCTCGATGCCCTCGTGGCCGCCCTCGCGGCCGAAGCCGGACTGCTTGATGCCGCCGAAGGGCGCGGCGGGGTTGGAGACGATGCCCTGGTTGAGGCCGATCATCCCGGTCTCGATCCGCTCGCAGACGCGGATGGCGCGCTTGACGTCGCGGGTGTAGAGGTAGGCGACGAGGCCGTACTCGGTGTCGTTGGCGGCGGCGATCGCGTCGTTCTCGGCTTCGAACGGGATGACCGGGGCGACGGGGCCGAAGATCTCCTCCTTCAGCACCCGGGCGTCGGGGGTGACGCCGCCGAGGACCGTCGGCTCGTAGAAGTGGCCGGCGCCGTCGATACGGCGCCCGCCGACGAGCGCCTCGGCGCCCTTGGCGGTGGCGTCCTCGACGAGGTCGGCGACCTTGTCGCGAGTGCTCTCGTCGACCAGCGGGCCGATGTCGACGCCGTCCTCCGTGCCGCGACCGACCCTCAGGGCGCGCATCCGCTCGGCGAGCTTGCGGGCGAACTCGTCCGCGAGCGGCGCCGCTACGTGGAAGCGGTTGGCGGCGGTGCAGGCCTCGCCGATGTTGCGCAGCTTGGCAAGCATCGCGCCCTCCACCGCGGCGTCGAGATCGGCATCCTCGAAGACGACGAACGGTGCGTTGCCGCCGAGCTCCATCGACGTCTTGAGCACGTTATGCGCCGACTGCTCGATCAGCTTGCGGCCGACCTCGGTGGAGCCGGTGAAGGAGAGCTTGCGCAGCCGCGGGTCGTCGATCAGCGGGCCGGTCGTCGCCGAAGCCGACGAGGCGGTGATCACGTTGAGCACCCCGGCCGGCAGCCCGGCGCGCTCGAGGATCTGCGCGAGCGCGAGCATCGACAGCGGCGTCTGCTGCGCCGGCTTGACGACCATCGTGCAGCCGGCCGCCACCGCCGGGCCGATCTTGCGCGTGCCCATCGCGGTCGGGAAGTTCCAGGGGGTGATCATCAGCGACGGGCCGACGGGCTGCTTCATCGTCAGCATCCGCCCAGCGCCATTTGGGGCCACCGAGTAGCGGCCGTCGATCCGCACCGCCTCCTCGGCGTTCCAGCGCAGGAACTCGGCGGCGTAGGCGATCTCCGCCTTCGACTCCCTGACCGTCTTGCCCATCTCGAGCGTCATCAGCAGCGCCAGCTCGTCGGCGCGCTCGGTCATCTCCTCGAACCCTCGCCGCAGGATCTCCCCGCGCTCGCGCGGCGCGTGGGCGGCCCAGTCGGCCTGCGCGGCGCAGGCGGCATCGAGCGCCGCGAGCGCGTCGTCCGCCGTGGCGTCGGCCACCTCGCACAGCGTCTCCCCCGTCGCCGGGTCGTCGATCGGGATGCTCTTCCCGCTGCCGGACGCGCGCCACTCGCCCCCGATGTACAGGCCCTTGGGGACCCGCTCGACAACCTCCTGCTCACGCGACGCAACGGCCATCAGACGCTCCTTTTCGATTCCGCTCTGTTCCGCTACCCAGAGTACGCCCGCCGGATCGGCCGGGAGACGAACGTTCGTACCCACCCCATCCGGGTCAATCGTTCGACTCTTGCCGCGCCAGGACCGGGCCGAGCGATTTCGAACGATCGTTGCCTTCCTGTCCCGGTCAATCGTTCGATTGTCGGCGGAGGGGGCGATGGCGACGGTGCTGGGCGATTCCGGCGGGAGGACGGGCAGCGAGGGTGGATGCTTGACGGCGTGGTGGGAGGGGTGTAATGTCGCGTCCGCAATGACCTGAGGTTGGTGCAGGCCTCGAGTCGGTTGTCCCCCATGGAGGGAAGGGGTAGTGAAGAAGGCCTACGCAGCAAGTGCAGCTGTCAGCGGTCGCGGCGCCGAGCCGCGGTGTGAAAGATCGCTGGTCGCGGCTGCTCCCCGCAGAGGACGGCGCGCGACCAGCGACGGCCGGCGCCAGCCTCACGACAGCTCGTAGTCCGGCCATGCCGACGCGTCGGCGCCCCGAATCTCGCCCGGGGCCCGGCGCACACACCCGGCACGGGTGGAGTGGCTCTCGGCGCCGCTCCTTCACTGAAAAGTCTCTCTGGTAGTGCACGGGGCCCCGGTTCTCACCGGGGCCCCGTGACTTTCCCTACCACTGCCCTGGTCGCGGTCTCCCGCGACACCCCTCTGGCGTCAGGCCAGGGGCCTAGCCCCCTCGCCCGCGACCAGGTTGCCGTCGCACCCGCGCCCTCCCGCGGGCCCCTGGTCTCGAACGAACCTTCCTGACTGACGATGGGCTATGTCGTGCTTCCCCTTCCCCCTGATGTCCGGGGAACCAGAGATAGGAACGCCACATTACCGCCGCTGCGGGAAGCCTGTCAAGTATCCACCGAGAGCTGGCCGCCCTCGAGCCGGCCTCAGGCGGTGGCGTGCTCGCGCTGGCGCGCCGGCCACCGAGCGTCGGCGACGGCGCCGGGGTGGCCCGCCGCGCGCCACAGGTCGTGGGCGAGCGTGGGCGCGAGCGGGGCCAGCAGCCTTGCGAGCACCGCCAGGGCGATCGCGCTCGCCTCCCGGTCGGCGCCGGCGACCTCGCCACGGTGCTCGATCACGCGGCGCTCGAAGTCCTGGATCCGCATCGAGAGCTCGATCGCGTTGCGGGTGGCGCGGTGCATGTCGAGTCGCTCGTAGTTCTCGCCGGCCCGCTCGACCGCCGTGTCGCACCAATCGGCGAGGCGGCGGCGGAGGCCGTCGCCGGCCTCGATGCGAGCGTCGAGCGGTGGCGGCTCTGCCCCGCCCGCGTCACCGGCGGCCGGCGCAGCGCCGTTCGGCGTGGCGGCGCCCGCCGGCTCGGACCCCGCGGCGCCTGCGAGGCGCGGCTCGGCGAACGCCCGCAGCTCGGCGAGAACCGCGGCGCAATGGCGCACGACGCTGTCGCCGCCCGCGTACTCCTTCTCGGGCGCGGCGGCGTAGAGCAGGGCGAAGCGGACGGCGTCGGCGCCGTGCGTGGCGATCAGCTCGTCGACGGCCGTGTCGCCGAGCGCGAGCGGCGCGCACAGCAGGGTCGGCCCGAGCGGCTCGCCGCCGGGCAGGTCGAGCGCACCCGCCTCGCGCAGCGCCTTGGCGACGGTGCGCATGTCGAGCAGCGCAGAGGCGGAGTCCGGCGCCGCGACGGCCTGGGTGACGGGCAGGCGGCCCGCGAGCGCAGAGGCATCGCTCAGCGCGTCCTCGCGCTGCTCGGGCGGCACCGCCAGCGCCAGCTCGATCCAGGCCGCGACGAAGCGGCGTCCGGCGGACGCGCCAGCGTCCGAGAGCGGCATGTCGTGCGCGAGGTAGCGGACGGCCGGTGAGGTCTTCGGGGGCTTGGCGTCGGTCTTCCAGGCGAGGCCGCCGAGCTTGGGCAGGTCGCGGGCGAGCGCCTTGTCGGCGCTGTCGACGCTCGGGACGCCGATCGTGGCGGCGGGGCCGAAGCGGGCGTCGATCGACGGCGAGACGAGGATCGGCAGCGGCTGCGGCACGCCCGGCACCTGGGCGGAGATGCCGATCTCGACGACCGGCAGCTCCTCGACGGGGCGTCCCTCCCAGTCGCCGGTCCGCAGCTTCGCGATCCGCTGCCGGAGGTCGGCGACGTCGACGCCGCTCGCAGCCTCGCTGCCCTCCTCGAGCCAGCGGTCGATCTCCGGTCGCTGCGGCGACAGCCCGACGAACTCGGCGTCGCCGATCGCGTCGCCGTGCGAGGTGAAGAGCGTCAGCGGCGTGCCGTCCAGCGCCTGGCCCTCGAGCTCGACGCCGTCGACGCGGCACAGCAGCGCCCGCTGGGCGGCGCGGGCGGCGTCGGTCCAGCCGTCGAGCTGGTCGAGGCGGCGGTCGTTCTCGGCGTCGAAGTCGCTGGTGCGCAGGAACGGCGTGCCGCCACGCTCGTAGACGAGGCCGGCGGCCCTCAGTCGCTCGAGCAGCGACTCCGACCACCTGCCGACGAGCGGGTCGTCGAGTGCGAGCGAGCGCTCCCAGTCGGCCGAGATGCCGAGCTCATCGAGCCGGCGGCGCGGCGGAGCAGGCCCGGCCGCGGCCGGCTCGGCCGCGCCGGCGGGCGCCTCTCCCTCGCCGCGCGAGCCCTCGAGCGCCACCGCGAGGAGGACGTCCTCGCCGCGGGCGCGACGGAAGCGGGCCTGGGCGTCGGCGATCGCGTAGGCGCGCAGCTGGCCGAGGTCGAGATCCCGACCCGTGGCCGGGCAGATTGCGAATAGGTATGGGTCGGCGGCCACGGTGCAGGTGTCATGTTCCGAGAGCGAAGTCCCGGTCCGGGAAGCGGAGACGGCTGTGAATACGCCCGACGGGACTCGAACCCGTATCTGCGGCTTGAAAGGCCGCTGCTCTTAGATAGGCCGGATTGGGCGCCGGGCGGTGCGAACGGCCCGTTAGGGCATCCTGCCACCGACGCGATGCAGAGCACGGTCGGCTTGAAGGCTGGCGTTCGGGTGCCCGGTTAGCCCCAGGGACTACCCATGTACCGATTGAGCTACGGACGCATGTTTGCTGCGAGGAACTCCCTCCTGTCCCTTTTCCCTCCTAGCCCGAACACTACCTAAGCGGCCGCCGCGGAGTCAAGGGTCAACAGCGAGAGGAAGTTGCGCAGTATCACCTTGCCCTCGGGGCGGAACTCCACGTGTGCCTGCAGGCCGTAGGTGGGCCGCTCGGCGTGGCGGATGCCCTCGGTGTGGCAGTGGTCGCCCCAGGCGATCCGGCGGAACCCCTCCGGCACGTCGACGAGCTGGTAGCGGTGGCGCTGGAACAGCAGCGCCGGGCTCTCGAGATCCTCGAACAGCAGCTCGTCGCCGTCGACGTGCACGGGCGTCTTGCCGACCGCGTGCGCGCAGTCGCCGATGCCGACGCCGTGCGCCTTGCCGATCAGGTGCATGCCACCGCAGATGCCGAGCAGCGGCACCGCGGTGCGGCGGATCAGCTCGAGCTCGACGTCGTAGACGCTCGGCGTGGTCGACGGCACGTCGGTGCCGGTCAGGACGACCCCGTCGTGGCCGCCCTCGGCGACCGCGTCGGGGGTCAGCTGCGCCAGCGGCACGACCGTCGTCTCCGCCCCCAGGCCTTCCAGCCGCGCGGACAGCACCTCCGTCGAGAGGCTTCCGTTGTCGACGATCATGATGCTTGGCACTTTGCTCCCCTCCTGAGCAACGCTCGGTTCCTATCCGGCGACCGGCACGCCCTCCGCGGGCGATTGCGCCCGCTCCAAGGCGACCGCTCCGGTCGCGATCACGCGGACGGTGCCGGTCATCGCCAGCACGCCGCTCACCCCGTCCCACTCCACTTCGATCGCCCCGCCCGGCTGGCGGACGTAGCCGCCGTCGAACGGCCGGCCGAGCACGCGCTCGGCGGCGATCGCCGCGGCGGCCCCTCCGGTCGCGCAGCCGAGCACCGGCCCGACGCCGCGCTCCCACGGCGTCACGGTCAGGCTGCCGTCCGCGTCATGCGTGGCGAACATGACGTTGGTGCCGCCCGGCCGGGCCGCGCACAGCGCGGAGCCGGCGGCGGCGATCTCGTCGTCGCTCGGACGCGGCCCGAAGACGATCAGGTGCGGCGCGCCGATCAGCGTCTGCACGAGCCGCTTGTCGTCGGACACTTCCACGATCGGGTCGGCCTGCACCGGCATCCGCGCCCGGAAGCGCCAGTCGTCGCGGTCGAGCAGCTCGTGCTCGGCGAGCCCGCCGGCGCTCTCGATCGTGACCGTGTCGCCCTCGCCCAGGCCGTCGCGGTCGCAGATCAGCGCGGCGGCGGCGCGCGCGCCGTTGCCGCACCAGGCGGCCTCGGTGCCGTCGGCGTTGAAGACGCGCATGTGGTGCAGCGGCGCGTGGGGGCTGTCCTCGATCACGATCAGCCCGTCGCCGCCGAGCCCGCGCGTCGCGTCGGCCGCCCAGCGGTTCAGCGCCGAGGCGCCCGGCAGGGCCTCGATTACGACGTACGAGTTGCCCTCGACGTAGCACTTCCAGAACGGCACGCTCGCGCCGGCGGACGGCACCGTGCCGTTGGCGCGGCGCGGGCCGTCGGCGTACGTCGTCGCGCGCGCGGCGCTCACGACGGCCTCCCGCCGTTGAGGCTGGCGGCGGCCGCGGCCCGCCGGCCGGCGCCGCCGCCACCGCCGCCGCCGCGCGTCTCGCGCAGGTAGCCGTCGACGCGGTCGAGGCCGGCCGCGATGTCGGGAGTCGCGACGCCGAGGCGCAGGAAGCCCTCGGCCTCGTAGCAGACGCTGCCGGGGGCGAGCAGGACGCCGGTGCGCTCGACGAGGTCGGCGCAGAAGTCGAGCGTCGGCACGTCGCGGCGCAGGCGCGGGAAGAAGAGGCCGCCGGCGGGCGGGATCGCGATCTCGAAGTCGTCCTCGTGCTCGGCGAGCCACGCCTCGGCGATCGCTGCGCCCTCCTCGGCGATCCGCCATGTCCGCGCGAGCACCGCGTCGCGATGCTCGAGCGCTGCGAGCGCCCACTGCTGGTCGCGCGAGCCGGGGTTGAGCGACGTGTACTTGCGAAACTGACGCGCGCGGACGACCAGCTCCGGGTCGGCGACCATCCAGCCGACGCGCAGCCCCGGCAGCGCGTAGGACTTGCTCATCGAGCCGATCGTGACGAGGTTGTCCTGGCCGTCCCAGGACGACGGCGGGTGGCCGGGGCGGATCTCGCGGAAGACCTCGTCGACGACGAGCTTCGCGCCGCGCGGCTCGAGCCGTCGCGCCAGCTCCTGGAGGTCGCCGGGCGCGAGCGTCTGGCCGGTCGGGTTGTGCGGCACGTTGAGCAGCACGACGCGCGTGCGCTCGGACACCGCCGCCTCGATCCGGTCGACGTCGATCGCGAAGCCCCGCTCCTCCTCCAGCTCGACGAAGCGCACGCTCGCCCCGGCACCCTGGGCGAGCTCGTAGAGCGGCTGGTAGGCGGGCCAGAGGCAGACGACCTCGTCGCCCGGCTCGAGCAGCAGGTTGTGGAGGATCAGCAGCGCCTCGATCGCGCCGACCGTGACCATCACATTCTCCGCCTCGGCCGGCGGGTTGAGCGCCGCGATCGCCTCGCGCAGCTCGGGGTAGCCCGACGACGGCGTGTAGCCGATCTCCCAGTCGAGGTCGGGCCGCCCGCCGGTGATCGCGGTCAGCTCGGCCGCCGTCATCGGCTCGGCGCCGCTGAGCGCGAGCATCAGCTCGCAGCTGAACTCGTAGTCCTCGAAGAACTCCTCCTGGCGGAAGACCGAGAGCTTCACGCGGCGGCCTCCCTGGCGCGGCCGCGGTTGCCGGCGGCGGCCGCATCGGACGGGTCGGCGTCGACCGGCGGGGCGCTCGCGATCGCCTCCTCGTCGAAGTCGAGCTCGACGACGTCGCCGCGCGCGGCGACCTCGATCGCGCCCTCCGCGTTGGCGATCGCCTCACGCGGGTCGTCCCCGACCGCGACCACGCCGAGCACCTCGCGGTAGCCGTCGGGCGGCAGGCGGTAGACCTCGCCGGCGCGCATCCAGCGGTTGACGGCGACGACGCCCGGCATGTCGAGCAGCTCGTCGGCGCGCTCGACGTCGCGGACCAGGCACGGGCGCTCGGGGAAGAAGCTGCGGCTCGCGGCGGCGCGGTCGGGACCGGCCTCGATCTCGGGCCGATTGCCGCGGGCGAGGTCGAGCGTGACCGCGAGCAGGTCGACCCCGGTGGCGAGCCTGACGACCTGGCGGATCGAGCCGCCGCCCATGCGCGCGCCGACCTCGAGCACGCGCACGCCGCGCGAGGTCAGCTTGAGCTCGGCGTGGGTGACGCAGTCGTCGATCCCGAGCGAGCGGACGGCGCGGCCGGCGACGTCGAGGATCTCGTCGCGCTGGGCGTCGGCGAGCGGCGCCGGGCAGACGTGGCCGGTCTCGCGGAAGAACGGCCGCGACATCTCGCCCTTCTGGCAGATGCCGATGTGCGTCGTCTCGCCGCCGAGCGTCAGCGACTCGACGCTGAACGCCGGCCCGTCGAGGTACTCCTCGATCAGCCAGCGGCCCTCCATCTCGCGGATCGCGGCGGCGCCGTGGTCGCGCGCGGCGGCGGAGAACTCGCCGAACCAGCCGCGCAGCTCGTCCTCGCTGTCGTAGCGGACGGTGAATAGGCTGGCGACGCCGGTGGTCGGCTTGAGCACGCCGGGCGCGCCGACGTCGCGGACGGCGTCGGCGAGCTCGGACGCGTCGGTGACGATCCGGCGGCGTGCGATCGGAACGCCGTGCTCCTCGAAGCGGCGCGCCATCAGCTGCTTGTCGCGGCAGACGGCGGCGGTGCGCGAGCGGATGCCGGGGACGCGGTAGCGCTCGACGAGCGCCGCCTGGGTGCGCAGGCACGACTCGCTGCAGTTGACGACGCCCTCCACGTCCTGGACGAGCGCGGTAGCGGCGAGCACCCTGGCGGGGATCGTCGGGTCGACCTCGATCAGCTGGTCGACGCCGGTCGGGTCGGCCGGCGGGCGGGCGGCGATCAGCGTGACGCCCATGCCCATCGACTGGGCGAGGCGGAAGACGTCTCGTCTCGCAGCGTCAGCCGCGGGGTCGAGAAACAGGTATGTCACGCGACCAGACCTCCCTCCATGGATCGGTCAGCTTGGACACCCCCTTCCGCAGGTCGCGGCGGGGCACGCTCAGGGATATTCGCACACTTTCGGGATCCCCGAAGAGAATTCCCGGCCAGACCAGCACCCCGGTCTCGCGGGCGACGGCCAAGACGCCCTCTGCAGAGCCGAAAGCGGGCGCTGCGGCGCCGTTCTCGGACGGGCGCGAATCGGCCGCCGAGGAGGGTGCCGTGGCCCAGACGTAGTAGGTGCCCTGCGGCTCGCGGACCTCGGCGCCGGTGTCGGCGAGCGCCTCGAGCACGTCGCGCAGGCGGGGGCGGTAGGGCGCCATGCGGTCGATCTCGGGCGGATCGTCGAGCCAGGCGGCGTAGGCGAGCTGGGCGGGCGTGCTGGGGGCGCCGCTCATCGTCGCCGCGGCCTGGGCGAGGCGTGGGGCGAGCCCGGGCGTGCCGACCGCCGAGCCGACGCGCCAGCCGGGCATGCCGGCGGTCTTCGAGGCGGTGCTGACGATCACGACCTCGCGGCCGTCCGGCGCCCCGGGGGCGGGCGCGCTCGCCTCGCGCTCCGCGACCTCGAGCATGCTCGCGAGCCGGCCGTCGTAGAGGTACTCGGCGTAGACCTCGTCGCCGATCACGGCGACGTGCGGCGGGAGCACGGCGAAGATCGCCTCCAGCTCGGCGCGCGAGAGCACCACGCCGGCGGGGTTGGACGGGTTGCAGAGAACGAGCGCGCGCGTCCGCGACGTCAGCTCGCGCTCGACCGCCTCCGGCGTGAGCACCCCCTGGAGCGGGCGCGTGTCGACGAAGCGCGGCGTGGCGCCGAGCATCGACACCTGCTGGGGGTGGGCGTGGAAGTACGGCACCGGGACGAGCACCTCCGCCCCCGGCTCGACGAGCGCGCGCAGCGAGATCGAGATGCCGTGCATCGCCCCGGCGGCGATCGCGACCCGGTCGGCGCCGATCTCCAGGCCGGTCCGGGCGCTGACGTGGCGTGCCACCGCCTCGCGCGTCGGCATCAGGCCGCCCGGCGGCGAGTAGAGCCGCGCGCGCATGAACTCCTCCTGCATCCGCTCGGCGCACGCGTCCGCGACCGGGACCGGCAGCGGCTCCGAGCGGCTCAGGTCGATCAGCCCCTCGGGGTAGGCGGTCCGCGCCGCGATCCGCAGCTCGGTCATCGCCGGCGGCGTCGGCTCCGGGGCGGGGGACGGCGGCGCGCCGTCGGGCTCGCGCGCGGCCTCAGCCACCGTCCGCTCGGCGCCCGGCCCCCGCCGGGTGCGCGCCGCCCTCCTCGGCGCTGCCGTCGATCAGCGTGCCGGCGCGGCCGGCGAGCAGGTCTGGAACCGGCGCGCGACCGATCGCGACCCGCTCGACGCCGCGGGCGAAGCCCTCCTCGACCGCGCGCAGCTTCTTCGCCATGCCGCCCTTGGCGTGGCCGGCAAGGCGGGGCAGCTCGGCGCGCGTCGTCCGGCTGACCACCTCGCCGTCGGCCTCGAACGCCTCGGCGTCCATGACGAGCACGAGGCTGCGCGCGCCGCCGGCGCCGGCGATCGCGGCGGCGGCGCGGTCGGCGTCGGTGTTGACGCGCGGGTGGCCGGCGGCGCGGGCGAGCGGCGAGACGATCGCGGCGTCGGACTCGGCGAGCAGGGCGTCGAGGATGGTGGCATCGACGTCGCGCACCGGGCCGACGAGGTTCGTCAGCGGGACGAGGTCGTCGCCGACCCACCACATGTTCTGGCGCACCTCGGCGTGCAGCAGGCCGGAGTCCGCGCCGTCGACCGAGCCGACGGTGAGCCCGCGCTCGCGCAGGACAGCGGCGATCCGATCGCGCAACTCGGCGGCGATGCCGACGATCTGGTCGAGCACCTCAGGCGTCGTGTAACGGCTGCGATGGCCGTGCTTGTCGACGACGAAGTCGGGCTGGCCGTCGGGCGTCGCTGCGCTGACCATCCGCGACCAGCCGTGGACGACCACGAGCTTCGTCGGGCGCTCCGCCGCGTGCACTGCCTCGGCGAGCGCGTCCCACCAGGCCGGCTCGAGCTCGTCGAGGCAGCTGCCGCCGACCTTGACGACGAGCAGGTCCATCAGACCGGGAAGACCGGGATCGCCTCGAGGCCCTGGTCCTCGGGCAGGCCGAGGCGGATGTTGGCGGCCTGGACGGCCTGGCCCGAGCCGCCCTTGACGAGGTTGTCGATCACGCCGATCAGGACGAAGCGCCCAGCGGCGTCGTCGACGAAGCCGGCGACGTCGCAGTAGTTCGAGCCGATCACGGCCTTCGGGTCGGGCAGCGGCAGGGCCGACCCGCGGCCGGCCTGGACGCGCACGAAGCGCTCGTCCCGGTAGGTGCGGTGGTAGGCGCGGCGCAGGTCGCGCTCGTCGAGCTCGCCGTCGAAGAAGGCGTAGAGGCCGACGGACAGGCCGCGGACGAGGTCGATGCCGTAGGTGGTCATGCCGAGGCGAAGCGGGCCGCGGTCGCCGCCGACGATCCCCTCGGCCGCCAGCGCCTGCGCGACCTCGGCGACGTGGCGGTGCCCGCGCGGCGCGTACGGGGCGACGACGTTCGAGCGCCAGATGTGCGCGCCGGACTCGCGCAGCTTCGTCCCGGAGCCGGTCGAGCCGGACTTGCCGTCGATCGCGATCGCGTCGAAGCCGACGCCGTCGAGCTCGCGCAGCGGCAGCGCGGCGAGCAGGATCGCGGTCGCGAAGCAGCCGGGCATGGCGATCGCGCGGGCGCCGGCGATCGCGTCGCGGTGCAGCTCCGGCAGGCCGTAGACAGCGGTGGCGGCGATCTGCTCGTCGCGCTCGACGTCGGGGTACCAGCGGCGGTGGGCGTCGAGGTCGCGGACGCGGTATGCGGGGCTGAGGTCGACGACCAGCTCGGCGCCGGCGTCGAGCAGATCGGGAACGGCGCGGCCGGCCGTCTCGGGCGGGGTGGCGACGAAGACGACGTCGCAGCGCTCGGCGGCGGTCCGGGCGTCGAAGGCCTCGAAGTCGCCGATGCCGGCGTCCTTGAGGTGCGGGTTGAGCTCGGTCGCGGGGCGGCCGGCGCGGCTCTCGGCGGCGACGTACTCGAGCGCGATGCCGGGGTGGCCGGCGAGGATCCGCAGCAGCTCGCCGCCGAGGATGCCGCTGGCGCCGACGACGCCGGCGCGCGGCTGCTCGGCCGGCTCGGTCGCAGCTGGGCGCGGCTCGGTCGCGGCCTGGCCGTCGGCGGTCACGGGACCGGCATCCCGAGCAGGTTGGTCGCGATCAGGTCGCCGACGTCGAGGCCGGTGGTGTCGGCGACGCCCTTGAACATCGGCGAGTGGTTGACCTCGCCGACGACGAGCGTGCCCTCCCAGCGGAAGAGGTCGAGGCCGAAGATGCGCGCGCCGATCCGCTCGCCGACCTCGGCGGTGACCGCGCGGATCGCGTCGTCGACCTCGATCGGCTGGCCCTCGGCGCCGAGCTCGACGTTCGCGCGCCAGTCGCCGGTCGGCACGCGCTCCATCGCGGCGACCGCCTCCCCCTCGATCGCCAGGACGCGCACGTCGGTCGCGCCCTCCATGTACGGCTGGGCGATCAGCGCGCGGTCGAAGCTCTGGCCGTAGTGCTCGACGTAGTCGTAGACGCTGTCGGCGATCGCCGGCTCGCGGACGAGCATCACGCGCCGGCCGAGGCCGCCGTGGACGGGCTTGAGCACGAGCGGGCAGCCGAGCACCTCGATCGCGCTGCCGAGGTCCTTGCGCGTCAGCACCAGCCGGTAGGGCACGGTCGCGATGCCGAACTGGCGCAGCTTGGCGAGCGCCGAGACCTTGTTCGAGCAGAGGTCGATCACGCGCGCCGGGTTGACGACGCGGTCGTCGTCGCCACTCGCGATCGACTCGGCGATCAGCGGGCCGCGCACGAAGCTGCGGCTGCGGATCAGGTAGACGAGCGCGCTCGGCAGGTCCTCGCGGCTGCCGCAGCAGAGGTCGCCGTCGTTGAGCCACTCGGCGCGCGCGCCGTGGCGGCGGGCGGCCTCGAGGATCGCCTTCTCCTCCCAGCCGATGCGGTCGGCGATCACCGCGATGTCGAGCGGCTCCTGCTCCGCCTGCGACGGGTCGGGCACGAGCGACAGCCGCCCGTTCACGGGGCCGGCCGGCTCGGGGAGGCGGGCTCGGGCGCGGCGCCGTCCGCGACGCTCGTGACCAGCAGGTCGTCGAGCCGCTGGCGGCGCTCCACCACGCGGCTCTCGCCGTCCTTGACGAACACCACGGGCGGGCGCAGGAAGCCCATGTAATTGCTCGACATGTTGACCGTGTAGGCGCCGGTCGTCTGGACGGCGAGGATGTCGCCACTGCGCAGCTGCGGCAGCCGGCGGTCCGGGAACAGGACGTCGGGCTCCGAGTGGCGGCCGCAGATCGTGACGTGCATCGCCGGCTCGCCGAACGGGTCGCGCGCCAGCTTGACCTCGTGGTGGGCGTCGTACATCAGGTGGCGCGGGTTGTCCGACAGGCCGCCGTCGACGATCACGTAGTGGAAGCGCTCGTCGCCGGGCGGGCCGGCCGGCTTGATCGGGCCGACCGTGTAGAGCATCAGCCCGCTCTCGGCGACGACCGAGCGGCCGGGCTCGATGCCGAGCCGGACCTCGTCGTCGCACAGTTGCACGACCTCCTCGGCGAACGTGCCGGCGATCGCCTCCGCCCAGGCGCGCACGGACTGCGGGCTGTCGTCGGGGGTGTAGCGGACCGCGCGGCCGCCGCCGGCGACGACGCGGCGCGGGCGCCAGTCGGGGTAGCGGCGCTGCGCGGCGGCGATGACCTCGCCGATCCGGCGCATCGCGTCGCGGTAGGGGGCGAACTCCTGCTGCTGTGAGCTGAGGTGGAAGTGGACGCCGTCGACGCGCAGCCACGGCTCGGCGAGCGCCGCCTCGATCCCCATGATCGCGTAGCCGTGCTCGATCGAGAGGCCGAACTTGGTGTCGCTGCCGACGGTCGTGAAGACCTCGTGCTCAAGCCCCTCGACGGTCGGGTTCGCGCGCACCAGCACCGGTTGGATGCGGTCGAGCCGCTCGGCCGCGGCGGCGAGCCGCCGGACCTCGCGCAGGTTGTCGATCACGATCGCGCCGGCGCCGGCCTCGATCGCCAGCTCGAGGTCGGCGTCCTTCTTGAAGGTGCCGTGGTAGGTGACCTTCTCGGGCGGGCAGCCGCAGTGGATCGCCATGCCGAGCTCACCGGGCGAGACGACCTCGAGCCCGAGCCCCTCCGACAGCGCGAGGTGCATCATCGCCGGAGCGGTGAACGCCTTGCAGGCGTACGACACGTCCATCCGCGGCCAGATGCGCTCGAACTCCTCCACGTAGGCGCGGCACATGCGGCGGATCTCCGCCTCGTCGTAGACGTAGCAGGGGGTGCCGTGCTCCTCCGCGAGATCGATGGTCGAGCAACCTCCGATCCACAGGGCCCCATCCCCTCCAACCTCCTGAGTACCCAGCAACATCGGCGCCAACGTACACCATCGGCTCGGGCGGGCATGCACGTTCTACGCCAACCGGCGGGGCGATTAACACCCACTAGCCAGGGCCGATTGCAGGTGCTACGATCGCCGCCAGGTGCCTGGAGGGGCGCCGGAAAATCCATACGTGCGCACGTCAGGTGCGCTGGAGGGAAGCGATATGGATGACGCCATCGGCCGCGTCGCGGCTGACGCCAATCCAAAGATCTCAGACGCCACGTTGCGCGATACCGCGCACATGGCGGGTGTCGCATTCGACACTGACGACGCGCGCGTGCTCGCGCGGCTGCTGTGCGAGGTGGGAGTCGACATCGTCGAGGCGGGGATCGTCTCCGACGGCGACCGCAGCGAGGTGCCGCTCGTCCAGGCCGTCACGGAGGTGGCCGGCCGCGAGCGCACCAAGACGGTGATCCTCGCGCGCTCGCGCAAGGGGGTCGAGGCCGACCTCGACGCCGCGCTCGAAACCGGCGCCGGCAACGTGATGCTGTCGATCCCGACGTCGCCGACGCACGCGATGCTCAAGCTGCAGACCGACAGCCAGCAGCGGATCGTCACGCTCGCCAAGCGCAGCATCGAGGCGGCCGTCGCCGCCGGCTTGTCGGTCACCTTCAGTGCCGAGGACGGCGCGCGCACCGATCCCGAGTTCCTCGAGCGCTACGTCGCCGCGGGCGCCGAGGCGGGCGCGGACCGCTTCCGGCTCGCCGAGACGGTGTCGTCGCTGGCGCCGGGGGACGTGAGCGAGCTGATCGGCCGGCTGGTTCCCGCGGCCGGGCGCTGCGAGGTGGAGATGCACTCGCACAACATGCTCGGGCTGTCGGTGGCGAACGCGCTCGCGGCCGTCGACGCGGGCGCCGCCTGGGTCTCGTGCACGATCGACGGGCTCGGCGAGCGCGGCGGCAACACCCCGCTGGCCGAGATCCTCTGCGTGCTGCGGGTGCTGCGCGGCAACGACCGCTTCGACCTCTCGCCGCTGACCGAGCTCTCGCGCCAGGCCGCGGCGCGCGCCGGGCTGCGCTGCAGCGCCACGACCGGGCCGACGGCGGACCTCAGCTACCAGTACGAGATACCCGGCCAGATACGGAATCCCGAGGCGTTTGAACTGCTCACGCCCGAGACAGTGGGCAACACGCGCGGCGTGCGAATCGGATCCCGGCTCAAGCCCTCGCTGCTGGAGGCGTTCCTCCCCGAGGAGACGCTCGACGGCGTCGACACCGCCGCCGTCACCGAGCGGATCAGGGCGGACGCGCCGAGCGAGAAGCACGTGTGGGACCTCGCGACGCTCGACGAGCTGGTGCGGATGCACGGCCGCGAGCTGCGCGACGGGGCCGCCGACGCGAGCGTGGCGTAGATTCGCGATGTCAGTTCTGTCAGTCCACGGAGGGAGGGAGGGATAGCGATGCAGGGAACGTGCCCGGAGTGCGAGTTCGACTTCAACGCACCGGCGATGGAGGCCGGCGAGACGATCGTCTGCCGTGAGTGTCAACTGACGCTGCAGGTGCAGGGCCAGGATGGCGAGGTGCTGGTGCTCGAGCCGGTCGAGGCGACGCTGAGCGACTGGGGCGAGTGACGCCGCTCGAGCCGCAGTACGACGCCGCGGCTGTCGAGCGGCGGCGTCAGGCCGACTGGCGGGCGCGCGAGGCGTACCGCACGCCGCCGCCGTCGGACGACCGCGAGGACGCCTACGTCAAGGCGGTCTGCCCGTTCACCTCGGGGCACATCCACGTGGGGCACGTGCGGTCGTACACGATCGCCGACGCGCACGCCCGCTACCGCCGCATGCGCGGCGACGCGGTGCTGTTCTCGATCGGCTTCGACGCCTTCGGCCTGCCCGCCGAGCTGGCGGCGATCGCGGGCGGAGAGTCGCCCGCCGACTGGGTCCAGCGCTCCTACGAGCACATGCTCGGACAGTTCGAGCGGATGGGCTTCTCGTTCGACTGGGAGCGCGTGTTCGTCAGCTCCGACGAGGAGCAGTACCGCTGGTCGCAGTGGCTGTTCCTGGCGTTCCTGGAGGCGGGGATGCTCTACCAGGAGGAGGCGAACGTCGACTGGTGCGACGGCTGCGAGACGACGCTCGCCTCCTTGCAGGTCGAGGACGGGCGCTGCTGGCGCTGCCACGGGCCGGTGCGGCTGATCCGCCGCAGGCAGTGGTTCCTGCGCATCAGCGCGTACCTCGAGGAGAACGAGCGCGGGATCGACGCGCACGAGGAGCTTTGGGACAGGCCGGCGGTGACCGCGCAGCGCGCGATCCTGGGGCGGGTCGAAGGGGTCGAGGTGGAGCTGGGGGCGGCGGACGGCGGCGGCGTGCTCACCTGCTTCACCGAGCATCCCGACCAGCTGCCGCACGCGCGCTTCGCAATGATCTCGCCGCGCCACCCGGACGTCGAGGCGTGGATCGACGACGCCGGCGTGCGGGCGGAGCTGGAGGAGCTGCGCGGCGGCGGTTGGCAGCGCGGCGACCGCAGCGCGGACTCCGTGCCGGTGATCGAGACCGGCCGCTGGGTGCGCTCGGCGAGCGGCCAGGTGCTGCTGCCCGTGGTGGTCTCGCCCGCCGTCGACGGCCGCTACGGCGCGTCGGCCGTGCTCGGGATCCCAGCGGCAGACGAGAGCGACGGCGTGATCGCCAAGCGCCTCGGCCTCGAGCCGCGCCCAGCCGCCGAGGCCGCCGGCGTCCGGCCGCATGATGGCCGCAAGTCGGCTGTCGATGCAGGGGCCGAGGGCCAGGCGGCTCCGGCGACGCCGCGGCCTGCGGTGCGGTATCGGGCTGGGGACTTCGCGATCTCGCGGCAGCGGTCGTGGGGCGGGCCGATTCCGATCGTGCACTGCGAGGCGTGCGGGGAGGTGCCGGTGCCGAAGGAGGACCTGCCGGTGCGGCTGCCGCGCGACCTGCGCCCGACGGGCGAGGGCAACCCGCTGGCGGCGCGGCCCGACTTCCTCGAGACGACGTGCCCGCGCTGCGGCGGCGACGCGCGGCGGGAGACGGACACGCTCGACTGCCACTTCGACGACCTCTGGATGTGGCTGCCGACGTGCGTGCCGCAGCAGGACCGCGCCGAGCGGATGTTCGACCACCCCGAGTGCGAGCGCTGGCTGCCGGGCGCGATGCTGATCCACGGCGCCGACGGCGGCGGCTACTTCTTCGACCAGCGCATCACCGCGAAGGCGCTGCGCGACATCGGGCCGCTCGCGCACCTCGACGACGGCGAGCAGTTCACCGGCGCCGTGATGCACGAGATGGTCACCCAGGACGGCCGCAAGATGAGCAAGCACCTCGGCAACGTCGTCGACCCTGACGAGCTGATGGGCCGGGTCGGCGCCGACACGACGCGGCTGGCGGTGCTGCACGGCGCCCGCCCCCGCCGCGCGCTCAACTGGACCGAGAACGCGGTGCAATACTGCAACAAGCTCGTACGGGATCTGTGGGCGTACGCGGCCGAGCGGCTGCCGGGGCCGGACGGGCCGGCCGCCTCCGACGGCGGCGCGGCTGGCGACGGCGCGGGCGCCTCGCGCGAGGATGAGGCGGCCGAGCGGCGCCGCGAGCGGCTCGCCGGGTGGGTCGCCACCGCGGTCGAGAAGGTCGGCGAGGATCTCGACGAGCTCGAGATGCAGCGTGCGGTCAAGAACGTCATCCGCCTCTTCGAGAGCATCCAGTCGTTCGAGGCGAAGGCGACGAAGGCCAACCGCGGCGAGCTCCCGGATGCCGACGCCCGCGCGATCGCCGACGCTCTCACCACGCTCGCCCAGCTTCTGACCCCCTTCGCTCCGCACGTCGGCGAGGAGCTCTGGCTCGCTTCCGCCCACGGCCAGCCCGGCGAGGACGTCCCCTGGCCCGGCATCGAGCCGGCCGCGGAGCCCATGGCCGCGCCGGGCGCCGCCGTCTCACCGGGCTGAGCCGCGCCGCGCACCGGCCAGGGCGGAGAGCCTGCGGAAGATTGACGCGCTAGAACGGTAGTCAGGTGCGCGCTAGAACGGTAGTCGAGCTTGCGCTAAAACGGTAGCCTACGGTCGTGGCCTCCGTCCCATACGTTCCGCGCCTCGTCGACGACCGCATCCGGATGCTGTTCGAGGAGCTGCCGGCCCTGATGCTGACGGGTCCGCGGGCTGCGGGAAAGACAACCACCGCCCAACAGCACGCGAAGACGGTCGTCAGGCTCGATCGTCCCGCGGAGGCGGCGGCGTTCGACGCCGACCCGGATGCCGCGCTCGCCGCCCTGCCCGAGCCGGTCGTCTTGGACGAGTGGCAGGCCGTCCCTGGGGTACTGGGTGCGGTCAAGCGGGCAGTCGACACCGATCCCCGGCCCGCCCGCTTCCTCCTCACGGGCAGCGTGCGCGCCGATCTTCTCGACGAGACGTGGCCGGGCACCGGACGTGTGGTCCGGGTTCGCATGGACGGACTGACAGTGCGCGAGTCGGCTGGCCGGCTCGGCGGGCCATCGTTTCTCGAGCGCCTCGGGTCGGCCCGGATCGACGCCTTCCCGCCGCCGCGGAATCCCCCAGACCTGTGCGGCTATGTGGAGCTCGCGATCCGCGGCGGCTATCCCGAGCCTGTGCTGCGGCTGTCGCCCGACGGCGCACGGGCTTGGACTCAGGGGTACATCGACCAGCTCCTGACCCGCGACGCCGCGACGCTCGACGGTCCGCGCGACCCCGCGCGGCTGCGGCGCTACTTCGAGAGCTTGGCGCTCAGCACCGCAGGAATGCCCGAGCACAAGACGCTCTATGACGCTGCCGGCATCAATCGCAAGACAGCTGTCGGCTACGACCGCCTGCTGGTGAACCTGTTCGTCCTCGATCTGCTGCCCGCCTGGACCACCAACCGGCTGGCTCGTCTCGTGCGAGCGCAGAAGCGGCACCTGGTCGACACCTCGCTGGTCGGCGCCGCGCTCGATCTCGACGCCACGGCCATCCTGCGCGATGGCGACCTGCTCGGCAGGATGCTCGAGTCATTCGTGCTGGCCCAGGTACGGCCGGAGGCCCATCTGGCTTCCGCCGCGCCGCGGCTGCATCACGTACGCGACCGTGACGGGCGCCACGAGGCCGACCTGCTCGCCGAGCTGCCGGGAAGCGACATCGTCGCGATCGAGGTGAAGGCCACGGCGGCGGCCACCCCGAGTGACGCGCGCCACCTCGCATGGCTGCGCGACAGGATCGGCGATCGCTTCCGCGCGGGAGCCGTCCTGCACACCGGTCCACGCCCATACGTCCTCGGCGAGCGCATCCTCGCGCTGCCGATTTGCGTGCTGTGGGATTGAGCGGGCCGAGAATGGCCGACATGTGGCCGAATCGACCCGTGGACCGGGGAAGTGACGGGACCCGCTAGCGCTTGCGGGCGACGCCGGTGCGGAGCTTGCGGAAGCTGGCCCAGGTGTCGTGGAGGCCGAGGCGGGCGCGGATCTCGGGGCCGGTGACGACGCGGGAGCCGTGGCTGCCGAAGATGCGGGCGCGGACGATGCGGGGGGACTCGCCGCGCTGGAGGACCTTGATCCGGCGCAGGCGGCCGGGGGAGCCGAGACGGGCGCCCATGACGGCGTTGGAGAAGCGCATGCGCCAGCGGTGGCGGGGGGAGATCCGGTCGAAGGGGTCGGTGACGCTCTTGAGCCAGGGCTTGGGCTCGGCGCCGATGAACGAGTACTCGATGTTCTCGGTCTTGCCGCCGGAGGTGGAGAAGTAGAAGGTCACGGCGATCTCGCCGTCGTGGGTCACGACCTCGCGCGAGGTCTCCTCGACGGCGGCGTTCGTGGCCGCGGTCTCGCCGCCGACGCCGATGTACATCTGCGAGCGGGTGTCGGGGTACTGGTCGAAGATGTCGCCGGTCTTGCGGGTCGCGAGCGCGTAGGTGCGGGCGGTGACCGACTGCGCCTTGAGCACCTCGTGGTCCCAGGACGACGGGACCTCGCCGGCGACGACGCCCTGCACGTAGTCGTCGATCGGCAGCGCGTTGACGACCGTGACCCCGCCGAGCGCGCCGGGGTGGACGATGAAGCGCCCGCGGTACCGGCCGTCGGTGACGCCCTGGATCGCCGGGCCCATCAGGCGCATCGGCCGCCCGCGACGAGCGACGCCGAACGGGCCGTCGTAGGTGCGCAGGCGCTTGCGACCGCGAAAGAGCGCCAAGCGCCCGCCGCTGGCCGGCTTGACGACGTGCAGCGCGCGGGCGCGCAGGCGCAGGCCGCCGCTCGCGCGGCTCGCCCCGCGGAAGCGCACGTACGGATCGCTCGCCTGCAGCAGCACGCGCACCGGGCGGCCCGGCGCCTGGCCGATGTCGGTGCCGCGGTAGTAGTGGCGCAGGATGCGGCGGTGGCTCCAGCCCTCCTGGGCCATGCCGTACGCGCCGTACTGGCTCATGCCGATGCCGTGGCCGAAGCCGGCGCCGCGCACGACCCAGTCGGGGGCGGCGGCCGCGGTCGAGGCGGTCGAGGCGGCGGCGGCCAGCAGCAGGCAGAGGGTGAGGGTGGTCTTGAGCGCGCGTCGCATGGTCGAAGCCGTAACCGATTCGCCGGCCCAAGGTAGCGGTCCTGCCGGCAGGCGGACGCTGGTCGAGATCGCCCGCTCGGCCCTGCAGCCGTCAGCCGTCAGCCGTCAGCCGGCGCCGCGCCCGGGCGCCGGGCGATTCGCTCGGCCTCGTCGCTCCCGACGAAGGGTGACAGCGCGATCACCGTCGCCGTGGGCAGCGCCTCCGGCAGGGCTGCGATGCGCCCGCCGATCGCGTGGCTGCGGATCAGCTCGAACATGCCGCCGCTGATCGCTTCCGCGGTGATCGCAGGCGGCGGCTGCTCGGCGACGGCGTAGCCCGGCTCGAGGAAGTCGGTGAAGCGCGAGATCAGCTCGTCGAGGCGCTCGAGCACGACCGCACCGGCCTCGAGCGCCTCGACCGTGCAGATCCGCGTGAGCTCCGGCGAGGCGGCCAGGAAGTGGAGCAGCTCGGCGAGCATGGCGTGGACCGCCTCCGCCCAGTCGCCCGGCGTGCGCACGAAGGCGTCCGCGGCGACGACGAACGCCTGGTCGGCCGTGGCCTCGAGGGCGCCGAGCATGCAGTCGTCGAGGCCGTCGAACCACTCGTCGAAGGTCGCGCGCGAGATGCCGGCGGCGGCGGCGACGGCATCGACGTCGACGTCGCCATAGCCCTGACGGGCCACGAGCTTCGCGAACGCGACGAAGACCTGATCGCGCTCGTCGCGCGGGACGAAGCGCGTCGGCGTGTCACGCAGCGCGCGCCCGCTCATGCCCGTGGCCCGCGTCCGCGGTCGAGCTCGAACGACGCGGTGACCTCGCCGGCCAGGTCGGGCAGGCGGTCGAAGTCGCCGCGAGCGACGCTGTCGTAGATCAGCTCGTGGATGCCGCCGGCGAGGACGCGCGCGCGCAGGTACGAGGAGCGCTCGCCGGCACGGCGCCCCTCGAGCGCCTCGGCGAGCAGGACGGCGAGGCGTCGCATCGTCTCCTCGCGGCAGACGCGCACCGCGTCGCCGGCCGCGAGCACCTCCACCACGCACGCCCGCGCGAGCTGCGGCTCGCGCGCGTAGGAGTCGAGCAGGGCGCGCAGGCCCGCCTCGACGCGCCGCTCGGGCGAGCCGGCGCTCGCGCAGCCCGCGGCGACGGTCGTCAGCGCGTCGTCGGCCGCCTGCTCGTAGGCGTTCACGAAGCAGTCGTCGAGGCCGGCGTAGAGCTCGTAGAAGGTGCGACGGGAGATCTTCGCCCGCGTCAGGACCTCGCGGACCGTCGTGGCGCGGTAGCCGTTGTCGGCGACGGCCTCGACCACCGCGTCGCACAGACGGTCGCGCTGCACCTGCTCGACCACGGCCCGGGGGATGCCGTGGGGCCCGCCCCTTAACTTGATCGTCGGCCTGTTCCGAGTCTGCATCGAGGCCGCGCCCGTCCGTCCACGCGGTCACTGGCTCCACCGGGTTCGGAAACGGAACCTTACTAAACAAGAACAGTGCCGTACCTGAATTTCAGCACCGGTCCCGAGGCGGTATCGGAGCCGCCTTCGCCTCGCGCCGCGGAGCGAGGCGCCGGCGTCTGCGGCGGCTACGCCCGGCCGGGCAGCGCGACCGTGAGCGCCTTGTCGGCGCCCAGCAGCGGCGAGAGCACGACGTAGGCGGCCGCGGGCGTCAGCTCGCGCATCCGCTCGGCGCGGCGGTGACGGATCTGCTCGTAGACGAGCGCGAGCACGCCGCCGACGGTTGCCTCGAAGACGAGCGGCGACCCGAGCGAGTCGCCGGGCTCGGCGCGGGCCTCGAGCAGCGCCTGGAAGTCGATCAGCGCGACGTCGCGGCGCTCGATCGCGCGCGGGCCGGCGGCGTGGGCTTCGACGGCGACGATGCGGGCAAGCGCCGGGTCGGAGGCGAGCAGGGCGAAGACGGCGTCGAGCGCCTCGCGCACGCCGTCGCGCCAGTCCGGCACGCCGTCGCAGGCGTCGCGCGCAACCGCGACCGAGCGATCGCGGGCGCGGTCGAGCGCGGCCAGGAACGCGTCTTCCTTCGTTGCGAAGTGGGCGTAGAACGTCGTGAGCGAGGCGCGCCCGGCGGTCGCGAGCTCGATCACGGTCGTCTGCGGGTAGCCGCGCTCGGCCGTGGCGGAGGTGACCGCGCCGAGCAGCCGCTCGACGACGGCACCGTCCGCCAACGGCGGCGTCACGGAAGCCTGCGCCCGGACGCGGGGGCGGCGCAGCGGCTGCGCGGGCGCGCGGTACTCGAGCGCCCACGCGAGCAGGTCGGGGACGAGCGCGGGCAGCGCGTGCTCCTCGCCGCGCCGCAGGCGCGTGCGAACGGTCTGGTGGATGCCGCCGACGATCGCGCGGACGACGTCGGGCGGCATGCCGGCGCGCTCGGGGGACCTCGACAGCTCGCGCTTGAAGAGACGCTCGATGCGGCCGGTCGCGGCCTCGAGCCGCTCGATCGCTGCAGGTCCGGCGGCGTACGCCTCGACGAGGCAGAGGCGCGCGGCGGCGGGCTGGTCGACGATCAGGCCGACGAGGGCGTCGAGCGCGGAGCGCAGCCGCCGGTCCCACGGCTCGTCGGAGGCGTCGAGCGCCTCGTCGGCCGCGGCGAGGATCGCGTCGAAGGTCGCGAGGAAGCAGTCGTGCTTGTTCGCGAAGTACCTGTAGAAGGCGCTGCGCGACACGCCGGAGAGCGAGACGAGGTCCTCGACGCGCATGGCTTCGTAGCCGTGCTCGTCGACCGCCGCGACGGTCGCGGCGAACAGCCGCTCGCGCTGGTTTTGCGCGACGAGGTGCGGGGCCCGCGCCGGACCCGGCCGGAGCCTGCGAGCGCGCAGCTCGTCGGCGTTGCCCCATGGCGTCCTGGTCATGGCCTCCGGACAATAGTGTGCGCCCAGCGACAAGCGAGGCCGCTGGCGCCCGCACGAGCGAGCGGCAGCCTGCGGATCGCCGCTCGGCAGGCGGCTGACGACGCGTTTGTGCATCCTGCCGCGGTGCATATGCGCCGTCCGGATCGGCGCGTCATGCACGCGCCGATCCGGTCGACGCGGGCGCTAGCTGCGCTTGCCGCGGCCGCCCTTGCGCTTGTCCGCCTGAGCCTCGGCCGCGGTCGCGATCGCGGAGATCGGGAGGTCGAGCGCCTCGGCGAGCGCGGCGACCTTCTCCCAGGTCGGGCTGCTGTGCGCCCGCTCGATTCGCGACAGGTAGGTGGTATGCATGCCGGCCTTCGAGGACAGCGAGTCGAGGGTGAGGCCGCGCGACTCGCGCAGCTCGCGGATCGCTTGACCGAGGTCGGTGCGAATGGCTTGTCTGTTGGTCTCCATGGCTCTCCACCCTTACCGTTTCTGCTGTCGCTTGCCAGGGCGCATATGCTAGCTCGTCACGCGGCGTGGCAGAGCCGTAACAGACAGGGCGCGCTTGTAGCTGCCGGCCCTCTGCAGGCGCCGTAACGTGGTGTGCCTATTCGGTGGTTGGCCTGTCCGGCGACGGCGCGATCGACGCGCACCGGGCGAAGACAGACCCTGAACGAACCGGCGCCGCGCAGTGTGCGCGGCGCCTGGTTGCCCCTCCGGACCGAACCCGTACGGTCACGTTTACAATACCCCGGCGCGCCACTCGTGTCAAATCGTGCAAAGTGGTCTGACCGGTTCCGCCTTCAACCGCTGCGCAGAGCGGCAGAGGGCGAAGAAGCGTTCGCCAGTTGGCGTTATTCCGAGACGGCGGGCTTCTCGAAGAGGCGGCCGGGCTCCACAGCCAGGGCGTCGGCGAGGCGGATGATGGTCGTGATGCGGGCGTCGCGGATGCCCGATTCGAGGCGCGAGATGTCGGCCATCTGGATGCCCGCGATCGCGCCGAGCTCCTCCTGGGTCAAGCCCGCCGCCTCGCGGAGAGCGCGCAGATTCTCGCCAAACTCCCCGAGGGGATCCCTGCCCATGCCCCGGATGCTCGTCGGCTTCGGGCCAAAGAGCCATGTGATTCTCGACAGACGGGCCGAACTTGCCGCCTGGCAATGCCTGCGAGCGCTCGAGCGAGGGGGCGACGACGAGAGCCAGGGCCGGCGCGCATGCGGGGAGCGCCAACCCTGGCTCCGCTGGCGAGAGGTCCCATGCCGGGCCCCGCCCCTCCAATTCGCGAACGCCCTCCTCGTCCGCAGCGGGGGGTCGGATATGTGGGGCCCCTCGCTCCCTCCCCCGATGGGATTCGGCCCCCTCCAACATGGGCCGCCCCTCCGGCTGAGAGTGGGCCGATCAGATCGCAAATTGCGGTGCCTGTCAAGGGATCCAAGCGGCGAAAGACCGCAAATTGCGGGAAGTCGATACACGGCGTTACTGGAGCCCCGTCGGTCTCCAGTCCGGGATCGACCGAATGGCGGCGCGCGGCCACCGCATCGCTCCGCGCTCGCCAGGAGCGACCGCGGCGCAGGCATGCGGAAGCCAGGGCCGGCGCTGGGCGGGAGCGCCTGGACCCTGGCTTCGCTGGCGATGGGCCCCCTGCCGGGGCCCCGCCCCTCCAATTCGCGAACGCCCTCCTCGTCCGCGACGGGGGCCGGATATGTGGACCCTCCGCCTCCCTCACGTCGGAGGGATTCGGCCCCCTCCAACATAGGCCGCCCCTCCGAGTGAGTGGGCCGATAAGAACGCATCTCGAAGCGCTTGTCAAGGGTCGCTGCTCGCAAAAGGCCGCAAATAGCGGGAAATGGGTACGTGCTCGTACCGGTAGGCGCCGCCCATCGGCGAGCTGCGGCGATCCGCCCTTGACTCGCCCCGCGCAACGTGGTACGGGTATGTCCCCAACCACCAACAAGGTTGGGGTCCCTTCAGTCGCCCATGGAGGGATGAGGAGAGGAGAGGCGCAACATCCGCAGATCGGTCAACCGCCCGCCGGCCGATCGCCCGCACTGAGGGGCGCGGGTTACGCGGACGCGCTGGAGGGTCGGGGCTTGAGGGAGCCCCGGCCCTCCCTCCCTCGCCTACGGCCTCACGCGCACGCCGGAGTCGCCGCCCCGGCCGCGGCCACTCGGTGCGCCAGTGGATGAAGCCACCAACGTCCGTACCGCCATCCCACCAGCGACCAGCTGCCGCGACCGCCGGCGAGAATGATCATCAGCGGGTGCCGAACGCGTGCCGCGCGGTGGCGGGCGATGCGAGCCATCGTCAGCTGGTCGAGCAAGCTCGGCTGAGGCGGTCCACCCGGATGGGAATGCCAGTCGCCGAGATAAGTCGCGATCCGGCCGGACTGCTCGTAGGACCACGCGATGCGCTGTTGCTGCCACGTGCCGTCGGGCACGAAGCGGCGGCGCTCATGGATCGCACCTGGCCCAGGGCCGACCTGTGCCAGAACCTGCACCTGATCTCCGTCCTCGAAGCCGAGGAGGACGCCACCGGTCTCGACATCGCCAGCTCGGTCGGCCTCGTGCTCGAGTTGCTCGACGACATCCGGCGGCAGCCAGATCATGGCCGTGGCTCAGGCGGCGGCTGCGGCCGCGCCGCAGTAGGGACAGTTGGGGTGGGTGGTCAGCGGCCGGCTGCTCCAGACCGGAGCGATCCCGAGGTCGGGATCGGGGAGTGAGCAGACATCGACGTGCTCACGCGAGCCACCGCGAAGGACGCTCACAGCCGAGCGGGCTGCCTGGGCCACCACCGGCAGCAGGTCGAAGCGGGCCCCCGCGAACGTGCGCGAGCCACAGCCACGGGGCTCCACGGTGCCATCGATGTCGCGCGGCGGCATCTGGACGGATCCGGTCTGCAGGTGCCACTGCAGGCACATCCAGCATCCGGTCCGGCCGGGAACGACCGGTGCGACGATCCCACCGCGCGCACCCTCCGTCGCCGAGACGTAGAGCTGAGGGACGCCGCGCTCGTCTGCCATCGCGGCGAGGAGCTGCTGGACGTTGAGGTTCGCGCTGGCGTCGACCAGGAGGTCGATCCCGTCGAGCAGCCGATCGAGGAGGTCGAGGTCCGTCTCCCCTCGTCGGGGCTCGAGCGCAGTGGCGCCGAGCTGCCGTTGGAAGCCGATCACATCGGTAAAGGGGTACTCGGCCTCGATCCTGCCCCCCACGGCCTGGACCTTCGAATGGCCGACGGCCGTCAGTCCCGTCGGCCAGCGGATGACCGTCCCGGCCTCCACGCTGTCGAAGTCGAGCAGGCGCAGCTCGCCGATCTGCGCCCGTGCCAGCTCGAGCGCCAGCTCGCTGCCGATCGCTCCGAGCCCCACGACCGCTACGTGCTTGTCGGCCAAGCCTGAGAGCCTCGGGATGCGAGCGCCCATGTCGCGAGGCGTCAGCCGATCGGTATGCGCGATGTACGGGGCGGCCTTCTCCCCGTTGGGACAGCGCACCTTGACGGCGAACAGCCAGCCGTCCTCGAACTGCCCCTGCGTCACCTCCTCAGGGAAGACGACGCCGCACACAGCGATCTGCCCACCGGCAACCGTGTGCCAGGGAGGAGTGGCCGAGCCTGGCCGGACGGCCTCGGCGGCGGCCAAGAGCTCGGCGGCGGAGTCGCCCGCCGGCGGCTCCGCCAGGCGCACCCAGCGGAATGGGATCTGACCGCCGCCAAACCGCCGCAGGAGGCCGGCATCCGCCCTCGCGACCACCTTCGTCTTACGACTCGCGGTCTTGGCGACGACCTCGCTCACCAGCCCACGTACCACCAGACGCGGCGGCTCAGCCGAGCTGCAGGCGATGCGACCGGAGCCGCCGGCCACGTCGGGGTCGATGTCGAGCGCCGCCGAGGGCACCAGCACCGCGGAGCCGAGCTGGCGGTGGAAGAACATCGACAGCGGCTCACCCTGCGGCGCCTCCCCACGGCGCAGTGCCTCCCCGCCCTGCTCCGTCAACTCGAGCAGGTAGGGAACCCGCTCGGCGACGAGCCATGCTCCCGTTTGCTCGGGGCCCCACGCACCGGGCGAGTCGTCGAGCAGGCAGAGGTTCCCGTCGTAGGGGTGCTGATGGCGGCCAAGGCGCAAGTCGGGCGCATGCACCTGTGGCGGGAGGTACGGGAACGCGTCGGGATAGGCCACGAGCAGCGCGACGTCCGCCTCGCGCCAACGCACGGCGCCCCGCAGCAGCAGTCGGGCATCTCGATCGAGCGCCTGCTCGTCGACCGCAAAGGCGAGTCCCCGCTCGCGGAACTCCTCGAGCTCCTGCTCGCGGCGCTCGGGAAAGCGGTGGACCCACGTTCGCATGTCTGCCTCAGCCCACCGGTCGATGCCCCGGCGGGTGAGGAGGGTTCTTGGGCCCCGGCTGTGGGGGCGTCGGCGGCTTGGGCTCAGGACGACCACGGTCCGGCGGACGACCCCCTGGCGGTGACTTGGGGGGCTTCGGCGACTCGCTCACGACGGGCTCCTCTCGGGCGGGGGACACGACGACGCTGCCCTGCTTCTGCCACAATCTGTCGTCAGTGTACGACATGACTACGACATACCACGGTCCATGCTCGCTGTAGCCCCCTTGGTCGACGAGCCGACGCCGGTCGGAGCGCCTTTCGACGAGGTCGCCGACCCCGCAACCGCCGATGCGGCCGCGATGCGGGACGCGATCGCCGAGCAGGGCCTCGAGCTGGCCCGCTCCGCGGAGATTCCCGAGAGCGTCGAGCTGCTGGTCGACGACCTGGCTGACGCGATCTCCGGGCTGCCCGCCAACACGGCATTCCGCATCGACCCCTACCTCCTGCTTGCCGCCCAGCAGGCGCTGATCGGCTGCCTGCGTGCGTTCGACCTCGACGACCGCGCCCAGGCGCGGCGGCAGCTCCGGGTCCGGCTCGAGCAGATCCGACAGGTCTACCGCGACCTCGCTGAGGCCGGCCCGCTCTATGCGGACCGCCCGGCGAAGGAGGTGGCGCGCTGGCTCGAGTCGGTCGTCGACGTGCCGCAGGCGCGCCTGGCGGCGGTGCTCGGAGTCAGCGCGCGGACATTCCAGCGCTGGGTGTCCGAGACGCATCCGACCGCTCCCGAGGGCGACGACGCCAGGCGACTGCGCGTGCTCGCCGCAGTGGCGAACCACCTTCGCCACGCGCTCACGGGCCCCGGAGCGATCGCGTGGTTCGAGCGCCCACACCCGCGCCTGGACGGGCGACCGCCGAGGGATCTGCTCGACGAGCCCGCGGCCGCCGGTCGGCTGACCGCGCTTGCCGCCAGCACGCGCTCCCATTCGGCGGCCTGACCCGTGGCGGAGTTGCCCGGCTTTCGCCTCGCGGCGTGGGACACCCCGCTGCGGGTCCACGCCCACCGCGAGGCGGGGCGCTACCACCGTGCCGGGTCGCCGCCGACCCAGTACATCGGCCTCCATCCGCTGGCGCCGTGGGCGGAGTACATGCGCCACCACGGGCTGCGCTCGCGGGACGAGGTGGACGATCGCCGCATCCGCACCTGGGCGATTCGCGTGACCGGTCCCGAGCCGGTCGAGATCGCGTTCGACGACGCGCCCGACCACGGACTCGACGCCTACGACCTCGTCAGCGACGACTGGGGCGCGTGCCAGGACCTCGCCGACCGCCTACGCACCGACGCCGCGGCGCCGAACGTCGTGGTCGTCCCGAGCGCAGCGCTGCCTGGAGCGCGAAACGTCGTGATCTTCGACGAGCGCGTCGACATCCCGTACCAGTGGGAGCCCGTCGACGACGTCGACCTGCCGGCCTGCGTGGTCGCCGAGGAGGGCCGCCCGCCGGCTGGGCTGGCCGACCTGGTCCGCCACCGCGACGACGACCACGCGGAGCTCGAGGCATGGCGGTCGGGTGAGCCGTTCGATCTTGCGGACCTGCGCCTCTAACGCTCGCGCACCTGGACATCGCCGAGGCATGTGACCTCGCCGGTGCCTCCGTCGATCTCCATGACCGGCCACCACTCTCCGGTCTCAGAGGGGCACCGGTAGGTCGAGGTCAACTCCTGTGCGCCGCCCGAGAGGACGACATGCGGCGAGGAGTCGGCGACGTCGCCGGGGCGCAAGGCCCCCAAGGTGATGATTGCTTTCTCTCTTGTTGGTTCGCTGGCCACTGCGGGACACTGTAATCCCGTGGCATGCGATACGGTGCACCGCGTCTTTGCGTCAAGGTGAGGAGGGTGGCGCTCATGCCGCCAGACGATGAGCAGAAGGCGGTGAAGGCGCTGATCGACTTCGCCGGTTGCGACAAGACCCGTGCAGCCGAACTCGTAACTGCATGGAAGAAGGTGTTTGCCATCGAGGCGTTGAGCGTGGTGGCGGGTACCGAGCGAGTGACGACCACGGTCACGGACCTCCGGGTCGAGCGACTGAGGCGCCTCGTGGACGAGCTCGGTGGGTCAGCGGCTCTGCCCAACCCGTACGAGCTCGGGATGCTCCTCCGAATCACGGTTCCCCAGGCGCGCACGGCCTTGCGCAACTGGCAGGCGCGGTACCCCGACCAGTACGAGCACCACATGCAGAGGCTGACCGCTGCCGGCAAGCCCACCGTGGGCGGCGGCGAGCGCGACGCCACATGGGTGATCGAGTTCGAGGATCCGGAGGTGCTCGACTACGCGGTCGACCGCCTACGGCGGCGGGGGGTGCAGAAGGGCCTGACAAGCGATTCCAGCGCGCTGCAGGTCACGGTTCCGAAGGACGCCACCGCAACCGACGGCCGCGGTGTGCTCGAGACCCTCGGAATCGAGCACTCATGAGCGTGCTGGGAGCTTTCGCACTCGCACAGGCAGGACAGGTATCCGCAGAGGTCTCGACGGAGGACCAGATCCGTAACGCCGCAACGATGATCTCCATCACGCTCGCCGTGCTGTCGGCCTTCACGACGCAGCGGGCAACCTCGGCGAAAGCGCAGGACGGGACGCTCGAGCGCTTCCGGGAGGACGAGTTGAAGCGAGATCTCGCGCTGGACGTGGCCCTGGCGACCTTCGGAACGTTCCTGCTCGTCGCGGCGGCACCGCTCTTCGCCGGCGCCGTCGATCGCCTTGCGCCGGTGCTCCAGGCAGACACAGCGTTCTTCGCGCTCTTCGGTCTCGTCTACGTCGGCGTCATTGGCATGGTCGTCTGGACGTGGAGGATCGCGCACAAGCGGAGCCGCATGCTGAAGACCAAGACGAACAAGAGCCTGATCGGAGCGCTGCGCAGCAGCGACGCGTAGCCGAGACGAGCGGGGGCATGGAGTCGAGGGGGTTGTTGCGCCGATGCGTTCGGCTGACCGTCGATGACTGGGCGGACGCTGTCGAGGTGCTGCGGGCCACTCGGTGCGCCACGGCGGTGGTCGATGTCGAGCCGGTCACCGCACCGTGGCGATCGGGTGAGAAGGCGCTGTCCGACGGCCTCGCCGGAGCGCTGCGTGAGCTCGCGCGGGCCGGCCGAATCGAGCGCATCGTGTTCCTGACGAACAGCCGCCGCGTCCCGGTCGATGGCCTACCGGCGGAGAGCCAGGCCGTCTACGTAGCGCGAGCGCGCAAGCCCTGGCGACTCGGGGCGATCGCCGACCCGAGCCCGCCGGTGGCGGTGATCGGAGACCAGCTGCTCACGGACGGGCTACTGGCATGGCGCCTGAGCTCGCAAGGCACGCCCGCCATCTTCGTCCACTGGCAGTGCCCGAAGACGCACTGGTGGCCGCGCCTCCAGCAGGCGGCGGGAACCTGCCTGCGGCCGCTCCTGTTCCGTACTCCGGAGGCCCGATGACCGGCGGCCGCACCATGCACGGCGACGCCCGTCTCGCTGTCCTGCTCGTCGACTACGAGGCAGCCCGCGACGACGAGCGGACGTTGATGTCCACCCAGGCGGGGCTGTTCGGCGCAGCGGTGGCGGTCACGGCCTTCGTGGCCGCCGCAGCCACCAGGACGTGCCAGATCGCGCGTGAGGCCGGTGCGTCCCCAGAGCCGGACTGCGTGACGGTGCCCGATGCGCTGCTCGGCGCACTCCCGATGGGGCCGCTAGCAATGATCGCCTTCCTGCAGGTCATCGGCGCGGTCTCCACGATCAGGAACTACTACCTCCGCGCGCTCGAGGCCGAGCTACGCACCTTCGCGGGCGAGCAGATGTCGGCGTTCGGGCCGGCCCCCTCCCGGGGTGCGATCTATCCCGCCTCCTACTACGAGCTGCTGACCAACATGGTGAGCATGCGCCGCGGCCACATCGGCCTGCGGCTGATGAACGTGGTGATGCTGGTCACGATCCTCGTCATCTTCGGCGGGCTGGCCGCCTACATCGCGAGCCAGGTCGGCGCGGACACGCGCATGGCGATGGGCGTCGTGTACGGGTCGATTGGCACGCTGATGCTGGTGGAGGCCCTGAGCGCGACCGTCGGCGGTCGCCGCCTTTTCGAGCGCGTGGCTCGCGCACACGCCCGTCACGGTGGCAAGCCGACGCTACCCGCGCTCGCCGACGGCGGTGCCGGGGAGAGGTCGCTGACGTCGTACCTCCTCCTGCCACGGCGGCAGGAGTGCATCAAATGGCTATTCGTGCCTATCAGCCTAGGGCTCGGGGCCTGGTCGCTGGGAGGCGTGTCCGGCGACGACCTGTGGCGTGCGGCCGTCGTCTTCTTCGCTCTCGAGTATCTGATCTACGAGGCGCGTTACCAGTGGAACGACATCCGCGGCTACGCCTCCGACATCGAGCATCCAGAGCGCTCGGCGCGTGGGCGGCTGCCGGGCGGCCGGACTCAGGCGGAGCGTCAGCGCAACGTGATCGCGAGCCTCTCGGTGGCGGCGCTGCGCATCGTGCTGGCCCTCGCCTTGGGGCTGGCGCTCGGCGGGCGCTACCTCGCTCCGATCGTCGTCCTGATGGGCCTCGTGCTCGGCGTCGCCGCGGTCTACGAGTGGCTGCGTGCGCGCGTCGACGGGACGGCTCCGTGGACGAGCGACGGCCGCTGGCTGGTCGTCGGCGTCTGGAGCTGGGTCGGCGCCGGCTACGCGTTGCGTGGAGTAACCGGCCTGTGGCTGGCGGGCTTCGCGCTCAGCGATCCCGTGATCCTGCTCGCCGCACCGATGTTCGTCGCGTTCGGCGTGATGTTCGTCACGCTGACATGGGCACTGGAGGCATTGAGCCACTGCCGGCGTGAGCCGTCCTCGAGCGGCAGGCTCGAGAAGGTGCGCTACTCGCCACGGCTGGCCTCGAAGCTCCATTTACGAGGTCTGTTGCGGTACCTCGGGTTTCGCTCGACCGCCGGCGAGTCGGAGCTGCAGCCGGACTGCCGCGACCTGCGAGCGCTGGAGCCGTATGGAGTGGTGCGCTCTCCCTGGAACGTGGCGGTCGGCGTCGCCGCGCCCCTGTGCGGCGCGGCGGGGGTCGCGCTCGCGAACCACGGAGATCTCGGCGCGGAGCAGTGGCCACTCGCGGCGGCAGCTGCCGTCATCGCAGCGGCGGGAGCGGTAGGGCTCATGCGCGTGCCGAGCACGATCTGGCGTGTGGCCGTCGCGGCTACCGTCGCGGCGGTCCTTGGCGGCATCGGCATGATGCCGGAGCTGGGAGCTGCGCCCCTGAACGTCCTGCCGTGGCTGGTGATCGCGGGCACGTACGTCGGGTTCCGTGCGCAATCGTTCGAGTCGCTCAACGCGGGCCTGAGCCCGCTGGTCGAGGCGGTCGCAGCCGCCTACGTCGCCGTCCTGGCGTTCTGCGTGGGGCGCTCGACAGCGCGACTGCTCGGGCTTCCGGAGCGGGCCTCGGCACCTACAGACGGTGTCGCCGCAATGCGCGGGCGCCTGCGCACGCCGGCCAGGCCGGCTGTCGACGACCAGGGCGCGTGACGAGGCGCCATGGCCGCCGTGGAGCCCCCACCGCGGAACGCGGATCGACGAGCTCAATGTGCTGGCACCGCGTCACGGAGGGCGGCTGACGTCGACTCTGCTGCCGGCAACCGCCGCGGAGGGTCCGCCCCAACGCTCCGTGCCATCACCGTCCCCTCGCCTCGCCGCATGAACGGCGAGGGGCCGAGGGGGCCGGTGTTGGGGCTGCTGCCGCCGGGCATGGTCTCGCCCCAGGCGCCGCCGTAGCGGTACCAGGGCTGGGTGCGGGCCGGTTCGAGCAGCCGCCAGGTCGGCCAGCGCGGGCATGAGGGGCAGGACGAGGGCGCCTGCTCGATCACCGTCGGATGGTCCTCGTCGCCGTCCCACTCGCTGTGCTCGAGGACGAGGGGGTAGCGGCCGGGGCGCCAGTAGCCGGCATGACTGCCGCGGGCGCTGTAGACCACCGGATGGGTCGCCGCCGAGCCGCTCGCGCCGGGGCCGCGCACGCGGTCGGCGTCCTCCCAGCGGACATCGCGGTGGCGGTCGTAGTAGTGGTAGCGCACCGACACCGGCACGTAGCGGTCGACGCCGCGGCCGCGACGCACCAGCACGCTGACCCGCTGCCATCCGCCCTCGTGGGCGAAGGCGCGCACCATGCGCTCGGACACGGCCGGTTCGGTCCGGCCGAAGAGGAACCAGTAGGTCAGGCGAAGTCCCGGAGCGCCGGCCACACGCTCGCGGTCGCGCTCCCAGTACGCCGGCACGTGCCTCAGGGTGGGCCGGCCGCCGCGCGAGAGCAGCCCCCCGCCGCCGTACGCGCGCGACGCCAGCTTCAGGTAGAAGCCCTCCTTGAGCGGAAGCTCGGCGAACCGGTCCTCGTCCCATGGTCGGGTGTGCGCGGTGGATGGGACCGGCGGGACGCGGCTCTCGTCGCGGCAGTCGATGCGCGCCGGAACGTTTCGATAGGGCCGCGCGACGCCTCCGAGGCGCTCGGCGGTCAGCGCCGGCAGGCGACCGCGCCGCGCCCGGGGATGCCCGGCGCCGGCGGCGATCGGCTCGTGGGCGCAGAAGTCGTCCTTCGCCCACATCAGCACGGAGCTCGAGACGAAGGCCCGCGCGCCGAGCGGGCGCCAGCGCTCGCGAGGATGAAGCGTCACGAGCGGTGCGAATGCGGTTACCGGCGAGCTCGTCCGGACCTCGCCGGCGCCGGACGGCCCCGAATCCTGCTGCTGCCGGTCGAGGGCGATGCCTCCCGCCGCGACGACCACGACGGCGGCCGCGGCGACGAGCCACGAGCGCGGGCGGGCTCGCATGGAGGCGACCAGCCCGCTGCTAGGGCGCCAGGTAGACCGGAGACGTGGCATGCGCTGCCGCCCGGCGCGGGGAGCCGCTCCCGTCGGCGGGCACGGTGAGCACCGCCTTGTCGTCCGAGTAGACGATCGTGTCGTCGCCGAGCCACTCGGGCTGGTCGTCGATCGAGCGCGTCTCGGCCAGCTCGACGTCCTCGCCCGTCGGCAGGTCGAGGACGTGCAGCCGCCAGCGGTTGGTGCCGGGGATGCGCCGCTTGTAGGCGATCCGCTCGCCGTCTGGCGACAGCGACGGGCACTCGACGTGGGTCCGCACGACCCGCGCGCGCGTCGAGCCGACGCGGCCGGCGATCAGGTAATGCCGGTCGTCGGACGCCAGCGTGGCGTAGTAGCGGTCGCCGCCGGGGAACGTCAGACCCCAGAACTGCGGCGAGACCGTGTCGAGCTTCCCGCCGTTCCTCGACACCGTGAGATCCTCGAGCCGCAGCAGCACCCGACCGGTCCGCATGTCGAGGATCCGGGTGAACGTGACGAACTCCCCGGAGCTCTCGAAGTACCCCTGGCTGCCGGCGGAGTCGAACGAGGTGTACCCGCCGTAGCGCCCGTCCGGCGATACGCGTGCGCGGTCGGGGACGCCGTCGATCGGGAAGCGCGCCTGAGGCCGGTAGTCGCCGCCGAAGATGACGCCGTCGTAGTCGATGGCGTTGGGCGCCAGCTTCAGGCAGAGGCCGTCCCCATCGCCGTTGGCGTGCACCCGCTTGCAGGCGAGCCTGCCGGCGCGCCGCGCCTGCCCGTCCGCGGTCAGCTCATAGAGGCGCCCGTCCGCACGCGGCGCCGCGGGATCGACGGCGCGGACCAGCACGCGGGAGCCGGCTGGGGCGTCGCCGAGCCCTCCCGCCACGACCGTGGCGGCCGGCGGGGACGAGGCGTCTTTGAGCGCGGAGTCGTCCGAGCCGAGGCCGGCGGTTGCCGCGTACGCCGCGGCGAGCACCACCACCGCACCCAGCGCCACGACCAGTCGTATTCCCTTGGGCAGCTTCATCGATCCCTCCTCGGCGGCGCCGCCGGTCGCGCCGTCCCTCCAACCGCACCGATCAGACCACACGCGAGCGGCGAAATCAAGGGGGTGGCCGGCGCGCTCCCCAGCCGTTACGCTGCGCGCGAGGTCGCGTATCGGAGAGGAGGGAAGCGTGCGCCGACCAGGTCCAGTGGCCAAGGCCATCGCGGCGACCGCCGCCGCCGCAGCTATCGCATCCGTCGCCTGCGCGGGCGATTCCTCGGGCGACGAGACGCAGGTGCGGGCCGCGCTGGTCGAGCTCCAGCGCGCCTACGCGGCGAACGACGTCGCGCGCGGCTGCCGGCTGCTGACCTACGACGCCCAGGTCCAGGCCGGATCCGCGGCGCACGGCCAGCCGGGGTTCTGCCGCCCGAGCCTGCGCCGAGCCTGGGACTTCCTGCGCGGCTCGAACCCCAACGCGTACGACACCGTGCCGGCGATCGCCGCCGTCGCGATCGGCGGCGAGCGCGCCACCGCCACGATCATCCCCCGCCGCGGAACGACGGCCGAGGTCGCGCTGCGGCGCGAAGACGGCCGCTGGAGGCTCGACGACTTCTTCGGTGAGTCCGGAGGCAGCGCGGCGGGGGATGAGCCGCTGCCGGGCCGCCCGGTCGCCACGATGGACCCCACCGGCGCGCCGTGCCCCGCCGTCCGCGCCGGCGACGGCACGCGGATCCGCGGCGGCTGCAACGTGGTGGCGCGCGGCGAGATCGTCCTCGTCGTGCGCAACGCCTTCGGCGCGTCGCTGTTCGCGCGCTGCAGCTACCGCCTCATCGTCCGCGTCGACGGGGGCGGGCGCACGTGGACGATGCCGCTGAGCATCTCCAACGAGGGGGCATGCGGCGACGTCGACTTCTGCACGGACCGCCGCGGCCGCACCACAGCCTGGACGGGCGCCTTCAGGCGCGCCGACGGCGTCCGCCACCACGTGGACACCTGCTTTCGCACATGCATCGGGCGCTTCCACGGTCGGATCGCCATGGGCGTCGAGCGCACGGAGCGCGGGCTGCGCGCCACGGCGGCCAACGAGGCGATCGCCGGCGGTAGCCTCGAGGTCGACACCGAGTGGAGCTTCCGGCCGCGTCGCATCGTATTGGCGGAAACGCGCTAGGCTCCAACGCGGAGGGAACGTGAACGGAGGGAGACCGAGATACGTGCGTGGGGGGGCCGGTGCGGGCACGCTGCTGGCGGCTGTCCTAGGGTGCGTCGCGCTCAGCGCCTGCGGCGGCAGCGACGCCGACGAGCCTCGGCGATCTGCCCACGACTCCCCCACCCCGGTCGAGGAGACCGTGGAGCGCTTGGCGCGGATCGTGGCCGACGCCCGCGAGCCAGAGGACTGCGAGCCGCTGCAGCCGATCCAGCGGCGTGCGAGCGTGAGCCTCACCTGTCCCGGCGACCGCCAGCTGCGCCGGAGCATGGCGAGGCTCGAGGTCACCGGCGTCGAGGTCCACGGAACCGCCGCGGTCGTCGACTACACCTCGGGCGCGCTGAAGGACGGCGGCTCGACGGTCTTCCTGCGCGACCCGAAGGGACGCTGGGGGATCGCTCGCTTCGGCCTCGTCTACGAGCGCACGGTCGGCACCAGCGACGAGGACGTACGGCCGGCCTTCGACGCGACCGTGGCGGCGTACCTGCAAGCCGTCCAGGATCGCGACTGCGACCTGTACCGCAAGCACGCGGGGCTGGAGGCGGCGGACACAACCACCGTCTGCGAGCGCGACTTCGCGGACACGGCCCCGCTCGCCCGGGCGCTCGAGGACAGCCCCGACGTCCAGCCGACCTATCTCGGCGGCAACGGCGCCTTCGGCTTCTACGGACTCGGCTTCGACGAGACCGAGCCGCGCTACACGACGCTGTTCGTCGCCCGCGCCGCGCCCGGCTCGCTACGCGACGCCGTCGTCGTCCTCGCGGAGCCCGGCCCGCCGCGGCAGGGCGATCTCCAGCTCAGCTCCCTCTAGCACCCAGTCGCCGTCGAGCTCCCAGCCGCTCGATCCCGCCAGCGTGCGGTCGGCCCGCTCGCGCCAGCGCCGATCGTCGCGCGTGAGCGTGGTCTCCATCCGGCCCTCGAAGCGGCCCATGCAGGTGTCGAAGCACGCGTCGATCACGTGGCGGAGCCGCCCGTCGGCGTCGCGGGCGATCCGGCCGCGGAACACGTGCACGCGGTCGTCGTCGAAGCAGCGGATCGCGTCGTTGCAGGGCGAGAAGCCGGTGAAGCCGACGTCGGTGAGGACGGTCCTCCCGCGACCGTCGACGTGCATGGTGTAGGACATCTCGCAGCGCGCGAACGGGATCCGCCCGAGCAGGCCGTTGACGGTCAGCTCGACGCTGCCGCCGCTGGCCTTCAGCACGCAGCCGCCGGTCACGGTGCCGCGGTCGTCGGGCCTGCCTACCTCGCCGCAGGGACGCGCTCGACCCGAGCCGGCGTCCGTCACGATCACCGCCCGGGCGTCGCGGCCGGGGTGGGGCGCGGCGCCGCTCGCGCCGCCGGCCGGCGCGGCCGGCGACGGCCACGCGACGAGCGCCGGGGCGGCGACTGCCGCGACCACGAGCGCGCGCAACCGCCCGCGCGAGGCCGGCAGGGACGGGCGCCTCACGGGTACTTGTCCTCCTGGCGCGCGGCGGGTACCCGGCCCCAGACGGCGTCGGCGCGCCACTCCCCGTCCTCCACCGCGAACGGGACCTTCGTCGCGATCCCGCGCGTGATCCGCAGCTCGGCGACGGCCCGATCGCCGTCCACGCTGACGCGCACCACCCGCGGCGGCGGGAGCGGATGCGCCCGCGCCTCGCGCCGCATCGCACGGACGATCGGGACCAGCTCGGTCGCGCACGTCTTGGCGGGGCCGCCCCCGTGCGCCACCGAGGCGACCTGCGCGCGCGCCGGCGTCGTCAACCGCGAGCAGACGCCGTCCACGTCGCCCTCCGCGAGCGCCGCCTGGACGCCGTCCGCGACGTCCCGGATGCGGTCCTCGTCGCTGCCGCCGCAGCCGGCGGCAATGCACGCGACCGCGGCGAGCACCGTGAGCGTGGAAGCGCGTCGTACTGCCACCGTTCGGTCCCTCCTACCGAGCCGAGATCGCCGCCGGCGGGGGCACCGGCGTCCCCGCGACCCTAGCCGACCTGAATCCTCAACGCAAAGGGCAAGCAGGCTTGCGCGCAGGGGGCCGGGCGGAATAGGATCTCCCCGTCGTCTGCCGCGGATTGGAGGGACCGTTGAGCGCTTGCGAGGAGAGGATGTCGCGCCAGCACGGCCGGCCACGGCTTCGGCCGCTGTTGGCCGTCGCCGTGGCCCTGCAGCTGATCGTGGCGGCGCCCGCGGCCGCTCAACCCCGCGATCCTGGCGAGGTCCGGGTGATCGACCGCGCGAGCGGCGTCGAGTGCGACGTCTTCCTGCCGCTGCGGGAGTGCACCCCGCGGATGTCGGGCACGCTCGCAGTGGCGGCCCACACGGTGTTCGGGGCTCTCCGGTTACGCTGCTCGATCGATGCCGGCACCGACATCTCGACCGACGGCTGGACCTGGATCGTCGACGTCTCGCTCACCGACGTCGACGGCTTGGCCGCCACCTGCGGCGGCGCGACGGGCTGCGAGGAGCGCTGGCCGGCCTGGCTCCACCACGACCGTCGCGGCGGCGAAGGGCTCTACGCCACACTCTGCCTGACCGTGCCCGGCGTCGGCGCCTGCGCCGGACAGGTGCCGATGAGCGCGGCCCGCGCCGGCCCCGCCTACAGCTTCTCGACCCGCCCGCGGCGCATGAAGGGAGACAACCTCCCTCCATGCGCCTTCGCGAGCCGCTGGTCGATCGACCCGGACGAGTCGATCGCGATCGAGCACCTCTGAACGAAGATCCACTCCCGGCGGCGAATCGGATGCCGTCAACCAGGAAGTCGTACTTCTAATCGTGGACTACGCGTATCCCACCGTAGAACGCGTGTCCGCTGACCTCGCAATCGCCGTCGCCTTCGGGGCTTGTGCTCGCTATTTCCACCGCATAGCCGTTACCGGTGTCCGTCATCGCCGGCGAGTGTAGGACACCTTCGCAGCGTACAATTAGGTCGAAGCACACCCTGATTTGCACGAATACAGACCCGGCGACTTCGGTGAACTGCTTCGGCCACGGCTGCTCGCACGGCGTCGCGTCGTTGCAATTGCCGGTGCCGCCGGTTTCGTTGGTGATCGACACCGATTCCGTGCTGCCCGAGCCGTCCGACTGGACGTGCGTCGGAATGCTCCAGTCGCACGTGTAGTTGACTTCGCCGAAGATCGTGTGGACCGTCAGCGTCGCCAGGTCAGCGCCCCAGTTGATTTCGCAGTAGCCGGCGGTGGTGTTGTCGCACATGGTGCCGCTGGCCGAGTCTTCGACTTCGACCGCAGCGAACGCCGACGGGGCCGTGAATGCCATCGCCGCCGCCATGACGGCAAGTAGAACGAGCTTACGCATCTCAAATGCTCCTTGATGGATTTCCGAACGCACGCATTCAGCGCACGCGAGCGCGCCGCCCTCAATAGGCGGTAGCCGCCACGGGCGGCCCAACTTGCCTTCCCCCTTGCTCCCTCCTGTTCGGTACCGCGATTGTTGCACGGCACGCAAGGAAGGACATTGGTACACCCGAATGCACGGGCCGGCTGCTCCTGTTTGTCCCGGGCGCCTGCTACGGTTCAGCCGTGGATCTGATCCCCCGCAGCATCGAGCCGGAGGTGCGGGACATCCTGGCGTCGAGTCGGGCGGGGGCGATCCTTGGAGCGCGTCAGGCGGGCAAGAGCACGCTAGCGCGCCAGCTGCAGCGCGCCGGGGTCGTGCCGCATTTCTACACGCTCGACGACGAGCAGACGCTGCGCACAGCCGCGAGCGACCCGGATGGGTTCGTCGCCGACATCGACAAGCCTGCGGTGATCGACGAGGTTCAGCGCGCGCCTGGGATCCTGCTGGCAATCAAGCAGGCGGTCGACGTGTCCGACGCGCGCGGCCAGTTCCTGCTGACGGGATCGGCCAACCTGCTCGCGTCGAAGGCCGTCGCCGACGCCCTGCCGGGCCGTGTGGAGTACGTCCAGCTCTGGCCGCTCTCCCAGGGGGAGATCGAGGGCCGTCGCGAGCGGCTGATCGACACCCTGCTGGCCGGGGAGGTACCGCGCATCTCGGCCGCGCCGGTCGGCCGCAAGGTCCATGCCGACCGTGTCCTACGCGGCGGCTACCCGGACGCGTGGCGGCGTACCGACCGCCAGCGTGCCCGCTACTTCTCTTCGTACGTGCAGGCGCTGCTCAGCCGCGACCTCCCCGACGTCGGCGAGGTCCGCAGCGACGGGACGAAGCTCCGCCAGCTGCTACGGCTGCTCGCGGCGCGCTCGGGCAACCTCGCGGTCTACAGCAACCTCGCCGACGAGCTCGAGCTGAACGCCAAGACGGTCAAGGCGCACGTCGCGCTGCTCGAGCAGCTCTTCCTGGTCTACGCGCTGCGGCCGTGGTCGCGGAACCTCGGCGCCCGCCACGTCCGTGCGCCGAAGCTGCTGATCTCCGACAGCGGGCTGATGGCCGCCCTGATCGGTGCCGACGCCAGCCGCTTCGCCGCCCCCGACCAAGGAGAGCTCGCGGGCGGCCTGCTCGAGACCTTCGCCACGATGGAGTTCGTCAAGCAGAGCGGCTGGGCCGACACCCCGGTGCAGCTGTTCTTCTACCGCGACTCCCAGCAGCGCGAGGTCGACGTGGTCATCGAGTCTGCCGCCGGCGACGTCGCCGGCGTGGAGATCAAGGCCGCGGCCACGGTGGGCCACAACGACACACGTGGCCTGCGCTACCTGCGCGACAAGCTCGGCGACCGCTTCAGGGCCGGCGTTGTCCTCTACACCGGCGCCAACACTCTCAGCCTCGACGACCGCATCCACGCGCTGCCGCTTCAGGGCCTGTGGTCGTGATGGCGGCCGGGGGTGGGTGCGGCCCTGGCCGACCGCCCGGTCGTCTATCGGGCGGTCGACCAGACCGGGCACGCTACGGGTGGTGGATCTCGATCCCGCTCGCCGCGAAGTGGCCCGAGAATTCGCAGGCGGTGTCACCTTCGATCTCGACGCCGTTGAGTTCGGCGGTGTACGCGCTGCCCGTGTCGGTGAGTGCCGGGAAGTGGATGGTCCCTTCACACCTGGTGGCGCCGTCGATACAGATCTCGGCAGCGAAGTATTCCGAGCCACTCACTTCCAACACCTGGCCCGTCCACGGCTCCTCGCACGGGTCGACGTTACCACAGTTGCCCGAGCCGCCGGTTTCGTTGGTGATCGACACCGATTCGCTGCTGCCCGAGCCGTTCGACTGGACGTGCTTGGGGACGCTGACGTCGCAGCTGTAGTTGACTTCGCCGAAGATCGTGTGGACCGTCAGCGTCGCCAGGTCAGCACCCCAGTTGATTTCGCAGTAGCCGGTGGTGGTGTCATCGCACATGTTGCCGCTGGCCGAGTCTTCGACTTCGACCGCAGCGAACGCCGACGGGGCCATGAAGGCCATCGCCGCCGCCATGACGGCAAGCAGAACTAGCTTACGCATCTCATTTGCTCCTTGATCGTTGTCCGGCGGGCCCAACGCCCGCCGGGATTGCAGCGCCGAAGACCTCTAACCAACCGAGACTCCGGCGCCAGGCGCTACGGGTGATGTATGCGGATGCCGTCCGCGGCGTAGTGGCCCGAGAATTCGCAGGCGGTGTTGCCTTCGATCTCGATGTCGTTGAGTTCGGCGGCGTACCCGCTGCCCGTGTCGGTGAGCGCGGGCGAGTGCTGCTGGCCTTCGCACCTCGTCACACCGTCAATGCAGATATCCGCCGACAGGAATTCGCTGCCCGCCGTTTCGGAGAGCTGGCCGGTCCACGGCTCCTCACACGGCGTCAGGTCGCCGCAGTTGCCCGAGCCGCCGGCTTCGTTGACGAAGGACACCGATTCGCTGCTGAGCGCACCGTTCGACTGGACGTGCACCGGGATGGTCACGTCGCAGACGTAGTCGACGTCGCCGAAGATCGTATGGATTGTCAGCGTCGCGAGATCTGACTCCCAATCGATTTCGCAGTAGCCGGCGGTGGTGTCATCGCACATCGTGCTGGAAGCCGAGGCTTCGACTTCGAACGCAGCGGACTCGAGGTGGTGGATCTCGATCCCGTCCGCGGCGTAGTGGCCCGAGAATTCGCAGGCGGTGTTGTTTTCGATCTCGATGTCGTTGAGTTCGGCGGTGTACCCGCTGCCCGTGTCGGTGAGCGCGGGCGAGTGCAGCTGGCCTTCGCACCTCGTCACACCGTCAATGCAGATATCCGCCGACAGGAATTCGCTGCCCGCCGTTTCGGAGAGCTGGCCGGTCCACGGCTCCTCACACGGCGTCAGGTCGCCGCAGTTGCCCGAGCCGCCGGCTTCGTTGACGAAGGACACCGATTCGCTGCTGAGCGCACCGTTCGACTGGACGTGCACCGGGATGCTCACGTCGCAGACGTAGTCGACGTCGCCGAAGATCGTGTGGACCGTCAGCGTCGCCAGGTCAGCACCCCAGCTGGTTTCGCAGTAGCCGGCGGCGCTGTTGTCGCACATCACGCCGCTGGCCGAGTCTTCGACTTCGACCACAGCGAACGCCGACGGGGCCATGAAGGCCATCGCCGCCGCCGCCATGACGGCGAGTAGAACGAGCTTACGCATCTCAATTGCTCCTTGATCGATTTCCGGCGGGCCCAACGCCCACCGGGATTGCAGCGCCGAAGACCTCTAACCAACCGGGACTCCGGCGCACCGTGAAACAACTCAACGCGCGCAACACAGCGCACGCGAGCGCCGCCACCCTCCAACAGGCGGTAGCCGCCACTGGCGACCTCGACCCCTTTGCGTTCCCGTAACTCCCTCCTGTCGGGCGCCACAATTGTCGCACATCTACCGTCGCCTCGCGTGGAGGCGGCGGTAGCGCCTAGCGAAAGTTGGAGCGGGCCGTGCGGGTGCGGGCGCGGGCCCGGCGCTTGCAGGGCGTCTTGATGCGAACCCGCTGGTCCGCGCGGCGGCCGTTGTGGCCATCGATGTCGGCGACGGCGATCTGGCGGCGGGCGCAGATGTCGATCTCGCTACGGCGGGTCCTGGTGACGACGAGGATTCCGCCGCGGCCACCCTTCAACCGCAGCGCGAACCGGGAGACGGGCGCGTCGGGCACCTCGGCGAAGGTGTTGACGAGCTTGCCCGAGCGGGTCGTCGAGGACGTTCCGGAGAGGTTGACGTCGATCTCGCCGCGGAGGGCGACGACGATCATGGGGAGCGTCCGGATCTCGTTGCCGGTGCGCGGGTCGGTGCGGACGTTCTTGACGAAGAACACCGGGCCGCGGAGAGGGCGGTTGAGGAGCGGGGAGACCGCCCGCGCGCGACCGACGATCGAGCGGCGCGGACAGTGGTCCTCGAGATCGGGCTTGGTCCCGTCCTCGAACTCGCACAGGCCGCGGGCGTTGGCCGGATCCAGAGCGAGGCTCTTCGGCAGCCGCACAAGCGCCCGCTCGATGCCCGCCTGGCCCACCGGCTGCCTCACCAGGGCGCGGATCGCCGGATGACCGCCGGTGCGCATCTGGCGCCTGCCATGCAGCGCCATCCGCAGCTTCGGCTTGAAGCCCAGCCGCCGGCAGCCGACCGCCTGGAAGGGGCGAGCCGGGGTTGCGATCGTGCCCTCCACCGAGCGCAGGGTGGCGGCGACCTGCTTCGGCGAGCAGTCGGTCGGGTTGACCATGAAGTCGGGCCTGTCGATTTTCAGCGTCGCCTCGCGCATCCGCAGCGGGATGCCATGGTGGACCAACGGGAACGGGTCGGACACCGCCGTCACCTGGGCGCTGCGGCGATCGACGTGGAGCGCCTGGCGGACGACGATGTCGTCAAGCGCCAAAGCGCCGCGGAAGGGGCCGGCCTCGACCGGCACCACCACCACGAGCCCGAGCGGAGCGCCTCTGTAGCCCTCCGTGAGGTAGACGGCGCCCTTCCGCTCGAGGAAGAAGGGGCTGCCGGAACCGCCGGCGGCATCGACGGTGCCGACCCGCGACGACGCCGGGCACGCGCCCGCGCTGGCCTGCGCGTCCGAGCACTTGGTGACGCCCCTGAGCTTCGCGACGAGACCCACGGGCATCTTCGCGGATGCCGACCGCAGCCACTGCTCGCCGTCCTGGCGGGCGAAGCGGAAGGTGAACGTACCGGTCCCGCCGCCCTGGCGGTTGTCCATGCCGGCAAGCAGCGAGGGGACGAAGCCGAAGCCGCAGCGCGACGTGACGGGGAACGCACCGCCGTCGGCGACGGGCGCTCCGCCGCCGCCGTGGGCCGCTGTCCATGGGGTCAACAGCGCCGACCATGCGTGACCGGCGCCGCAGCGCTGCGGCAGCGCGAGCACGCCGCGCTGCCCGCCCTTGAGCTGCAACGAGAGCGTCTCGAACGGCATGCGCGGGCTCTGCTCGAACACCGTCGTCAGCTGGCCGGTCGCGGGATCGGCGACGGCAGTGCCGGCGATCTTCGCGACGAGGCCGCGCTGGCGGTTGCGGACGACCAGGAAGAGCCGGAACATGTCGCCCGACTGCGGATCGGTCGACTTCGGCGTGCCGAGCACGACCTCCCCGGTCAGGTTCGGCTCGCCGGGGTCGCCCGGCAACAGTGGCGTGTAGACGGCGGCCGTGCCGATCTTCGACCCGTCGGGGCACTCGACGCCCGCCTGGTCGAAGGGATCCTCGTCGCTGAAGCGCGCCGGCGGTCCCTGCTCGACGAGCCCCGCCTGCGCATCCGAGCATCCGAGCAGCCCTGCGGCGGCCGACGGGTTGAGCGAGACGCCGCTCGGGAGCGTGGTGACGGCACGCTCGAGGTGAGCGGTCGCGCGACCGTCAGCCGACGCCCAGTGCGCCGGGGCGCCGGTCGCATCGTCGGGCTCATAGCGAAGCGAGATCGGCGGGTCGTCGTTCTGGGGGAGCGCGAGCTCGACCGAAAGGCCCGTCGGCGCGTCCGCAACACTCGAGGTCGGCGCCAGACCGAGGTCAGGATCGAACGGCACGGCATCGCAACCGTCGATCGGCGCGTCGGCCGCCTCGCTGAAGCTCTTGAAGTCACCTGGGTCCTGCCAGCTGTCGAGATCCACCGTGGTCACGGGCGGTGCCGCGTCGCACTCGGTCGGGTTGGCCACAAACGGCCGTATCTCGCCCCACGAGGGATCGTAGGGCTGGGGCTCCTGGGAGATCGAGGTTCCGTTCACGATGTGAGCGCCCCCAGCCAAGCCGCCGAATGGAAGCCCGCCGTCGGGGTCGTCGCCGCCACGATCGTGGCCTCTGTAGCCGGCCACGGGCCGGTACTTATCGTGAGACGAAGCCCAGGGTACGCCCCACAGGGTCAGCGTCTGGCCCATGAGCGGGAGGCCGCCGGGGATGTTCGTCACCAATCCGTCGACCCCGAAGTCGTTGTCGGTACGGGCACGGCCGACGATCGGGACGTTGGCGCCGAAGTTCACCTTCGGCTGGGCGCTGACCAGGAGCTCCGCCGTCCTCCCATCCCGCGGCTCGACGTTGTAGACGGGGTGCAGCGTCGTCACCGTGCCCTTGGAGTCCACGCTCAAGGTCAGGGACATGACACCGACCTGGGTCTTCGGGGGGCAGGTGTTCATCACGCTGTTGACGTGCTCCGAACCGCACTTGGGAACCGCGTTGGGGTCGACGACCAGCCCGGCCGGCAACTTCGTCCGAACCGTCTTGACGTCGCCGTCGCCCTGCGGCCCGCCATAGAAGTGCGGGTCGGGCGACCGGTTCGTCCAGAACATCGTCGAGATGTCCGGGTGCGCGCCCGCCTGCGCCACGGGATCGAGGCGCCACGCGGGAGCCTCGAGCGGCGCCCACGTCTGCGCCCAACCCGGGTCCCCGAGCAGGCAGCCGATGCAGTCGTGCGCGGTGCCGCTGTCGATGCAATGGACACGCGGCGCCGGAGGGCTGCCGGCGCCTCCGGCGCCCGTGCCCCCGCCCAACAGGTCACAGGGGCCGACCCACAGCGCCCGGTCGCGACCGTCGAGCGCATCGCCCTCCGCGGCGGCGAGGCCGAAGCCCGCTCCGTGGGGATCGGGATGGGTGGCCGTGGCGGGTGAGGCTGCGGTTCCGAGCACGACCAGCAGTGCCAGGGTCGTCGCAACGGCGATCATGGCGATCCTCATCGGCGGGCCCTCCTCAGGACGACGGTGGCAGCTCGCGGCCGGGCGCCGCGCTGCCGCACCACGATTCTCAGGCGCACGGGGCGCCCTGCCCGCAGCCTGCGCATCGCGACGCGGCTCAACTTCAACCGGAGCACTGCGGTCCCCGCCCGGCGCAGCACCAGATGTCGGCGCGCCACCGTCCGGACAGAGAGACGGCGGCCGCCGCGCCGACGTACCACGCGGACGCGAGCCTTCGCAACCGCCACCACCCGACCCGCTCTCGTCGTGCGGACTCGAATCGGAAGGACGCCCGTCCGCGCCGCACGCCGGCGGGCCTGCCGGCCAGGAACCCGAACCGCGAGCCGTACGCGCGCCCCGGGGTTGGCGTTTCCACCGCCCGGCTGCGAGGTGCCCTCGTCCACGGGTAGCCGTCCGGCCCCCGCCGGCTGGCAGGCGTCGACGAGCACGGCGCAGCCCGGTCCTGGCGGGGGCGGCGGGGGCGGGAACCCGCCGCCGACCCGCGCGTCGTAGACGTCGAAGTCGGCGTCCTCTATCTCGCGCGGGTCGATCCGCTGAGAGGTCCAGAAGAAGACATCGTCGCCGTCCTCGCTGTTGCCCGAGTAGAACGCGTGATCGTCTGTGTTGCCGGACGAGATCAGCGATAGATCGCCCGCGCGCCACATGTAGGTGTCGTAGTGGGATCCATTGGTGTCCTCGGGGACGAGCGCGAGTCTCGTCTCGAAGAACACCTCGCCGTCGTCGCTCACGTTCCAGTGGCGAGCGCCTTTACGACCGACGTTGTCCCCATAACCGGAGGCGTTGCGGAAGCCAAGGTCGGCGTTGCAGACCTCCTCGACCGAGCACGGGTAGGGCTCCTGGCCCGCGGGCGGCGCCGAGACCCTGATGAGCTCGTGCCGAGCAGCGTCGTACACGTAGACGTCCGCCGCGTCGTCGTCGTCGTCCGCCGTGAGACGGCCCGCGCTCTCGAAGGCCAGCGTCTCCCCCGATGCGCTCCCTCGAACGCACGTGTTGCGCTCCCGTCCAAGCGAATAGGTAGCGACGTCGAAGTCACGAGTAGCGCCTGTACTCGTGAAGAAGCCCGCACAGGCGTCGACGCCTGACTGGTTGATCAGAGAACGCAGGACGAACGGGATGCGCGCGACGAACTGCCATCTGTCGGACCCGCTCTTCGTGTCGTCATACAGGTAGAGGTTGCGGAAGCCGGAGTTGGCGGTCGGGCTGTCCACGGGACCCTCAACGGCGCCCGCCGCCGCGTCGTTGGCCGCACCAGGGATCGGCGCGTTCGTGGCGAAGTAGACGCGCAGTCCGTCGTCGGAGACGTACCGCGCAGCTGCCCCCTCGCCCGTCGGCTGACTGTCGCTGCCGCATACGGGGTTGGTCGAGGTGGTGCAATTGGTGTTCGGATCCGCTGTGCCGGACGGCCCGCCGCTGATGCGCGTGAGCGTCCCGTCACCGGGGTCCGCGCCCGGCGCGCTGGGCACCTCGTACCGGTACAGATCCCACGAGACGTCCGACGCCGCGGTGGAGCTGCCGCCGTTGGGATCGTCGGGGGTCAGGGGAGCGTTGGTGCGGAAGTAGACGACCGAGCCGTCGGCCGACGCGCCGTCGAACGCCACTCCCCGGCCCATCATCTCGATCGGCTGGTCGGCGATCATGGGAGTGCCGTAACCGTTGTCGCCTGTTGGCGTGGATCGCGATGACGAGATCCATCTGACCGTCGGGGCGCCGCTGCCGTCGAGCTCGCGCACGAACAGTTGCGGTGGGCAGTCGGTGTCGGCGCCGACGAACTCGGCCGGCGGGGACAGCGACACGTCGGCGCACTCCTCGGGCACGCCCGCGGCATTCGGATCGGGGCTCGCGAAGAAGAGCCGCCGCCCGTCCTCGGAGATCGCCGTAGCCTGGGTGCTCCCCAGCTCCCGGGCAGGTCCGATCGCGGCGCCCCGCCGGCTGGTCGGCGAGCCGTCCTCGCACGGCTGGGCGGCGACGGTGTCGTCGTCGAGCGCGGGGAACCCGCCGTCGAAGACCGACGTGCCCTCGCTGTCGCGCACCGGGATCAGCGTGGCGTCGGCGCCCGTGCCCGTGCCCGTGCCCGTGCAGGCGTTGACCAGCTGGCGCGCGCCCGAGCCCGGGGGGCTCTGGTGGTAGATCGCTCGACCGCTCTCGCAGTCGACGCCATCGTCCAGCACGTCGTCGAACTGGCCGTTGCTCGGATCGCTCGGGCCGAGCAGGCCGGCGTAGCAGCCCCAGCGAACCATGTGCGTCCCTACGTCGTCGATCAGCGCGCGGTCGTTCCTGTTGGCATCGTGGCCGGGGTCGGCGAATGGCGTCCCGCCGAGCCAGTCGTGCCAACCGGAGCCGTCCACGCCGCTGGTGCTGCCGAAGACCTTGGTACCCAGCCGCGAGCCGGACGGGAACAGCCAGGCGTCGTGGCGCCAGGCGGAGACGCTGTGGTCCGCCGACATCGCGATCGCGCTCGTGGCGGGGACCGCGGCGCCGGTGGCCGCCTCGATGTCGTGAACGGCGGCCCCGCTCCAGCCGGCAGCATTGCGACGAATGACTACGACGTCCCTGTCGTGTGGAAATGCGGTACCGGCGCCTGGGTCGAGGATACCGTCCACTACGGAATAGACGAGTGACTCACCATCCGGTGACGGCACGCCCGGGTAGCCAACGGGAACGCCGTCCCCATCGCGTTGGAAGCCGGTGATGCGGTTGTTCTTGTCGGGCGGGGTGACCATCTCGTAGGCCCTGCCGGGCGGGGCCTCGACGGGCTGGCGGGTCTCGAAGGTGCGGTCAGTCCCGAAGGTCGTGCCCTCGCCGTTGGTCGCCACGATCCGGTAGTGGTAGGTCACCCCGGACAGCAGCCCGGAGAGGCGCTCGGACACGGTCTGCGCAACACCGCCCGAACCGGCGGTGGCAGCGGGCAGCGGCACCTGGATCCCATACGACTGGGTGGTGCCGTACTCGAAGTGGTACGTCGCCGCGAGGTTGTTGGGGTTGACGCGCCCCATCAGGACCGCGCCCGTGTCGGACACCTGGATCGCAGGCCGGGTCGTGACCGTCGGCGGGATCGCGTCGGTCACGAACATGATCTCCTCGGTGACGTCCTGGCCGCCGAACAGCGTGGTGAGCACGAGCCGCACGCGGTAGACCGTGTTGGCCTCCAGGCCTGACGCCGCGAAGTCGACATCCATGTCCGTCGTGCCGTCGCCGATGTCGACCTCGGGTCCGGAGACCATCCAGTCGACGCCGTTCTTGGAGTGCTCGAAGCGGTAGCTGGAGTCGAACCCGTTGGGGTTGACGGTGCCGTGGAAGGTCGCCGTCGTGCCGCCGATGTCGGTTGGCGGGCGGATCGAAGCCGAGCCCGGCTCGAAGCCGCCGTCGTCATCCATCGCGACGAGACGGTGGCCCGTGTCGACGTTCGCAGTCGTGAAGTAGAGCGTGCCGGTCGGCGGGTCGATCGCCAGGCCGTTTGGCACGTGAGGCGCGACGCCGACGCCCTTGCCGTGCTCGTCCTCGATCAGGTTGCCGTCGGTGTCGAGCTCCCAGAAGCGCAGCTCCTGGGGAGAGCCGCCGGCCGCCGACACGAACACCCGGTCGGCGACGGGGTCGACCGCAAGCCGCCGGAGCGTGGGCGCGGTCGACAGCACGCTGGCGGCAAAGTCCTCGGGGCTGCTGCCGTCGGGCTGAAAGCGTTGCACGCGAGTCGGGCGCCCAGAGCCAAGGTCCAAGACATAGACCCGGCCGGTCGAGTCCACCGCTATGTCCGTCGGCGCGCCGAAGCCGAACTGGCCGAGGTTGTCGCCCTTATCCGTCGTCGCGCGGCAGTCGGCCGCGACCATGCACCGCTCGAAGGCGTCGCTGCCGGCGTCGCCCACACCTCCGGAACTGACGACTCCCCATCCCCAGGCGACGATGAAGTTGCCATCGGCGTCGAACTTCGATATGCGCCCGTTACCACCGACCGTAGTCCGCTCGGCCACGTAGACGTCACCTGCGGCGTCGACCGCCACGCCCTGTCCGACGGTGCCGAGAATGTTCAGCTCACCGCCGAGTCCGCCCGGCGAGGACGCCTGGCAGTCCTCAGCGACGGTGCAGATCTCGGCGACGTCGCCGAGATCGGTCGACCCGCCGGTGGGCGAGGCCTCGATGACATTGCGGCCCCACATCCGCTCGAAGTTGCCGACCGCATCGAAACGCTGCACTCGGCTGGGCTCAGCTACGAGCACGTCGCCGGTGGACGGGTCGATGGCCACGCCCTTCATGTCCGAGAGCTGCCCGGCGCCTCCGCCCGATACGCCGGCCTTGCAGACGTCGCCGTCGGCATCGACGCAGACCTCGAACTCGCCGGCGACGGTGTCGTTCGGGCCAGACGACACGACGTCCCAACCCCACGCTCGGTTGAAGCTGCCATCCGGGTCGAAGACGACGATCCGGCGGTTGACCGTGTCGGCGACGTAGACCGTCCCGGCAGCGACGCCGCCCGCACCGGTGGCGTTCACAGCAACGGCACGGGGACCATCGAACTCGCCGTTCCCATCCCCCTTGGTGCCGACCACCCTGTCGGTCGACTTCGCCGCATGCGCGGAAGGCGCGAGCGTCGCGGCGAGCACGATGGCGAGCAGCGCGAGCGCGGGAGCCGCGCACAAAAGGCGACCAGCCCGGCTATGACGACTGTCGTGCTGAGGCGCTGCGATCGCTGTCCCTGGCATCTGCGGAAGTCCTTCGGTCTGGTGCTCTTCGACTCGCTCAGGTGGTGGTCGGCTGACGGGGAACGCCCGACGGTCCCGGCGGCCAAGGCCGCCGGGACCGTGAGCTCACCTTGGAGCCGGTTACGGGGTCGGCGCCGTCACCGCGTAGCTGCCCGCGAGGGAGCCGGCCGCCCCGGCCGGGATCGACCAGGCGACCATGCCGCCGGTGCGCCCCAGCGAGATCTCCCCTCCCGAGCTCGACGCCGGGCTGGTGTTGAACTGGGTGAAGATGCACAGGTGGCCCGGGGCCGCCTCGGGGTTTCCGGCGTTTGGAGGCCCGTTGTCGGCGTTGCCATCGTCGCAAACGGGGTCGGAGCCGCTGACGATGACGATGTTGCTCGCCGAGAGCACGCCCTCGAACGGGACCGGGATCGGGTAGGTCACAGCCTGAGTCGTACCGCCAGCGGCGTTCGGGACCGACCACGTGCCCTTGAGCGTCTCACCCGGCGGGAGCGTTCCACCTGCGGTCCATGGATCGCCAGGGTCACCCTGGGCTCCGGCCGGCCCGGCCGGACCAGGATCGCCCTGGTCGCCCTGGTCGCCCTGCGGGCCCTGCGGCCCCTCGGGGCCGGTGGCGCCATCCGCGCCGGGCGCTCCGGCGTCGCCCTTCGGGCCCTGCGGTCCCTGAGGACCTGCCGAGCCCTGCGGGCCGGGCTGACCCTCGGCGTTCTTGGCGACGCGGAGGGCGATCCGCGAGCGCTTGTTCGCCTTCTTCGACAGGCCGATCGCGCGCTTGATCAGCTTCACTACCTTCCCCGACGACTGCGCCACGGGATCGGCCACGGCCGGCACGCTGGCGACGACGGCCACGGCGACAACGGCCACCACGGCGATCGGCGCGGCGACGCCCAAGCGCCTGAAGAACCTCGAGAACATCAGCTAACTCCTCCCAATCGCGGTATCGCAGCCTTCGGCTGCGCACAAGGCTTCGAAGTGCGGGACGCCGCGATCGGAGCCCCACCATCGGTCCATGGGGCGATAAGAACAGGTCCGTACCTAGCTGTCAAGGCCCAAGCGAAGCGCGGCTCCGTGCCCACTTCCAAAGAGGAGGGGGGCCCCCCCCCCGGGCCCCAACAT
>JBBECV010000011.1:84543-135982 GCA_040881635.1 Thermoleophilaceae bacterium
CCCCCCCCCCCCCCCCCCCTCCTGTACTGCCTTGGGCGGTCGAGCCGCCATCCCGTGGAACTACGGGTGGTGGATGTCGATCCCGCTCGCCGCGTAGTGACCCGAGAATTCGCAGGCGGTGTCGCCTTCGATCTCGATGCCGTTGAGTTCGGCGGTGTACGCGCTGCCCGTGTCGGTGAGCGCGGGCGAGTGCAGGGTGCCTTCGCACCTCGTCGCACCGTCGACGCAGATGTCCGTCGACAGGAATTCGTTGCCGCTCGTTTCGGAGAGCTGGCCGGTCCACGGCTCCTCGCACGGGTCGAGGTTGCCGCAGTTGCCGCTACCGCCGGTTTCGTTGGTGATCGACACCGATTCCGTGCTGCCCGAGCCGTCCGACTGGACGTGCGTCGGAATGCTCCAGTCGCACGTGTAGTTGACTTCGCCGAAGATCGTGTGGACCGTCAGCGTCGCCAGGTCAGCGCCCCAGTTGATTTCGCAGTAGCCGGCGGTGGTGTTGTCGCACATGGTGCCGCTGGCCGAGTCTTCGACTTCGACCGCAGCGAACGCCGACGGGGCCGAGAGGGCCATCGCCGCCGCCGCCATGACGGCGAGCAGAATGAGCTTGCGCATTTCAAATGCTCCTTGATCGATTTCCGGCGGGCCCATCGCCCACCGGGATTGCAGCGCCGAAGACCTCTAACCAACCGGGACTCCGGCGCACCGTGAAACAACTCAACGCGCGCCACTCGGCGCACGCGAGCGCCGCCGCCCTCCAACAGGCGGTAGCCGCCACTGGCGACTCGGACGTGAGTGCAGAAGGCTCCCTCCTTCCATCCTTCCCTTCCCTCCTTGGGAAAAGACGCCGGCAGCTCCAAGCCACCGCGTCCGCTGCGACCATACGGCAGGTCGGCGGCGCTGTCAAGCGATTCGATTCCCGCCACCGCGGGCTTGCGCGCCACCGGCCGGCTCGGCTACGGTGCCCTGCGCCCCGCCGGACCGCAACCGCGCCGGCGGACCGGGCACGATCCGATTGGAGGGACGGAGCAATGGGACAGAAAAGCAGTGGCCTTCGGGCGCGGAGCGCAGTCGTCGTCGCCGGACTCGCGCTGGCGGCCGGGATCTCGGCGTGCGGAGGCTCGGACGACGAGCGCGCGAGCGACCGGGAGCAGCCAGCCGCCGCGCAGGACGTCAGGGGCGGGATCCAGGCGGCGCTCGACCGGATGAAACGCGACTTCGTCGCCCGTGACGAGCGGGGCATCTGCGGCGGGCTCACCGAGCGCGGCCGCCGCGAGACGGCCGAGAGCATCGCCGGCGGCGCGCCCACATGCGAGCAATCCGCCACCGCGGTGCTCGATGCGTACGGGGACGCCCTGCACCAGGAGGTGACCGTGCTGAGGGTGCGCCGCGAGGGAGATCGAGCGACGGCGACGCTGCGGTCGGAGACGGGCAACACCTACCCGTCGCGGTTCGCCCGGCAGGACGGCGTCTGGCGGCTCGACCAGTCGCTGATCCCGGACCCCGAGTGAGGGCCGACAGCGCGAAAGGAACCATGCCGTTTGCATGGCGGGGCGCCGCGGGTTAAGCTGACTGGCCACGGGGCGCTGGCCGGTGACGGCCGCCCCGTTCGACCAATCCAGAGTGGAGGGAACTGGAAGATGACACGCATTCGCCTGCTCGGGGGCCCGCTCGCGCTGGCCACCGTACTGCTGCTGGCCCTCGGTCTCGCCGCCTGCGGCGACGACTCGAGCGACGGCAGCGCCACCGCCGACCAGGGCCAGGCGGACACCCGATCCGAGGGCGACGGCGGCGACGCCGAGACCGAGGTTCGCGCCACGTTCCAAGCGCTCCAAGACGCGTTCAGCGAGCGCGACGCCGAGAAGGTGTGCGACCAACTGTCCCCACAGGCCCAGAAGCAGACCGGCATCGACGGCGCACCCGATACCCCGACGTGCGTCGGCGTCGCCAAGGCGCTGTTCGACCAGTGGGGCGAGAACATCCGCCGCAACGCCAAGATCGTGCGCCTGCGGATCGACGGAGATCGCGCGCTCGCCGTGATCACCGCCGGCGAGACGCTCGAGCTGCCGAGGCCGTTCGTCAAGACCGACGACGGCTGGAAGATGGACGAGTCGCTGATCCCGCAACCGAACTGAGGACGGTAACTCCGGAGTAGCGCAGAGCCGAGCGCCGCTGCGATGGCGAGACGGAGGAGGGCCGCCGCGGTCGTCGCCGTGGCGGCGCTCGCGCTCTGCGGAGGCGGATGCAGCGACGCTGGGGGCGACCCCGAAGCCGAGATCCGAGCGGCGCTCGAGACGGTCCGCACCGCGTTCGCCGCGGGCGACCTCGACACGGTCTGCGCGCTCCTCGCGCGCAGCGCCGTGCGTGAGGTCGGGTCGATCGGGCACAGCTCTCCGACCGACTGCTGGGCCGATGCCTCCACGCTTGCGGACCGGATGGCGAGCGTGCGGGTGCGCGCGGCGGAGCCGCCGCGGATTGCCGCGGTGCAAGTGGCCGGCGACCGCGCCACCGCGATCACGGTGATGGGACGCGGATCGAAGACGCGGGTACGGTTGGCACGCGAGAACGGGCGCTGGAAGCTCGCCACGCTGTTCGGCTCGGGAGGCGGCGAGGGGCGCGCCGGCGTCGGCAGGGGTCGCGACTCGGCCACCGCCAGGTGCGGCCCCGTCACGGTGCGCGGGCGCTCCGTGCGCGGCGGCTGCGCGGCGACCGCGACCGCGCGGGACATCGACTTCACGCTGCTCTCCGTGCTGGGCGCGAGCGCCTTCGCGCGCTGCGGGGTACGAATGGACCTACATGCCGACGGCCGCGGACGGGTATGGGCCGCGAACGTCGACACGGACAAGGACCGCTTCCCGTGCAACGACATCGCTCCCTGCAGCGGCAGGCCGGGGGTTGGCGCGCTTCCGTCCAGCGGACCGCCGTGGCGAGGGCGCGTGCGCGGGTCGGGAGCGAGGATGCGCCTCGAGCTCGACGTGTGCCTCGACACATGCATCGGCCGCTTCGAGGGCCGCACGCGGCTGAGGCTCGTGCCGGCCGGCCGGCGCTGGGCGATGTGGGTGCGCGGGGCGGTCGGGCTCAGCGGGCTGGAGCTGGAGGGCGAGTGGGAGCTCGACCGCGGCGAGGGCGGCGCGGCATGGCCGACGCCGAGCGCCGGGGCGGGGGCGTGAGGGGCGTTCTCGCTCGGGCGGCGGCGGTCGCGCTCGCCTGCGGCGGCGCGCTGACGGGCGGCTGCGGTGGCGCCGACACGGTCACGACCGACGACCCCGCCGTCACCTTCGCCCCGCTCGTGAGGATCGCGGCGGACGAGCGCCACTCGCCGGTGAGCGCCGACTGGTTCATCGCCCGGTCGGCGCTGTGGTTCGCCGACGAGCGCTGCGGCCACCGCAAGGTCGCGGTGGGCGTGGCCCGAGCCGCCGAGCGCACCGACGCAACCGACTGGCTCTACGACTTCGGGCTCGGCCGCGGCCCGGCCTACTTTCGCTCCCCGTACGAGCCGGGCAGCTGCGACGACCACAGCGAACTCAAGATCTATGCCAACCAGCACACCCGCCCTTACGACCGCCTCGATCGCCCGCCGGGGCTGGAACCCGCGGACGGGTTCTTCCTCGACCTCCGCGACTCGGCGCGCAACGGCCAGCGGGGCGCGACCGAGGGCGACGCCGGCGGCGGCACGGTGCGCGTGCCCGCGTACGTCGAGCGCCATTCCGAGCAGATCGACGGCGCCGACGGCCTGCGGCTGACCTACTGGCTGCTGTTTTCGATGCATGCGCCGCCCGACCCCGAGGCGGCGCGCCACGAGGGCGACTGGGAGCGCGTCGACGTGCTGCTGCGCGCCGGCGGTCGCGACGGCGAGTACGAGCCCTGGATGGTGCGGCTCCGCGCCGGCGAGGGTGAGCTGCGCGACGTGGCGTGGGACCGGCTCGATCTCGCCGGCGGCGACGGAGCCCACGTCCTGCTGGAGACGGCGCGCGGCGGGCACGAGCTCGCGCCGGCCCGCCGCGGATCCTGCGCCGGGTGCGTCGAGTGGCCGACGTGGAAGCGGCTGCTGAGCGCGCCGGGGCAGCGGTGGTACGGCTTCGGCGGCGCCTGGGGCGAGCTGGGCCGCGGCGCGGGGACCACCGGACCGCTGGGCCCTCACGGCGAGTGGGCGAAGGACGGCGGGGCGAGGGAGCTTTCCGCCGGGTGGCGCGAGGGGATCGTGACCCCCGACCCCGCGCGGGCCTTCGCGCCGCTCGTTCGGCTCCACGCACGCGAGCGCCACTTCCCGCTCGGCACGGACGACTTCACCCGCCACTCGATGCTCACCTGGGGAATCGAGGGCTGCCCGGTCGCGCAGATCGCCCAGGGGCGGGGGTGGCCCGACGACAACGTCCACGGGCTTCCATGGCTGCGCGCGGACCGGCTCGCCGGGCCCGCGGCGTACCGGTTGGAGCCGCCCGCGCGACGGTGCGACCGCCGCTTCCCGCGCGGCTACTCCACCGCCGAGCACACCCGCCCGCACGACGTCGGCAGGCCGGCGGCGCTGCGGCCCGGCGACGGCTTCTTCCTCGACATCGCCAGCCACCGCTACGGAGGGCGGCGCGCGGTCGTGCGCGGGCGCGCCGGGCCGCTTCTCACCGGCGTGCCCGTGTACTTCGAGCGCCGCTCCGAGAGCGTCGACGGAGCGCCGGGCGTGCGGATCGCATACTGGCTGCTGTTCGCCGCGACCAAGCCGCGCGGCGGGGAGCGGACCGATCTCGTCTCGAGCGAGGGCGGCTGGGAGCGGGTGAGCGTGCTGCTGCGGCGCCTCGGGCTCGGTGGCTACCTGCCGGCATCGGTGCGCTACCACGTCCGCGACGGCCATACGGACGTGCCGTGGTCGGACGTCGAGAGGAGCGCCACCCATCCGGTCGCGCTCCTCGCCCGCGGCAGCCACGCCCCGTACCCGACCCCGGGCCGGCGCGCCTGGGGCGTGCGGGCGGACGGCCGGCGGCACGCGTTCCACGACGACGCGAGCGACTGCGGCGCGTGCCCGCGGTGGCGAACGTGGGAGCGGCTGCTGCCGGTGCGGGAGCAGCCGTGGTGGGGCTACGGCGGCGCCTGGGGCTCGCCGTTCGCCGACGGCCGGACCTCCGGCCCGCTGGGGCCGTCGCCGCACCGGCAGCGCCTCGAGCGGCACTGACCGCCGCGGCGGCTCAACGGTGCGCCGGAGCCCCGGCCTGGCGGCTGGGGCCCCGGCGCTGCAATCCCGGAAGCCGAAAATCGACAGCCGAGAGACTGCCAATGGTACTCCGGTTTCAGCCGGGCGCAACCGATTTTTGGTTACTTTAATAGATGTCAGCGTTTCCAACGGCCGGGCGGTCGTGGCGAGACACGATGCGAAGGGCATCTCCCTCGAGCCGCCACGATCCGTCGATCTCCCAGCCGCTGGTGCCGACCAGCGAGTGGCGGGCCTCCTCGCGCCAGCCGGCGCCGTCGGGGGTCAGCGCGGTCCGCATCTCCCCGGCGAAGCGGCCGATGCAGGTGTCGAGGCAGAGCTCGACGACGTGCAGCAGCCGGCCCTCCGCGGCGGCGGCGATCCGGCCGCGGGGAGTGCTGACCCTCGCGCCCTCGAAGCAGGTCCGCGCGTCGGCGCAGACGGGATCGCCGGAGAACCGCAGGCCGACGAGCGCCGTGCGACCGTGCCGGTCGACGCGCATGGTGTAGGTGACGTCGCAGCGGGCGAAGAGCATCCGTCCGGCGAGGGTGTTGACGGTCAGCAGGACGCCCGAGCCCGCGGCGGTGGCCATGCAGCCGCCGGCGAACGTGCCGGGCTTCGCACCGGGGCGCACGGCCGGGCAGGGGCGCGCCTTCCCGCCGCCGGTGTCGGCGACCGACACGCCGGTCAGGTTGCGGCTCTCGGCGCGGTCGTCTCGCGCCTGCCGGTCTGAGCCCGCCGGGGTGGGGCTCGCCACCGGCCGCGGCTCCGACCAACCGGCTCCAGGTCCGACCGCCAGCACGGCCAGCGCGAGCGCTCCAGCGCCACACCAGCGCACGAGGCGCCGCCGGGACGACGGCCCGCCGATCATCAGAACTTGTCCTCCTGGCGTGCCCCCGGCAGGTCGCCGAACAGCGCGTCCAGCCGCCACTCGCCGTCCTCCCTGGCGAGCGCCACGTGCAGCGAGATGCCCTCGGTGACTCTCAGGACCGCCCGCGCGCGGTCGCCGTCAACGGCGATCCGCACCACCTCAGGCGGCGGCAGCGCCGGCCGGCCGGCGTCGCGCCCGATCGCCTCGGTGATCGCCGGCACCTCGTTCTCGCAGGTCTTGACGCCGCCGAGCACGTCATCGCCGGCCGTGCCGTGGCGCACCGAGGCGACGTGCTCGCGCCCCGCGGCGGTCAGCAGCGAGCACACCCGCTCGGCGTCGCGGACAGCGATCGCCGCCCGCGCCTCATATATCGCCGCGCGGATCCGCTCCCGATCGCCCGCCGCGCCGCACCCGGCCGCGACCGCGCCAAGCGCGGCCACCACGGCAAAGGCCCAGATTCCAATCGGCTTCACAGTCGGTCCCTCCACCGAGCTACACGCGCGGGAGTCTAGCTGCGCAACGGGCACGCGGCTGCACAGCCGACCGGAGGCGGTCGGATTGCCGGCTCGCTGCGCGGCTGCCGGTGCCGTGACTTGCCGCGCCCTCCGTCACGTCCGACGCCGGCTTGACACGCCGTCGGACCACTGATTAACTCCTGCGCTAGGAGGGATTGTCGATGACGCGGAGGGAAGTCTCGCGCAAGGACGGTTGCATGCGAACGCGTGTGCGGACAAGCATGTCGTCGCGTTCTGGTAGCGTGCCGCCGTCGTGGTTCCAAGAGCGAGCAGGGGGTAGCTAGGCGGAATGGACGGGAGCGCCGCGCAAAACGGAGCCGGGGAGAAGCCCGAGCTCGGGCGGGGGCGAAGCGCCGGGAAGGAGTGCATGATCTTCCGTCCCGACTCCAGGTCCACGGGTCGCTCCGATTCCGCCAGCCAGGAGGCGGTCTTCGCAGCGCGCAAGCGGATGCGAATCGCGCACAAGGCCGCGCTCCAAGTGCTCGGGATCGCGCCGAAGCACTAACGTACATCGACGTCGCGCCGGAGGGAAGGGGGTCGAGGCGCTTGCCTGATGCTGCATACCCGGATGACCGTGGCGTCCTAGACGCGGCGCACCTCTCCACGCTGCGCGAGATGCTCAACGTGCCCACGCTGCACACCGAGCGCGTGGTCGAGCGCGTCTCATTCCTACCGTCAGGCGGCGAGCGCTGGCGGCGCGAGGTCCAGATCACCGTCCCCCACGCGCAAGAGGGTCAGGACCCATTGGAACTCACGCGCTTCATAGTCTCGCTGGGTCTCTTTCGTCGCCTGCGGTTCCCTGACTTCGCGGTCCACGACGCCGACGGGCGGCGGCTGCCCCTGGTCACGCGCGACCAGCATCGCCACTCCGTCGCGATGGCGACCCTGGCCAAGTATCTGGACGACGACCAGTGGGAGCGGATGCCAGCTGCCACTCCTGACGAGTGGCGCACCGTCTACGACGAGATCGGCGACCTGATCACGGACATCGCGTGCGACCGCGAGCACAGCGTCGAAAGGATCGAGAGCGCCGCACACGACCTCTTCGAGAAGCTCGGCGTCGCCAACGCCGAGCACGTAACCGAGGAACTGGGCGACGACTGCCACGAGTTGGCGTACTACACCCACTACCTCTGCTGGGTGCCTGCGAGCTGGGGCGACACCGTGTCGCTCACCGCCACCTACACGATGTCCGACACGGTTCGGATTGCTGGAAGGCCGCGAAAGCCATTGCCGGCCACCGTGCTGGAGACGGAGCCACCGACAGACAAGAGCGGGCCTTGGCAGCGCTTCCGCATGAAGCGTTACACGAGCCTCGGCCTATGTCCGGTGTCCTATGAGTTCCGCGCACCGAGCCACGACCACGCCGGTAGCTACTACTTCAGCGTCGAACCGCCCGCCGACGCGCATATGGTTCTCCTTGACTGGGGCACGGATCGTTGGTTTGCCACGACGACCGGCGAGGTGGACAGTCCGTTCGCTACCTGCCATGTGCACAATGGCGACCCGCTCGAGGGCTTGAGCGACTCCGAGCTCGCAGAGCAGCCCGATGCCGGGGAGACAGCGGCACCTCAGGCCGATGGCATGCCAGCGGCCAACACCGCTTCCGAGCACGCGCGACCACGGAAGAACGACGACTGGAAGATCTCGGCTTTCCTGAAGGCCGACCCGGTCGACAACGCGGCGCTAGTCGCGATCGCCTCCTTCAACATCGCCCTTGCCTATCTCGCCCAGAAAGGGGCGTTCCTGCCCCACGTCGATGGGCGACAGCAGTGGATACTGCTCGCTCCCGTGGTGCTCGTTGCGCTGATCGCCCAGCACCGTGCTCGATATTACTCCGAGGTGACGCGGCCGCTGCGAGGGGTGATGTGGCTGTACGCTGCGGCAACCGTGGCCTTCGGCGCCTCCGTCGCATTCGAGGGCAACCTCGTTCCAGGCATGGGCGACCTCTCATTCAGCGACAACCTCGTGTCAGGTGGAATGGCGTGCTTGAGCCTGGGCTTGTTGCTGATGCTAGCCCTGAGCGGAGGTTTCTTCGATCGGGCAACCGCGTGGGAGTACCGGCGGCGCCTGGCGAGAGCGGACCACAAGTCGGAGGCAGACGACGACTCGGAGGCCGACGAGGACTCCGGGGAGGACGACGACTCGAGCGGGGTCAGCTATCTGTCGGTCGCCCGCTGGTACGCCGACATCGCGATCGCCACGACTGTCGTGCTCCTTGTCGGCGCCGGTCTCGCGATGGTCAAGCTGAACTGGGGTGCCGAGCAACGATCGAAGGCGCTACAGGCCCAGCGCACGGACGATTAGCCTGGTTAGGCGGCCGAGCGCGAGTACGCAGTCGTCGCTGGGGCCGCCACCGGGCGGGCGACGGGCTCGGCCGCGTCGGAGTTGCCCGGCGTTCTAGCCGACCCGGGCCGCCTGTTCGACTGGCCGCGCGACTGAACCGCCCCGGACGTGCGGAAGCCGGGGTGGCGGCCTGCTCTCGCGGCGCCTGCCCCGGCTCCGCTGGACGGCTGGTCCGAACCCTCATGGGCCGCGCCGTCCAGTTTGCGGACGCCCTCCAGCCGTCCGCTGTGAGGGCCGGATATGTGGGGCCCTCACATCCCAGTCCGGATGACTCCCCCTTCTCGAGTCGCTCCCTCCTGAGGTCCGCAGATAAGAACACACGCGTACTCGATCGTCAAGGGTTCCGCCGGGCAAAAGGCCGGAAATAGCGGGAAAAGCTGCGGAGACGTCGCTCGCGCGTTACGCTAAGTCACGCTTCTTCCACCGAAAGCGCCTCCTAAGTCCGATGTCTTCCGCGTCGCAGCCCTCATGACTCCCGCTAACACACGCGATCTACCCGAGCTGTTCGTTCCCGACGACGCCAAGTGGGCAAGCCGCGCCGCCGCGCGCGGTGAGATCAGGCGGCTCGCCCGTCGCCTCTACTCGACGAACCTCGACGAGCCTGCCGAGCAGCTGCTGCGCCGCCGCTGGCCCGACGTCGCGGCGCTCTACTTCCCGGGCGCGGCGATCGTCGACCGCAGCGCCATGCTGGCGGCGCCGGCGGCGGACGGCTCGCTGTTCCTCGACACCGGGCCCACGCCCGCGCGCCCGCGGCCCATCGAGCTGCCTGGTTTGGCGCTGCGCCCTCGCGCCGGCCCGGGCCCGATCGACGGGGACATGCCGTTCGCCCAGCTGTGGATGTCGAGCCGGGCGCGGGCGTTCCTCGACAACCTGAGGCCCTCGCGCGCACGGTCGGCGGTCCGGCGGACGCTGCGGCGGGACGAGATCGAGGAGCGCCTGGACGAGATCGCCCGCGTACAGGGCGACGCGGCGCTCGACGAGCTGCGCGACGCGGCGCGCGCGGTGGCGCCCCAGCTCGACGCCATGCCGCAACTCGCCCAGCTCGACGCGCTGATCGGCGATCTGCAGGGAAGCCGCGACGCTCCGCTGTCGACCCGCGTCGGCCGAGCGCGCCGCGCGGGGATGGGATACGACACCGAGCAACTGCGCCGATTCGAGCTGCTTCGCGCCGAGCTGGCGCAACGCGAGCTCCCCGCGCGGCCGGCCCCCGCCGACCCCGCCCACCAGCTCGCATTCTTCGAGGCCTACTTCTCGAACTGGATCGAGGGAACCGAGTTCGAGGTCGCGGAGGCCGAGCAGATCGTCTTCGCGGGTCGCGTCCCGCCGCAGCGGCCGGCCGACGCCCACGACATCCAGGGCACGTTCGACGCGATCACCGACCCGCGCCTGCGCGACGCCGCCCCGCGCGACGCCGACGAGCTCGAGGCGGCGATCCAGGAGATGCACCGGCGGATCATGGGCGGCCGCCCGGAGGTCCGCCCCGGCGCCTACAAGGAGGTCCCGAACCGTGCGGGCTCGACCGCCTTCGTGCATCCCGACCTGGTGCGCGGAACGCTGCGCGAGGGCTTCGCGCTCTACGACACGCTGCCCGCCGGCATGGCCCGAGCCGTGTACGGCATGTTCCTCGTCGCCGAGGTGCACCCGTTCGCCGACGGCAACGGCCGCGTCGCTCGCGCGCTCATGAACGCGGAGATGACCGGCGCCGGGCTCTGTCGCGTCGTCATCCCGCTGCCGTACAGGGACGACCACCTGAGAGCGCTGCGCGCGCTGACGCGCAACGACGACCCGCGGCCGCTCCGGCGCACGATCGACCGCGCACAGCGATGGGCGGCGCTGATGCCGTGGGACGACCGCGCGAGCGTGCTCGAGGCGATGCGCGCGACGCACGCGCTCGTCGATCCGCGCGAGGACGAGGACGTGCGGCTGCTCGATCCGCCGGCGCGTTGAAGCGACGCGTCAGCGAACGCCGCGCAGCAGCTCGCCCATGTCCTCGTCGAGCACGCGGGCGATGCGGAAGACGGTGCTCAGGCGCGGCTCGCGCTCGGCCGACTCGAGCCGAGAGAGGACGGAGGCGCTGATGCCGGACGCGCGGCTGAGGTCGGCCTGGGACATGCCGCGTCGCTGGCGCAGGCGCCGCAGGTTGGCACTGAAGCGATTGCGTGGTGAGCGGTCCATGCCCCTTCTTTCGACTTGGCGCGAGCTTGTGACGAGGGGGGCTGCTGGCTACCGACCCCGAACGCACCGGCGCCGCGCAATTGCGCGGCGCCGAGGCCCTCCAATTAGGTGCCATCGAGTGGGCGGACTCGATGACGTGGAGAACCGTACCTTGCCTTTGCGGCGATGTCAAGCACCATAATTGGTAAGACCAATTTTGAATTGGTAAGACCAATTTTAGGCGACGGAGCCGGCCGCCGAGATCCCGCTCCGAGAGCGGGATTCGGCGCATCTGGCCCTGGACGCACATTCTACTTGACAAAGGCACTTGGGTTCGTGTACGTTCTCGTTCTCGGCTGGCGACCACGAGTCCAAAGCTGAGGCAGGCCCCAGAGATTCGGCCACCAGCCGATCCGGCTCACACTGGAGGGATTGTGAGACCCGGAGGGGCCTGCGCGCAGGGCGAGGCAGTGTCTCTTGGAGGGGGGGACACTGTCTCCGCCCTGCCGCCCTTGCGCGGCGACCGCTACGAGCCCGACGGCGCCGCGCCGGCGGCCTCGAGCTTCCACTCGCCGTCGACCTTCACGAGCGGCACCTGGCCCCGGCGGCCCGGCCCGAACTGGACCGTCGCCGACGCGCGGTTGCCGTCGACGTCGACCTTCCGCACCTCCGCGTTCAGCGGCGCCTCGAGGCCGCCGGCATCCTCGGCGGCCTGGAAGAAGCCCTCGAAGCCCTCGGCGCAGGTCTCGCCCTTGCTGCCGAGCCCGCCCTGCGCGATCTGCTCCTGCGCGGCGTCGCTGAGCTGCGCGCAGACGGCGTCGGCGTCCATCTCGGCCATCGCGTCGTAGAGTCGCTCGACGGTGGCGCGAGCGCGCTCCTGCTCGGAGGCTCCCTCGCCGCCACCGCCGTCGTCAGAGCCGCCGCAGGCGGTCGCTCCGACCGCGAGGACCAGCGCCGCGGCCAGGACCAGGAGCGGACGGATGTCGAGGGAGAGGCGCCGAGATCGCATAGCGCCGAACCGTAGCGGCCCACGGCGCGCGATCCGCAGGCGGCCGGCGCCGCGCGAAGGACCACCGCCGGCGCCGTCGGCCGCCGCCCCTACGGCGTGAACCGCACCGTCATCACGTCGCCGTCCTGCATCACGTAGTCGCGTCCCTCCACCCGCAGCGTCCCGCGCTCGCGCGCGCCCGCGTAGCCGCCCGCGTCGACCAGCTCGCGCCAGCCGATCACCTCGGCCGCCACGAAGCCCTTCTCGATGTCGGTGTGGATCCTGCCCGCGGCGCGGCGCGCGGCCGTTCCCTGCCGGATCGCCCAGGCGCGGCCCTCCTTGCCCTCACCGGCGGTGAAGAAGGCGATCAGGCCGAGCAGCGCCCACGCCTCGCGCACGACCGTGGCGAGCCCCGACTCCGCCACGCCGAGCTCCTCGCGCATCGCCGCCGCCTCCTCGTCGTCGAGCTCGCCGAGCTCGGACTCGAGCCGCGCCGACACGGCGGCCGCGCGCGCCCCGAGCGCCTCGGCGTGGGCGGTCACCTCGGGCGGCGGGCGCAGGACGCCCGCGTCGTCGGCCGCGGCGCCCTCGTCGACGTTCGCCAGGTAGAGCACCGGCTTGGCCGTCAGCGGCTGCAGGCTTCGCAGCGCGGCGGGCGCGTCGTCGGGCACAGGCACCGTGCGCGCGGGCCGCCCCTCAGCGAGCGCCGCGACCAGCGAGTCGAGCCAGCCCTTCTCGGCGACCTTCTCGCGCTCGCCGCCCTTCGCCTCCTTGGCGACCTTGTCGAGCCGGCGCGTGGCCTGCTCGAGGTCGGCGTAGAGCAGCTCGGTCTCGATCGTCTCGACGTCGGCGAGCGGGTCGACGCGCCCCTCGGGATGGACGACCTGCTCGTCGGTGTGCGCGCGGACGACGTGGACGAGCGCGTCGGTCTCGCGGATGTTGGCCAGGAACTGGTTGCCGAGCCCCTCGCCCTTGTGCGCGCCGCGGACGAGGCCGGCGATGTCGTGGAACTCGATCGTCTCGTAGACGGTCGGCGTCGCCTCGACGGTGGCGACGACCGCGTCGAGGCGCTCGTCGGGGACCGGCACCACGGCGACGTTGGGCTCGACGGTCGTGAACGGGTAGTTGGCGGCCTCCGCGCCCGCGCGCGTGAGCGCGTTGAAGAGCGACGACTTCCCGGCGTTCGGCAGACCGACGATCCCGACCTTCATGGCCGCGAACCTACCGGCTCCACGGCCGGCGCCTGCGCGCGGAGCCGCGGACCACGCGACGGCCGGCGCCCCGACGGCGGCGCGCCAGCCGCCCGCCCCGCCGCGGCGGCGGCGCGATCGCCTCCGGCGCGCGCTCGACCGCCTCGACGAGCGCGGTGCCCAGAACGGCGCCGGCGAGGACGTCGGACGGGTAGTGGACCCCGACGTACACGCGCGACAGGCCCATCGCCACCGCGCCCGCGTAGATCGGCAGCCACGGGACCCCGGAGTGTCGCGTCAGCGCCCGCGCCGCGGCAAACGACGTCGTCGAGTGCGCCGACGGGTAGGACAGCGCGGTGATGGTGGTCGACAGCGCAGGCAGCGCCTCGACGATCGGCCGGCGGCGACGGACGACGTGCTTGAGCGCGATGTTGACCAGATAGGCGCCCATGATCGTGCGCATCGCGCCGACATAGCGCGGACGGCGACGGCGGTCCGCCAGTGCGCCGGCCAGGCACAGCGCCTGCCACAGCAGCCCGTGCTCGCCCGTGCGCGTGAAGGCGAGCACCGCGCGCTCGACGCGCGGCGAGTGGCCGTGGGTGCGCAGCGCGCGGAGGATGACGAGGTCGAGCGCCCGCAGCACGGCATGGCACGCTATTCGAGCCGGCGCGCCGGGTCCCGCCGCCGGGGGCCGGGGAGGCATACGCAGGCTTACCGCGAGCGCCGGTCAAGGGGCACCTTTCTCGAAATCAGAGGCTCTGGAAAGGGGAAAACGCGAAATTGGTCTGACCAATTTCGCGTCTCGGTGCTACGGTCTCCCCGACCGACGCGATGGAGAAGACGGATCTCATCGTCCTTGCCAGCTGCGTGTCCGCTGTCTGCGGGGTGCTGACCGCCGCGAACGACTACGGCGCCGGCGGCTACATCGTCGCGGGACTCGCCGCCTGCTTCGCCCTAGGCTACCTCGTCGGCAGCCGGCGCGTGCGGATTCCGCCGGGCGCATGAGCGCGGCGCCGGCCGGACGAGCCGGCCGCCTCCACGGGGCGCCTAGAACCCGACGGCGCGGTTGCCGCTCTCGCGGCGCACGTAGACGATCTGCGACAGGTCCAGCTGGATCCGCTCGTCCTCGGTGTCGACGGCGTGCCAGCCGCCGGAGTTGGCGCCGGCGAGCGCGGAGATCAGCTGCTCGTAGACGTCGTCGCTCACGCGCAGGGACAGCACCTGCCCGCCCTGGAAGCCGATGTCGGTGCGTGCCTGCTGGGCCATCTCTCAGTGTCCTTCCGCCGGTTGAACGATCTCGGTCAGCACGCCGCCGGTCGACTTCGGATGCACGAACGCGACGCGGCTGCCCTGGATGCCGACGCGCGGCTGCTCGTCGATCAGCCGCAGTCCGGCCGCGCGCACGCGCTCGAGCTCGGCGTCGATGTCGTCGGTGCGGTACGCGACGTGGTGCAGCCCGGGCCCGCTGCGCTCGAGGAACTTCGCCACCGACCCCTCCGGCCCGATCGGCGCGATCAGCTCCACGTGCGAGACGCCGATCTCCAGCAGCACGGCATGCACCCCCTGCTCCTCCACCGTCTCGCGATGCTGCTCGCGCATCCCGAGGCGGTCGCGGTACAGCGCCACCGCCTCGTCGAGATCGGCGACGGCGACGCCGACGTGGTCGATCTGCCCGAGCATCGGCCGGGAGTCTAGACGCCGTGCCGTCGGCGCTCGGATTCCTTCGAACGCTCGTGGCCGCCCTGTCCCTGTCAACCGTTCGAGATCGCGCGGGCCTGCGACGCGGCGCCGTTGGGCAGCGGCAGCTGCTGCGCCGCGGGCAACGCCGGCCGGTGCGCGGCGACGATGCGGTCGATGTCGGCGCGCTCGAGCGCCTCGCGCTCGAGCAGCTCGGCGGCGAGGGCGTCGAGCAGCGCGCGATTCGCGCCGACGATGGCGAGCGCGCGGCGGTGCGCCTGGTCGGTGATGAACTGCTGCTCGTCGTCGATCGAGCGGCGGGTGGCGTCGGACATCGAGTAGTCGCCGGCTGGGAGCTCGCGCGACATCAGGCCGGTGCCCATGCCGTACTGGGTGACCATCGAGCGCGAGATCTCGTGGACCGAGCGCAGGTCGCCGGAGGCGCCGGTGGTGATCTGGCCGAAGACGAGGTGCTCGGCGACGCGGCCGCCGAGCAGGACGACGAGGCGGTCCATCAGCTCCTCGCGGGTCTTGAGGTAGCGGTCCTCCTGGGGCAGGTTGAGCGTGTAGCCGAGCGCCTGGCCGCGCGGGACGATCGAGATGCGGTGGACGCGCTCGACGCTGTCGAGCAGCTCCGAGCAGAGCGCGTGCCCGGCCTCGTGGTAGGCGACGACGCGCTTCTCGTGGTCGGTGATCACGCGACGCGACTGCATGCCGGCGACGACGCGCTCGAGCGCGGCCTGGAAGTCGGCCGTCTCGATGCTCGTGCGGTGGTCGCGGCCGGCGAAGATCGCCGCCTCGTTGCAGATGTTCGCCAGGTCGGCGCCGGTGAGGCCGCTGGTCTGGCGGGCGATCAGCTCGAGGTCGATGTCGGCGGAGAGCGGCTTGTCGCGGGTGTGCACGCCGAGCACCTTCTTGCGACCTTCGAGGTCGGGCGGAGTGACGAAGACCTGGCGGTCGAAGCGGCCGGGGCGCAGCAGCGCCGGGTCCAGCTTGTCGAGCAGGTTCGAGGCGCCGATCACGACCAGCCCCTCGCGGCCGCCGAAGCCGTCGAGCTCGACGAGCAGCTGGTTGAGCGTCTGGTCCTTCTCGCCGGAGGTGTCGTCGCCGCGGGCCGCTCCGACCGCGTCGAGCTCGTCGATGAAGACGATCGCCGGCGCGTTGTCGCGCGCCTCCTTGAAGAGGCGCCGGATGCGGGCGGCGCCGAGGCCGGCGAACATCTCGACGAACGCCGACGCCGACTGGGCGTAGAAGCGCGCGTTCGACTCGTGCGCGACCGCCTTCGCGAGCAGCGTCTTGCCGGTGCCGGGCGGCCCGTGCAGCAGGATTCCCTTCGGCACGCGCGCGCCGAGCTGGGTGAAGCGGCCCGGGTCGCGCAGGAACTCGACCACCTCGCGCAGCTCGTCCTTCGCCTCCTCGACGCCGGCCACCTCGTCCCAGCCGGTCGAGTCGGACGACTGCGGCGCGATCTCCTGCGGCTTCATCTTGAAGCTCGGCATGAAGCGGAGCATCATCAGCAGGACCGCCGCGATCAGCCCCATGAAGAGGATCGGCAGCCAGATGACGGCCCAGTTCTCGAAGTCCTGGAAGGTGAAGGCGAGCGGCGCGGCGGCGACGGCGATCGGCATGTCCCATCTGTCGGCCCCGCGCGCGTGGAGCATTAGGGCAAGCGGCGGGCTGCGCGGGCCGGTTACGGCCGGAATGCGGCCGAGAGCGGCCCAGCGCTAAGGCTTGGCGGGCGACGCGGCCGTCGCCCCGCTCAGCCGAGCGTGCGCTCGATCAGGTCGGCGTAGAAGCGGGTGGCGAGGGTGAGGTCCTCGACGGGGATGCGCTCGTTGGCGCCGTGGACGAGCGGGGCGGCCTCGAAGAGGTCCATCGAGCGCATCGGGAAGAAGCCGTAGGCGACGCAGTCGGGGAAGGCCTCGCGGAACCAGCGCGAGTCGCTGAAGCCGGCGAGGGCCGTGGGGGTGACGACGGCGCCGGGGTCCTCGCGCTCGACGAACGAGCGGATCGAGTCCATCAGCGGCGTGTCGATCGGCGAGCGGTTGCCGACGACGGTCTCGTCGAGCCTGACGTCGTAGCCGAGCGCGCGGTGGGCGGCGTCGCGGTAGAAGTCGGTGTCCTCCGGGTCGAGCGGATTGAGCGCCGAGTGCTCGACCGGCTCGCCGGCGATCGCGGCCCGAATCGCGGTCAGGGCGCGCTCCTGGCCCTTTCCCGGCGGGACGCGGCAGTCCACGCGCACATGGGCCTCCGCCGGGATCACGTTGATCTTGTCGGAGGCGCTGACCATCGTCGGCGCGAACGTCACGCCGAGCAGCGGCTCGAGCAGCACGGCGACGCGGGAGTCCGTCGCCTCGACCTCCGCGATCGCGGCGACGAGGTCGTCGGTCTGGACGCCGAGCGCCTCGAGGAACGCGTCGGCCTCCGGCGAGTGCTCGGGCACCACGGGCGCGCCGCATAGCGCCCCGATCGCCGGCGCCAGCTTCGCCAGCGCGTTGCTGCCGATGCGCGGTATCGACGCGTGGCCCGCCTCGCCCCGCGCCGAGAGCGTGAAGCGGAAGACGCCCTTCTCGGCGACGCAGACGGGGTAGATGCGGCGCGGGCCGGGGGTGGCGGGATCGGCTGTGGCGGCGATGCTCGCGGGGGCGTCCGGGTCCGAGGCGGGCGCAGGCCACTCGAACGAGACGCCGGCGCCCTCGTTGACGACGATGTCGGCACGCACCTTGTCGGGGTGGTGCTCGCAGAGCCACTGGGCGCCGAAGACCGCGCCGGCCTCCTCGTCGACGGTCAGGACGATCTTGAGCTCCCCGTGGGCGGGACGCCAGCCGGCGCCGGCGAGCGCGCCCGCCGCCGCGACCTCGGCGGCGACCTGGCTCTTCATGTCGAGCGCGCCGCGGCCCCAGACGCAGCCGTCGTCGCGCAGCGCGCCCGACCAGGGATCGACGTCCCAGTCGTCGGGGTTCGCGAGGACCGTGTCGACGTGGCCGAGCAGGCACAGCGTCGGGCCGTCGGCGCCGCTGGGCGCGGGCAGGCGCGCGACGAGGTTCGGCCGCCCGGGCGCGACCTCGAGCAGCTCGACCTCGAAACCCTCGCCCTCGAGCATCCCGTGCAGGTACTCCTGGCAGTCGCGCTCGCCGCCTGGCGGGTTGACCGTCCGGAAGCGGATCAGCCGCTGCAGCAGCTCGGTCGCGCGCCGCTCCAAGTCCCCCACGTCAGGCACGGGGCGAGTATATGAGCCCGGCGGGGGCGCGCCGGGATCGAGCGCACGCTTGGTGGCATCCTGTCCCGGTCAATCGTTCGAGAGATTGGAGCGAGCGCTGGTGGGCGGCGAGCTGCGACGTTGGAGTAAGAGGATGTTCTAGGCTCGGCCCCGACCCCTCTGTCGATCGAGAACGGGATGCGCTGATGGATTCACGCTGGCTTGCTCGAGTGGTTGCGATCGCGGCCGCGCTGACGCTCGCGCTCGGGTTCGCCGCCTGCGGCGGGTCGGACGACGCCGACGGCGGCGGTACGCCGTCCGCGCAACAGGAGGGATCGGATGGCGGAGGCGGCGACGGGGCGGCCGGCAACGACGGGCAGCAGCGCAAGGGCGGCAAGGGCAACGGCGGTGGGGGCTCGGACGGCGGCGGCGCGAACGCGAACGACGGATCGGGCGAGGGCAGCGCCGGCTCAAGCGGGGGATCGACCGGCGGCGACGACATCGCGCTCGCCGGCAACAAGAAGGAGGCCGGCCAGGCGGCGAGCGCCGTCGACGACGTCTACGACGGCATCCGCGGCATGGAGCGCACCGGCGGCGACTCGCTCGTCGCCGGCGGCGGCGGCGAGATCTGCGACCTGATGAGCAGGGGGGCGCGCAAGCAGACGATCGAGTACGCGCGGCGGTCCTCGGGCATCAAGACCGAGTGGACCTGCCAGAAGGCGATCGGCCTGCTGGTCGGCCGCTCGCAGCGGCTCGGCGGATTCGGCAAGACGCTGAAGGCCGAGGTCGTCGGCGTCAACGCCGAGGGCGACCGCGCCACGGCGACGATCCGCTTCGGCAAGGGCCCGCTGACGACGATCCCGATGGTCAGGGAGGACGGCGAGTGGAAGCTCGGCACGTCGCCGGCGACGGGAGGCAAGTAGGGATGGCGCGGGGGGACGAGTCGAAGACCGCGACCACGGACGGTCAGCGCGAGCCCGGCGCGGGACGCTCGGCGAGTACGGCGCTCCGGCGCAGCAGCGGCATGCCCGCGCGGCTCGCACTCGGCGCGGTGCTCGCGCTCGTCCTGGTTGCGATCGGCTGCTCCGGCGACGACGGAGACGGCGGCAGCTCGGGCGACGTTCCGGAGGGCGCGGTCGCGACGGTCGACGGCGAGGAGATCAGCCGCGAGCGGCTCGACGACCAGGTCGAGGCGCTGCAGCGTGCGCAGCGCGGCGGCCCGTCGAAGCTCGATCGCAAGCAGGTCGAGCAGCAGGCGCTCGCGACGCTGCTGCAGACCGAGTGGCTCGAGCAGGAGGCGGACGAGCGCGGGATCGAGGTCGACATGGCCGAGGTGCGTGCCCGCTGGAGGTCGGCCGCGCGCGACCAGTTCAAGACGAAGAAGGCGCTGCGGCGCTTCCTCGGCGGCCAGACCGAGGCCGACGTGCTGCGCCAGCTACGCCTGCAGACGCTGACCGAGAAGATCCACGAGGACATCCGCGCCAACGCCGACGGCAACCCCGACAGGGCCGTCAAGCGCTTCCAGCGCGAGCTCCAGCAGCGCGCCAGCGAGTCCACCGCCTGCCGCGAGGGCTACGACGCCCCCGGCTGCGGCGGCTCCGACTGACCTCGCGGGGTCCCCGTCTCGCGGATCTCGAACGAGCCGTGCCGCCCCATCCCGGGCAATCGTTCGACTTTCGGTGAGAGGCGCGCGACGGCGCCGGGTCAGTCGAGGGTTCCGGGCGGCGCGACCCACTGGCTGGCGAAGCCCAGGGGCGCCGCCAGCCGGTCGAAGTGGTGGTCGTAGTGGAGCACGCCGAAGCCGCACTCGGCCGCGGCGGCAGCGATCATCGCGTCGGGCACGCGCACGCGGTGGGATCCGTCGGACCCCTCGACGGCGAGCTCTCGGACCGCGAGGATCGCGGCGTCGGTGACCGTGCGGGTCACCGGCGCCTGCCGCAGCGCGGCGCAAGCCGCTGCGACACGCTCCACGGTCGTCCGCTCGCGCGCGTCGTAAAGCAGCTCCAGCGTCACGATCGGACAGGCGACGAGATCCCCGGCACGAGCGGCCGCCGCCCATGCGTCGCCCACCTCCGGCGCCGACGCGCGCGCCCACGCGGAGGTGTCGGCGACCCAGGGCCCGCCGGACCAGGTCACCGCCATGCGCGACTGCGAACGGTTCGAAGCGCGTCCAGGCCGAGGCCGGAGCGGCCCTCGGCCACGTCTACGAGGAAGCCGGCGGCATCGCTCGCGGCGGCGTGCTCGACCTCGATCGCCTCGACGCCCCGCAGGGCGAGGTCGCGCACGATCTGTGACGCGGGCACGCCCGGCCCCGCCAGGGCCCGCGCACGCTCGATGGCGGCGTCGAGCACGGGGTCGCGCGGGACCTGTATGCGCGGGTGGCGCGTGGCGATCCGACGAGTGTACCCGCCAGCGGATACCAGGGCTCGAGACGGCATCCGCCGACGGTACGCGTCGCGAGCTGTCGGCGGAACGCCTTCCGCAACGGGTTCGCGACGAGATGACCCCAGGACGGCGCGCGAGCGCCGCGGCGGCGGCTACTGGCCGGCGGGGAACATGCGGCGCGACTTGAACAGCCAGCGGTAGTTGCCGCGGGGGACGAACTTGCCGCGCAGGAGGAGGTCGCGCGGCTCGGCGCGGCTGGCAATCACGTCGGACCAGTCCTCGAGGCGGACCTTGAAGCGCACGGTCGGGTTGTCGTGGGCGCCGCGAACCGAGCGGGTCGAGCCGTTGTCGACGACGATGTGCCAGGGCTCGGCGTCGGAGAAGTCCCACTGGACGACGCCGGGGCCGGCGGCGCCGGCGGGGTCGAAGCCGGCGGCGATCGTCTCGAAGAGCATCGCGAGGTCCTCGGGATCGCGAGAGACCGAGGGCTGCTTCTCGCCGAGGTAGCCGGCCTTGGTCAGCCGCTTGCTGCGGATCGCGCGCTCGCGGGCGGTTCCCTCAAGCGGGAAGACCGCCGGGCCGGGGAGCTCGTCGATCGGCATGCCGGCGGAGCGCAGCTTGGTCTCGAGCGAGGTGATGCCCTCGACGCCGAGGTCCTCGAACTCGAAGCCGAAGGCGGTGATGTAGCGCTCGTCCCAGCCGGGCGGCACGAGCACGCCGATCGTCCACGGCAGCACCTCGCGCAGCAGGTTCGCGACCGCGTGCGGGACGCCGTCGGGGTCCATCTTGCGCAGGTCGTTGAGCAGCTTGACGCCGAAGCCGATGTGGCGCTGCTCGTCGGCCGCGACGTTCTCCATCCCCTCGCGGAAGCCCGGGAAGAGGCTGCGGTCGGTCAGGTAGCTGGTGATGAAGTGCTGGCCGGGCTGGGCGAGCGTGGCCTCGATGACGAGGTGGTAGAGCGCGACGCCGGCGGCGAGGTTGGGGACCGACGGGTCCTTGCGCAGCTCGTCGCACATCTTCTCGAGCCGCTCGAAGACCTTCTTGAAGCCCCAGGTGAGCTGCGGCTGAATCGCGCCGAGGCTGTCGCCGATGCTGTCGCCCTCGATGCCGACGACCTCGCGCATGAAGCGGTTGAAGAAGACGGCGTGGCGGGCCTCGTCGACCTGCTGGGTGGTGAGGAAGTACTTCTGCTCCTCGAGCGGCGCGGCGTCGACGTAGGGGGAGAGCCCGTCGGCGACGGCGTCCTCGCCCCAGAAGAAGAGCGAGTAGTTCCAGAGCGCGGCCTTGCGCTCGAAGTCGGTGAACTCGGTGCGCCACTGCTCGGCGTCGGTGGTGAAGTCGAGGTCGGTCGCCTTCCAGTTGCCGTTCTCCCAGCGCCGGTAGAGGTCCTCGTACGTGATGTTGTCGAGCGGGCTCTGGGTCGTCGGGAGCGTCATCGTCATTCGGGCCGTTCTCCTCCGGTGCCACGTACCGGTTTGGTACGTTTGTGCGCAGCTAGTGGCACGAATGTACCAAAACGGCGGCGGATCGCAAACGACTGGCGACGAGCCGGCTGGGGACGGCGGCGTCCCCCGCCACTCGAAGGGCGAGCGCCGGCGCGAGGAGATCCTACGCGCGACGCTGCGGGTCATCGGCGCCCACGGCACCGACTCGGTCACCCACCGCGCGGTCGCCAAGGAGGCCGGCGTGCCGCTGTCGGCGACGACCTACTACTTCGACTCCAAGGAGGAGCTGCTCGAGCAGACGCTCCTGCTGGCCGCGCGCGAGGAGACCGGGCGGCTGGAGCGGCTGGTGCTCGAGCTGGCCCCGCGCTCGCTGTCGGTCGACGAGTGGGCCGCCGCCGTCGCCGCCCAGATCGCCGGCGACGTCCGCGCCGAGCCCGACAAGCACGTCGCGCTGTTCGAGCTCGGCCTCGAGGCCACCCGCCGCGCCCCGCTGCGCGTCGAGGTCAAGAAGTGGCAGGACGCCCACCTCCGCCTCGCCGAGCTCGGCTGCCGCGCGATCGGCTCCGACGACCCCGAGACCGACGCCCGCGTCGTCGTCTCCGCGCTCACCGGCCTGATGCTCCAGCAGCTCGCCGGCGGCCGCAAGGACTTCGAGGAGGCCGTTATGCGGCCCGCGCTGGAGCGGCTGCTCGGGCGCTTGGCGGGCGATCGGACCGGCGCCGACCTGGCCCGCACCGGCGCCTGAGCGCAGCCAGCCGGGCCTCAGCGCCCCTGTCGCCGCTCGCGCTCGTGAAGGGCGGTGATCGTCCCGATGCCCGCGAGGAAAGCAACCGACATGATCACAGCACCCTCCTGGTCGCTGAGGTCCCCGCCCGCGAGCAGAGTTCCCACGACCATGATCGTCACCGAGACGACGAACCCAATCTTCTCATTGCGAACGTCCATGGCAGATAGTCTAGCCACCGGCCCCGTCGACGAGCAGCGCCGCGAGCCCGATGGCGCCGCCCCAGAAACCGGCCCGCCGCACCCGGAAGTCGAGATCCTCGCGCCCCCACGACAGCAGCACGCCGATAAACCCGGCGGCCAGGCCGCCCAAGACGATCCCAGCCGCAGCCGCGGACGCGCACGCGGTCAGCAGTCCGGTCAACGGCCCGTTTGAGAACGTCATGCCCGTAGCCTTGCTGCCCGCAGCTGACACCTCTACGCGCCACTGCGACGACTTTGCGTCGCCTGCGCATCGGCAGTGGACGTCAGGCGCTGGGGCGGGCGTCCATCAGGGCGATGGCGTTGCGGCCGGCGAGCAGGCCGAGGGTGCGGTAGCTCTCGAAGCGCTGGTCGGTGTAGAGCTGGTCGGCGGTGGAGTTGCGGGGGAAGTCGGGGTCGTCCTGGCGGTAGGCCTTGACGTCCCACGGCGAGCCGTCGGTGACGACGTTGGTCGCGTAGACGAGCGTGCCGACGCTGCCGTTCGAGTAGACGATGCGGCCGCGGACGGCGTCCTTCGCGCCGCCCTCGACCGCATCGAGCTCGGACGGATCGATGTCGATCTCGACGCCGAGCTCGCTGCGTGCGAGCGCGATCGCGTCGCCGAGCTGGCACATCGGGTCGCCGCCGCTGGCGTCGAAGCAGTAGACGTCGGTGCAGCCGCGGCGCAGCAGCTCGACGAGGCCGAGGTTCTCGTAATGCCCGCCGTCGGTCACGAACAGGTAGCGGCCATCGACGCGGTTGCGCCCGAGGAGCTCGCGGAACAGGTGGATCGGCCGGGCGCGGCCGAAGGCGCGGCGCCCGCCGGAGCTGCTGCGCGCCACCCAGCCGGGGTTGGGGACCCAGACGCCGAGGCGGATGTTCGCCAGCGCCATCAGGAACGTCAGCGAGCGCCGGCTCATCTTGCCCATCGACGGCGCGATCGCGGCGCCGGACATGGCCACGGCCGCCAGCAGCGTGACGTCGCGCGCGCGCTTGCCGTCGCCGTCGAACGCGTGCTCGAACGTCGTGGCCGGAACGCCGCCGACGAGGGGGCCGCCGATCGCGTGCGGGCTGAAGGTGACGCTCGTCACGCGGCGGCCGGGCGGCGTCGATCCCGGGTCCGACACGTTCGCCGCTGCGCAGACCAGCAGCGTCGGCCACGGGCGCTCGGCGACCACGGTCTGCGACAGCGGGACGAGCCGGTCGTACTCGCGCTCCTCGGCGTATGCGGCGCCGTCACCGTCCCTCACCCGCCTGAGCGCGAAGGCGGTGGCGAGACGGCGCTTGTAGAAGGGGTGCAGCGACCAGCTCGTCATGTCGCCGATCGCGTAGACGACCAGGAAGGCGGCCGCGCACCCGCCGGCGACGATCCACGCCGTCGTGGTGCCGTCGTCGCGCACGACCAGCGAGGCGGTCACCAGCATCACGCCCGCGACGAGCAGCGGCCCGGCCACCGTCGCCGCGGTGTAGACGAGCGTCGTCCGAGTGCCGCGCCCGAGCTTCTTCGCCCAGGTGGCCGCCTTGACGCCGCTCCCGATCGCTTCCCCCGGCTTGACCAGTGCATTGCGCACGGCGGCGGCGATGCCGGCGAGCAGGCCGCCGGAGCCCGCGAACGCGGGGATCGCCTCGAGCTCGAGCCGATCGAGATCGGCGGCGGCCGGCAGCCCGAGCAGGAGCCAGCCGGCGACCGCGGCGGCCATGAGCAGCCGCGTCGACCAGGTCTCGGAGAGCTGGCGCATCCGCACGCCGCCGATCCGCAGGACCATCCCGAGCAGCGCCACCGCCGCGCTCGCCGCCGCGATGCCGCCTACGATCCACCACCAGCCAGCCTCGATGTCGATGCCCTGGCCGCCGGCGTCGCGGTAGAGCCACAGCGAGACCAGGATCGTCACGACGACGACCGGGAGCATCAGGAACACGGCGTTGAAGGCGAAGCCGAGCAGCAGGCGATAGCCGAGGTAGAGCTTGCCGAGCCCGTTCGGCGCCATGTAGTCGCTGCGGTTGCGCAGGTACTGCTCCTCCGGCGTGCGCGGCGCGAACGCCGGCGGCCCGACGGCCGGGCGGTCGCGCTCGACCATCGTCATCGCGGCCGCGATGTAGGAGCCGCCCGAGACCGCGGAGAGGTAGGTGGCATTCGCGAGCTGCCCGCCCGGCTGCAGCGATTGGAGCGCGCCGAGGTTGAACGCCGCCGAGCGGATGCCGCCGCCCGAGCAGCAGATGCCGATGCGTCGCTCGCACGGATCCTCGGGCGGCGATTCGATCGGGCCCTGGTGGGAGGTGGGCGGCGCGGGACGGGCGCCATAGGCGAACAGGCGCCAAGCGCGACCGAGGCGGCCTCCGCAGCGCCGGCGCACGCGCTCCCAGCGGCCGCCGGCCTCGAGGTCGCCGGTCAGCAGGCCGGTGTCCCGGCCCTCGGCCGACGACCGCTCGCGTGCGGCGTGCGGCGATGCGGAGCTCGCCATCGCCCATGCTGCGATCCATGCGCGCCAGCGTGCCATGCGGCCTCGGACCGCTCGCCTCCCTCCTCGTGCCCCCACTCCTGGCGATGCTAACCGCTCATCCGGCGCGCCGCCCGGGGCACGTGGCGAGCGGGCCTGGGGGGATCTCGAACGTTTGTTGCCGCCCTGTCCCTGACAATCGTTCGGAATCCCACCGGTAGGGACGCCCGGAGCCGGTGGCAGGATGTAGCGATGGAGCGGCTGTTCGGCGAGGACGAGGCGGCGCCGCGGGGGCGGACGGCGGTGCCGGCGAGCGCGCAGCCGCTGGCGGCGCGGATGCGGCCGGCCGTGCTCGACGAGTTCGTCGGGCAGGAGCACCTGCTGGAGGGCGGGTCGGCGCTGCGGAGCGCGATCGAGGACGGCCACCCGCACTCGATGATCCTGTACGGGCCGCCGGGGACGGGCAAGACGACGCTGGCGCGGCTGATGGCCGCCCACGCGCGGGCGGCGTTCGAGGAGATCTCGGCGGTGAACGCCGGGCGCAAGGAGGTGCGCGACGTACTCGCGCGCGCCGGCGAGCGCCGGGCCGCGGGCGGCGGCGAGGGAACGATCCTCTTCCTCGACGAGATCCACCGCTTCAACAAGGCACAGCAGGACGTGCTGCTGCCGGCTGTCGAGGAGGGGCTGGTGTGGCTGGTCGGCGCGACGACCGAGAACCCGTACTTCGAGGTCAACTCGGCGCTGCTGTCGCGCTGTCGCGTCTACGAGCTGCGCGCGCTCGAGGAGGGCGACGTGCTGGCGCTGCTGCGGCGGGCGCTGGAGGACGGCGAGCGCGGCCTGCCCGACTGCGCGCCGGTCGACGACGACGCGCTCGAGTTCCTGGCGGCGCGGGCCGGCGGGGACGCGCGGACGGCGCTGGCGGCGTTGGAGCTGGCGTGCGAGACGGCCAGCGCGGAGCGCGACGCGGCGCGAGCCGGTCGCTCCGCGGACGCCGCCGCGACGGCCGGCGACGACGGCGACCCGGGCGGCCGCATCACCCTCCACCACGCCGAGGACGCGCTGCAGCGGCGCGCGGTGCTCTACGACAAGGGCGGCGACCGCCACTACGACCTGATCTCGGCCTGGATCAAGGCTACGCGCGGCTCGGACCCCGACGCGTCGCTGCTGTACCTCGCGTCGATGCTCGAGGGCGGCGAGGACGCGCGCTTCATCGCGCGGCGGATGGTGATCCTCGCGAGCGAGGACATCGGCAACGCCGACCCGCAGGCGCTGGCGCTCGCGACCGCCGCGGCGCAGGCGGTCGATCGCGTCGGGCTGCCCGAGTGCGCGCTCAACCTCGCCCAGGCGGCGGTGTACCTGTCGCTGGCGCCGAAGTCGAACGCGTCGTACGTCGCGCTGAAGCGAGCCCGGGCGTGGGTGCGCGAGAACGGCGCGCCGGTCCCGCCCGACTACCTCCGCGACGCCCACTACCCGGGCGCGCGCAAGCTCGGCCGCGGCGAGGGCTACGACTACCCGCACGACCGCCCCGAGGGCGTCTCGCCCCAGCAGCTGCTGCCCGACGCCGCCATCGGCGCGCGCTTCCTCGAGCTCTCCGCGCACGGCCTCGAGCGCGACCTCGCCGAGCGCTGGGACCGCATCCGCCGCGCCCGCGAGTCCTCCTGACCTACGCGCCATCCGCGCCGGATGGCGCGGTCTGAGCACCACGGCCGTCTATGAACCGGCCGGCGTGCGCCACAATGACCGCATGGCGATCTCCCCGCCCGCGACGGGCAAGCTCGAGTCCTTCTCACCGACCGACGGTCGACGGCTCGGCGCGGTGCCGACGATCGCGCCCGAGCAGGTGCAGGCCGTGGTCGACGACGTCGCGGCGGTGCAGCCGTTCTGGGCCGCGCTGCCGCTCGCCGAGCGGGCGCGCTACATGCGCCGCGCCGGCCAGGTGATCATCGACTCGCTCGACGTGCTGACCGAGCTGCTCACGCGCGAGCAGGGCAAGCCGCGCAACGAGTCGTACACGATGGAGCTGCTGCCGACGGTCGACGCGCTCAACTGGATCGCGAAGGAGGGGCCGCGCGTCCTCGGCGACGAGAAGGTCAAGCTGCCGATCTGGGCGCGCCAGAAGCAGGCGCGCTTCGCGTTCGAGCCGCTCGGCGTGGTCGGCGTGATCGCGCCGTGGAACTACCCGTGGTCGATCCCGATGGGCGAGGTCGCGATGGCGCTGATGTGCGGCAACGGCGTCGTGCTCAAGCCGGCGTCGCTGACGCCGCTGATCGGGGAGAAGATCCAAGAGGTCTTCGAGCGCGCCGGGGTGCCCGAGGGGCTGGTCCGGACGGTCCACGGCGGCGGCGCTGTCGGCGGGGCGCTGGTCGAGTCGAGCGCCGCGAAGATCTTCTTCACGGGGTCGGTCGAGGTCGGCCGCCGCGTCGGCGTGCAGTGCGCCGAGCGGATGAAGGGCTCGGTGCTCGAGCTCGGCGGCAAGGACCCGGCGATCGTGCTGTCCGACGCGAACCTGTCGCACGCCGTGGCGGGGATCGTCTGGGGTGGCTTCGCGAACGCCGGTCAGACCTGCTCGGGGATCGAGCGCGTGTACGTCATGCGCGACGTCGCCGACCGCTTCACCGAGGAGCTGGTGCGGGGCGCACGGGCGCTGCGCTGGGGCGATCCGATGGACTGGGACGTCGAGATCGGGCCGATGGTCTCCGAGGAGCAGCACGACCTCGTCGCCGAGCTGGTCGACGACGCCGTCGCCGGCGGCGCGACGCTGCGCTGCGGCGGGCCGGTGCCGGGGCCCGACACCGTGACTGCCGGCGGCGCGGCGGGGGACGATGGGAACGGCGGCGGGCCGAGCGCGAGCGGCCCCGGCAAGTGGTTCGCCCCGGCCGTCCTCACCGAAGTCACCCACGACATGCGCATCATGCGCGAGGAGATCTTCGGCCCCGTGATCCCCGTGATCCCGGTCGACTCCGAGGACGAGGCGATCGCGCTCGCCAACGACTCCGACTTCGGCCTCGGCGCGTCGGTCTGGACCGGCGACCGCGAGCGCGGCGACCGCATCGCCCGCCGGATCGAGGCCGGCTCGGTGTGGGTCAACGACCACCTCTTCACCCACGGCGCCTGCTCGTGCGCGTGGGGCGGGGTCAAGGACTCGGGCATCGGCCGCTCGCACTCGAAGTTCGGCTTCTACGAGTGCGTCCGCGTCAAGCAGCTCGTCCACGAGCGCGCGCTCGCCCGCAACGTCTGGTGGCACCCCTACGACGCCGCCCTCGGCAAGACGATCCACACCGCCGCCGAGATCCTCTACGGCCGCGACTCCGACAAGCTCGGCGCCCTGCGCCGCGGCGCCGGGCCGATGCTCAAGCGCACCGCCCGCGTGCTGCGGCGGTAGCGACGAGCCCTACGCCGCCGGGGCGGCTGCCGCGCGGGCGGCCGGCACGAGGCGCAGGCGGTCGGGCAGGAAGGGGACGACGGCGCGCTTGACGTACTCGGCGCCGCCGGCGACGATCAGCTTGCGCAGCGGGGCGGGCGGGATCGAAGAGAAGCGGTACTCGCGGCGGATGCGGTCGGGCAGGAGGGCGATCGTCACGAAGTTGACGCTCTCGAGCAGCGGGCGTGCGACCCAGGGGACGGGCGGGTCGAGGACGATGTCGCGGGCCTTGCTGCGCGCCCAGTCGGTGACCTCGAGCGCGTCGCCGTCGAGCATCTCGCGGCGGTAGTCGTGGAGGTCGGCGAGCGTGTCCGGCATGTCGGCGCGGCGGAGGCCAAAGAGCTCGCCGACGACCTTGTGGTCCTCCCAGTAGGCGGCCTCTTGGGCGGACGACATCGAGCGAACGTACTTGCGGTAGACGACCGTGCCGCTGTCGACGAGCGTGAACAGGACCCACATCAGGAGGTCCGGCTGGTCGGCGCGGTAGGCGGTGCCGGCGGGATAGCCGGCGAGCCGCTCGGCGGTGCGGCCCTTCACGCGCGTGTGCATCGCGCGCACGCCGGCGGTGACCGCATCGGCGTCCTCGCGGCTGCCGAAGCCGATCGTGCTCATCGTCTCCGCGGTGCGGGCGAGGCGGTCGTAGGGCTCGTCGATCGCGGTCGAGTGCGCGATCAGTCCCTTGACCGCGAGCGGGTGCGCCGCCTGCATCAGCAGCGCCCGCGGCCCGGACAGCGCCAGCGCACGCTCGCGCTGCACGATCCTGAGCATCGAGTCGTCGCTGAAGTAGCCGTCTGTCATCCATGGCGGAGAGTAGGGGGGCGGCCGCATCCTGGCCGCAAGTCGGTGCTCGACGGCCGGCCTGCGCGATCGTGCCAACAGCCGGGGGCCCACGGCCGGATAGCGGCCGCAAGTCGGTGCTCGACCGGGCATGCAGCGGCTGCGGCCAGCGTTCGGGGTTGCCTACACTGGTCGCGATGCCCGCTCAGGCATATGCCGGCAAGGAGTGCGTCTGCCAGCTCCGCAAGGGGATCTGCGACCAGAGCTGCGTGCAGGGGATGCTCGACATCCCCTTCTACATCGCCTGCCTGAAGCTCGAGGGGCGCAAGTGCCTGGTCGTCGGTGGCGGCGACATCGGCCTCGAGAAGGTCGAGGGGCTGCTTGCTTGCAACGGCGACGTGACGCTCGTCGCGCCGGACGCGGTCGAGGAGCTGCGCTCGCTCGCCGACGAGGGCTCGATCCGCTGGGAGCGGCGCGAGTACGAGCCGGCCGACCTCGAGGGCAGCTTCATGGCGATCGCGGCGACGAGCGACACCGACGTCAACATCCGCATCTACGACGAGGCCGAGAAGCGGGCGATGCTCGTCAACGTCGTCGACGTGCCGCCGCTGTGCAACTTCATCCTGCCGGCGATCGTGCGCACTGGCCCGCTGGCGATCGCGATCTCGACCGCCGGCGCCTCGCCCGCGCTCGCCAAGCGGATCCGCAACCAGATCGCCGACGAGTACGGCGAGCCGTACGCCAAGCTGGCGATCATGCTCAACGACGTCCGCGGCTGGGCGAAGGGCACGCTGCCGACCTACCAGGACCGCAAGGCGTTCTTCGAGTCGATCGTCAACGGCGATCCGGATCCGGTCGAGCTGCTGCGCCAGGGCGACGAGGGCGCCGTGCGCGACCTGATCGCCGCCGCGCAGCGCACCGCGAGCCCCGCCTGAGCCGCAATACGCTGGCGCTGTGAGCGCGCCGGTCCTCGAGCTGGATGGCCTAGAGCGCCGGTATGGCGAGCGGGTGGCGCTGGCGGGGGTGACGGTGCGCGTCGAGGCGGGGCAGACGCTGGCGGTGCTGGGCCCGAACGGCGCCGGCAAGACGACGCTGCTGCGGGTGCTGGCGACGCTGCTGCGTCCGCACGCCGGCGTGGCGCGCGTGCTGGGCGTCGAGCTGCCGCGCGACGCGTGGCAGGTGCGCGGGCGGATCGGCTACCTCGGTCACGACCCGCTGCTCTACCGCGAGCTGACCGGTCGCGAGAACCTGGCATATCACGGGCGCCTGCACGGGCTCGGTCGCGCAAGCGCCGACGCGACCGCGGAAGCGGCCGAGATGCGGCCGCAACTCGGTAGTCGGGACACGCCGACCGAGCCCGCCGTTGAAGCGGCCGGAATGCGACCGCAACTCGGTAGTCGGCGCCGAGGCGGGGCGAGCAGGCGGCTCGACGAGGTAGTGGCCGAGCGGCTGGCGGCGGTGGGGCTGGAGCGGCGGGCGGACGAGCCGGTGCGGGACCTGTCGAAGGGGATGGTGCAGCGGCTGGCGGTGGCGCGGGCGACGCTGCACGACCCGGACGTGCTGCTGCTCGACGAGCCGCGGGCAAACCTCGACCCGGCGGCGGCCGAGGCGCTCGAGCCGCTGATCGGCCGAGCATCGGGACGGACGCGGGTGCTGGTCACCCACGACGTCGAGGGCGGGCTCGCGGAGGCGGACGTCGCGCTCGGCCTGCGCGCGGGGCGACAGGCGTTCTGCCGCCCGGCGGCCGAGCTCGACGCCACCGCCGCGCGGGAGCTGTACGCGTGACGTCGCCGCCGAATGCCGGCTTACGGCCGCATTGCGGCCGGCCCGTGGACGCCCGTGCCGCCGCAGCGCCCAACGCAGACTTCCGGCCGCATTGCGGCCGCTTCGTGGCTGCGCGAGGCGCGTCGCCGCCAAATGCCGAGTTGCGGCCGCATTGCGGCCGTGGGAGGCGCGCGTGATCGGGACCGCGCGCACGATCCTGCGCAAGGACCTGGCGATCGAGCTGCGGACGAAGGAGTCGGTGCCGGCGATGGCGCTGTTCACGGTCACCGTGCTCGTGTTGTTCCACTTCGGGCTCGACCGTGACTCGCTCGACGGCGCGCTGGCGTCGGGCGTGCTGTGGGTGACGCTGCTGCTGGCGACGGTGATCGGCGTGTCGCGGCTGTTCGCGGTCGAGCGCGAGCAGGGAGGGATCGACGGGCTGCTGCTGGCGCCGGTCGACCGCACCGCGCTCTGGCTGGCGAAGGCGGCAGCGCTGTTCCTGTACCTGACCGCGCTCGAGCTGGTGGCCGTCCCGGCGTTCGCGATCCTGCTGCTGGGACCCGACCTGTTGCCCGCCCTGCCGGTCCTGATCCCGATCCTGCTGGCCGCGAACGTGGGCCTGGCGGCGATCGGCGCGCTCGTCTCCGCGCTCGCCGCCGAGACGCGCGCGCACGAGCTGATCGTGCCGCTGCTGCTGCTGCCGCTGGTGATGCCGGTGCTGATCTCGGCGGCGTCGGCGACCGAGCCGCTGCTGCGCGGCGACCAGTCGCCGGAGGACCTCGCGCGCTGGCTTGGACTGCTGAGCCTCTACGATGTGGTCTTCGTGCTGATCGCCGTAGCGGTCTTCGACTTCCTGCTGGACGACTAGGTGCACTTCAGGCCCCCTCGACACGCCGCGCGCCTGCCACGACCGACCGGGCGGGGCCGCTAGGTGTACTCCAAGGGCCTCAAGCCGCTCGCGATCGCGACCGTCGTCCTCGTGGCGGCCTCGCTCGCGCTCGTCTTCTTCTACGCCCCGCTCGACGCCGACCAGGGCTTCGTCCAGAAGATCTTCTACGTGCACGTGCCGCTCGCGATCGTCGCGCTGCTCGGCTTCGTCGCCGGCGGGATCATGGCGGTGCAGCACCTGCGCACCGGCGACCGCTCGTGGGACATGCGCTCCTACGTCGCGATCCACATGTCGATCATCTTCGGCGTCGCGGTGCTCGTCACCGGCGCCATCTGGGCGCGCGCCTCCTGGGGCCACTGGTGGGTCTGGGACGAGCCGGTGCTCGTGTCCTTCCTCGTCGTCTTCCTCCTCTACTGCGTCTACTACCCGCTGCGGTACTCGATCGAGGACCCCGACCGCCAGGCGCGCTACTCGTCGGTGTTCGCGATCGCCGCGGGAGCGTTCGTGCCGATCAACTTCGCCGCCGTGCGGATGGCGGAGTCGTTCACGCACCCGCGCGTGCTCTCGCAGACGGGCGGCGACATGCCGGCCGACATGCGCCTCACGTTCATGGTGTCTATCGTCGCTGTCGTGGCCCTGTTCGTAACGCTCTGGAAGCTCGAGCTGACGTCCAAGAACGCGTCGCTGCAGCTCAAGCGACTGCGGCGCCGGCTGGAGGCGACCGCCTGATGCCCGCGCTGCCGCTCGACGAGGCCGGCAAGTACGTCGCCGCGGCGTACGTCGTCTTCTTCACGCTGGTCGTCGTGTACGTGGCGATCATGGCGGCGAAGATCTCGCGGATCGACCGTGAGCTGACCGAGCTCGTGGAGCTGGCGGAGGAGAGCGGCGACGCGGACGGCGATCCCTCGGCCGCGCCGGCCGGCGCCGCGACCGGCGCGCACGTCGAGCCGGGCGACCGCGACGGAGACCCGGTCGCGTGAGCGGCGAGCTGCTCGCGCTCGGGGTCTCGCACAAGACGGCGCCGCTCGAGCTGCGCGAGCGGCTCGCACTGACCGAGGGCCGCGCCGCCGCGGTGCTCGCCGACCTCACCGCGCGCGAGGAGATCCACGAGGCGGTCGCCATCTCCACGTGCAACCGCACCGAGCTCTACCTGGTGACGACGGACCCGGTCGCCGCCGAGAGCGCCGCGCTGTCCGTGCTCGCGGCACAGGCGAAGACCCGGCCGACCGAGCTCGCCGACTCGCTCTACTCGCTGCGCGACCTCGACGTCGCCAACCATCTCTTCTCGGTCGCCGCCGGGCTCGAGTCGATGATCGTCGGCGAGGCCGAGATCCAGGGCCAGGTCAAGCGCGCCTACGAGCTCGCGCTGGTCGAGGGCATGACGGGCCCGATCTCGAACCGCCTCTTCCGCTCCGCGCTCGCCGCGGGCAAGCACGTGCGCACCGAGACGGGCGTCGGCCGCTCGCGCGTGTCGGTCGCGTCGGTGGCCGCCGAGCTGGCGAGCCGCAGGCTCGACGCGACCGGCGACGGCGCGAGCCGGACCGGCAGACGCTGCCCGGCCGCGCCCGAGGCCGACGCGCGCGCCCACCCCGCCGCCGCGCCGCGCGACGCCGCGTCGGCGGCGCGCGAGGCCGTCATGAAGAGCCGCACGTCGCCGCGTGGCGGCGGCATGCGCGGCACGGACGCGAGCGGCGGCGGCACAATCCCGGAGCGTGACGGCACGGGCGGGGAGCGCCCGGCAGGAGACCTCTCCGACCGGCGGGTGCTGGTGATCGGCGCCGGCGAGCAGGGCGAGCGGACCGCCCAGGCTCTCAACGACCGCGGCGCCCACGCGGTGTTCGTCGCGAACCGCCACTACGACCGCGCGATCGGCCTCGCGCAGCGCTACTCCGGCTCGGCGGTTCCGCTCGACGAGCTGCCCGGCGAGCTGTGCGCTGCCGACATCGTCGTCAGCTGCACGTCGTCGCCGCACCAGCTCGTCGGCCGCGAGGAGCTCGAGCTGGTGCTCTCCGAGCGCGAGCGCGAGGGCCGGCCGCTGGTCATCATCGACATCGCCGTCCCGCGCGACGTCGACCCCGGCGTGCGCGACCTCGCCGGCGTCACGCTCTACGACATGGACGACCTCCAGCGCGAGGTCGCGCGCAACATCTCCGTCCGCGAGGCCGAGGCCGAGCGCGCCCGCGAGCTGGTCGACGCGGACGTCGACAGCTTCCGCGCCTGGCTCGCCGGCCTCGACGTGCTGCCGACGATCCGCGGCCTGCGCGAGCGCGCCGACGCGATCGTCGAGCAGGTCCTGACCGAGAACGCGCCCCGCTGGGAGTCGCTCTCACCGGCCGACCGCGACCGTCTCGGGACGATGGCGCGCGCGCTCGTCGCCCGGCTCTTCCACGAGCCGACGATGCGGCTCAAGGCCGGCGCCGACGACGAGGCCGCCTACGTCCACGTCGCCGCCCTGCGCGAGCTGTTCGGGCTCGACGACGCCGACCCCGAGCCCGGCGACGACGAGGTCGAGCAGCCGACCGCGGAGATCACCCAGCTCGACTCGCGCCGCCGCCGGCCCGGCTGAGGCCGTGGCCGCCCTCCGGCTCGGCACGCGCGGCAGCGCCCTCGCCGTCGCCCAGTCGTCGATGGTCGCGGGCGCGATCGAGGCGCTCGGCCGGGAGGTCGAGCTGGTGCGGATTCGAACCTCGGGCGACGAGCGCGTCGAGAGCGCGGAGCGAGACGTGGGTTCCAGCGAGGATGTCGCCGGAAGCGACGTCTCGCGATCCGAGCCGCCGGGCGGCGCGGCGTCGGGGGCGGTCGAGGACAAGGCGCGCTTCGTCAAGGAGCTCGAGCAGGGGCTGCTGGACGGGGAGATCGACCTCGCCGTCCACTCCGCCAAGGACGTGCCTGGGGAGCTGCCCGACGGGCTGGCGATCGTCGGCGTCCCCGCGCGCGCCGACGCGCGCGATGCGCTGTGCGCGCGAGGGTCGTCGGACGGCGGCGGCGCGAGCACGGCGCTCGGCGAGCTGCGACCGGGCGCGGTCGTCGGCACGGCGAGCCTGCGTCGGCAGGCGCAGCTGCGTGCGGCGCGGCCCGACCTCGACGTCCGCGACCTGCGCGGGAACGTCGACACGCGCCTGCGCAAGCTCGCGAGCGGAGAGCTCGACGCGATCGTGCTGGCGATCGCCGGGCTGATCCGCCTCGACCGCGCCGGGGCCGGCCGGCCGCTCCCGGCCGACTTGCTCGTCCCGGCCGCCGGGCAGGGCTGCCTCGCGCTCGAGGCCCGTGCCGGCGACGCCGCCGTCCGCGAGCTGGCCGAGCGCCTGACCGACTCCGACGCGCTCGCCGCCCTCACCGCCGAGCGCGCGCTGGTGGTCGCGATCGAGGCAACGTGCCGCACCCCGGTCGGCGCGCACGCCACCGTCGACGGCGACGCGCTGCGCCTCAGCACCTTCGTCGGCACTCCCGACGGCGCCGTGTGGATACGTGACGAGGTCGCGGGCGACCGTGCCGGACCCGAGGAGCTCGGCGCCCAGGCAGCCAGGCGCCTGCTCGCCGCGGGCGCGGCGGACATCCTCGCGAGCGCCGAGGCGGGGACGGCGTAGGGCGCGGACGGCCTCGAACGCTGCCCGCAAATATCTCTCGAATGCTCAGGGCCGCCCTGTCCCTGACAAACGCTCGGAATTCGTCACGACCGGCACCAGGGCGTGGCGGCGGTAGCGTTGCGGCGATGCCGGAGCGCGGGGTGGTCTATCTGGTCGGTGCCGGCCCCGGAGATCCGGGGCTGATGACCCGGCGGTCGCTGGAGCTGATCGCGGCGGCGGACGCGATCCTGTACGACCGGCTGATCCCCGCCGGGGCGCTGGAGGGCGCGCGGGGCGACGCCGAGCTGCGGTACGTCGGCAAGGAGCCGGGGAATCCGGCGCTGAGCCAGGGGGAGATCTGCGCGGCGCTGGTGGAGCTGGGCGCGGCGGGGAAGCGGGTCGTGCGGCTGAAGGGCGGCGACCCGTTCGTCTTCGGCCGCGGCGGCGAGGAGGCGGAGGCGCTGGCCGAGGCGGGAGTGCCGTTCGAGGTCGTGCCGGGCGTCACCGCGGGCGTCGCGGCGCCGGCGTACGCGGGCATCCCGGTCACCCACCGCGACGCGGCCTCGGCGGTCGCGTTCGTCACCGGCCACGAGGATCCGGCGAAGGCGGAGAGCGCGCTCGACAGCGAGGGACTGGCGCGGTTCCCGGGGACGCTCGTGCTCTACATGGGTGTCAAGAACCTGCCGCTGATCGCCGACGGGCTGATCGCGGCGGGGCGCGACCCGGCCGAGCCGGCGGCCGTCGTGCGGCGCGGGACGCTGCCAGACCAGCAGACCGTGACCGGGACGCTCGCGGACATCGCGGAGCGCGTCGCCGACGCGGGACTGAAGGCGCCCGCGATCACCGTCGTCGGCCCGGCCGCCGCGCTGCGCGAGACGCTCGCGTGGCTGGAGCGCCGGCCGCTGCACGGCAAGCGCGTGGCGGTGACACGTGCGCGGGCGCAGGCGAGCGGCCTCGCGGCGCGGCTGCGCGCGCTCGGGGCGGAGGTCGTCGAGACGCCCGCGATCCGGATCGAGCCGCGGCCGGTGGAGGGCGAGATCGCGGCGGCGCTCGATGCGGTCTCGGAGTACGCGCTGGTCTGCCTGACGAGCACGAACGGCGTGGCGCTGCTGTTCGACGCGCTGGCCCAGCGCGGGCTCGACGCGCGTGCGCTCGCGGGCACCACCGTGGCGGCGATCGGGCCCGGCAGCGCGCGCGAGCTCGAGCGGCACGGGCTGCGGGCCGACGTCGTGCCGCCGCGCTCGGTGGCAGAGTCGCTGGTCGAGGCGCTCGCGGACGTGCCGGTCGAGGGCAGGCGCGTGCTCGTCGCTCGGGCCGGCAGGGGGCGCGACGTCCTTCCCGACGCGCTGCGCCAGCGTGGCGCGACGGTGGACGTGGTCGCGCTCTACGACACCGTCGTCGAGCCGCTGTCCGCGGATCAGCGCTCGGCCCTCGCCGAGGTCGACTACGTCACCTTCACCTCGGCGTCGAGCGTGCGCAACCTGCTCGCCTCCGCCGGCGCCGACACGCCCGACGCGACGCGCGGCGCCGACGCCGATCTCGAGGGCGAGTCGGCGACCCCGGACGCGGTCGCCTCGCTGGCCGGCGGGCGGGTCGTCTCGATCGGGCCGGTCACGTCGGCCGCCGCGCGCGACCTGGGCCTGGACGTGGACGTGGAGGCCGAGCGTCACGACGTCGACGGCCTGGTGGACGCGCTCGTCGCGGACGCGACGCAGGGCGGCGATCCGCCGGCGACCGCGGAGATGGACGCCGAACGCCCACGAAGGGGTCTCGCTTGATCGTCACGCTGCTGACCGACTACGGGCACGAGGACGAGTTCGTCGGCGTCTGCCACGGCGTGATCGCGTCGATCGCGCCGGAGGCGCGGGTGATCGACGTGACCCACGGCATCGCGCGCCACGACGCGCTGCGCGGTGCGATCGTGCTGCGCAACGCGCTGCCGTACCTGCCGGCGGGCGTGCACGTCGCGATCGTCGACCCGCAGGTCGGTACCGAGCGGCGGGCGCTGGCGCTGCGCTGCGAGGACGGACGCGTGCTCGTCGGCCCCGACAACGGGGTGCTGTCGCTGGCGTGGGAGCAGGCCGGCGGCATCGACCTGGCGATCGACGTCAGTCGCTCCCCGCATCGGCTGCAGCCCGCGTCGGCGACGTTCCAGGGACGCGACGTGTTCGCGCCGGTCGCGGCGCACCTGGCGGCCGGCGCCGAGCTCGCCGACGCGGGCGAGCCGATCGACCCGGACGCGATCGAGCGGATCGAGCTGCCGCATGCTCACGTGCTCGACGACGGCACGGTGATCGCGCACGTGATCACGATCGACGGCTACGGCAACGTCGCGCTCGACGTCAGCCACGACCAGCTCGTGGAGACGGAGCTGCGGCTCGGAGCGACCGTGGAGGTCGAGGTGCGTCCGAGCGCCAGCGGCGGCGCGGCCGTCCAGCTCGGCGAGGGCAGGGTCGCCGCTCCGTTCGTGACCGCGTTCGCCGACGTCCCCGGCGGCGAGACGATCGTCTACGAGGACGCCGCACGCACGCTCGCGCTCGCCGTCAACCGTGGCAACGCCGCCGCCGAGCTGGGCCTGTCGGTCGGAGACGAGGTCTGGCTGCGGCCGCGATGAGCGGCGAGAGCTTCGGCGGACCGCGCGTGCACCACCGCGTGACCGACTCGACGAACGAGCGGGCGCGGGCCTTGGCCGAGGCCGGCGCGCCGCACGGAACCGTCGTCACGGCGCTGGAGCAGTCGGCGGGGCGCGGGCGGCAGGGCCGCTCGTGGACGGCCGCGCCGGGCGAGGCGCTGCTGATGTCGGCGATCGTGCGCGAGCTCGAGCCGCGGCACGCGCTGCTGCCGCTGATGGCGGCCGTCGCGGTGTGCGAGGCGGTGGAGGCGGCGGCCGACGTCCACTGCGAGATCAAGTGGCCGAACGACGTCTGGCTCGAGCGGCGCAAGCTCAGCGGCATCCTGGTCGAGGCGCGGCCGGCGGCCGGCTGGGCGGTCTTGGGCATCGGCGTGAACACCGGCGTGCACCGGTTCCCGCACGAGTTGCGCGAGATCGCGACGACGTTGACGCTCGACGCCCCCGACGTCCTGCTCGCTCCGCTCGTGAGCGAGCTCGGCCGCTGGACCGCCGCCGGCTCCGACGAGGTCCTCGCCGCCTGGCGCGGCCGCGACGCCGTCGACGGCTCGCCCGTCCGTTGGCAGGACGGCGAGGGCATCGCGCGCGGCGTCGACGACAGCGGCTCGCTGCTCGTGGAGACCGCCAACGGAGAGCGAATCGCGCTCGGCGCCGGAGAGGTCCACCTGCTGCGCTGACGCCCGGCGCCCCGGCACCGCGCTGATACTCGGCCGAAATACGGCCGCAACTCAGTATTCGATCGGCAACCCCAGGCGCCGATTCGACCGTGCACGCTTGCGGCCAAAATACGGCCGCAACTCGTTACTCGGCGTCGGAGGGCGCGGCGGCGGCCTTCTTCTTGGCCGCGGCCTTCTTCTTGGCCGCGGCCTTCTTCTTGGCGCCGCCGTCCTGCTTGGCCCTCTCGCCGCCGTTCGCGCCGGCGGCCTGCTTCTGGGCGGCCTGCTGGTCCGCGCCCGCCTGCTGCTCGCCGCCGCCCTTGCCCTTCTTGCGTCGCCTGCCCGAGCGCTTGCGGCGGCCCTTGGGGAAGTTGCGCAGCAGCTCGCGGGCGAGCGCGGAGGGCTTGCGGCCGAGGCGCATGCGGGCGCCGTCGAGGACCTGCTGGGCCTCGGGCGTGTGGGCGAGGGCCGCGGCGAGCAGCGCCGCCGACAACCGCCGGTCCTGGTTCTTGGTCGCCTGCACCAGCCGGCGGGCGTTGCGGGCGTGGGCGCCGCCGGACGAGTTGACCAGCAGGCCGAGCAGGCGCTTGGTCTCGGGCCAGCGCGAGACGGCGTACTCCTCGTGGACCTCGCGCGAGTACTCCGCCAGGTGCCAGATCCAGCGCGAGGCCTGATCGCGCCGGCCGAGCGGCCTTTCGGCCATCGCCTGCAGCAGCGTCTTGACGCCCTCGCGGCGCTCGTCGCGCTGCCAGCCGCCGACGATCTCGACGGCGACGTCGAACGCCTCCGGGTCCTTGATCTGACCGATCTCCTGGAGCGCGCGGATGCGCAGCTGGGAGTTGCGGTTGCGCTGCAGGCACTCGACCAGGTAGCGGCGGCGCAGCTCGCCGGTCGAGTCGAAGTGCAGCATCGCCTTGGCGCGGCGCCAGTTGTTGGAGGCGACACGCGCGCCCGCGAGCGCGGCCCACGCGTGCTGCTCGCCCCACGACAGGTGCTCGACGGCGATCCGCCACAGCTCGCGCTCGAAGACCTCCGCGCGCCGCTCGGGATCGGCCGTGACCGGCACCACGCGGCGCTCGACGCGCAGCCGGCGCCCGCGGCCGCGCCGCACCGGGCCGACGACGATCGCGCCGCCGCGGTAGACGTCGCGATCGAGCAGCGAGTGCAGCGTCACGACGGGATCGTCGTTTGTCGTCGCCGGGTGGACGAAGTCGACGACGATGCCCGCCTCCTTGCCCTGCTGGCGGCGCGTCACACGGCCGACGCGCTGCTGGTAGATGCGCTTCGAGGCGGTCGGCGCGAGGTGCATGCAGACCGTCGCGCGCGGCGAGTTCCAGCCCTCGGCGAGCAGCTGCGCGTTGACGAGCACGTCGATCTCGCCGCGCTCGTAGGCGCCGAGGATGCTCGCGAGCTCGCGCTTGGGCGTCTCGCCCGAGACCGCCTTCGCCCTGATGCCCTCGGCGACGAACGCGTCGGCGACGTTGTGGGCGTGGCGGACGCCGGCCGAGTAGACGACGCCCGGCGTGTCCTTGAAGCGCGACTTGTAGAGGTCCGCGATCGCCAGGTTGAACGGCGTCTGGTCGAGCAGCGCGGCCAGCTCCTCCTGGTCGAAGTCCTGGTCGACCTCGCCCTTGCGCAACGGCACCTTGGAGATCGAGCGCACGCCGACGCCGGGCGGGATGCGCACGCAGCGCAGCGGTGCGATGACGCCGCGGCGGGCGGCCTGCGCGAGGTCGAAGCGCGACGTCTGCGTCGGGAACAGGTCGGTGACGTGGCGGGCGATCAGCGCGCCGGTCGCGGTCATGCCGACGAAGACGGGCCCGTCCCACTGGCGGATCGACGCGCTCGTCTTCTCGCCGAGCGCGGTGTGGGCCTCGTCGCAGATGACGATCGTGTACGCGTCGGAGACCTTGCCGGCGTTGCGCACGTACCACTGGTAGGTCTCGACGGTGACCGGCCCCTCGACCGGCGACCTGTCCTTGCCCAGCAGCGGCGCGCAGATGCGCTTGCGGTAGCCACGGTCCTTCAGCTCGCCGTTGAACTGGTCGACCAGGTTGCGGCGGTGGGTGAGGATCAGCACGCCGCCGGTGCGCGAAGCCTCGACGAACCCGAGCGCGGCGACGGTCTTGCCGGCCCCGGTCGCGTGCTCGAACCAGAAGCGGCGGTTGGCGCCCGGGTCCTCCTCCACGGCGTCGGCGGCGGCCTCCTCCTCGGCCTCCTCGCGCGCGTCCCAGTCGAGCGGCTCGTCGTCCTCGTCCTCGTCCTCGTCGGCGGCGTCCTCGCCATCCTCGTCGTCCTCATCCTCGTCGGACGCGTCGGCGTCGATGTCGTCATCCTCGTCCGGCCCGTCGAGATCGTCCTCGTCGGCGGCCGGCTCGTCGGCGATCGCGTCGTCCGCGACGTCGTCCGGCTCGGCGCCGTTTGCGCCGGAGGACGCATCGGCCGTGCCGGCTCCCGCGGTCCCGCCGTTGCGCGCCGACTGGACCTCGGCGGTCAGCGCGATCAGCGTGCCCGAGAGAGCGTCGACCTGATGCGCCGACAGCACCGTCCCGTCGACCAGCTTCGGCTCCTCCTGGGCGAGCAGGCGCTCGAGCCCGAGGATCAGCGACCAGCGTCCGCGCCACTGCACCGACGGCTCGTCGAGGCCCTGCTCGATCTCGGCGAGCGCGTCGTCGAGCGCGCCGCGGCGGGCCATCCCCTCCGCGAGCGCGACCGCCGCGTCCTCGCCCTCGAGCACGAACGGCTCGCGCGCGAAGTCCTCGGCGCGCGTCAGATCGTCGCCGGAGACCGGCGCCGATGCGGCAACGGAAGTGCTCTCAGCCATATTCGGCTTTCGGTTCGGTTAGGAGAAAGAGACGGACCGGTCCGACTCCGCGGCCGAGACAGGCCGCCGCGGGCGGTTGGTCGTCGGGGGGACGCCGCTCTGGCCCGTGGGCCGCGGCAGCGTGCTCGACGCATCCCAGGCGCCGACTCGATACCTATTACAGCACAGCGTGCGCCTTTTCCTGCCAGCTCTTGCGTGCCTGCTCGCGATCGGCGGCCTCCTCGCGGGCTGCGGCGGCGAGGATCGCGACCGTGACGCGGAGGTCGAGGCCCAGCAGCGGTCGCACCTGTTCGGCGAGCGGATGCTCTCGCTCAGCGGCGCCCCCGCTCCGCTCGCCGCGCTGCACGAGCAGGCGAACGAGCTGCTCGGCGGTGGCCCGGAGGCGTTCGAGCAGCGGCTGAAGCGGCTGCGCGGCTATCCGGTCGTCGTCAACAAGTGGGCGTCGTGGTGCCCGCCGTGCCGCGAGGAGATGCCCTACTTTCAGCGCCAGGCGCTCGAGCACGGCAAGCGGATCGCATTCCTCGGCGTCGACGCGGTCGACAACGACGCCGACGCGAGGGAGTTCCTGCGCGAGGTGCCGGTGCCCTACCCGAGCTACAAGGACCCGGACCACAAGATCTCCGCGCTGTTCAACGGCGTCGTCGCGACGCCCGCCACCGCCTTCTACGACTCGGAGGGCGAGCTCGCGTACCTCAAGCAGGGCGTCTACCTCGACGAGCAGGACCTCGTCGACGACATCGAGCGCTACGCCCGCTGACCAATGCCGGAGCTGCGCCTCGACCCCCTGAGCGGTCTGCGGGTGATCGTCGCCGGGGAGCGCAGCGACCGCCCCGGGGCGTTCCCGTCGGCCGAGGGGCGGCCGGAGATCGATCGCGAGGGCGACCCGTTCGCGGAGGGACACGAGGACCGGACCCCGGCGGAGCTGCATGCGCTGCGGCCCGGCGGCGGTGAGGCGAACGGGCCGGGATGGCGGGTACGGGTGGTGCCGAACCTGTACCCGGCGCTGTCGAGCGGGGCTGACGGGTCGGCCGGGGGTCAGGCCGAGCTGCGCCGCGCGGGCCTCGTCGAGGATCCGCTCTCCACCGGGCGCGAGCAGCCGGAGCTGCTCGTCGGGCGGGAGGCAGTCGGGGCGCACGAGGTGATCGTGAACGCGCCGGAGTCCGTGGACTCGCTGCTGGACCTGGGCGTCGACGGGCTGGCGACGGCGATGGGAGTGTGGCGCGAGCGGATGCGGGCGCATCTCGAGCTGCCGTACCGGCACCTGATCGTGAACGAGGGCAGGGAGGCGGGGGCGTCGTTGCCGCATACGCATGCGCAGCTGTACGCGCTGCCGTTCGTTCCCGCGGCGGTCGCGCGCGAGCGCGAGCGGTTCACCGCCTACCGGGAGCGGACGCAGGGGCGGAACCTGCTCGAGGACCTGGTGGTCGAGGAGGTCAAGCGGGCCGAGCGGCTGGTGGCTGTCGACGCCGAGGCGGTCGCGATCTGCCCGTTCGCGTCGGCGGCGCCGTTCCAGGTGCAGGTGGTGCCGCGGCGGCCGGTGGCGCAGTTCGAGGACGACGGCCCGCTGGGCGCGGCGCTGCTGCACGAGGTGCTGGAGCGGATGGCGGGGGTGCTCGGCGCGCTGCCGCCGCTGAACATGTGGGTGCGGACGGCGCCGAGCGGGGCGGAGTCGTTCTGCTGGCGGATCGAGCTGATGCCGCGACTGGCCCAGCCGGCCGGGCTCGAGATCGGCACCGGCGTCTGGCTGAACGCGGTGACGCCCGAGCGCGCCGCCGAGGCGCTGCGCCAAGCCACGCCGTGATCCCGATCGCGTTGACGATCGCGGCCGCGACGGCGGTCGGGTTCGGCGTCGAGCATCGGCTCGGCAGGGTGCGCTCGCAGGCCGCGGGCCGCGCCGTGATCCGCGTGATGCTGTGGGTGCTGCTGCCGCCGGTGGTCTTCGTGAACCTCGCGCGGCTCGACCCGTCGGCAGGCGTGGTCGCCGGGCTCGGCTTCGGGCTCGCGGGGCTCGGCGTGGCGCTCGTCGCCGCGTACGCGATCGGCAAGTGGGTGCTGCGGCTGCCCGCGCCGTCGGTCGGCGGGCTGATGGTGGTGGCCGCGTTCGGCAACACCGGCTACCTCGGGCTGCCGTTCGTGGCGGCGCTGCTCGGCTCCGACCAGATCGCCAACGCGCTCGTCTACGACGTCGTCATCACGACGATCGCGATCTTCACGGTCGGGTTCACGATCGGGGCCGCGTTCGGCACGGTGGCGACCCGGCCGATGGAGCGCGTGCGGGTGTTCTTCAACCGCAATCCGGCCCTCTGGGCGTGCGCCGCCGGCCTGCTCGCGCCGGCGTCGCTGTCGCCGCAGTGGGCGTTCGAGGCGTCCCACATCGTGGTCTTCGCGCTGCTGCCGCTCGGCTTCTTCGTCGTCGGGGTCACGCTCGCGTCGGAGGCCGAGGAGGGCGTCGTCCGCTTCCCGCCGCCGCTGACGCCCGCGGTCTCGCTCGCGCTCGCGCTCAAGCTGCTCGTCGTCCCCGGCGTCCTCCTCCTGCTCTCGGCGGCGATCATCGAGGTGCCGCGCTCGTTCCCCGTCCAGGCCGCGATGGCGAGCGCCATCAACTCGATCGTCATCGGCCACGAGTACGGCCTCGACAGCCCGCTGATCGCCAGCGCCATCGCCTGGTCGACCGCGATCGTCGTCGCAGCCGGGCTGCTCGCCGCGCTGGTGTAGCGGGCAGCGGCGCCTCGGGGACGACGGCCTCGGCCCGGGCGCGGAGCCGATAGCGTGCCCGCCGTGCCGCCCTCCGAGCGTCCGATACCGATGTACATGGCCGAGCCGCCGCAGGAGCCGATGCCGTACGGGCGCTGGGAGGAGACGCTGCGGGCGGAGCTGATCGAGGCGGTGCGGCGGATCGACGCCGACGACGACATCGGCGAGCCCGGGCAGCTCACGTGGTTCCCGGAGCGGACGTGGGGCGGGCGGACGTACGTGCCCGCGACGGCGCCGACCTCGGAGGGCTTCGAGCTGTTCGGCTACGTGTCGTACACGCGCGAGCACGAGGGCGCGCAGGCGACGGACCTGATCGCCGTCGCGGACTACACCGACCAGACGGCCGACGCCAACCCGGAGTGGTCGCTCGACCTCTCCGACCAGGAGATCGGCCACTGGCGCGGGCCCGACGGCCGGCGCGGCGTGATCACGCTCGTCTGGGGCGTGGCGCTCGTCGGCGACGGCGCCGTCGCGACCGCCGAGCTGGGCCCGACCACGACCGACCAGTGCACGCTGGTCGACAACCGCTTCACGCTGCTCTCGCTCGACGCCTACACCGGCGACTACGTCGAGGTCCGCCTCTACGGCAACCGCGGCGCCGAGCTGGCCCGCGAGTCGCTGTACGAGGACGAGGGATAGCGCCCGCCGGCGGGCTATCCTCGGCCCGCAGGCCCCGGTAGCTCAGATGGATAGAGCGACCCCCTCCTAAGGGGTAGGCCGCAGGTTCGAATCCTGCCCGGGGCACTGAGGCCCTCGGTCAGGAGACCGGCTGGGGCACCCGCTCGAGCGAGACGTGCAGGCGGATGTCGGTGCCGTCGTCGCGGGGGACGATGTCGAGCGCGTCGCAGAGGCGGCGCGCGACGGCGAGCCCCCAGCCGCCCGGGTTCGCGCGCTTGGGAATCGTCCAGCCCGCGAGCGGGTCGCGCAGGCCGCGACCGGAGTCGGAGATCTCGCAGACGAATTCGTCGTCGTCGATCCAGGCGCGGGCCCCGATCGGAGGGCTGCCGTGGACGACCGCGTTCGAGGCGATCTCGTTGGCGGCGAGGACGACGTCGTCGATGCGCCCCGAGCCGACGCCGAGCCGGCGTGCGACGGCGGCGACGGCCGCGCGGAAGTCGTGGGGGTCGCCGTCGAAGGCGACGTCGTGGACGCCCGCGTCCGGGACGGGGCGCTTCGCTCGGTCGAGCGAGGCGACGTAGCGGTCGGGCTCGACGAACTCAGCCGACGGCGCGGCGGCGCCGTGCCCGGCCAGCTCGGGGTGGGTGCAGTGTGCGTGTCGCACGATCTCGCCGGGCAGCGACCCGTCGTAGAGGCAGACGAAGCGCAGCGGCGCGTCGGCGAGCGCCAGGTTGATGATCGACTCGTAGCGCGCCCACTCTCGGCGGACGGCGTCCGAGCCCCTCCAGATCGGCTCGCCGAGCGCGCGCAGCTCGCGTCCGGCGGGCACGGAGTCGACCACCCGGCGAACCGCGGCGAGCCGGTCGGGCGGGTGCGTGCACCACTGCTCGGTGTCGTGAAGCTCTACGCGGCCGGCGTCGGCGCCGAGCGCCTCGCGCAGCGCGTCGACGTTCGCGGCCGTCGTCGTCGCGAACAGGGTGTCGCCGAGCTCCAGGCCCTCGAGCAGGAACGGCGTCGCCGCTGCGGCGAAGTCGTCCGCCGACTCGTAGACGAGCGCCTGGTGGACAAGCCTCGGCCGTGCGGTCATGTGGTCGCTCCCAGCTCGCGCAAACGACGAGCCGCTAGGAGGGCGGTGCTGCTGACCTGCTTCGTCGTCGCCTCCGGCACCGCTGCTCCCATCCACTGGCGATGCTCAATTATGCACGCCGGTCAAGCGGAAACCGGCGCGGGCGCCGCTTCGGCTAGCGGTCGGGCCGATCGGGATAGACGTCGTCGATCGTCGCCAGGGCCACGTACGGGGCTCCCGCGGCGGCCTCGATCTTCGCCCCGCCGCCGGCGAGCCGGTCGAGCACGCTGACGACGCCGACGATCTCCAGGCCCTCCTCGCGGACGCGCTCGATCGCCTGCAGCGTCGAGCCGCCGGTGGTGACGACGTCCTCGACGATCAGGCAGCGATCCGCACCTCGATCGAGCGGCGGGCCCTCGACCCAGCGCTGCAGGCCGTGCTGCTTGCGGTCCTTGCGGACGAAGAAGGCCTTGACGTGGGCGCCGGCGGCGAGCGCCGCGCAGGCGACCGGATCGGCGCCCATCGTCAGGCCGCCGACGGCCGTCGCGCCGAGCCGCTTCGCCTCCGCCGCGACCAGCTCGCCCATCGCCGCGAAGCCCGTTGGGCGCAGCGTCGCGCGCTTGGCGTCGACGTAGTAGTCCGCCTCGAGGCCGCTCGACAGCGTCACCCTGCCGAGCACGAGCGCGTGCTCGCGCAGCTCGGCGATCAGGCGGTCGCGGGCGGTCACGGCGGGGAGCATATGCCGCGCGGCACTTGCCTCCGCCTGCGGGCGCCGCTACCTTGCGCGCGACTCGCTGTTTACATAACCGTCCAAACGCCGAGTCCCGGAAGCTCAGGGCGACCGGGAGCGGGGGACCCAGATGGCGGCCGCCCGGCCGTCCGGGGCGAATCGCGACACCGCAGTCGCGTAGCGCACTTCCAGCGCGAGCCCGACAGCTAACCCCGTAGGCACGAAGGAAGAGGAGCACACGGGGATGAACGCTTCGCATCGCGATCTGGCCCTCCCGGCGCCGTGGCAGCGCTCGCTCGAGCGGTCGCTGCACCGGCGCCGCATCACACCGGCCGTACGGCGCTCGCTCGCCCGCCGGCGGCGCGCGTCGGTGGCGCTCAGCACGCTGATGGTCGCCGGCCCGGCGGCGAGCGTCTTCGCCGCCGCCGCGAGCCTCGGCCGCGGCGCCGACGTGGCGCACGCCTCGCCGGCCGCCCGGGCGATCGACCCGGCGCCCGCGTCGACGATGTACCGGCTGGGAAGCCGCGGCACGGCCGTGGCCGAGATCCAGCGCGAGCTCGACATCCCGGTCGACGGCGTCTTCGGGCCGGTCACCGACGGCGCCGTGCGCGACTTCCAGGCCCGCGCCGGCCTGCTCGTCGACGGAATCGTCGGCCCGGTGACGTGGACGTCGCTGTTCGGCTTCGAGCAGGCCGCCGCCGCGGTGGCGCAGGGCGGCGGCGACGTGGCGGTGATCGTCCGCGAGCGCACCGGCGCGGACTTGCGCGTCCCCGACGTGGCCGTCGTGCGCGGACGCGCGGACGCCCCGACCGGCGGCACCGTCCCGCCCGTGGGCGGCGGCGAGCCCGACGTGCGCGAGCGCCGCGGCGGCGACGTGCCAGCCGCGCCGCGGACGCTGCCGGTGTCGCGGCCGGCTCCGAGCAAGGGACGCGTCTCCTGCGGCACGCTGCGGCTCGGCTCGCCGGTCAAGGGGACCGTGACCTCCAACTTCGGACCTCGCTGGGGCCGCAACCACGACGGCATCGACATCGCCGCCCCGACCGGAACGCCGATCCGCGCCGCCGAGTGCGGCGTCGTGAGCTTCAGCGGCGCCCAGGGCGGGTACGGGAACATGGTCTGCGTAAAGCACTCCAGCCGCTTCGAGACCTGCTACGCCCACATGTCCCGCTCCACCGCCTCATCCGGCCAGAGGGTCCGCAAGGGGCAGGTGATCGGCTACGTCGGCTGCACCGGCACCTGCACCGGCCCGCACCTGCACTTCGAGACCCGCGTCGACGGCCAGGCCCGCGACCCGCGCCACTACCTCGGCGGCGGCTCGGTCCCGGGCGCTCCGACGGTGAGGGCCGCGACGGCGGCGGGCGACGGCGAGGGCGCCACCACGGCGCTCGCGGCGACCGACCCGGTCGAGGCGACACCGGAGCCGCCGGCTACCGACGTCGTCGAGCCGGAGCCGGAGCCCACCGCCGACGAGCCGGTCAGCGAGGTTCCGTCGACACCCGAGCCGTCTCCCGACCCTCAGCCGGCTCCCTCGCCAGCGCCTGTGCCACCGCCGTCGCCACAGCCGACCCCGGACCCGTCACCACAGCCGACTCCACCGGAGCCGACGCCGATCCCGACGCCCGACCCGGTGCCGGAGCCGACGCCGGATCCAGTGCCGAACTCGGAGTAGCCAGCCACGCCCTGAGCGTGGCGTAGACCGAGCTATCCGAGGACGCAGGGTGGGCCATAGGGCGTCAGCCCATGGCCTCACCCGAGGACAATGGAGAGCGAAGGTCTACGCCGCGCTCAGCGGTAGACCATGATCTTCATCCCCAGCGAGATCTGGCGGTCGATCTGGTAGGCGTTGGGGATTGGGACCCGGAGGCAGCCGTGGCTGGCCGGGTAGATCGGCACCGAGTGGTAGCCGTGGATGGCGTAGCCGCGGATGAAGTAGTTCGACTGGACCATGCCGAGATGGTTGGTGCCCGGCTCCTTGCGGTAGAAGGTGAAGGTCCCGAAGACCGTCGGCGTGGCGGCGGTGCCGGAGGAGCTGTGGTAGGCGCGCCAGGTGCGGCCGTTGCGCACGAAGGCGAGCACCTGGCGCGACCAGTCGTACTCGACGTGGTAGCCGGCGCGGGGGAACTTCGGCTCGAACGCCCCCTCGCCGCGCAGGACCATCGAGTAGACGGTCGAGCTGGCGTAGCCGATCCGCTCCATGCCGTTGGCCTTGCGGAAGGCGATCACCGCACGCGAGGTGCCGGCGTCGTAGTGGCCGGTGACGGGCACCGCGAAGCCGAGCCGCTTGAGGCCGCGCTGGAGCAGCAGGACGCGCGTCCCGCGCGCGCCCTCGCCCGCGCTCGTCGCGATCGCGCGCACGCGCACCGGCTCCGACTTGAACGCCCGCTGCCGTGCCGTCGCGCGGTGACGGATGCTCAGCCTGAACAGGCCCTTGCGGCGCATCTTCAGCTTGAACGCGACCTTGCCGGCCCCATTCTTCGCGCGGCGGATCCTCGCGCGCTTGCGCCCGACCGGCCGGCCCTTGCGCCGGACGTGGAGCACGGCGACCTGGCCGCGCACGAAGGGCCGCACCTTGCCGCGGACGACGATCGTGTCGCGGTATGCGACGTAGCGCAGCTTGCGCGTCGCGACACCGTCGTCGACGTCGATCGAGGCCTTGCCGCCCTTCGGCTCGGAGCCCGGCTCGGGCTCCACCTCCTCGGGCGGCGGGGGAGCTGGCGTCGTCGCCGTCGGCGTCGTCTCCTGCGCGGCCACCGCCGGAGCGGTGAGGGCCAGCGCGGCCAAGGCGGCCACGATCGCGATGGTCGGACGGCTCATCAGAGCGGCAAAGATAACTGGGCGCCGGAGTCCGCGCGAGCCTGTCCCGGGGGCAGCGGCGCCGGGCCGCTCGGGAGCAGTCGCGGGACGATCGCGACCGCCGCGAGCATCAGCGGCCCGGCCACGACCGCGACCCGCCAGCCGTCGTCGGCCTGGGCGGCGAAGGCGACGGTGTTGTTGAAGGCGTGCATGCCGATCACCGCGTAGAGCGTTCCCGTGCGCTCGTACACCAGGCAGAGGATCGCGCCGAGCGCCGCGAGCGGCGGCAGCAGCAGCAGGCCGTCGGGGCCCTCGAAGTCGTAGTGGATGACGCCGAAGACCAGGCCGCCGACCACGGCCGCGAGCGGGATCGACCAGCGGGTGCGCAGGGCGCGGTAGAAGAAGCCGCGGAAGAAGACCTCCTCGACGACCGGCGCGATCGCGATCACCATCACCCCCGCGGCGATCAGCCCGAGCGTGCTGTCGCCCGCGCCGAGGCTGTCGGTGACGTCCTGCTCGACGTCCGGATCGACGAGCGCGATGTAGATCGCGCCGAGGGCGTAGAAGGCGAGCATCCCGAGCGCGGCCCAGCCGACGGTCGGCCAGAGCGGCGCACGGCGGAATCCGAAGTGCCACGACCGCGGACGCGCGACCGAGCGCGCGAGCAGGTAGGCGACGCCGACGAAGAAGGCGCTCTGGATCAGCGTGGCGACGACGGTGAGCACGGCTGAGTCGTCGTCGACGTCGATCCCGGCCACGCCGAAGACGACCGCGACGGCGACCAGCGTCGCGATCAGCGCGCCGCCGAAGCCGGCGAACGCGAACCACGGCGGCCAGTCGGGCGAGCCCGGATCGCCCGGGGAGGAGGCCTCGTCCATGCCGCTCAGACTATGCCGGACAGCTCGCGCAGCGACGCGACGGCCTCGACGCCCACCGGCGCCTCGCCCTCGCGCTGGACGAGGATCCCGCGCAGGCCGGCGGCGCGGGCGCCCTCGACGTCGTTGCCGAGCGAGTCGCCGGCGTGGACCGCCTCCGCCGCCGCGCAGCCGGCCAGCTCGAGCCCAGCCTCGAAGACGGCCGCCCCCGGCTTCGCGACGCCGACGGCGGCCGACGACACCGCGCCGTCGAGCAGGCCGTCGAGCCCCGCCGCCGCCAACCAGCGCGGCAGCGAGCAGTCCCAGTTGCTGACGACGACCAGCCGCAGCCCGCGCTCGCGCAGCTCGGTCAGCGCCGGGACGACGTCGGGGAACGCGGCGAACTCGAGCGACTCGAGCATCGCCGCGCGCACGGCCGCGTGGTCGAGCTCGGGCCGGTCGATCGCCGTGCGCATCACCTCGGCGCACTCGTCGCGCAGCCGGTCGAGCCCCTGCTCGTCGCCGCCGCGGATGTGGTTGGCGAGGTAGTGCTCGATCTCCGCGGCGAACCCCCGCTCCGCGGCCTCCACACCGATGTCCACGCCCGAGCGCCGCCCGATCGCGGCCCGCAGCCGCGGCGCCGGCGGCCGCAGCTCGACGAGCGTGCCGAGCGCGTCGAGCAGGACGGCCCGCAACGCCATCGCCTAGGTGTAGAACCTGATCACGTTGTTCATCCGGGCCTCCTTGGAGGCTG
>JBBECV010000012.1:0-8724 GCA_040881635.1 Thermoleophilaceae bacterium
GGTTCTCGAAGACGTCCTCGACCTCGATCTCACGCGCGATCGTGACGCCGTCGTTGGTGATGGTCGGGGCGCCGAACTTCTTGTCCAGCACCACGTAGCGGCCCTTCGGGCCGAGGGTGACCTTGACGGCGTTGGCGACGGCGTCTACGCCGGCCAACAGAGCCGAGCGGGCCTCCTGGTCGTACTTGAGCTCCTTGTGAGCCATCTTCGTTCTATTCCTCCGTCGTTCCTTGGAAGGTTTCTGAGCGGTGCGGCGGCTGAGCCATTCCGGCGCAGCCGGCCGAGCCGGCTGCTTTTCGGCTAGCCGACCTTGGCGAGCACGTCCGACTCGCGCAGGACGAGCAGGTCGTCGCCCTCCACGTTGATGTCGGTGCCGCCGTACTTGGAGTAGAGGACCTCGTCGCCCTCGGAGACGTCGAGCGGAATCCGCTTCTCGCCGTCCTCGTCCCACCTGCCGTCGCCGACCGCGATCACCTTGCCGCGCTGCGGCTTCTCCTTCGCGGTGTCGGGCAGGACGATGCCGCTGGCGGTCGTCTCCTCCTCCTCGATGGCCTGGACGATCAAGCGATCGCCGAGGGGCTTGAGCTTCATCAGCTTCCGTACCTCCGGTCTAAGACTGAACTCTCCAACTCGCTTGGCACTCTACCACCGAGAGTGCCAGGGTGGGCGGCGGCTAGTTCTGGGAGGGCGCGTCCGGGCGCAGGCGCTCGGTGATCTCCGACGGGCGGTCGGAGATCTGCGAGAAGCGGACGACGGTGACGACGTCGTCCTCGGCGACCTTGCGGCCGTAGATCTGCTCGAGGAAGTGGACCGTCTCGTCGAGGCGCCGGAACTCGGGGTTGTCGTGCTCGACGTCGCGCGGCGAGAGCTCGCTGACGCGCTTGACCTCGACGCCGTCGATCACCGCCTCGAAGATCCGCTCACGCGGCGCGTGCTGGAAGCCGACGGTGACGAGCACGACCTCGCCCTTGCGGTACTTGGAGGCCTTGTCGCCGAGCCGGATCGTCGCCGTCTTGCGACCCCGCTTGAGCTGATCGATGAATACGGGGGAGTAGAAGTTGAGTACGAACACCGCCGGGCAGGCTATCGGCTTCGGTTCGCGACCGCACACGCCTCCTCGGGACCGACGAACGGGACGAGTGCGACGTAGGTCGCGGTCGAGGTCATCTCGTAGAGGCGATCCGGTCCCCTGTTGAGCACCTGGTCGAACAGCAGCGCGTCGAGGGCGGCGCCGATCGCCTCGCCGACGATCGGGTGCACCTCAGGGTGCTGGCGATAGCCCTCGGCCAGGAACTCCTGGCCGGCCGTCAGCAGCTGGTGACGGACCTCGACGACGAGCCGGCTGCCGGAGTGCGAGCCGACGCCGCCGAACTGCGCGAACGGCCGCTCGATCGCGAGGAACGCGAAGAACGCCCGCACCGTCGCCCCGATCGCGTGCGGCCAGTCGGGCGCCTGGTGGTAGGCGGGCGCGGTCGCCTCGAGCGCACGGTCGGCGGCGCGCCGCAGCGCCGCGACGACGGCGTCGTCCTTGCCGTCGAAGTGGGCGTAGAAGGTCGTGAGCGAGATCGCCGCGCGCTGCGCGATGTCCGTGATCTTGAGCGCCTGGTAGCTCTGCTCCGCCATCAGCTCGATGACGGCCGTCATGATCCGGTCGCGTGCCTGGTGGGGCGGCGGAGCGGGCGGGGTGGCGAACGCGCGAGCGGGGGGCTTGCGCGGACGCACGAGGCGCTGCGGTGGCGTTCGGTAGCCGAGCGCCCAGCGCAGAAGCTCGGGACCCTCGGCGAGCAGGCGCCGCTCGCGCCCGGAGCGCAGGCGCGTCTGGATGATGCGGTGCAGGCCGCGCAGGACCGCTCGCACGATCTCGCGCGGCATCTCCGCGTGCCGCGGCGACTCTTCGAGCGCCCTGCGGACGACCGTTTCGAGCCGGTCGCCCACCGCTTCCAGCTCGCGAATCGCCTCCGGCCCCGCCGTATAGGTCTCGACGTAGTACAGGCGGCCGGCGGCCGGATGCTCGACGATCAGGTCGACGAGCGCCAAGAGCGCCGCGCTGAGCCGCTCGTCCCATGTGCCGTCGTGACCCTCGTACGCCGCCACGACGCGCGCACTGCCCGCGGCCGTCACCGCGTCGACCGTGGCGAAGAAGCACTCGCGCTTGTTGCCGAAGTGCTTGTAGAACGTGTTGCGCGAGACGCCCGAGGTCTCGAGCAGGTCCGCCACGCGCGTCTTCTCGTAGCCGCGTTCCTCGACGGCGGCGACCATCGCGCCGAACAGCCGCTCGCGCTGATTCGCCTTGACCTCCTCGCGCGACGCGCCCGGCCCCGGGCGCAGCTTCCGGGATCGCAGCTCGTCGCTCCTACCCCAGGGCGTGACGACCACGCCGGAAACATAGACGGAGACGGAGACGTCTCCGACCTTCGTCCCACTCGGCTGGTCCGTGCCGCCGTCGCGCGGGGGCGGACGCCTAGTGGATGAAGCCGCGCAGGCGCTCGGGCTCATGGACGGTGACGCGACCGCGGGCGAGCGTCACGACGCCCTCGCGGGCGAGCGTGGCGAGGAAGCGGCTGGCGCTCTCGCGCGACGTCCCCGCGAGCTGGGCGATGTCCGACTGGGTTGCCTTGATCACGACGTCGCGCTCGCCGGCCCCCTCGGCCTGCCGCGTGACCACCTGCGCCGCGAGCGTGCTCGCGACCCGCCCCGCCACCGTCTGGAACGACTGGCGCGTGAGCTGCTCGTTGACGAGGCGCACGCGGTCCGCGAGCTCGGCGAGCATCTTGAAGGCGATGTCCGGAGACGAGCGGATGACGCGCTGGACGTCGCCGCGCAGGATCGCCACGAGGCTGCTCGGCTCGAGCGCCTCGGCGGTCGCCGAGCGCGTCTCGGCGCCGAACATCGACAGCTCGCCGAAGATCGAGCCGGGGCGCAGCTCGGCGAGCGCGCGCGTGCGGCCGTCGGGATGCTCGCGGCGGATGCTGACCGTCCCGGAGCGCACGACGTAGCACGTGTCGCCCGGGTCGCCCTCGCGGAAGATGATCTCGCCGCGCTCGAAGCTGCGCGGCACCGCCACCTGCGCGACCTCCTGGAGCTCGCGCGGCTCGAGCTCCGAGAAGACCTTGACGCTGGCCAGAAGCTCGGCAGTGTCACCCCCCTCGTACATGCGGAGATGATCGCAGGCGTGGCGGCGCGCGACTTCGCCGTTCGCCCGCATCTCGCACGATCGGGTGCGCCTGGTCCCCCACAATCGTGCGAGATCCTCAGGAGAGCGCGGCGTCGCGGCGGCGGCGCAGCGTCCTGTCGATCGCCGCTGTGGTCTCACGCTCGTCATGGCCCTGGGCGGGGACTGCGATGCATCCGCGCGCCGGTCTCTAGGATCGGGACGGGATGCGCCGCCTGACGCTCTCGATCCTCGCCGTCGCCCTGCTCGCGGCCCCCGCCGTCGCGCAGGCGGTGCCCAAGCACCGGCCGTGGGCGACGATCAACGTCTGCGACACCGATCGCAAGCGCAACGTCGTCGGCGTGCGCGCGGGGATGCCGGGCAACGGCACGCGCCAGCGGATGCGGATGCGCTTCGTGCTGCAGTGGCTGGCGCCGGCCGAGGAGGAGGGCGAGCGCCGCCGCTGGACGCGGACCGGCAGGCCGTCGAAGTGGGTCGCGGCCGGCTCGGCGCGCTTTCGTCAGGCGCAGCGCGGCTGGAGCTTCGGCGGCATCGCCGATCCGCCCGCGGGCGAGCGCTTCCGCCTGCGCGGCGTCGTGCTGCTCCAGTGGCGGGCCGTGCGCGAGCGCAAGCGGTCGGGACGCAGGCGCGTGGTGGTCGTGCGCCGCGCGCGGTGGATCACGCGCGGTGGGCTGAAGGGCGTCGTCGGCGGCCGCCCGCCCGGACGCTCGGACGCGGTGTGCGTGGTCGAGGGCGCGGCGGTCAGCGGCGCCGCTCGACGCGTATCCGCCCGCCCCGACCAGGGCTGAACGTGATCGCACGGCGGGCGATGCGCTCCGGCCGCGCGTCGGTCGTGGCGAGGTCGAGGTTGCGGAGGATCGTCGTGAGCGCCACCTTCATCTCGAACAGCGCGAAGGTGGCGCCGAGGCAGCGGCGGGTGCCGCCGCCGAACGGGATCCACTCGTAGGTGCCGGCCGGGCGCTCGAGGAAGCGCTCGGGGCGGAAGCGGGCCGGCTCGGCGTAGATCGCCGGGTTGCGGTGGGTGAGGTAGATCGACGGGGTGATGTGGACGCCCGCGGGGAGCACGCGTCCGCCGAGCTCGGTCGGCTCGGTCAGGTAGCGGGCGACGGCCGGGACGACCGGACGCAGCCGCAGCGACTCCTTGATCACGGCGTCGAGGTAGCCGTCGTCGTCGTCGTCGCCGCCGCGCACCTCCTCCGTCAGCCGCGACAGCACGTCCGGGTGGCGCACCAGCCGCTCGAGCGTCCATGACAGCGCCGTCGCGGTCGTCTCGTGCCCGGCGAGCAGCAGCGTCATCAGCTCGTCGCGCAGCTCCGCGTCGGTCAGGCCCTCGCCCTCCTCGTCGCGGGCGGAGAGCAGCAGCGACAGGATGTCGTCGCGCTCGTCCGACGCGGGGTCGGCGCGGTGGGCGCGGATCTCCTCGAGCAGGACGGCGTCCGCGGGGCGCAGCAGGGCCCTGCGGAAGCGCTCCCAGGGGTTGAGCCGGCCGCGGCGCTTCGAGCTCGAGAGCTGCAGCGCGAACAGGCGCCGGTTGTCGGCCATCGAGTCGAGCAGCGCGCGCAGCGGGGCGGCGACCTGGTCGAGCCGCGCCCGGTCCTGGACGCCGAAGACCGCCCGCATGATCACCTCGAGCGTGATCGCCTGCATCGACGGCTGGACGGCGAACGGCCCGCCGGTCGGCCAGCCGGCGATCGCCCGCTCGGTCGCCGCGGCGATCGTCTCGCCGTAGAGCGCCATCCGCTCGCCGTGGAACGGCGGCAGCAGCAGCTTGCGCTGGCGCATGTGCTCTGGCTCGTCGAGCGTCAGCACCGAGCGCGGGCCGAGCAGCGGCTTGAGCACCTCGTTGCCGACGCCGGCCAGCAGCTTGGTCGGGTCGCTGGTGAAGACCTGCTTGATCACCGCCGGGTCGTCGGTCATCACGATCGTTCGCTGCGCCGAGAGGTGGACGGTGAACGGGGTGCCATAGCGGGCGCGAGCCCGCTCGAGGAACGTGTCCGGCCGCAGCAGGAAGTCCGCGAATACCAACGGCCCCGGTGCGGTCGGGCCGGGCGGCAGCGGCTCGGGCGTCAGCCGGTCGACCTCCGGCGCTGCCTCCCAGGTGTCGACCGCCGCCTCGATAGGACCCTCGAAGCTACCAGCATCCTGGCTGCCCAGCCAGTTGGGTCGCCGACAACGCCCGGAGCCTCACTCCGTCCGAGCGGATCGAGGCGGGGCAGAGGCTCTCCCAGCAAGCCGTCTCGTTGCTCGCGGCGTCGGTGAAGGCCGGCCATGCCCCAGACGAGCCCGCTGGTCCTGGCCTCGACGACTGAGCCCGGTCAGCCGAACAGGCGGGGGTCGTTGGTGATGACGGCGTGGACGCCGAGGCGCTCGAGGCGGGCGATCTCGGCGGGGTCGTCGACGGTCCAGACGTAGAGCTGGCCGCCGGCGGCGTCGACGCGGCGGACGAGCTCGCGGCTGACCAGCAGGCGGTGGGCCATCAGCGCCTCGCAGGCGCCGCGCTCGATCGCACGCGCCGCCCTCGCCGGCAGGGTGGCGCGCCACCATCCCACCAGCCCGTAGGCGGGGAGCTTGTAGAGGCGACTCTGGGTGTAGTCGCGCCGGGCGCGCGGGACCGACCAGCCGCGGCGGACGTGGCCGTCGAGCTCGCGGACGAGCGTCAGGCTCTCGGGATAGGTGGACGAGATCAGCGAGCGGGTGAGCAGGCCGCGCTCGCCCAAGCCCTTGACCACCTCGCGCTCGTAGCCGGGCACCTTGAGGTCCACGTCGAGCTCGATGCCGTTGTACGCCTCGGCGGCGAAGTGGTCGAGGCCCTGCTCGAGCGTCATGCACGTGCGGCAGGCGGCGTCCTCGGGGTCGTGGGCCAGTACCAGCGTGCCGTCGGCCGCGGGCAGCACGTCGAACTCGATCATGTCGACGCCCAGCTCCAGCGCCGCCTCGAAGCTCTCCGCCGTGTTGCCCGGTGCGACGTGGTCGGCCCCCTTGTGGCCGACGCGGATCAACGGCCGCCTCGTCTCGCTCATGCGTCCCACGCGAAGATCGTAGGGGGCGCGGTGGCCACTGCCTGCCCTACTCCGGCATGGAGACCGACGCCTCGCCGGCAGTGACCATTGGATACCATATGGTGATCCCTCGAACGCAGACGATCGTCCAGCTGACCGAGGCGCTGCTCGCGCGGCTCGACGAGCGCGCAGCGCGTGAGGGACGGTCTCGCTCCGCGCTCATCCGCGACGCCATCGACGACTACCTCCACGACGACACCGCCGCGGAGATCGACCGCCGCATCGTCGAGGGCTACCGTCGCATGCCCCAGACCGACGAGGAGCGAGACTGGGCCGAGGCAGCCGCCCGCGACGCGATCAGGGAGGAGCCATGGTGAGCCGCGGCGACGTCTGCTGGCTCGAGCTTCCCGACGAGGGACGGCGGCCGGTTTGCGTCCTGACGCGCGAGGCGGCACTGCCCGTCCTGAGCCAGGTCACCGTCGCACTGGTCACGAAGACGGTACGAGGCATTCCGACGGAGGTCCGGCTGACCGACGACGACGGGATGTCCGGCGAGTGCGCCATAAGCCTCGACAACCTGCGCGTCGTGCCCAAGGCGCTGCTCACCGAGCGCATCGCGGGACTGTCGGGAGCGCGGATGCACGAGGTCTGCCGCGCGCTCGCCGTCGCGACGGGATGCGCATAGCGACCGGCGGCATGTGTCGCCGCGGGCGGGTCAGGACTGGCAGGAGGGGCACCAGTAGGCGGTGCGGTTGTCGTCCCCCTGGCCGCGGCCGCGGATGACGGTGCCGCAGCGCCGGCAGGGTAGGCCGGCGCGGTCGTAGACGAGGGTGCCGCCGTGGCGCCGTGCGCCGCGCGCGGACTCGCGCATCGGCGGCCGGGTGGCGCGGACGATCGCGAGCGCCTCGTCGTCGGTCACGTCGGCCGTCGGGCGCCAGGGATCGATGCCGGCGGCGAAGCAGCCCTCGGACTTCCAGATGTTGCCGATGCCCGCGAGGTTGCGCTGGTCGAGCAGCGCGTCGCCGATCGCGCGCGTCTGGTCGTCCTCCCGCAGACGGGCGAGGAAGGCTCGCTCGTCGAACTCGTCGGCGACGATGTCCGGGCCCAGGCGCGCGAGGCGTGGGTCGGAGCGCGTGCGCGCATCGGTCATCAGCTCCAGCACCGGCCCGTCGAACTGCACGACGTCGTGCTCGTCGGTGTGGATGACCAGCCACGCGCGTCGCAGGGAGCGTCGCCACCGCTCGCCATGTCGGTACACGCCCCACATGCCGCCCATCCGCAGATGCGAGTGCAGCGTCAGGCCACCCTCGAAGCGGATCAGCAGATGCTTGCCGCGCGCCTCCACCGCGCGCACGGCGCGTCCCGCCAGTCGCTCCGGCCACCGCTCCATCGCATGGCGCTCCTGCGGCGCCTCGATCGACCGGATCGCCCGCCCGACCAGCACCGCGCGTACCCGCATCGCGGCGCGATGGACCGTGTCGCCCTCGGGCTGGCCTAGGAGGGTTTGGCGAAACTCCGCGCGCCGCTCTATGAGCGGCCGTGCGGTGTCGGCCGATCTCGGAATACCTCGCGCGGCGGCGCGGCCTACCCCAGCGCCGCTCATTTCGCCCCCTCGTTTCGTCCTGGCCGACGGCTAGATTCGGCCGCGCTTCTCGGAAACGGCCGCCCCTCCTGCCGAGCCACGGACATCTTGGGAGGGGCGGCCCGCCTCCCGTTGCTCGTCCGCGACGCGGCTACGTCCTGGCCTGTTGATAAGAACATGGCCGAACTGCCGCCTGTGCGAACCGATGGCTCGGCCGCGCGGCGGACCAATCCGAGAAGAAGGGATTTACCCATGGCGAAGGTCTCGCCGTTCCGCTCGAAGTTGCCCGGTACCGACAAGCACCACAACAACGACAAGTGCACCGAGGGCAACAACATCGAGGCGAAGAACCGCATCAGTGGCACGGGCGGACTCCCGCTCTGCTCTCACTGCAAGCGGCTGTAGTTCGGAAGGACAGCTCCCAGTAGGGGCCGCAGGGCTCTCCGTCTACGACCTGCCAGTAGCGCCGCAGGTCAAGGACGGGGAGCCCCGCGCTCTGCGCCACCGCGAGCGCTCTGAATCCCTCCGCGCGGTCGCCGTGGAACATGACCACCGGCTCCGGCGCCGCGTGACCGGGTCCGCCTTGACAGGACTCGAAGGTTTCGACGCCGGCCGCCTGCAGGGCCTCGACGTAGGGCCGAATCCCCGGATCAAGAGCTAAGGAGTCCCCAAATGGCACGCAAGTACCGCAAGCGCAACGGCGCCCGTTACGACACCTGGCACTTCTGTTCGAACTGCCGGAACTGGCCGAAGCGCGACTACGCTGAGCGATCAACCAGGCCGACCAACGACGAGCTGTGCTCCCAATGCGTTTCCAAACGCGATCGCAAGGTCTGCTCATAGCGAGGTTGGCGCCAACGCGGCTCACGGGGTAGAACTCGCAGCCGCGAGCAACCCAGTCGAAGCCGCGCGCGTTCGCGTAGCGGTCGAAGCACGTCAGGCATAGGACGTGGTTGGTGTGGGGGGGGGGG
>JBBECV010000012.1:8734-26936 GCA_040881635.1 Thermoleophilaceae bacterium
GTACAGCGGCGCGCCACACGTCGTCTGGGACCGAGAATCCGACCGGGTTCTCCCGCCAGCAGCGCTTGCACGTCTCGCGTCGCCAACGCGGCCTGAGCAGGTAGTCGAGACGGCGCACCAGAGCGGTCATTTCGACCCCCGTTCCGTCCGACGCGACGGGTAGTTTACCGCTCTACCAAGGCAAAAAGTGACCCCCGCGACGTTGGCGCGTCCGGGGGTCTGGACCACAGAGGTATTGGCTCCGTGGACGGTCCCAAAGTAGCACCGCGCTCGGCTGCGGCCGAGCTTGCAGAACTGCTCGACTCGCCCGAGATCGCGCGCCTGATCGCCGACCTCGGCGCGACGCGCACCACGGGGCGTCCCGGCTACCCGATCCGCGCGATGGTCGGGATGGCGTTGGCGAAGGCGCGGTATGCGATCCCGACGTGGACCCGGACCGTTCGCCTGGTCCATGAGCACGACGCTCTGCAAGCCGCGCTGGGCTGCAAGGACGGTCCGCCGTCGGAGTGGGCCTGCTACCGCTTCGCCAAGAAGCTGCGCACCCACCAGGCGTTGCTCGACCAGGCCATCGGCCGGGTGACCGATGGCCTGCGGGGCAAGCTCAAGGGCTACGGCGACGACGTCGCTATCGACGCCTCCGACATGCCGGCCTACGCGAACGGCCAGCGCTACGTCTCCAAGGGCGGGCGAGAGCGCGAGCGCTTCTCCGACCCCGATGCCTCGTGGGGCCATCGCTCGGCGGTGTCGACGCGCAAGGGCGGCGGCTTCTACGGCTACAAGCTCCAAGCGGCGGTCTGTGTGAAGACGGGGCTGCCGGTGTCGTGGAGCGTGGAGACGGCGCGGGCGAACGAGTCGATGTTCGTCGCGCCGCTGATCGACGCGGCCCGGTCGCGTGGGTTCGCGGTGGAGACGGCGGCGATGGACCGCGCCTACGACATCACCCGCGTCTACGGCGAGTGCGCGGACCGCGACTGCCTGCCGATCATCCCGCTTCGTCAAACCGGGGCGGTGAAGCGCGGCGACCACCTGCCGCCGGTCTGTGAGCATGGGCCGTGGCGGTTCGCCGGATCGGACTACAACCGCGGCGCGGCGAAGTGGCGCTGTCCGACCGGCGAGTGCAAGCCGGCTTCGACGTGGATCAAGGCCGACCGCCTGCACCCCCTGATCCCGCGCGAGAGCCTGCGGTGGAAGGGCCTGTACCGCAAGCGCGCCTCGGTCGAGCGCGAGTTCGGACGGCTCAAGCACGACTGGTCCCTCCTGCCATTGAGAGTTCGCGGGCTTGAGCGCGTCCGACTCCACGCCGACTTGACGGTGCTCGCCAAGCTGTCTTGCACGCTTGAGCGTGCGCGCGCTCTTTCTAGAGCGCGAGTCGCTGCCCGCGCTGCGCAGCGCGAGTAGCGAAGACGAACCCGTCCAAGCGGTGGACGAGTCCTGCCCCGGCAAGGCGGGCAACGGCGTCAGCGGCTGGGATCGGACTGTCGATCTCTCGGGCGATCTCATCGACCGTCCAAGGACGCTGAGCATCAGCGCCAAGCAGCATTGAGAGCACCAGACCGTCGGTGTGGTCGTCCTGCTCGGCAGGGGTAGGCTGGTCGTGCATGGGGAGTTAACGCTCCTTGTGCCACGGCCGGGGCTGTTTGCGCAGCGCCCGGCCACTTTTTGTAGGGACGCTCTCGAACCTAGACCCGACCGGCCCCGTCGCGCCAGCGTTTCGCCAACCGTTTCGTCAAAGCCTCCTAGGAGGGTAGGCCGCGAGTTGTTGCGCAACGGACTGCGAATCGAAGCGCATGTGCGTGAGCGCGATGTCGGCGCACGTCACTTTGATCGGGTGACGTTCTCACCCGGCCCCGCGACGACTGTCCTCGCCACCTGTGCGGCAGCCGTGGGCGCCGGCATCGTGCTCGGGGGATTCGTGGCCGGCTCGGTCGGCGTTCTGCGGGCATGGCCCGCGAGACGCTGGACTTCCGGGTGCGGGTGGGCGGCTACTTCGGCGGTGGTCTCGGGCTTGGCATTCTCGGTATCGACTTGGCGCTCGTATAGACTATCTGCCATGGAGTTCAAGTACGCGAACATCAGCATTGTCGTCGGCCTGACCGTGCTCGTCGCGGGTCGGTTGCTTGTCGGCGGGGACGCGACCGACTTCGAGGCTCAAGTGGTCGCCGTTGCGGCGTTTGCCGTCGGGATGGCCACGCTGCTGATGTTCTTCGAGCTCCAGGATCGGCGCGGCGGCCGAAGCTGAGTCAGGCGCTGAGGGTGAGGCGGCGGGGACCCTGGCGGAAGCCGGCCTCGACGAGGAAAGGCTCGAAGGCCGAGCCGACGACGGGGGCGCCGTCGAAGCGCTCGATCGCGAGGCGGTCGAGGCGGCCGCGGCGGACGTGGGCGGCGAGGGCCTCGAGGGCGTCGGTCAGCCAGGGGGCGGGGGCGCCGCCGTCGGCGAGTGGGTCGCGGAGGGCGAGCAGGCCCTTGCCGGCACGCTCGACGTAGAGGACGGGGTCGGCGTCGAGCGTGACGACGTGGGCGCCGGGGACGCGAGATGGGCGGCGCGCGTCGTCGCGCTTGGGCCACGGCAGGCTGGCGCCGAACGGGTTGGCGGGATCGGTGGCGGCGAGGATCTGAGCGCCGGCGCGGTCGTCGGCGCGCAGGGAGCGCAGTCGCTCGATCGCGGCGGGGAGGGCGAACTGGGCGCCCCCGAGGCCCTCGACGAAGTAGCCCCGGCGGGCGCTGCCGAGCGTCTCGAGGTTGGCGAGCTCGCCGTAGAGGGAGGAGAAGCCGCCGGGGATGCCCTCGGCGAGCACCGTCTCGCGGGTGACGATGCCGTAGCGCTCGAGCAGCAGCTCGGCGAGCGCGCGGATGCGGGCCGAGTGGTCGGGCGCGTCGCGGAAGAGCTGCTCGGTCAGCGACCAGCGGCCCTGGACGTGCGGCGTCGCGCCGCGGCGGCGGCGGGCGAAGCGGCGGCTCGCGCGGCGCTGCTCGTCGGCGAGCGACAGCCGGGGCGCGCGCAGTGGGGCGAACGCGTCATTGGTGACCTCGCCGGCCCAGACGAGATCCCAGAGCGCATCCTGGAGCTCGACCGGCTCCGGCGCCCGGCCGTAGCCGCCCGAACGCGCTTCGTCCGCGCTCGCGTCGCTGGGGCCGGCGCCGGAAGCGGGCACGCGGACGTCCGCCAGCAGGTCGGCCCAGAAGGCGGCGCCGCCGCGCAGGCGCGCTCGGATCGCCTCGTGGATCGGCTCGGCCGGCGCGTCGCCCTTGACCGGCGGGGGCCCCAGCCACGGCGCGTCGTCGCGGAAGTAGAGGGCGACCTTGCCGCTGTTGCGGCCGAGCGGGCCGGCGCCGACCCAGACCAGCTCGCCGGCGGAGCAGAGCTGGTCGAGCCAGGTGGGGGTGTAGGCGCCGGTGCGGCGGGGGAGCACGTCCCGCTCCCAGGTCTCGGGCGAGAGGGCGAGGCCCTGGAGCGGCACGAGGATCTCGCGCAGGCGGTCGACGCCGGCGCCCGACGGCGGCGAGGCGTCGACGCCCTGCCATGTCGGCAGGAAGCGCGCGAGCGTGCGCTGCTCGGCCGGCTCGACCTCCTTGCGCAGGCTCGCGAGCGAGGCGCGGCGCAGGCGGCGCAGGACGTCGACGTCGCACCACTCGCGCTCGCTGCCCCCGGGGCGCAGCTCGCCGCGGACGAGCGTGCCCGCCCGCTCGAGCGGCTCGAGCACGGGGGTGGGGTCGACGCCGTAGCGGTCGCGCAGCTCGCGCGTCGTGAACGGCCCGTGCGTGCGGGCGTAGCGGCGGACGATGCGCTCGAACGGCGCCTCGACGTCCTCGAGGAACGCCTCGGGCAGGCCGCCGGGCGGGACCGCCCCGAAGGCGTCGCGGTAGAGGCCGGCGTCCTCGGCGGCGACCCAGCGCTGCTCGCCGCCGATCCGCATCGCGAGCGCGCGGCGCTCGCGGGCGAGGTCGGCGAGCATCTTCTCGGCCGACACCGCGTCGAGGCAGCGACGCTGCGCCTCCTCGGCGGTCAGGTCGCCGACGGCGCGCAGCACGTCGTGCAGCGCGTCCGCGTTGGCGGCGCGGGTGCGGTCGCTCAGGCGCTGGAGGTCGGCCTCCACCTCCGCGAGCGCCGCCGGGTCGATCAGCTCGCGAAGCTCCTCCTGGCCGAGCAGCTCGCGCAGCAGATCGCGGTCGAGCGACAGCGCCGCCGCGCGCCGCTCGGCGTTCGGCGTGTCGCCCTCGTACATGTAGGTCGCGACGTAGTCGAACAGCAGCGACGAGGCGAACGGCGACGCGCGCTGGGTCTCGACCTCGACCAGCGACAGCTCGCGCGTGTGCAGCCCGCGCAGCAGCGCCTCGAGCCCCGGCACGTCGAGCACGTCGCGCAGGCACTCGCGGTAGGTCTCGAGCACGATCGGGAACTGGCCGTAGCCCTTGGCGACCTCGAGCAGCGACTGCGCCTTGAGCCGCTGCTGCCACAGCGGCGTGCGCTTGCCCGGGTAGGCGCGCGGCAGCAGCAGCGCGCGGGCGGCGTTCTCGCGGAAGCGCGCGCCGTAGAGGGCGGATGCCGACAGCTCGCCGACGATCAGCTCCTCGACCTCGTCCGGCTCGACCATCACCAGATCGGCGCTCGGCGGCTCGTCGGCGTCCGGGAGGTGGACGACGATCCCGTCGTCGGACCAGATCGCGTCCGACTCGAGGCCGAGCTCGTCGCGGATGCGGGCAGAGAGGGCGAGTGCCCAGGCGGAGTGGACGCGGCCGCCGAAGGGCGAGAGCACGCACAGGCGCCAGTCGCCGATCTCGTCGCGGAAGCGCTCGACGACGATCGTGCGATCGGAGGGGACCACGCGCGTGGCCTCCTGCTGCTCGCGCAGGTACGTGACGAGGTTGGCGGCGGCGCGCTCGTCGAGGTCGTAGTCGCGCGCGAGCGCGGCGGGCTCCTGGTCGACCGCCCAGCGCGCGAACTCGCCGATCGCCCGGCCCAGCTCGGCCGGCCGCCCGACGCCGTCCCCGCGCCAGAATGGGATCGCGCCGGGCGCGCCGGGCGCGGGCGTGACGATCACGCGGTCGCGCGTGATCTCCTCGATCCGCCAGCTCGACGCGCCGAGCAGGAACGTCTGGCCGGGCCGCGCCTCGTAGACCATCTCCTCGTCGAGCTCGCCGACGCGGCGGCCATCGGGCAGGTGGACGCCGTAGAGGCCGCGGTCGGGGATCGTGCCGGCGTTGGCGATCGCGAGCTGGCGGGCGCCCTTGCGCGCGCGGATCGTGTCCTGCACGCGGTCCCAGACGATCCGCGGGCGCAGCTCGGCGAACTGCTCGGACGGGTAGCGGCCGTCGAGCATGTCGAGCACCTGGTCGAGCAGCTCGCGCGGCAGCTCGGCATACGGGTAGGCGCGGCGGACGACGTCGTGCAGCTCGGGCACGCTCCATGCGTCGCCGTCGGCCGAGTCGCCGTCGGCGCGCGGCGCGCCCACCATCGCCACGATCTGCTGGGCGAGCACGTCGAGCGGGTTGCGCGGCACGACCGTCGACTCGATCTCGCCCTCGCGCATCCGCTTCGCGACCACGGCGCACTCGAGCAGATCGGCGCGGAACTTCGGGAAGATCCGCCCCTTTGAGACGTCGCCGACGTTGTGGCCCGCGCGCCCGATGCGCTGCAGGCCGGCGGTCACCGACTTCGGCGACTCGACCTGGAGCACGAGGTCGACCGCGCCCATGTCGATCCCGAGCTCGAGCGACGAGGTGGCGACGATGCACGGCAGCTGGCCGGACTTGAGCATGTCCTCGACCACCAGGCGCTCCTCGCGCGCGAGCGAGCCGTGATGAGCGCGGGCTATGTCGGCGGGAGCCCCCTCCTCGCCCGCCAGCTCGTTGAGCCGCACCGCGAGCCGCTCCGCCGCGCGGCGCGCGTTGACGAAGACGATCGTCGAGGTGTGCGAGCGGACCAGCTCGAGCAGCTCGGGGTAGATCGCCGGCCAGATCGAGCGGCGGGTGGCGGCATTCGGGTCGTCGCCGAAGCCCGTGCCGGCGAGCGGGTCGGCGTACGGCGCCTCGCTGCCGGGCGCCGCCGGGTCGACGCCCGGGCCGACGAGGTCGTCGCCACCTCCGGCCGTGCCCATGCCGCCGACAGCCGGATCGGTCACGTCGTGCGCGCCCGGCTCGCGCATGTCCTCGACCGGGATGTGGATCTTCAGGTCGAGCGGCTTGCGCACGCCGGTGTCGACGATCCGGCAGTCACGACCGGTCCCGACCAGGAAGCGACCGACCTCCTCGAGCGGGCGCTGGGTGGCCGACAGCCCGATGCGCTGGATGCCTGCCGCCGCCGCGTCGCCGCCGCGGACGAGGTGGTCGAGCCGCTCCAGCGTCAGGGCCAGGTGCGCGCCGCGCTTGGTCTGCGCGACCGCGTGGATCTCGTCGACGATCGCCCACTCGACGCCGGTCAGGAGCTCGCGGGCGCGCGAGGTGAGCATCAGGTAGAGCGACTCCGGCGTGGTGATCAGCACGTCCGGCGGCGTGCGCAGCATCGCCTGGCGCTCGCGCTGCGGCGTGTCGCCGGTGCGGATCGCCACCGAGACGTCGCCGCCGATGCCCTTCAGCGGCGCGCGCAGGTTCTTCTCGACGTCGTAGGAGAGCGCCTTCAGCGGCGAGACGTAGACCAGCCGCGTCCGGCGCTCGCCCTCGGGGAGCGGGCTCGCCACCAGCCGGTCGAGCCCCCAGAGGAATGCCGCGAGCGTCTTGCCCGATCCGGTCGGGGCGGACACGAGCACGTGCTCGCCGCCCGCGATCGCCGGCCATGCCTGCTCCTGTGCGGCCGTCGGCGCCTCGAACGAGCGCGAGAACCACTCGCGGACCTGCGGCGTGAACGATGCGAGCGGATCCGGCGCCATGGCCATCCGAGCGTACAGCGAGCTTCTCGGACGATCGTGGGCGTCCGGTCCCCGGCAATCGTTCGACCTTGACCGGCGGCCGGCCCTCGCGTGGCGCTGCTACAGCCGCGGTGGGTGGGTGGCGCGGTAGCCGCGCGGGGAGCGCATCTCGCGCGTCCAGCGCGATCCCGTCCGGCTGCGAGCGCTGGTGTCGAAGCGCAGTCCGGCGACGACCATGTACGCGTGTCCCGAATTCGCGCGGATCGTGATCCACTTGCCTGGCCCGCGTCGGCCCCAGCTCATGAAGCCCGTCGAGTTCAGCGAGCTTCTCATCAGGCGTGCCTTGCGCAGCGCGAAGCTGATCGAGCCCGAGCAGTCGTAGCCGCTGTCGCGCAAGCGGCCGTGGCCGCCGCCCCACTTGTACGGCTTCCTGGCGATCCTGTTGCCCGCTCGGATGACCTTCTTGACCTTCGGCGGCGCATCGGCCGGAGGGATCGCCAGCCCCTTCCGGGTCAGCCGCGCCTTCGAGCCGCGCGCCTCGCGCGCCGCCGGCTTCTTGGGCGGCTCGCCGGCGACGGCCCCGCCGCCGACGGTGGCCGCGCCCCTGGCCTGCGCCTCGGCGCGATCTGCGAACGCCGCCGGCAGCAGCGTCAGCGCTGCGATCGCCAGCGCTAGGCGCGCGAGTCGCTTGGGTGCACGGAAGGCCGGGGGAGATCCCAGCGCATTCAGCTGTGGCGGTACGGACGTGCGGGCGTGCATGTGCGAGCGTGTTCCTCTCTTGTCGCGCCTGCGGGGTTAGCTGACGGGCTCGCGCTCAAGAGAGCTGCGCTACGCCGGACCTCCGGCGATTCGCCCCAGGGCCTCGAAAGACCCAAGTGGTTCCCCCGTTCTCCCGCCGCGGACGGCGGAAGACTCGGCTATGTGCTCTTGACCAGGGCCGGCACCATACGGCATCGACCTGCCAGCTCAAGCACGACCCACCGCCCGAAGTTGCGCTCTGTGACGCACGTCACACGTCGGTCATAGGGCAGCACTGCGACGTCAATAGACGGTGGAGAACCAGCAGCGGCTGCCCCGTTGACTCTCGGAAGCGTGGTCTCAGGCACATGTAGCACCGTGTCGTCCTGGTGTAACCGGGCGTTCTCGCCACCGCCTGGTCCCGGTAGGCTCCCCGACCGAATGCGGCCCCGCCAGCGCGTCATTGTCTATGTAGACGGCTTCAACCTCTACTACGGCTGCCTCAAGGGAACGCCGTACCGATGGCTCGATCTTGGCGCGCTGGCTTCACGGATGGTGCCCGGCGATGAGGTCGTCGGAATCAAGTACTTCACAGCGCTGGTCAAGGATCGTCCCGGCGACGAGGATCTCGAGCGGCGCCAGAAGACGTACCTGCGAGCGCTCGCGACCGTCCCGAACCTGACCGTCCATCTCGGGCATTTCATGACGAGGCCAGTGATCCGGGCTGTTGTGAACCCGCCCAAGCGTGGCCCCAAGTTTCGCGAGGTCTGGCAAACCGAGGAGAAGGGTTCCGACGTGAACCTCGCGAGCCACCTGTTGATCGACGGCTTCCGAGCGCGCTACGACCTGGCGGTGGTCATATCGAATGACAGCGATCTCAAGGAGCCGATCCGGTTTGTCCGGGAGGATCTGAAGGCGCCTGTGGGCGTGCTGAACCCCCACACCGAGTACCGAAGCTGGGCGCTCTCGCCGCGGAAGCTCCCGCGAGGTTCGTTCTACAAGCCGATTCGAGTAGGGGCACTTGCGTCGAGCCAGTTTCCGGACGAAGTGCAGGACGCGAAGGGCGCCGTTCGCAGGCCCAAGCGCTGGAAGGGCCTTACCCCTTAAAGCGCTGGAGCCGCCCTTTCGGGCGGCTCCGCATCCCCGCCGCCGAAGGCGGCAAGGGGGGTAGCGCGGACTATAGCGACGATGTAGGCGGGTGTCTACAACAGAGCGTCAGCTTGCAGCCTGCCGTTCCACCAGCGCACGGGTGCGGGCGAGGACGGCGTCGAGCATCGGCTCGGTGAGGCGGCCGGTGAAGGTGTTCTGCTGGCTGGGGTGGTAGCAGCCGATCATCGTGCGCCCGTCGGCGAGCCGGGCCTCGGCGCCGTGGCCGAACCTCGGGCGCGGGTGGATGCGGCCGGTGAGGCGCAGGGCGGCGTCCCAGGCGAAGCCGCCGAGCGCGACGACCACGCGGACGGATGGCATCAGCTCGAGCTCCTCGGCGGCGTAGGGGAGGCAGTTGTCGCGCTCGCCCGGCAGCGGCTTGTTCGCCGGCGGGGCGCAGCGGACCGCCGCGGCGACGAAGGCGCCGTCGAGGCGCAGGCCGTCGTCGCGCCGGACCGAGGTCGGCTGGTTGGCGAAGCCGGTGCGGTGCAGCGCGGCGTAGAGCCAGTCGCCCGAGCGGTCGCCGGTGAACACGCGGCCGGTGCGGTTGCCGCCGTGCGCGGCCGGCGCGAGCCCGAGGATGTAGACCCCGGCCCGCGGATCGCCGAAGCCCGCCACCGGCCGGCCCCAGTACTCCTCGTCACGGTACGCCGCCCGCTTCTCGCGCGCCACCCGCTCGCGCCACTCCACCAGCCGCGGGCAGCGCCGGCACGACTCCACCCGCCGCTCGAGCGCGGCGAGCTCCGCCGAGGCGGGCGCCACCTCGGGCTCGGTGCGCCCTCCGTCGGTCAATCGCGCCCTACGCCTTCAGCTTGCGGCCGCTCGTGAACAGCCACTGCGCCCAGAGGTAGCAGGGGATCGCGAGGGCGGCGGTCACCCCGAGCGAGAGCCAGAGGCTGACGTCGCTGCTGCCGAGGAAGCCATGGCGGACGGCCTGCAGGAGGTAGAAGATCGGATTGAAGTGGGAGATCTCCTCCCATGGCGACGGCAGCAGGCTGACCGAGTAGAAGACGCCGCCCGTGAACGTCAGCGGCAGGATCACGATGTTCTGGATGAACGTCGTGTGGTCCCAGCTCTCGGCGTAGATGCCGACGATCGTGCCGAGCGCCGAGAAGCCGATCAGCGCGAGCACGATCGCCACGACCAGCACCAGCGGCTGCTCGACCGGGACGCCCGTGACGGGTGCCGACAGGGCGAGCAGCGCGAGCGCGATCGCCAGGCCGCGGAAGACGCCGCCGACGACGTAGCCGAGCGTCATCTGCCAGGGGTGCATCGGCGCTGAGAGGACGTCGTTGATGAAGCGGTCGGCGCGGCCCTGATAGATCGTCGAGGCGTTGTTCGCGTACGCGGCCTGGACCATCGCCATCGCGATCAGGCCGGGGACGATGAAGACCTCGTAGTCGACGCCGCCGACCTCGCGGATGCGTCCGCCGAGCGACAGGCCGAAGACGAGGATGAACAGGAACGACGAGACGACCGACGCGAGGATCGTCTGCGTCCACAGCTTCGAGACGCGCAGCACCTCGCGCCGCGCCAGCCATGCCATGCCGCGGTTGCCGCTCAAGGCCCGACCTCCGAGGCGCTCGGCGCGCCGGCGCCGCCGGCCGCCCGCGCTCCGTGGTCGCGCTCGCCGGCGTCGACCTGCATCGCGCGCACGTAGACGTCGGCGAGCGACGCCACGCCGTAGTGCTCGCGCAGGCCCTCGGAGCTGTCGCGCGCGATCAGGCGGCCGCCGCGGATCAGCGCGATCTCCTCGCACAGCTCCTCGGCCTCCTCGAGGTAGTGCGTGGTGAGGAGGATCGTCGTGCCCTCGGCATGCAGCCGGCGGATGTAGCGCCAGAGGTCGAGCCGCAGCTCGAAGTCGACGCCGGCGGTCGGCTCGTCGAGGATCACCAGCCGCGGGCGGTGCATCAGCGCGCGGGCGAGCAGCAGCCGCCGGCGCTGGCCGCCGGAGAGCTTCGGCGTGCGCACGCCGCGCTTGGCGCGCAGGTCGAACGCCTCGATCATCTCGTCGGCGCGTGCCTCCGCCTCGTCGCCGCCCATGCCGAAGTAGCCGCCGTGGTAAACGAGCGTCTCGCGCACCGTGAGAAAGCGGTCGAGGTTGATGTCCTGCTCGGCCAGCCCGATCCAGCTGCGCGCCCGCAGCGACTTGGCCGGCTCGCCGAAGACGAGGATCTCGCCCTCGGTCACGCGGACGAGGTTGCAGATGGCGCTGATCAGCGTCGTCTTGCCGGCGCCGTTGGGGCCGAGCAGCCCGAAGAAGGCGCCGCTGGGGACGGTCAGCTCGAAGTCCTCGACGGCGAGCGTGCCGTCGTCGTAGCGCTTGGTGAGGGCGGTGATCTCGAGGGCTGGGACCGCGGAATCGGGCACCCGAGGCAGGCTACTGACCGCCGATCCGCTGCTACGGGAACCTGGTGGTGATCCAGCACCGGCGCGGGCGTCGACCGCCGCCGCGGATCGGCGTCGGGCCACCGGGCGGGAGCGCGATGACGCTGCGCAGGCGCGCGCGGACGCCGCGGGCGCCGAGCTCCCGTCGCAGCGCGCGGCGAGCTCTCAGGTCGGGCGCCGCACCCGGGCGCGGCTTGTAGCGGCCGCTGCGCAACGCGGCCGCGTACGCCGCCGCGGACGGGCCGACCGCGGCGCCCAGTCGCCGCTCGAGGCCGGCCAGCGTGGTGCTCTCGGCCAGCTCCCAGCCGAGCCGCGTCAGCGCGCGGCGCAGCTCGGCCAGCTGTGCATCGGCGAGGTCGGCGGGAGCGAGGCGGCTCCGCCTGACGCAGCGAGTCGCGACTGCGGCGATCGCCGTCGCGAGGAGCGCGGCCAGCAGGGCGCCGGCCACGACCGCCCCGGCGCTCACGACCGATCCCCGCGGGCCCCCGCCGCCGCCCGCGGCCACGCCCGGGCCGTCGCGGGGCTCCGGCTCCTCGGCGATCGGCTCGTCGGCCGGGGCGTCCGGGCGGGGGCTGTCGTCGTCCTCGAGTCGCAGCTCGCCGGCCGCGGCCCCAATCGCGCCCAGCTCTCCGCCGGTCTGCGACGTCGCCGGCGCGGCGGTCGGCGTCGGGTCGAATGGCACCCAGCCGATGCCGGCGAAGTAGACCTCGACCCACGAGTGCGCGTCGAGGTCGCGCACGCGGTACGCACGCTCGTCGCGGTCGTACGCGCCGGGCGAGAATCCGGCCGCGACGCGCGCGGGAATGCCGACCATGCGCAGCATCAGCGTCATCGCGCCGGAGAACTGCTGGCAGTAGCCGCGGCCGTCCTTGAACAGGAACGCCTCGAGCGGGTAGCGGCGGTCGGGCACCAGCTCCCTGTATCTGTAGTTGTCGCGCAGGTGCCGCTCGATCGACTGGACCGCCTCGTAGGCGGTCGCCGCGCCGGCCGTCAGCCTCTGCGCCAGCGCGTAGCTGCCGCCATACGCCGACCGCCGCAGCAGGTCGTCGACGCGCTCGCGCTGCCGGACCGTCGCGTCGGCGCTTCCGCGCAGCGGGACGGTGACCGTGACCTCGCCGAGCGGGGCCGACTCGGTCGCCGGCGGCCGCCTGCGCGGGTCCTCGACGGCCAGCGGCAGCGTGACCGTCGTCTCGCGGCGCAGCTCCTCCGGATAGTCGTCGGGCGCCGCGAGCAGCTCGCCCGCGCCGGGGTCGGGATCGTAGGCTCGAATGCGGTAGGTGTCGCCGCGCTCCAGCGGTGCGCCGAGCAGCGCGATCGACCCGTCCGGCGCGGCCGACGCCTGGATGCCGTCTACCGCGTACGTGAGGCCGGCGCCGACCACGACGTCGGTTGCGAGCGCCTTGATCGTGAAGGAGATCCGCTCGCTCCAGGCGACGTCGTACGCCTGCTGGTCTCGACCCCCGTCTCCACCTGAGCTGCCGCCGCCGAACGGCGGCTCAGCGCCGTCGCCAGCCGTCGCGACGCCCTGCTCCCAGCGCGTGCCGTCGAACTCGGACAGCGCCGCCACCTTCCAGTAATGCGGCTCGTCCGACTCGGCGAGCAGGATCGTCGTGCCGGTCCGCGGCCAGTCGAGCGGCCCGTACTCGTGGTTCCAGTCGAACGAGACGACCTCGTCGGCGCCGAAGAGCGTCCAGGATCGGTAGTCGATCAGCGGCCGGTCGCCGTCCGCGGCGACCGCGATCGGGACCGCGAAGGCGGCGGCGACCACCAGCGCGACAACTGCGGGCGCCGCGTCGCGCAAACGGAGCTGCGGCAGCCAGAGCCAGGCGGAGATCAGCGTCAGCAGCCCCAAGCCCCGCAGCAGCGGCGTACCGGGGTCGTCGGTGACGACCGCGACCGCGTACAGCCCGACGAGCATCGCGAGCCCCAGCGCGCTGCGGCCGGCGCCACCCTCGCCCGGCCAGAACGTGACGGCGGCCGCGGCCGCCAGCACCAGCGGCCCGCTGAGCAGGACGGCGCGCCGGATCCACTCGTCGGGGCCGTCGTAGGGCCAGTCGACGCGGTCGAGCGACCCGAGTCCGTGCTCGATCCCGGCCGCGAGCGTCGACCACCCGGACGGCAGCAGCGTCTGCGCCGGAATCCCGGCGGCGAGCAGCTCGGCGGCGACGACGGCAAGCACGACGAGCCCACCGAGCCCGACGACGGTCAGGCGCGAGTGGCGGATGCGCCCGAGTCGCGCGAGCGCGAGGCCGCCCGCGGTCGCGATCAGCACCGACGCGGCGGTGCTGGCGATCGGCGGGTCGTCGAGGAGGCGCGCCCAGTGAGCGCTGGCGAAGATCGCAAGCGCGGCGAAGACGGCCAGTCGCAGGGCGAGCCGCTCGGCGCCCGCGGCGGGCGCGATCACGCGAGCCTCTTCCGCGGCTTGCGCGCGACCGGGTAGGCGCCGCAGCCGGCCACCGCGAACGCCGGACGCCCGCCGGGTGGGCCGGAGGGGGTGACGACGTGGCGCGTGCCGGCGCGCACGTGCTCGAGTGCGCGCGGCGCGGTCCCGCAGTCGGCCGCGGTGACCCACAGCACCGCGCCGGCGCGCGGGGCGATCCGTCCTTTGCCCGGCGGTCGCGCGCTCTCCTGCACGAGCGCCAGCCGGGCGCGCGCCGCCGGCCAGCCGCCGAGGTCGCGGCCGATCTCGCGCGGCCGGCGGTCGCCGGGGAGCAGCAGCGCACAGCCGCCGGCGCGCGCAAGCGCCAGGCACAGCGACGCGGCGGCGCGCACGGCGCTGTCGAGCGCCGCCTCGCTCGCCGGCGCCGATGCGTCGAGGACGACGAGCGGCGCCGAGTCGAGCTGCGCGACCAGCGCTCGCTCGACCGCCTCGCCGCGACGGGCGACGGTCGGCCAGTGGATCCGCGATGCCGGCGCGCCCTCGCGATAGGCGCGAATGCCGTCGACCTCGAGCTCGGCGACGGAGCTGTCGCCGCGTCCCGCCGACCTGCCGGCGGTCAGGCCGTCGAGGCCGTCGCCCGCGCCCCCGCCGCCGCCTCCGCCGGCGACGATCGGCTCGACGCGCGGCAGCACCAGCACCGGCTCGCCCGGCGCGGTCGCCACCTCGCGCATCGCCAGCCGCAGCGGGTCGCGCAGGGTGAGCCGCGCCGGGGGCGTGTCGTGGCGCCCGCGGCGCGGAAGCGACACGTCGACGCGCAACCGCCGCTCGCGCCGCCCGGCCATCGGCAGCGCTCGTCCGAGCAGCGGCTCGACGAGCTCGCCCGCCGGCGGCGGCAGCAGGCCGGCGCGGCCCTCGACGACGATCTCGAACGGCTCGTCCTCGACGACGGTACGCGGTGCCGATACCCGCCGGACGGACGCACCCGCCGCCGCGAGCGCCACCCAGGCGGGGGCGGCGACAGCCAGGCCGACGAGCGCTAGGCCCGGGACGTAGAGGGACCCTGTGTCGAAGCCTGCGGCGAGCATGCAGAGCGCCAGCCCGAGCAGCGCGGTGACGGTCGTGGGGAGCCGCACCGCCCGTGCCTCAGAGCGCCGGGACCCGTTCGAGCGCGTCGGCCACGATCGCGACGCGCTCGGCCTCGGTTGCGCCCGGGGCGAGCATCAGCCGGTGCTCGAGCACGACCGGCGCGACACGCTGGACGTCGTCCGGCAGCGCGTGGTCGCGGCCCTCGAGCGCCGCGTGCGCCTTCGCGGCCCGGAACAGCATCAGCCCCGCACGCGGGCTGGCGCCGAGCTCGACGCGGGGGTCGGCGCGCGTCGCCTCCAGCACGGCGACCACGTAGCGGCGCAGCGGGGCGCTGCCGTGGACGGCTGCGGCCCTCGCCTGCGCGGCGACGACCTCGGTCGCGTCGGTCACCGGCTCGAGGTCGAGCACGCGGTCGTGCTCGCCATGGTCGAGCAGCATCTGCGCCTCCTGGTCGGTCGACGGATAGCCGAGCGACACGCGGACCATGAAGCGGTCGAGCTGCGCCTCGGGCAGGGGGTAGGTGCCCTCGTAGTCGGCCGGGTTCTGCGTCGCCACGACGACGAACGGCCGCGCGAGCTCGTGCGTCTGGCGGTCGACGGTGACGTGGCGCTCCTGCATCGACTCGAGCAGCCCGGACTGCGTCTTCGGGGAGGCCCGGTTGACCTCGTCCACGAGCACGACGTTGGCGAACACAGGGCCGGGCCGGAACTCGAAGCGCAGCTCGCGCTGGTCGTAGACGTTGGTGCCGACGATGTCCGACGGCAGCAGGTCGGCCGTGCACTGGACGCGCGCGTAGTCGGCGTCGATCGACCGGGCGAGCGCGCGCGCGAGCGCCGTCTTGCCGACGCCGGGATAGTCCTCGATCAGCACGTGCCCCTCTGCGACCAGCGCGACGAGCACGTTGCGCAGCACCTCGGGCGGCGCCTGGACCGCCCCCGCGACGTTGTCCAGCAGGCGCGTCCCGAGCCGTGCGACCTGCGACGGGTCGAGCTCCGGGGCGGTGGCCATCTCACATCATCGTAGAAGCCGCCACATCGTCGGCAAAGCCGTCGCGACTATGACCTCATCCGTGCCGCCGCCTCGTGGCGGGACGCCGAGATCGCTCAGCCTCGGGTCGCGACCGCGACGATCAGCGCGACGGTCGCCGTCAACTCGGTCGACGCGCCCAGCACGTCGCCGGTCACGCCGCCCAGCCGTCGCCGGGCGAGGGTGCCGACGGCGGCGACGACGACCAGCGGGCACGCGAGCGTGGCGGCGGCGTGCGCGCCGGTCGCGAGGAAGGCGAGGCCGCCGGCGAGCGCCACGCCGGCGGTGGCGGCTCGGCTGCCGAGGCGCCCGACGAGCGCCGCCCCGGTGCCCGCGTCCGAGCGCGCGTACGGCAGCGCCGCGGCGAGCGGCAGCGGAGCGGCACGCGACACGGCGAACGCCGCGACGACGGGCAGCACCGCCCCGGCCTCCGCGAGCGCCGCGAGCGCGGTCGCCTTCGCCAGCAGGTCGAGCACGAGCGCCGCCGTGCCGTACGCGCCGAGCGAGTGGTCGCGCATGATCTCGAGCGCGTGCTCGACGTCCCGGCCGCCGAGCCCGTCGGCGCTGTCGGCGAGCGCGTCGACGTGCAGCGCGCCGGTGAGCGCGAGCTCGAGCGCGACCGCGATCGTGGCGGCGAGCAGGGCGGGCAGCGCCAGTGCGAGCGCCGCCGCGGCTCCACCGACCAATGCTCCGAGCGCCGCGCCGACGAGCGGGAACAGCGCCGCCGCGCGGACCAGGTCCCCGCCGCGGGCCCCCGCCGCGGGGCGTACCGGCACGCGTGTGAGGAAGGCGATCGCCGTGAGCAGCGGGCCGTGGTCAGGCGCCCGCATCGGTCACCCCCGCGGCGTCGAAGCTCGCCATCTCGCACAGGATCGCCAGTGCCGCAGCGACGATCGGCAGCGCGAGCGCCGCGCCGCTGCCCTCGCCGAGGCGCATGTCGAGCTCGAGCAGCGGATCGAGGCCGAGCGCGTCGAGGATCAGCCGGTGGCCGGGCTCGGGCGAGCGGTGCGAGGCGATCAGCGTGCCGGCGCAGCGGTCGGCGAGGCAGACGGCGGCGAGCGCCGCGGCCGCGCTGATGAAGCCGTCGACGACCACCGGCGTGCGCCGCCGCGCACAGCCGAGGACGACGCCGGCCAGCGCGGCGATCTCGAGCCCACCCACGCCGGCGAGCGCGCCCAGCGGGTCGTACGGGGAGACGCAGTTCGCCTTGAGCGCGCGCCAGACGACGGCGCGCTTGCGCTCGACCCCGGCGTCGTCGAGCCCGGTGCCCGGACCGCACACGCCGCCCGGGTCGACTCGCAGCAGCGCGGCCGTTAGCGCGCTCGCCGCCGTGGTGTTGCCGATCCCCATCTCGCCGAGCGCGACGACGCCGGCGCCGTCGCGGACGAGGTCGTCTGCCAGCTCGATGCCGGTGGCGACCGCGCGCTCGGCGTCGGCGACGGTCATCGCCGGCCCACAGGCGGCATTCGCGGTTCCCGCTCGCACGCGCCGGTCAAGGATCGCCGGGTGGTCGACGCGCTCGCGCACGCCGACGTCGGCGACGACCAGGCGTGCGCCAGCCTGGCGCGCGAGCACGCAGATCGCGGCGCCGCCCTCGGCGAAGTTGAGCAGCATCTGCCCGGTGACCTCCTGCGGGTAGGCGCTGACGCCCTCGGCGGCGACGCCGTGGTCGGCGGCGCAGACCACGACGACCGGATCGAGCGGTGCGGTCGGGACCGCACCGCGGATCGCGGCGACGCGGCAGGCGAGATCCTCCAGTCGTCCGAGGCTGCCGCGCGGCTTGGTCTTGAGGTCGAGCGCGGCCCGGGTCGCGCGCGCGGCCTCCCGGTCCGGCGTCGCGATGCCGGCGATCGTCCGTTCGATCAGCGCGCGGTCGACTCCGCCGCCCACTCGGGCGGCCGCCGGCGTCCCGTCAGGCGCCATCGCCGGCTCCCAGGGCGAGCGGCCTGCCGGCGACGACCAGGGCCGCCTCGGCGGCACGGTCGGCCCAGATCGCGTTGACGCGCCCGAGCACGTCGCGGTAGCGCCGTCCGAGCTCGCTCGCCGGGACGACTCCCATGCCGACCTCGTTGCCGACCGCGATCGTGGGCCCGTCCCGGTCGGCGGCGATCGCAGCGGCCGCGGCCGCCAGCGCGGCGATCGCCTCCTCGTCGCGGCCGCGCTCGAGCAGGTTCGCCACCCAGAGCGACAGGCAGTCGACGACGACGCAGGCGTCCGCGGGCGCGGCGGTCAGTGCGGCGGCGATCTCGACGGGCGCCTCCACCGTCGACCAGCAGGCGTCGCGCTCGGCGCGGTGGCGGGCGATGCGATCGGCCATCTCGGCGTCGCGCGCCTCGCCGGTAGCGATGAACGTCACCGGCCGGCCGAGCCCGCGCGCGCGCCGCAGCGCGAGCGCCGACTTGCCGCTGCGTGCGCCGCCGAGCAGCAGGGTCAGCGCCATCAGAAGTCGATCCCCCGCTTGGCGCGCACGCCGCTGTCGTAGGCGTGCCGGACCTTGCGCATCTCGGTGACCGTGTCGGCGACCTCGACCAGCTCGGGCGGAGCGTCGCGCCCGGTGGCGATCGCGTTGACATGCTCCGGCCGCGGGGGGGGGGGG
>JBBECV010000012.1:26946-118343 GCA_040881635.1 Thermoleophilaceae bacterium
GCCCCCCCCCCCCGCGCCACCTCCTCGCCCGAGATCCAGCCCCAGACGATCGGGTAGGTGATCTCGTCGAGCACGACGAGCCGGTGCTCGCCGGCCGCGATCGCCGCCGCCGCCAGCTCCCACGCCGCGCCCGCCAGCGCGCGGCTGCGCACGAGGTCGTCGCTGAGCCAGGTGAAGCCGTCGCCGGTCCGCGCCCACTCGACGCCGAGACCGCGGCAGACCTCCTCCTCGCCGACCTTCCACCTGTCCGACTTGACGAACTGGACGACCGACACGCGCCATCCGCGCGCCACCGCGCGCAGCACCGTCCCGAAGGCGGCCGTCGACTTGCCCTTGCCGTCGCCGGTGTTGACGAGCACGACCGACCGCTGACGCCGCAGCGGCGGCTTGACCGGCTCCTCGCGGCCCGGCTCGCCCGTGCTCACGCCGTGCCCCCCACGCGCGCCGGCACGACGGCGGTCGCCCCGTCGACTCGCACCACGCGCACCTGCGCCCGGTAGTGACGGGCGATCAGCTCCTCGGTCAGCACGGCGGCCGGCGGGCCGTGGCCGACGAGCCGTCCGCCGTCGAGCAGCGCCAGCCGGTCGGCGTACTGCCCGGCCAGCGTGAGGTCGTGGATCGCTCCGAGCACGGTCAGCCCGCGCTCGGCGCGCAGCTCGCCGACGAGCTCGAGCACCTCCTGCTGGCGGCCGACGTCGAGCGCGGTCGTCGGCTCGTCGAGCAGCAGCACCGGCGCCTCCTGTGCGAGCGCACGTGCCAGCGCGGCGCGTTGGCGCTCGCCGCCGCTGAGCGCGTCGAGGCGCCGCGGGGCGAGCCGCTCGAGGTCCAGCCGCGCGATCGCCTCGCCGGTGGCGTCGCGGTCGCGGGCGCCGGCCCGGCCGAGCGTCCCGAGGTGCGGCGTGCGGCCGAGCAGCACGTACTCGCGCACCGTCATCTCGGGTGGCAGCAACGGGGTCTGCCACACGACCGCGATCAGCCGCGCCCGCGCGCGGGTCGAGAGCGAGCGTGGGGCGTTGCCGTCGACGGCGATCGTGCCGCCGTGGGCGAGCGCGCCCGCGACGGCCCTCAGCACGGTGGTCTTGCCGGCGCCGTTGGGTCCGAGCAGCATCGTCCAGCCGCCGGTCGCGACGGCGAGCGTCACGTCGTCGACGACCGTGCGCCCGGCCAGCGTCACGCTCACGCCGGCCAGGCCGATCACGCGCTCGCCGCCCGGCTCGTGCGCAACACGACGACGAAGAACGGGGCGCCGATGCAGGCCGTCACGACGCCGATCGGCAGCTCGGCGGGCGACAGCGCGGTGCGCGCGACCACGTCGGCCAGGACCAGGAATGCCGCCCCGAACAGCATCGACAGCGGCAGGACGACCCGGTAGCTGGTGCCCGCGAGCAGGCGCACGGCGTGGGGGACGACGATGCCGACGAAGCCGATCAGCCCGCTGACGGCGACCGCGGCGGCCGTGCCCAGCGTCGCGGCGCCGAGAACGAGCAGTCGCACGCGCGCGACCCTCACGCCCAGCCCGTCGGCCTCCTCGTCGCCGACGCGCAGCACGTCGAGCAGCCGCCGGTGCGCCAGCACGACGCCGAGGCTGATCGCGGCGTACGGCAGTGCGAGCAGCACGTCGCCCCAGCCGGAGGTGGACAGCCGACCGAGCAGCCAGGCGTAGATCGCACGCACGCTCTCGCTGTCCTGCTGGAGCAGCAGCGTCTGCAGCGCCGTCAGGAAGGCCGCCATCGCCACGCCGGCGAGGATCAGCGTGGCCGTGCTGCGCCCGCCCCCGACCGAGCGGCCGACGGCGTAGGCGCCGCCGACCGCCGCGGTCGCGCCGGCGAACGCCGCCAGTGGCAGCGGCACGGCGCCCGCATGCACGATCGCGACGGTCGCCCCGAGCCCGGCCCCCGCGGCGGCGCCGAGCAGGTACGGATCGGCGAGCGGGTTGCGGAACACCGCCTGGTAGGCGCCCCCCGCCACGGCCAGCGTCGCGCCGACGAGCGCCCCGAGCGCGACGCGCGGTGCCCTCAGCTCCCACAGCACCGCCTGGTCGAGCGGCGACAGCGAGCTGCCGCGCGAGCCGGGCGCCAGCCGCTCGATCAGCTCGGCGACGAGCGCTCCGGCGGGGATCGGCGCTGGACCGAGCGCCAGCCCGGCGCCGAGCGCCGCCGCCAGCGCCACGATGCCGCCGATGACCCACCGCCGCGAGAGCTCGCCCTCGCATCGGGCGTCGAGCCTCGGTGCGACGGGCGCGACCGGCGCCGTCCCGGCTCCGCTCACCGTCCGTCGCTCGCGGTCGCACGTTCGATCGCCTCGACGACGCGCTCGACGAAGACCGGTATGCGCGGCCCCCAGCGCGAGGCGACGTCGTCGTCGATCGCGACGACGGCGCCGCGGCCGACGGCCGACACGCCGTCCCAGCCCGGGCGGCGCGCGACCTTCGCCGGGGTCTGTGCGCAGCACTCCGAGTCCGCGAGCACGACGAGGTCGGGATCGGCGGAGACGACCGCCTCGGACGACAGCTGCGGGTACGGGGTGCCCGCCCGCCGCGCCGCCGGATCGGCGACGTTGCGCAGCCCGAGGCGGGCGTAGATGCGGCCGATGAACGTGTCCGACGCGGCGCTGTAGAGATCGGGGTCGAGCTCGTGGAAGACCTTCAACGCGCCGCCGCCGGGAGCGGCCGCGACCAGGCGCTCGACGCGCGAGCGCACGCGTCCGGCGACGCGCCGCCCGGCCGCCGCGTGAGCGGTCACGCGGCCGAGGTCGCGCATCTGGCGGTAGGCGTCGCGAAGCGTCTCCGGCGCGGCCTGGACGATCGTCGTCAGGCCGAGCCGGCGCAGGCCCGCCACCACGTCCGGCGGAACGGCGTCCGGCACGATCGCCAGGTCCGGCCGGTAGCCGGCGATCGCCTCGACGTTCGGCTGATAGGAGGAGAGGTCGGTTCGCGGGGCGCTCGCCGGGTGGTCCGACTGGTCGTCGACCGCGATCACCTGCTCGCCGGCGCCGATCGCGAACAGCGTCTCGGTCGCCGACGGCGACAGCGACACGATCCGCCGTGGCCGTCGCTCGACGGTGACGCTGCCGGTGGCGTCTCTCACCGTGACGGGAAACGTCGCGGCGCCAGCCCCGGCGCTCGTCGCCGGCGAGCCGGGTGGCGCGTCGCCGCAACCGCCCGCTAGCGATGCCGCGGCCACCAGGGCGACCACGCCCATCCTGCTCGATCCCATAAAAAACCTCCGCGTGTAAGCGAAGGAGGTCAGCTCGGACGGATATCCCGCGCGAACCGCCCTTCCTTCGAGGGCCGATCCGTAGACACGGGTCAGGCGACCTGGCTCATCCCCTCGGAGGGGGCATCGCAGTTGCGGGACAGCGCCGGATTCTCACCGGACTTCGCTGGCGTCGTGCCAGCCGGGGATATGTGCCCGGCCGGCGGCGACCCTACCACCGCCACCGTACGGCAGCGCCCGGGCCCGCCGGCCTGGAGGCCGGCGGGCCCTCTGGAGGGGCTGCTCCGCAGGCGCCGGGCGCCTGCGGGGTACTGCGACCAACGACCGTGTCGCTGGTGGCCTGCACGTCCAAGCTTACAGGGAATCGGCCGGGCCGTACACCCTACGGCAGGTGCCGTGCCCCGCTCGGCAGCGGCGGCGCGTCGGCCTCCTCGGGTGCGCCGCGCTCGACGTTGGCGTGCGCCTGCGCGAACATCGCTCGCAGCAGCGCGATCGCGACGCGGGGGGCACGGCGCTCGAGCTCTCGCATCGCCGCCGGGGTCAGCACGAGCAGCTCGACCGCCGTGTCGGCCTCGACGTCCGTGGTGTGCGGCTCGTCGGAGATCAGCGAGCGCTTGCCGAAGCTGGTGCCGGCCGGCAGGACGGCGACGCGCTGGGGCCCGTCGGTCCCCTCGGACACGCTGGCGGTCGCCTGCCCGGAGACGACGAGGAAGATCCCGGCCGGCTCGTCGCCGCTCGCCACGATCGTCTCGCCCGCCGCGGCGCGTCGCGCCTCGAGCAGCTCGCGCAGCACGCGCCGCTCGCCCGGCTCCAGCTCGTCGACGAGCCCGTGCTGCTCGAAGGGGATGCGCTCGAGCGTCGCCGGCTCGCCGCCGTGACGCTCGATCACGAGATCCTCCGCCCAGGCGACCGCCTCGTCGATGTCGGCGAACACCGCGCCGTCCCCGTCTCCCGCGCGCGGGAACATCCCGGCGGGGTCCACCAGCCCGACCCGGCAGGCGTGAAGCCCGAGCCGGTCGCGACTGTCGAGCAGCATCTGGCGTGCGATGTCCGCCGCCTCGGCGACGCGGCTCACGTCGAGCACGACCGCGTCGAGGTCGGGTGCCTGCTCGGACAGCTGGCGGACGACCGCCTCGGCGCCCGCGAACAGGAGGTCGCCGTGCAGCTCGAAGACCCTCGCGCTCGCGCCGTGCTCGCTGAGCAGCTCCTGCTCGGCCGGCGCGCGGCGACGGCTCGACGGGCTGGCGAGCACGTCCCAGGCGGCGCGGATCGCCGAGCGGCGCGCGCGCGTGACGTGCAGGAAGTGCAGCTCGAGGTCGCGCGAGATCTGGCGGCAGGCGGCGACGCCGCGGACGCTGTTGCCGTGCTCGTCGAGTCGCGGCGAGAAGACCGCGATTCCGATCTGGCCCGGCAGCACGGCGAGCACGCCGCCGCCGACGCCGCTCTTGGCCGGCAGGCCGACGTCGGCGACCCACTCGCCGGCGGCGTCGTACATGCCGCAGGTGGTCATCACGCTCAGCACGCGCTCGACGAGTGCCGCGTCGAGCACCCGCTCGCCGCTGCGCGGGTGCTGGCCGCCGTTGCCGAGCGTCGCCGCCATCAGCGCCAGGTCGCGGCAGTCCACCTGCAGCGCGCACTGGCGGAAGTAGAGCTCGATCGCGGGCCCCGGGTCGTCCTCGATCACGCCCGAGCCGCGCAGCAGGTGGCCGATCGCACGGTGGTGGTGCGCGGCGGCCAGGTCGGCCGCGAAGATCCGCTCCTCCATCTCGAGCTCGCGCCCGGCCCAGCGCGAGAACTCGGCGCGCACGCGCTCGAAGCGCTCTGCGACCGTCGCGCCGGCCACCAGCGACGCCGCGGCGATCGCGCCCGCGTTGACCATCGGGTTGAGCGGACGTCCGGACGCCGGGTCGAGGCTGATCTCGGTGTAGGCGTCGCCGGAGGGCTCGACGTCGATCTTCGCGTCGACCGCCTCGATGCCGCGGTCGGCGAGCGCGAGCCCGTAGGTGAAGGGCTTCGAGATCGACTGGATCGTGAAGTCGACGCGCGTGTCACCGACCTCGTAGAGGTAGCCGTCGCCGGTCGCGATGCAGATGCCGAACGCGTCCTCCTCGGCGTAGGCGCCGGCGGGGAGGTCGTCGCCGACGCGCCAGGGACGGCCGCGACGGTCGTCGCTGTGGCCGGCATGCACCGAGGCGAGGTAGTCGGTGACGAGCGAGGCCATCGCGCGGGACGTTAGACGGAGCCGCGCGGCTACAGCTCGCGCCGCAGCAGCGTCGTCGTCGCCTCGGTCGCCCGTTGGCGGGCCCCCCGCCGGTCCCAGCGGCCGGGCTCGATCTCCTCCGAGCGCTCGACGTCGTGCTCGAAGGCGGCGGTGAGCCGGCCGGCGAAGCGCTCGTCCCAGACGCAGAGGCTGACCTCGTCGTGGAGCTGGAAGGAGCGGTTGTCGAAGTTGATCGTGCCGACGGACGACCAGGTGCCGTCGATCGTCAGCGTCTTGGCGTGCAGCATCGTCGGCTGGTACTCGAAGATCCTGACGCCGGCGTCGAGCAGCTCGTCGTAGGCGGCGCGTCCGGCGACGCGGACGACGCCCTTGTCGATGTTCGGGCCGGGGATGACGATCCGGACGTCGACGCCGCGGCGGGCCGCCTCGGCGAGCGCCTGCGTGAACGCCGGCCGCGGCACGAAGTAGGCGGCGGTGATGTCCATCGACCGCCTGGCCGAGGCGATCGCCAGGTAGTAGAGGGCCTCGGCGTTGGTGTCGCCGACGCCGGCGGACGAGCGCAGCAGCTGCATCTGGCCGCCGTCGGGGAGGGGGCCGAGGTCCGGCAGGTACTCGTCGCCGGCGAGCACCTGGCCTGTCCCCTCGAGCCAGTTCTCGGCGAACGCGCCCTGCAGCCCGCGCGCCACGGGGCCCCTGACGCGCACGTGCGTGTCGCGCCAGTGGTCGGGGTCCTGGGCATCGCCGGTCCACTCGGCGGCGATCCCGACGCCGCCGGTCATGCCGACGCGACCGTCGGCGATCAGCAGCCGGCGGTGGGTGCGGTTGGCGATCCGGCGCATCGCGTACGGCTTCGGCGGGCGCAGCCGCACGACCTCGACGCCGGCCTGGCGCATCTGCTCGACCAGCGAGCGGTCCATCTTCGCGGCGCCGACCGCGTCGAGCGTCACGTGGCATCTGACTCCCTCCCTCGCCTTCTGGCAGATCGCGTCGGCGACGTCTCGCGCGATGTCCCCGCGCCAGTAGACGTACGTCTGCACGCACAGGGTGCGTTGCGCGCCGGCGATCGTCTCGAGGAAGGCTGGGAAGATCTTGTCGCCGTTGATCAGCAGCTCGGCCTCGTTGCCGGGCGAGATCGGCGCGCCCGTTACCGCCTCGGCCGCGCGCAGGAAGGCCGGCGAGTCGACCGGGATCGACTCGTCGAGTCCGTAGCCGAAGGCGCCCTCGCGGCGGTGGCGCAGGCTGTCGGCCGCGTACCAGGCCGTCGCCGCCGTGCCCACGGCGCCGGCGAGCCGGTAGCGCCGCCAGAGCCGTCGCCAGCGCGGCTCGTCGCGGCGGATCCGTGGCGGCTCGATCCTCATCCGCAGACCAGCTCGAAGGCTCGGGGCTCGACGCGGAAGCGCGCGCCGTCGACCTCCACGAGCTCGCCGTCCACGTTGAACGTGGCCGGGCCACCGGTCTCGACCGTGGCCTCCCGGCCGCTCGCCGTCCGCACCCCGCGGCGCGACTCGACCCTGCCGAGTCGCAGCCCGTAGGCGTCGGCGATCAGGCGCGCGCGCGAGGTCGCCGGGATCGCGACGACGTCGAGCCGGCCGTCGCGCGGATCGGCGTCGAGGTCGGCGCCGCCGCCGAACGCGCCGGTCACCGCGACGCTCGCCTGCCACGCGAGCCCCTCGAACAGCGGCTCGCCCTCGCACGCGATTCGGCAGCGGACCGGCGTCGCGGTCAGCCCCGCGCGCATGGCGCCGACCGGGTAGGCGAGCGCCCCGAGGATGCGCTTCAGCCCGCGCGCCTTCGCCGCCGCGACGGGGGAGAGCCCGACGCTGACCAGGTTGACGAACGGCCGCTCGCCCATCCAGGCGAGGTCCAGCCGCCGCGTCGCCGTGCCGCCGGCGGCGACGCTGCACGCGGCATCGAGGTCGCGTGGCAGGCCGACCGCGCGCGCGAAGTCGTTCGCCGTCCCGACCGGCACGACGGCGAGCGGTATCCCCGCCCGCCGGGCGGTCGCCGCCGCCACGCCGAGCGACCCGTCTCCGCCCGCGGCCACGATCCGGTCGGCTCCCCACGCCGCCGCCTCGTCCGCCTCGTCGAGCCCGAACGGCCTCACTTCCGCGCCGCAGTCGCGCAACAGCCGCTCGGCCTCGGAGGCATCGCCGCGGCCGGACTCGGGGTTGGCGAGCAGAGCGACGCGCACGCGGTCGAGATACCCCTCGCCCGCTCCCGTCAACCCGGCGCACGCGGGGCTGGGCCTATCTCGGCCGCAACGCGTCCGTTTCCGGCCCGCGCCGTCGGTTGCTTCCCGGCTTGCTCGCCCTGGGCCGGGTTCGGTCGCATTCTGGCCGTTTCACGCCCGCCGTCGGGTGTGGAGAAGCAGGTCGACATAGCCGTCTGCGATGTCGACCGCTCCCAGCCGCCCACTTGGCCGGTGCCACTGGGCGGTGTGGTTGACCATGCCCAGCAGCGCTGACAGCAGCAGGCGGCGGTCGAGCTCGATCGTCAGCCCGGCGTCGCAGGCGCGCTCGAGGACGCGCTCGACGATGCGCTCGAATCGCTTGCGGCTCTCGCGGACGTGACGCCAGCGGTCGCCGTGGTCGATGACGTGGCGCTCCTGCTGGAAGGCGAGCATGTGGTCACGGTGGCCGATGACGTGGGCGACCCAGAGCCGGACGAGCTCGCGCAGCTGCTCGTCGGGGGCCATGTCGCGTTCGACCAGCTGCTCCGTCTCGGCGAGCAGCGGGTCCATCAGCTCGTCGCAGATCGCGATCAGCAGCTGCTCCTTGCTGCCGAAGTAGTGGTAGAGGCTGCCCGTCGCCAGCCCGAGCGACTCGGCGAGCTCGGGCACCGAGGTCTGGTCGTAGCCGCTGCGCGCGAACGTCTTGGCGGCGCCGTCGACGACCTCGGCACGGCGGCGGTCGTAGCGCGCGCCGAGCACGGGTCGAGCGGGTCGAGCGGCCATCCGAAGGGATCGTAGCGCGGTTCGAACATTCATTCGAACTTCGAATGTTGATTCGGTATAGTCGCCGCCATGGACTTCGATCTCGGCGACGAGACCGAGCTGCTGCGCCAGACCGTGCGCGACTTCGCCGTCCAGGAGGTCGCGCCGGTCGCGGAGGAGCTCGATCGCACCAAGGCGTTTCCCTACGAGCTCGTCGCGCGAATGGGCGAGCTCGGGTGGATGGGCATCCCGTTCCCCGAGGACGTGGGCGGCGCCGGAGGGAGCTCGCTGCAGTACGCGATCGCCGTCGAGGAGCTCGCGCGCGTGGACTCCTCGGTGGCGATCACGCTCTGCGCGCACACCTCGCTCGGGACACAGCCCGTGTACCTGTTCGGCTCGCCGGACCAGAAGCAGCGGCTGCTGCCCGACCTGTGCGCGGGGCGCAAGCTCGGCGCCTTCGGGCTCACGGAGCCGGAGGCGGGCAGCGACGCGGGCAACGTCAGGACGCGCGCCACGCTCGAGGACGGCGAGTGGGTCGTCGACGGCGCGAAGCAGTTCATCACCAACGCCGGCACCGACATCTCCGGTCACGTCGCGATCACCGCGCGCACCGGGGAGGAAGAGATCTCGAACCTGATCGTCGAGCAGGGGACGCCCGGCTACGAGCAGGGCGAGCCGTACCGCAAGATGGGCTGGCACGCGTCCGACACGCGGCCGCTGAGCTTCGACGGCTGCCGCGTGCCGGAGGAGAACCTGCTCGGCCCGCGCGGCGCCGGCTTCAGGCAGTTCCTGCACGTCCTCGACATCGGCCGGATCGGCGTGGCGGCGATGGGCATCGGGCTCGCGCAGGGCGCGCTCGACGAGGCGCTGGCCTATGCCAAGGAGCGGCTCGCCTTCGGTCAGCCGATCTCGCGCTTCCAGGCGATCCAGGCCAAGCTCGCCGACGTCTCGACCGAGATCGAGGCCGCCCGCCTGCTCACCTACAAGGCGGCGGTGCTCAAGGACCAGGGGCGCGACTTCAGCCTCACCGCGGCCCAGGCCAAGCTCAAGAGCGGCCGGCTCGCGGTGCGCGCCAGCGAGGAGGCGGTGCAAATCCACGGTGGCTACGGCTACATCGAGGAGTACCCCGTCTGCCGCTTCTACCGTGACGCGAAGATCCTGACGATCGGCGAGGGCACCGACGAGATCCAGCAGATGGTGATCGCACGGGCGCTGGGGGCCTGAGGGAGGGCGGCGGCGCCGTGTTCGAGACGGTCCTGATCGCCAACCGCGGCGAGATCGCGGTCCGGATCGCGCGCACGCTGCGCGATCTCGGCGTGCGCTCGGTCGCCGTCCACAGCGACGCCGACGCCGGCGCCCGCCATGTCGCGGCGGCGGACGCGGCGGTACGGATCGGCCCGGCGCCGGCGAGCGAGTCCTACCTGCGCGTCGAGGCGATCGTCGAGGCCGCGCGCCGGACCGGCGCGCAGGCGATCCACCCCGGCTACGGGTTCCTGTCGGAGAACCCCGAGCTCGCGCGCGCGTGCGAGCGCGCGGAGATCGCCTTCGTGGGCCCGCCGGCGGAGGCGATCGAGGCGATGGGCGACAAGGCGCGCGCCAAGGCGCTGGCGCGCGAGGCCGGCGTGCCGGTCGTGCCCGGCCTCGAGGGCGCGGACCTCTCGCTGGAGCAAATCGAGGCGTTCTGCGCCGACCACGGCCTGCCGGTGGTCGTCAAGGCGGTCGCCGGCGGCGGTGGGCGGGGGATGCGGGTCGTGCGCGAGCAGGGCGAGCTGGCGGAGGCGCTGGCGTCGGCGCGGCGCGAGGCGGGCGCCGCGTTCGGCGACGAGCGGGTGCTGGTCGAGCGCTACCTCGACCGCCCGCGCCACATCGAGGTGCAGGTGCTCGCCGACGCCCACGGCGGCTGCGTGCACCTCGGCGAGCGCGAGTGCAGTCTCCAGCGGCGCCACCAGAAGGTGGTCGAGGAGGCCCCGTCGCCGGTGGTCGACGCCGAGCTGCGCGCGCGCATGGGGGACGCCGCCGTCGCGCTCGCCCGCGCCTGCGGCTACGTCGGCGCGGGGACGGTCGAGCTGATCGCCCCCGCGGACGACCCGTCGGCCTTTGCCTTCCTGGAGATGAACACGCGGTTGCAGGTCGAGCATCCGGTCACCGAGCTCACCTACGGTGTCGACCTCGTCGCCGAGCAGTTGCGCGTGGCGGCGGGCGAGCCGCTGGCGCTGCGCCAGCACGACCTCGCGCCGAGCGGTCACGCGGTCGAGGCGCGCGTCTACGCCGAGGATCCGGCGAGCGGGTTCCTGCCCGCGACGGGTGTCCTGCGCTCCTGGCGCGAGCCGGCGCTCGAGGGCGTGCGCGTCGATGCGGGCGTCGCCGCCGGCTCGCGCGTCGAGACGCACTACGACCCGCTGCTCGCCAAGGTCGTCGGTCACGGCCCCGACCGCGCAACCGCGCTCGCGCGCCTGCGCGGCGCGCTCGCCGAGCTCGACGCGCTCGGCGTGACCACGAGCGCCGGCTTCACGCGCGCGCTGCTCGCCCAGGACGACGTCCGGGCGGGACGGCTCGACACCGGGCTGCTCGAGCGGCTGCTCGCAGACGGCGCGGTCGCCGGCCCCGACGACCTCGTGCTCGCCGGTGGGCTCGCCGCGTTCCTGATCGACCGCGACGCGGCGGCCGCGGAGTCGACGCTGCCCTTCGGCTGGGGCGCCGGGCCGTGGCGGCGGCGCTACGAGCAGGGGGAGGTCGCCATCCACGGCGGCCCGGTGGCGTGCAGGATCGTCCACGGCGGCCGCGAGCTGGCGGCCTCCGTGCGCTGGGAGGCGGCGCCCACGGGCGAGCGGCCAGCCGGCGAGGGCGCCGGCGCCGTGGCGGTCGAGCTCGAGGGCGTCGGCCGCCGCTACGCGGTCGCCTGGGCGGACGGGCTGCTGTGGGCGGGGCGCGACGGCTTCCAGGTCGAGCTGCGGACGGTGGCCGCTGTCGGTGCCGGCTCCTCCGCGGGCGTCGACTCGCTCGAGGCGCCGATGCCCGGCACGGTCCTGATGGTCAACGTCGCCAACGGCGACCCGGTCGAGGAGGGTGACGTGCTGCTCGTGCTGGAGTCGATGAAGATGGAGCTGTCGATCGTCGCCCCTCACGGCGGGGTCGTGGTCGACCTCGAGCTGGCCGCGGGCGACCGCGTCAAGCAGCGCCAGCAGCTCGTCACGGTGCAGGCGTGAGCGCGCGCGAGGGGCATCTGGAGTTGATCGCCGAGCTGGAGGGCCAGCTCGGGCGCGTCCGCGCCGGCGGCGGGCCGGACGCCGTGGAGCGCCACCGCGCGCGCGGCAAGCTGACCGCCCGCGAGCGGATCGACCGGCTCGGCGACCCCGGCGCGCCGTTCCTCGAGCTGTCGCCGCTGGCGGCCACCGGGATGTACGACGACGCCGCCCCGGGCGCGGGGATCGTCACCGGCGTCGGCGTGGTCTGCGGCCGGCGCTGCGTGGTCGTCGCCAACGACGCGACGGTCAAGGGCGGCACCTACTACCCGATGACCGTCAAGAAGCACCTGCGCGCGCAGGAGGTGGCGCTCTGCAACCGGCTGCCGTGCATCTACCTGATCGACTCCGGCGGGGCGTTCCTGCCGCTCCAGGACGAGGTCTTCCCCGACCGCGAGCACTTCGGCCGGATCTTCTTCAACCAGGCGACGATGTCGCGGCGCTCGATCCCGCAGATCTCGGCGGTGATGGGCTCGTGCACCGCCGGCGGCGCCTACGTGCCCGCGATGAGCGACGAGACCGTGATCGTCCGTGAGCAGGGGACGATCTTCCTCGGTGGCCCGCCGCTGGTGAAGGCGGCGACCGGCGAGCAGGTGACCGCCGAGGAGCTCGGCGGCGGCGAGCTGCACGCGCGCACGTCGGGCGTCGTCGATCACCTCGCCGACGACGACGAGCACGCGCTCGAGATCGTGCGCGGGATCGCGGCGACGCTCCCGCCGGCCGGCCCGCCGCCGTGGGAGCGGATCGCGCCGCGCCCGCCGGCCGAGGACCCCGACGGGATCCTCGACGTCGTCCCGCTCGACTCGCGCATCCCCTACGACGCGCGCGATCTGCTGCGCCACGTCGTCGACGGCGGCGAGCTGCGCGAGTTCAAGCAGCTCTACGGCACGACGCTGGTCTGCGCGTTCGCCCACCTCGACGGGCACCCGGTCGGGGTGATCGCCAACAACGGCATCCTGTTCTCGGAGAGCTCGCTCAAGGGCGCGCACTTCGTCGAGCTCTGCGACCGGCGCGGCATCCCGCTGCTCTTCGTCCAGAACATCAGCGGCTTCATGGTCGGGCGCGACTACGAGGCCGCCGGCATCGCCAAGGACGGCGCCAAGCTCGTCACCGCCGTCTCCTGCGCGCGCGTGCCCAAGCTCACGGTCATCGTCGGCGGCTCGTTCGGGGCCGGCAACTACGGCATGTGCGGGCGGGCCTACTCGCCGCGCTTCCTGTTCATGTGGCCGAGCGCGCGCATCTCGGTGATGGGCGGCGAGCAGGCGGCGACGGTGATGGCCGAGGTCGGCCAGCCCGAGACGGGTGCCACCCTGCGCGACCAGTACGAGCGCCAGGGCCGTCCGCTCTACTCCACCGCCCGCCTCTGGGACGACGGCGTGATCGACCCGCGCCAGACGCGCGACGTGCTCGCCGCCGCGCTCGCCGCGTGCGCCTGCGCGCCGCTGGACGACGTCGGGTACGGAATCTTCCGGATGTAGCCGGCCGTCCGAGGGCGGGCGGTAGCGTTGCGCCGGAGGTGCTCGATCGGCTGATCAATCATCCGTGGCTGGTGGGCGATCCGACGACGCCGGGGCGCAGGCTCGGCAGGCGGGTGCGCTGGCTCACGGTGACGGCGATCGTGCTCGCCAACGCTGTCGGCGCGATCGTCGTGCTCTGCTTCGCGCTGTTCGTCCTCCCGAAGCCCGACGGCGTCGACGGCCCGGACGTCTACTGGCCGAACCTGGCCCTCGCCGCCGCCTACCTGGCCGTCGCGATCGCGGTCGGGGTTCGCTGGGGGCGGCGCCTCGTGGAGGGAGGGCGCGGCGGCATCAGCGGCTGGCTCGACGACGACCGCCGGCCCGAGCCGGACGAGCAGCTGCGGGTGCTGCGGGCCCCGCTGCGGATCATGGTCGTCGAGGCGGTGCTGTGGGGGTTGGCCGTGCTCTGCTTCGCGGCCCTCAACGCGCTCTTCTCGGCGCTGCTCGCGCTCGGCGTGGCGCTGACCGTCGCGCTCGGCGGGCTCACGACCTCGGCGGTCGCCTACCTGCTGACCGAGCTCGCGCTGCGCCCGGTCGCCTCGCGCGCACTCGCCGCGGGCGCGCCCGACCGCCGCGGGGTGCCGGGCGTGACCGCTCGCTGGCTGCTCGCCTGGGCGCTCGGCACCGGCGCGCCGATCGTCGGCCTCGGCCTGGTCGGGATCGTCGCGCTGACGTCGGTCGAGATCGAGGAGACGCCGCTCGCGGTCACCGCGGTGGCGCTGAGCGCGATCGCGCTCGTCTTCGGCGCACTCGCCTCGCTGCTCGCCGCCTACGCCACCGTCCACCCGATCGGATCGATCCGGCGCGGCCTGGCCGACGTGCGCAACGGCAACTTCGACGTCCAGCTCGGGGTCTGGGACAGCACCGAGGTCGGCCTGCTGCAGGCCGGGTTCAACGAGATGGTCGCGGGCCTGCGCGAGCGCGAGCGGATCCGCGACCTCTTCGGCCGCCAGGTCGGCCGCGAGGTCGCCCAGCAGGCGCTCGCGAGCGAGGACGCCGACCTCGGCGGCGTCGAGTGCGAGGTGGCGGTGCTGATGGTCGACGTCGTCGGCTCGACGCGGCTGGCGGCGACCAGCCCGCCGCGCGAGGTCGTCGAGCTGCTCAACCGCTTCTTCGGCGAGGTCGTCGACGCCGTCGAGCGGCACGGCGGCTGGATCAACAAGTTCCAGGGCGACGCGGCGCTCGCCGTCTTCGGCGCGCCGGGCCGGCTCGACGACGCGGACGGCCGCGCGCTGCGGGCGGCGCGCGAGCTCCACGCGCGGCTGCGCGAGCGCGTGCCCGAGCTCGCGGCGGGGATCGGCGTCGCCGCCGGGCCGGTCGTCGCCGGCCGCGTCGGCGCTGCGCACCGCTTCGAGTACACCGTCATCGGCGATCCGGTCAACGAGGCGGCGCGGCTGACCGAGCTCGCCAAGGGGCATCCGACACGGGTCCTCGCCTCCAGCCACGCCGTCGAGCGCGCGGGGGCGGACGAGGGCGCGTGCTGGGAGCGTGGCGAGTCCGTCGAGCTGCGCGGTCGCGTCGAGCCGACCACGGTCGCCAGCCCGCGCGCGGGGGCGCCCGTCAGGACAGCGCCGGCTCCGGGAGCGGGAACAGGCTCACGAAGCGCGCCACCGCCGCCTGGTCGCCGGCTATCTCCATAGCCCCGCCGCGCAGCGCCTCGTCCAGGTCGAGGCGGCCGTGGATGACGTCGATCAGCGTGCCGGCGTCCGTTGTGACGGTGGCGTCGGCGCCAGGCGCCTCGCCGCGGACGATCTCGAGCGTGCCGTCCGCCACCGCCGCGTGGAAGCGCTGGTCGCAGAGGCGGAGGTCGATGCTCGTCTCGAAGTCGCCGGCCAGCTCTGGGTCGAAGAGCGTCTTCATCGAGAGGATGTGGGCATCGAAGCTCATGCCGCAGCCCTCGGGCGGAGCCGGCGCGCGGGCGCCCCAGCGGCCCAGCGCGAGCAGCACCGACTCAAGCTCGCGGCCCCAGTCGGTCAGCTCATAGACGTGCGACGCGGCGGGGGGCGGGAGCGTGGCGCGCTCGACGATCCCGCTCTGCTCTAGGTCGCGCAGGCGCTGGGAGAGGACGTCGGGGCTCAGGCCGGGCAGCGCCGCGCGGACGTCGGTGAAGCGCTTCGGGCCGAGGATCAGCTCACGGACGATCATCAGGGCCCAGCGCTCGCCGACGCGGTCGAGCGCGCGCGGGATGCCGCAGGCATCCGAGTATGTGCGCTTCGTAGCCATCTCGCAGCCCAGTCTAGCCGCATGGTCGGAAATCGCAATGTTCTTGATTGGAGCTTCCAATCAGCTGGTACGGTGCTCGGACGGATGAGGCCCACGCCCGTCCGGCGCCGAACCGCCCGACCGACGGATAGGAGCTCGAGCACATGACCCACGACGCGACCGACGACCGCAAGCGCTGGCTGGCGCTCTACGTGCTCTGCGCGGGCGTCCTGATGATCGTCCTCGACATGACGATCGTCAACGTCGCGCTGCCGTCGATCAAGGAGGACCTCGGCTTCTCCCAGAGCGATCTCGCCTGGACGGTCAACGCGTACCTGATCGCGTTCGGCGGCCTGCTGCTGCTCGCGGGCCGCCTCGGCGACCTGATCGGCCAGCGGCGGGTCTTCCTGACCGGCCTGGCGATCTTCACCGTCGCGTCGCTGCTGTGCGCAGTCGCCCAGACGCAGGAGCTGCTGATCGGCGCGCGCTTCGTCCAGGGCGTCGGCGGCGCGCTGACCGCGGCCGTGGTGCTCGGGATGATCGTGACGATGTTCCCCGAGCCGCACGAGCAGGCGAAGGCGATGGGGGTCTACGCGTTCGTCGCATCGGCGGGCGGCTCGATCGGCCTGCTGGCCGGCGGCGTCCTGACCGAGGCGATCAACTGGCACTGGATCTTCTTCATCAACCTGCCGGTCGGCGTCGTCACCGCCCTGCTCACGCTGCGGCTGGTCGAGAGCCGGGATGGCCTCGGCCTGAGCCATGGCGCCGACATCCCCGGCGCGGCGCTGCTGACCGCCGGCCTGATGCTCGGCGTCTACACGATCCTCGAGTTCGGCGAGCAGGGCGCGGCGACGACGCAGGTCGTGCTCCTCGGCATCGTTGCGGTCGGCCTGCTGGCCGGGTTCCTCGTCCGCCAGGCGCGCCACCACACGCCGCTCATGCCGCTGCGGCTGTTCCGCTCGCGCAACGTCAGCGGCGCCAACGCCGTCGTGTCGCTGGTCGTCGTCGGCATGTTCGGCATGTTCTTCATGGGTGCGCTCTACCTGCAGCAGATCCTCGGCTACGACCCGTTGCAGGTCGGCCTGGCCTTCCTGCCCGCCACGGTCGCCATGGGGGCGATGTCGATCGGCGTCTCGCAGCGGCTGAACATGCGCTTCGGCCCGCGGGCCACGCTGGTGCCCAGCCTGCTGCTGGTTGCCGCCGGCCTGCTGCTGTTCACCCAGACGCCGGTCGACGGCGCGTACGTCGTCGACATCATGCCCGCGCTGGTCCTCATGGGACTTGGCGGGGGGCTCGCCTTCCCGTCCGTGATGACCCTCGCGATGTCGGGCGCGACGGCGGAGGACTCGGGCCTGGCGTCCGGGGTGGTCAACACGAGCACCCAGGTCGGTGCGGCGATCGGCCTCGCAGTGCTCGCGACGCTGTCGAGCGGCCGCACCGAGGACATGCTCGCCGACGGTGCGTCGACGGCCGCCGCGCTCAACTCGGGGTTCCACCTCGCCTACCTCGTCGGCGCCGGGCTCGTCGTCGCCGCGGTCCTGCTCGCCGCCGGCGTCCTGCGCACGGAGGCGCCGCTGGCCGCCAGCCACGGGGAGCCCGACATGTCCCAGGCGCCGGACCCGACCCCGCCGGCCGAGCCCGCCTACTCGGAGGGCCTGTAGCGAGCGCCCGCGGGCGCTGGGCGCGCTGCGGGACCGCCCAGCCGGGAGGTCCTGGACGAGTCGCGCGAGGAGCGCCTGTAGCGGGACGCGCTACGGCCCCGACCAAGCCGCCGACGCACGGTCCTGGCTCACCGGCCTTGCACTGCTGCCGCTCAACGAAGAGGTCCTCGACATCGCGACGACTCTCGATCCGACCGGCCTGCGCAGCCTCGACGCACTTCATCTGGCCACGGCCCTCGCCGTGCGCGACGACATCGGCATCCTGATCTCGTACGACGAGCGCCTCACCGAGGCCGCGGTGCGCCATGGCCTCCCGGTGAGCGCGCCGCGCTGACGCGGCCGCCTCCTCCGCCTCCTCGGCGCTTGGCGCCCTCGCTCAGCGCGGCTCGTGGTGCCGCAGCGCGTCGCCGATCAGCCAGAACATCGGCGGCCAGAGCCCGACGAACAGCGCCCGGCGCTCGGCGTTGCCGCGCTCCTCCTGGTCGACGGTCTTGGCGCGGATCCAGAGCGCGATGCAGAGATCTACGGTGGCGAGCGACAGGAGGTGCATCTGCCACGAGCGCATTCCGATGCGGTGCAGCACCCCGGTCAGCGTCCGATCGCGGCGTCCGCGCGCCGACAGCCGGCCGCGTCGCATCGGCCTGACGGCATGGCGGATCGTCCGGTGCGGTGGGCGCTTGCGCTCGACCAGCATGGACGCTGCCTTACCCGGGTAGCCGAAGGCGATGCCACAGACGCTGCGCCTCTCGAACCGCGTCGCGACGGCATCGCGCTGGCCCCTGGGCGTCGCGCTGACGTCCTGGCGCTACCTGTGGCGTACGACGCCGCTGCACCGTCGGGAGGAGCCTGGGTCGTGGGCCCAGGACGCCCCGCCATCGCTGCCCGCGAGCGTCTCGGGCGACGAAGTCCAGCACGTCGGCGAGGGCGCCGGGCCGCTCTTTCACCGCCGCTACCGCGTCCGCATCGCCGGCCCCGCGATGACGGCCGAGGAGCTGATCGACCGTCTCGCGGCCGATCCCGACGCGGCGTCGCCGAGCGAGTTCGCGAGCTTCCGCAAGATGGCCGGCGAGGACGGCGCGATGGCGGTCGGCGACGAGTACCGCGTGCGGATGCCGGGACCATGGGACGGCCCCGTCCGCGTCGTCGCCCGGACGCCGACCGCGTTTCGCCTCGCAACGCTCGCTGGCCATCTGGAGGCGGGCCAGATCGAGTTCAGTGTCGTGCGCGTGGAGGACGACCTCCAGTTCACGATCGAGTCCTGGGCACGGGCCGGCGATCGGTTCTCGGCGCTGCTGTTCGACCAGTTGCGGATGTCGAAGGAGATCCAGCTCCACATGTGGACGTCGTTCCTCGAGCGTGTGGTCGAGCTCGCCGAAGGCCGTCGCCGCCGGGGCCTCGAGATCCGCACCCGCCGGGTGGACGCGACGGCCGAGGGGTCGCTCCACGACCGCGACGCGCGCAGCGCGCTGGACGACCTCCACGACAGGCCGCTCAACTTCGACCTCGCCGATCGTGACGCCTACGCGGCCGAGCGCGGCTGGAACGTGGACGACCAGCGCCAGCCGCTGCCGCCCGAGCCGCCGGGCGACCCCGTGCCCGGCGGCAGCTGGGAGACCGCCTGCGACCTGATGCGCCGCTACGAGTTCGCCGACCCGAGCATCGTGCGCGCCGTCTACGAGGACGACTCGCCGCTCGAGGGCCGCGACATGCTGCTCGAGATCCGCTTCCTCGGGCTGCGCTTCCACGTCGGCGTGCGCGTCGGCGGCGTGCTCGACGAGACGCGCGCGGTCGACGGTCGCAGCGCTCGCGTCTGGGGCTGGTACTACGGCACGCTGCAGGGCCACCTCGAGATGGGGCAGATGCAGTTCGAGGTCTGGAAGTGGCTCGACAGCGGCGAGGTCGAGTTCCGCATCCACGCCTTCTCGCGCCCCGCCGAGATCCGCAACCCGATCGTCCGCCTCGGCTTTCGCGTCTTCGGCCGCCGCGAGCAGCTGCGCTTCGCCCGCCACGCACGCGAGCGCATGGCGCGGCTGATCGCCGAGGAGCTCGGCGTGGCCACCGGCGCTCGCCGCGCCGCGCGCACCGCCGACGAGCTCACCGTCCGCCCCGTCCGCCGCGAGGCGACGTAGGCGAATCTCGAACGGTCGTTGCCGCCCTGTCCCGGCAAGGCGTTCGACAGATCTCGGGGGCGGCGCGATGTCGCGGCGAGCGACGCCCATAAGCTCTCACTGCGATGAGGGAGGGCCGCCACGCCGAGCTGATCGAGCGCTTCCGCGAGCTGCGGGCGCGGGACGACTGGGCGGTGCTGGAGGGCTTTCACGCGCTCAAGCACGCGCTGCGGTTCGGAGCGGAGGTCGAGGCGGTGCTCAGCAGCGACCCCGAGACGCTCGCCGGGCTGGCGGACGAGCTGGCCCCCGACCTCGCCGAGCGCGTGCGCGAGCTGACGACCGCGGTGGCGGAGGGCGACTATCGCAACCTCGGTGCGTACGCGCACCACACGCGCGTGGCGGCGATCGCCCGGCGGCCGGCGTTCGATGCCGGCGCGGCGCTCGCCCGGCGCGACGCGCCTGCGGTGCTGCTCGAGGATCCGCGCCACCTCGGCAACCTCGGCGCGGTCGTGCGCGTCGCCGCGGCGGCCGACGCGGCCGCCGTGCTGACGACCGGCGACCAGGACCCCTGGGACCCGGTCGCGATCCGCGGCGCCGGCGGGCTGCACTTCGCGCTCCCGGTCGGCCGGGTCGACTCGATCGACACGCGCGGCCGTCCGCTGCTCGCGCTCGACCCCGACGGCGACGAGTTTGATCCGGCCGCCCTGCCGGCGGACGGCGTCCTGGCCTTCGGCAGCGAGCGCCACGGCATCGGCGACGAGCTGCTCGCCCGCGCCGACCTGCGCCTGCGCATCCCGATGCGCCCCGGCGTCTCGAGCCTCAACCTCGCCACGTCGGTCTCCGCGGTCCTCTTCGCCTGGCGCCTCGCCGCGCGCTGAGGCCGCCGCCCGGTCGACGCCGCCGCCGCCTTGGAATCTCGAACGATCGTTGCCGCCCTGTCCCTGGCAATCGTTCGAGATTCCGTGGGGGTGGGCCGACTGGCTCGGCGTGGGTGGGCCAACCGTCACGCGATGCACTTACCCGCCGCATGCGCCGGCATCACGCCGACGCCGACGTGCCATCGCTCACGTGCCCCGCACGTAGCCCGGCCGCGAAGCGCAAAGCGCCCGCCCCCCCCCAGGAGGGGGACGGGCGCTCGCTTCGGCTTTGCGGCGGGTGACGGGCGTGGTCGGCCGCCCGCCCGTGCGGCGGCTACTTGCAGGCCACCGTGCCCTTGTAGGTGGATGAGGTGCGCTCGCCGGTGTTGTAGAGATAGTTGGCGGTTGCCTGGTAGGGGTACTTCTTGTTGCGCGGGCAGCCGGTGGTCACGATGTAGTCGCGCGCGTACTTCTTGCCGCCGATCGAGTACTTGAGGCTGCGCAGCGTGATCGGCACGCCGGCGACGACCTGCAGCACCTTCGGCACCTGGAAGCTGACCTTGTAGCCCCACTTGCGGTGCTTGATCTTCTTGACCTTGATCTTGACCGGCTCCTGGACAAGCGCGGGGTTGTAGAGCGTCGTATACGCCCAGATCGTGCTCTTGCCGCCGTTGACGAAGACGATGTCGGGTGCGGCGTCGACGGTGTCCGCGTATGCGACGCCGCTGCCGTTGCCCATGATCGACTTCTTGTTGCAGCCCCTCGGGCCCTCGCGATCGAGCGTGCGCTTGGAGCAGCTCTTGTACTTGCCGCCGTTGTACTTGCCGTACTTCGGCAGGAACACGCTGCCGCCGGTGACGATCGGCGGCTCGAAGCCGGGTGTGATCGTGTTGACCTTGAGGTTGCCGACGATCTTGTGTCCGCGCGGGTTCTTCTTCGTGCCGGCCTTCTTCGGCACGATCTTCGCCTTCGACACGAACTTCGTGACCGGCTTGTCGTCCTGGGCGGCGGCGGGGGCGACGGCCACGGCCATCGCGACGACCACGGCCCCCGGCAACGCAACGAGCTTGCGCATCTCTGGTTTCTCCTCCTGCTTGAAAGTTGTCGCGGCAGGTCTCCCCTGCCGGGAGCGCCCGCCGAGAGCGCGACCGCTCAAGCTACTGGAGGGCGGAGGCCACGGCAAGGGGGATCCGTCTCCAGAACGGCGAGCGCCCGCCCTCCGGTGAGAGGGGCGGGCGCCTTTGCCGGTACTCGGTTCGGCTAGCGGCAGCGCACGCTGCTGCGGGTCTTGCTGCGTCCCGTCGCGTTGTCGCTGTACAGGTACGTCGCGATCGCCATGTACGGGTAGCGCTTGTTGCGGGGGCAACCCGTGGTGACGATGTAGTTGCGTGCGTACTTCCTGCCGCCGATGTTGTAGCGGAAGCTCTGCAGTGCGATCGGGACGCCGGCGACGACCTGGAGTACCTTCGGTACCTTGAAGGTGACCTTGTAGCCCCACTTCCTGTGCCTCATCCGCCGGATGTTCAGCGCGATCGGCTCCTGCACCAGGGCGGGGTTGTACAGCGTCGTGTAGGCCCAGATCCGCTTCGGCCCGCCGTTGACGAACACGACGTCCGGCTTTGCGTCGACCTGGTCGGCGAGCGCCGATCCCCTGCCCTTGCCCATGATCGACTTCTTCGGGCAACCGCGCGGTCCCTGGCGGTTGAGCGTGCGCTTGGAGCACTTGCGGTACTTGCCGCCGTTGTACCTGCCGTGCTTGGGCAGGAAGACGGTGCCGCCGGTGACGATCGGGGGCTCGACGCCCGGAGTGATCGTGTTGAACCGCAGGCTGCCGACGATCCGGATCCCGCGCGGGTTGCGCTTCGTGCCGGCCTTCATCGGCTTGATCTTGGCCTTCGACACGAACTTGGTCACCGGCTTGTCCTGAGCGGCGGCCGGCACAGCCGACATGGCCACGGCGACCACCACGACCGCCAGTAGGGCTACGAGCTTTCGCATCTGGGTGCTCCTCGTCATCGGGAAACTTGCTTGCAACGGCAGGATCTCCCCGCGGGGAGCGTGTGTTCGCCCACCCTGGCGGGCCTCCCGGCTACGTACTCATCAACGTACCCAGAACCCGCGAAACCTTCGCCAGTTGCGCTCCGCTGTGCCGGATGGCCCGGAGGCTCAGGCGGACGCGGCGGCCTGGGCCTCGGCCAGCAGCCGCCGCTGCGCGGCCGCCTTGCGCTCGCCCACGTAGGGCAGCAGCGCCGACTCGACGAGATCGGGAAGCAGCTTCGGGAGATCGGCCGTCTCCCCCCGCGCGATTCGGCGGTAGACGGTCTCGTAGACGCCGCCGACGATCGTCTCCGCGATCAGCGGCGACGGCGCGTCCCGACCGAGCAGCGTGCGCGCGCTGTCCTCGATGAAGCCCGTGAATTCCTCGAGCGTGTGGGATCGCCGCGCGATCGCCTCGGGCCCGGCGGCCAGGACCTCGACGATGCACATCTTCGCGAACGCCGGCGACGCGGCCAGCAGCTCGAGGAACGCCTTGAAGCCGGCACTCGCGCGGGTCTCCATCGTCTGCTCGCCCTCGAACGCCGCACGCACGCTCGTGAGCAGGCGGCCGCTCGCCTCGTCGTAGGCGGCGAGGAAGGCGTCGTCCTTGTTCTTGAACTGCTCGTAGAAGGTCCGGCGCGAGACGCCCGCCTCGCGCACGATGTCCTGCACGCTCATCCCGCGGTAGCCCTGGGTGCTGGCCACCTGGGCGACGGCGGCGAGGATGCGCTCGCGCTGGTTGCGCGCGACGAAGCTCCGGGCCAGTCCATGCCGGCCAGGCGGGAGCTGATGCGGGGCGCGGACGGCTCTGGGACTGTCGAGGGCCACGAGCGGTAGGACCGAATATACACGCGAGGGTACATGGCCGCCAGGGCGTGGCGAAGGTGCGCGGCCACGGCATGTCGGCTGGCCGGCCGGCCAACGAAGCCGACTGGCGCACCGCGCGGCGAGTCCTGGCAACGTCCGAGGGGCATGGGTTCCCCCTGGCGGTGCCAAACCGCGCCATATACGATTTCTCGCCGGACGGAGGCGCACGTCGGTGACGGCTGCGGCAGCGGCTTCGCGTGGAGGAGACCTTGAGCGATCGCACCGACGAGACACCGGCAGCCGGTCCGCGCATGGGCCGCTGGCTCGCCGTCGGCGCGCTCGCCCTCGCGGTGCTGGCGCTCGCTTTCGTCTGGCTCGGCCGCGACGACACGCACGAGTACAGGCTCGTGTTCGAGAACGCCGGCCAGATGGTCACCGGCGACCTCGTCCGCGTCGGTGGCACGCCGGTCGGCGAGGTGACGGCGATCGAGCTCACCGACGACGGCCGCGCCGAGATCACCGTCTCCGTCCACGACGACTTCGCCCCGCTGCACCGGGGCTCCACCGCCGTCATCCGCTGGCAGGGGCTCGTGGGCACCGCCAACCGCTTCGTCGACATCAGCCCGGCGCCCAACTTCAAGCCCGAGCTCGCCGACGGCGCGGTCATCGAGGCGGACGAGACGAAGTCGATCGTCGAGATCGACCAGCTCTTCAACACGTTCGACCCGAAGACCCGCAAGGGGCTCGACCACCTCATCCACGGCTTCGCCGACTGGTACGCCGGGCAGGAGCGCGAGGCCAACCGCTCCGCGCGCTACTTCTCGCCGGCGCTCGCATCCACCAGCCGGCTCTTCCGCGAGCTCAACCGTGACAGCCAGACCTTCCAGGAGCTGCTGATCGAGTCGTCGAAGGCGATGGGGGCGCTCAGCGAGCGCAGCGCCGACATCACCGATTGGGTCGACAACACGGGCACGACCGCGTCGGCGCTCGCCTCCGACACCGAGTCCCTGCGGCAGGCGCTGACCGAGCTGCCGCCCGCGCTGCGCCAGGGGAGCGAGACGTTCGCCGCCCTGCGCGGCCCGGCGATCGACGACCTCGAGCGCTTCATCGTCGAGTCCGAGCCCGCCGCCCGCGCACTGCCCGGCTTCTTCCGCAAGCTGCGGCCCTTCGTCGCGAACTCCGTGCCGACGTTCCGCCAGCTGCGGCTGATGTTCAAGGCGCCTGGCGCCGGCAACGACCTCTACGACCAGATGCGCGACCTGCCGCCGCTGGCGAAGTCGGCCGACAAGGCCTTCCCGCGCGCGCAGAAGGCGCTGCGCCAGTCGACGCCGATCTTCGGCTTCATCCGCCCGTACGTGCCCGACCTGGTCGCCTGGATGCGCAGCTTCGGCGGCGCGATGGCGCCGTACGACGCCAACGGCCACTTCCTGCGGGCGATGCCCGTCTTCGACGCGTACGAGCTCGTCGACGACGACGAGGGCGGTCACTTCGTGGACAAGCCGCCGAGCCAGCGCGGCGTGAGCCCGTACCTGAGCACCGGCAACCTGCGTCGCTGCCCCGGCGCGGCGGCGCCCCCGCCGGCCGACGGCTCGGCTCCGTTCGTCGACACCGGCGAGCTGGCCAATCCTGACTGCGATCCGTCGCAGACGATCGCGGGCTCGCCGTGAGCGCGCCCAGCGCCCCGAAGGGGAGCCTCTGGGGCCGGCGGCCGGTCGCGCTCGTCGTCACCGTCGGGCTGCTGGCCGGCGCGCTGCTCGGCATGGCGGCCAACGGCGGCGAGGACGACGGCTACCTCGTCCGTGCCGTGTTCGACAACGGCAGCTTCGTGATCCCCGGCGAGGACGTGAAGGTCGCGGGCGTGGTGGTCGGCGCGATCGACGACGTCGACCTGACCGAGGAAAACAAGGCCGCCGTCGTCCTGAGGATCGACGACCCGGCGTTCATGCCCTTCCGCGAGGACGCGGCCTGCAGCATCGGCCTGCAGTCGCTGATCGGCGAGCAGTTCATCGAGTGCGTGCCGACCCGCCCCGTCAAGGAGGGCGAGCAGCAGGCGCCGCCGCTGCGCGAGATCGCCGACGGGCGCGGCGAGGGCCAGCACCTGCTGCCGGTGAGCAACAACTCGACGCCGGTCGGCGCCGACCTGCTGCGCAACATCCAGCGGCTGCCCCAGCGCGAGGGGCTGACGCTGCTGATCAACGAGCTCGGCGCCGGCCTCGCCGGCAACGGCACCGCCCTGCGCGCGGCGGTGCGCCGCGCCAACCCCGCGCTGAAGGAGCTCAACGGCTTCATCAACGTGCTCGCCGAGCAGGACCGCCTGCTCGGCCGGCTGATCGACGAGTCCGACACGGTGCTCGCCCAGTGGGTCGACAAGCGCGAGGAGACGGCGCGCTTCATCGACGCCGCCGGTGCGACCGCGGCGGCCGCCGCCGACCGCGGCGACGACATCGAGCGCAACTTCGAGCGCCTCCCCGGCTTCCTGCGCGAGCTGACGCCGACCGCGCGCCGGCTCTCGGGCATGGCCGCCCAGATGACGCCGGCGCTGAGCAGCCTCGGCGACAACGCCCCCGCGATCAACGCGATGATCGAGCGCTTCGGCCCGTTCAGCGAGGCGGCGACGCCCGCGCTGGCGTCGCTCGGCGACTTCGCCGACCGCGGCCGCGAGCTGTTCCCCGCGATCCGCCCGCTCGTGGGCGACCTGCGCCGGCTCGGGCGGCCGCTGCGCCCGGCGGCGGCCGACCTCGCGAGCCTCCTCGGGAGCTTCGACGACTCGGGCGGGATCGAGGAGCTGATGAAGCTCATCTACTTCTACACGGGGACCGTCAACGGGGTCGACGGGCAGGGCCACTATGCGCGGACGAGCCTGCTCTCGATCGGTGACGCCGCTCAGATCACCGCACGTCCGAGCGAGCAGTCGACGCTCAAGCTCTACGGCGATCCCGTCCGCGCCTCAGGAGCGGTCGCCGCACAGAGCCCGAAGGGATGGGAGGCGCTCTACCAGGATCCCGGGCCGGCCACCGAGGACGGCAAGGACCCGCTGCTCGAGTACCTGCTCGGCTCGGACTCGGGAGCGAGCCGATGAGCCGTCGGCGCGGATCGCTCACCGGCAGCCCGGTCCTCGTCGGCGCCGTCACGCTGATCGTGACGATGGTCGCCGTCTTCCTCTCGTTCAACGCGAACGAGGGCCTGCCGTTCGTCCCGACGTACGACCTGACCGCGAACGTCCCGAACGCCAACGGGCTCGTGCGCGGCAACGAGGTGCGGATGGGCGGCTCCCGGATCGGCGTCGTGACCGACATCGAGGCCGACCCCAAGGAGGACGGCAGCGTCGCGGCGAACCTGGCGCTGGAGCTCGACGAGCGCGTGATGCCGCTGCCGCGCGACTCCACGCTGATCGTCCGCCCGCGCTCGGCGCTCGGACTCAAGTACGTCGAGGTCACCCGCGGCGACTCCGAGGACGGCTACTCGGAGGGCGACACGATCCCGCTCGCCGCCTCGCAGACCGAGACCCAGGAGATCGACGACTTCTTCAATATGTTCGACGCGCCGACCCGCGTCGGCTCTCGCACGAACCTGGAGACCTTCGGCGCCGCCTTCGCCGGGCGAGGCACGTCGCTGAACGCCACGTTCGCCGAGCTCGGCCCGCTCGTCGAGAAGCTCGAGCCGGTGATGCGCAACGTCAACGCGCCGCGCACCGCGTTCGCGCGCCTCTTCCCGGCGCTCGAGCAGGCCGCGTCGGAGGCGGCGCCGGTCGCCGGCGAGCAGGCCGCCCTGTTCGCCGCGCTCGACACGACCTTCACGGCCTGGGCGTCGGTCAGCGACTCGCTCCAGGAGACGATCTCCGAGGGCCCGCCCGCGCTCGAGACGGCTACGCGCGAGCTCCCGCGCCAGCGGCCGTTCCTGGCCGACAGCGAGGAGCTGTTCCGCAGGTTCCGCCCGGCATTCGCGTCGCTCGGCGCCGCCGCGCCGGGGCTGGCGCGGGCGTTCCGGGTCGGCGAGCCGGCGCTGCGCCGCTCGCCCGCGCTCAACCGCCGCCTGACGCGGACGCTCGCGATCGTCGACGAGTTCGGCGACGACCCACGCGTGCCCAGCGGACTGGCGCGGCTCACCAGCACCGCGGAGCTGGCTCGACCCACGCTCGCCTACCTCGAGCCCGCGCAGACGCGCTGCAACTACGGCGCACTCTTCTTCCGCAACCTCGCGCGGATCACCTCGATGAGCGACGTCGTCGGCAGCATGCTGCTGGTCAGTCCGATCGCGCTGCCGCTCCAGGTCGGCAGCCTCGCCGGCCCCTCGGCGGTTCCCGCGAACGGGCCCGAGCCGCCGTCGGATCCGGATGACCTCCCCGACAGCCTCAGCACGCTCAAGGATTATCCGTTGGGTCGCTTCGACAGCCTGCTCGGGAACAGCTACCTGCACTCGAACCCGTACCCGAACACCGCCGCGCCCGGACAGCCGCTCGAGTGCGAGGCCGGCAACGAGGGCTACCCGGGCGCGAAGAGCGTCGTGATCGGCAACCCCGACAACCCGACCGGGATCGTCACCGAGCAGACCCGGCGCGTGCTTCCGAAGCGGGGCCGGCGATGAGGGCGTTTCGCGAGGGCATGTCGCCGCTGCGCGCGGGGCTGATCGCGATCGTCGTGCTCGCGATCGGGTCCTGGTTCGCGTTCAGCAAGGACATCCCGTTCACGCAGAAGTACCGGATCCAGGCCGTCTTCGAGGACACGAACCTCGTCGCGCCGCGCACGGCCGTCCGCATCGCGGGAATCGACGTCGGCAAGGTGATCGAGGTCGGCCGCTACAAGGACACCAACCTGGGCGTCGTGACGATGGAGATCGACGACAGCGGGCGGCCGATCGGCGAGGACGCGACGATCAAGATTCGCCCCCGGCTCTTCCTGGAGGGCAACTTCTACCTCGAGGTCAAGCCCGGCACGCCCGGCGCCGAGGAGCTCGAGGACGGTGGCATGATTCCGGTGGCGCAGACCTCGAGGCCCGTGCAGCTCGACCAGGTCCTGACGGCGCTGCAGTCCGACACGCGCCGCTCGCTGCAGAGGACCCTGATCGGCTTCGGCGAGGCGCTCGACTCGCAGCCGACGGCGGCCGACGACGCCGATCAGGACCCAGACGTCCGGGGACTCACGGCCGCGCAGGCGCTCAACAAGGCGATCGAGACGGGAGTGCCGGCGCTGCGCGGCTCGGCGATCTCGAACGACGCGCTGCGCGGGACCCAGCCACGCGACCTCTCGCGCATGGTCAAGGGGCTCGCCGGCACCAGCCGCGGCCTCGCTCGCAACGAGGGCCAGCTGCGCGACCTCTTCACCGACTTCAACACGGCGATGGCCGCGATCGCCTCGCGCGCCCCGCAGCTCGAGCAGGCCGTGCGCCTGCTCGGACCGACGGCCTCGAACCTGCGCAAGGGGCTGGCAAGCATCGACGCCGCACTGCCGCCGACCCGGACCTTCGCCCGCGAGATTCTGCCTGGCGTCCGCGAGACCCCAGCGACGATCGCCGCATCCGAGCCCTGGCTGGCCCAGGCGACGCCGTTCTTCGGCCCGCGCGAGCTCGGCGGGTTGCTCGACGACCTCTCGCCCGCCAGCCGCAACCTCGCCCGTGCGACGCACACCTCGCGGCAGTGGGTCCCGAAGGCGGATGCGTTCAACCGCTGCGTGATCGAGGTGATCATCCCGACCGGGAACATCGAGGTAGACGACGGCGAGTTCTCCGCGGGCACCGAGAACTACAAGGAGTTCTGGCACTCGATCGTCGGCCAGGCCGGCGAGGGGCAGCTCTTCGACGGCAACGGCCCGACGCTGAGGCTCTCGGCACCCGGGGGCAGCAACACGATCAGGACCGGCAAGACCAACTACGGCCGGGAGCCGCTGTTCGGCAACTTCACGTCACAGCCGCTTCGCACCAGCCCGGCCTATCCCAATGAGCTGCCGCCGCTGCGTCGCGACGTCCCGTGTCACAAGAACTCGGTGCCGGACGTGAACGGTCCCTCGTCGGTCGGACCGGCCGACGGCTCGAGCCCGAATGCGCCGGCGCCGGACCCGCCGGCGCCCGGCCTCGGGGCCTTCAGCGACCTCAGCAGCGTCAAGGCTGCACGCCTGCGGCCACTCGAGTCCTTCCGGTCCGGAGGCCCGCGATGAGGAACATCCTCAACAAGGCGCTGCGCAGCAACCTCAAGGCGGTAGTGGCGCTGCTGGGTGTGATCCTCGTCGGCTGCGGGCTCGCCGGCTACATCCTCGGCAACCAGCGCCTGCACCCGCCGGCGTGGGTGCCTGTCTTCGGCGAGAGCACCTTCGAGGTCAAGGCGGAGCTCGAGTCCGGCCAGGGCATCCTGCCCGGACAGGGACAGCCGGTGACGATCTCGGGCGTCACCGTCGGCGACATCGCCAGCATCGACCTCGTCGACGGCCGCGCCGTGGCCACGCTGCGACTCGAGGAGCGGTTCTCGCGGGTCTACCCGGATGCGACCGTGCTGCTGCGCCCGAAGACGGACCTAAAGGACATGGTCCTCCAGCTCGATCCCGGCAGCCCCTCGTCGGGCGAGCAGCTCGAGGAGGACGCCACGATCGCCAACGACTCGACCAACCCCGACGCCAACTTCGACGAGTTCCTCGCCAGCCTCGACGGCGACACGCGCGACTACCTGACGCTGCTGGTGGGTGACGCCGGCCGCGCGCTCGGGAACGGCGGCGGCCGCGACCTGGCGAACACCTTCCGCCGCTTCCAGCCGCTCTCGCGCGACCTCGCCCGCGCCAACCGCTACGTCTCCCGGCGCCGCGCGAAGCTCAAGCGCGTGATCCACAACTTCTCGGCGATCATGACCGAGCTCGGCGCCCACGACGACGAGCTGGCCCGCTTCGTCGGCGGCAGCGCCTCGGTGTTCCGGCGCTTCGCCAACCAGAACGAGAACCTCGCCGAGACGATCGAGCTGCTGCCCGGCGCGCTGCGCTCGGGCAACACCGCGCTCGCCAGGACCGACCGCCTCGGGCGCGCGATGGAGCGCACGTTCACCGACCTGCGACCGACCGCGCGAGCCCTCGGTCCGACGCTGCGCCAGCTCCGCCCGTTCCTCGCACAGACCACGCCGTCGCTGCGCGACCAGCTGCGGCCGTTCGCCCGCGAGGTGCGGCCGATCGCACGCGAGCTGAGGCCCGCCGCGCGCGACCTGGCGAAGGCGACGCCCGACCTGATGAAGTTCACGGAGGTCTTCAACGCGCTCTTCAACGAGCTCGCCTACGACCCGCCCGGCAAGCAGGAGGGCTTCCTCTTCTACCTGCCGTGGGCGAACCACAACACCAACTCGACGATGTCGTCGCAGGATGGGATCACGCCGCTGCGTCGCGGCGTAGTGCTGCTCTCGTGCACCGATCTCAGCAGCTTCGAGGCGCTCTTCCTACGCCGCGACGAGGACACGGGCCTGGTGACCAACCCCTACCTCTCGACCCTGCTCGATCTGTTGAACGCTCCTGAGTTCGAGGATGTCTGCGGCGATGGGGGGACGCAGTGATCAAGCAGGCGCCGCGTCCCCTGCAGATGCTCGCGATGGTCGCGTTCGTCGCGTCCTGCGTCGGCGTGCTGCTCTACCTGTGGCTGTCCTTCGGCGGCGTGGTCCCGCTCAAGTCCGAGGGCTACCGCTTCAACGTGCGCTTCCCGGAGGCGACGCAGCTGGCCGAGCAGTCGGACGTGCGGATCTCAGGCGTCCCGGTCGGCAAGGTGATCCACATCGAGCCCGGCCCACGCAACACGACCGAGGCCACGCTCGAGATGCGCTCGCGCTACGCCCCGGTCGCCAAGGACGCGCGCGCGATGCTGCGCCAGAAGTCGCTGCTCGGCGAGACGTTCATCGACCTGACGACCGGTGACCGCTCCGGCGGCACGGTGCCCGACGGCGGCCTGCTGGCCGAGTCCGCCGTGGCGCCGACCGTCGAGCTCGACGAGATCTTTCGCACCTTCGACGACGACACGCAGCAGGCGTTCCAGACCTGGATGCAGTCGCAGTCCGCGGCCGTCAGCGGCCGCGGCGCCGACATCAACGCGACCTTCGGCAACTTCCCCGAGTTCGTCGAGGCCAGCGACGAGATCCTCGCCGAGCTCAACGCACAGTCCCGTGCCGTCAGCGAGACGATCCGCGGCACCGGTGAGTTCTTCTCGGCCCTGAGCGAGCGCGACGGCCAGCTCGCGCGGCTGATCACCGAGTCGAACCGCCTGTTCCAGGTCACCGCGGCGCGCAACCGCGACTTCGCAGCGATCTGGCAGGAGCTGCCGCGCTTCTCGCGCGAGAGTCGCCTGACGCTGCCGCGGCTGACCGAGTTCGCTGAGAACGCGCGGCCGGTGGTCCAGCAGTTGCAGCCCGCCGCGACCGAGATGGCGCCCGCGTTCGCGGCGCTGCAGGAGCTGAGCCCGGAGTTCGAGTCGTTCTTCGAGGGCCTCGGCCCGACGATCACCGCATCCCGCCGCGGCGTACCGGCCTTGGAGAGCTTGCTCGAGGACTTCCCGCCGCTGCTCGCCGAGTTCGAGCCATTCCTGCGCAACTTCAATCCGCTGCTGGAGTACCTGTGGCTCGGCCGTCGCGACGTCACCTCCTTCTTCGGCAACGTCACCGCGTCGTCTCTCGGTCGTAGGAGGAGCCTCGTGCGAGACAACCCGCCGCGCAGCGACCTCATTCACTACCTGCGAGTCACGTCTCCCTTGAGTCCCCAGGGCCTCAGCTACTACCCGCGTCAGCTCGGCCAGACCCGCGCCAACGCCTACATGGCGCCCGACGGCCTCGAGCATCTCCCCGAGGGCCTGCGCATGTTCGACACCCGCTCATGCACCAACGGCGACCCCGCACCCCCCGCCGGTGACACGCCCGAGCTCGTCGAGCTCCGCGCCTTCGTCTTCCGCACCAACCCCGGTGTCAACGAGGGCCGCGACGTCGCCCGCCCACCCTGCACACCCCAGGGCGACTACCCCGGCTTCGACACTCAGTTCCCCCAACTCGAGCCGCAGGAGTAACGGCGCCGGAGCGGTCGTTTCGATCGGAGCTAGGCGGGCGGCGGTGAGACGACGCCGACCATGTGCCCCTCGGGATCGTTGAAGAGCCCGATCTCGATCTGCTCCATGACCTCGTGCGGCCCCATGACGCGCGTGCCGCCGAGGCTCTCCGCCTTGGCGAGGGCGGCCTCGACGTCGGGGACCTCGATGTAGACGGTGACGTGGCCGCTCTGGTCCTGGTCCGCGGGCAGCGCGCCGATGCCGCCGCCGATTCCCGCGCCGTTGGCGGAGGTATTGCCCTCGCGCGGCACGATCCCGTAGCCCATCGGATTGTTGGAGTCGATCTCCCATCCGAAGAGCTCCGAGTAGTAGTTGCGCAGCTTCTCTCCGTCCGCGCCCATGATCTCGAAGTGGACTACCGGCTGTCCCATGCTCGCTCCTCTCCGCGCCGCCGATCGGCGCCTGTCAGGACAAGCTACTCCGATGCGGGCGCTCGCAAGTGACGTCGGGCTACTCGCGGTCATAGCCATCGATCCAGATCCTCGATCGCCAGCGTCAACGCCTTCGATACACGGTCGAGCGGTGCCCTAGCTCGACCACTACGACCAGAAGCTGTGCGTCGCGGAAGCCTTGAGCCTGTCCCATGGGACCGGATCTCCGGGCTCGGCCAATGCGCGGCGGGCCGCCTCGAGGTCCGTCTCGTCGTCCAGCCGCTCGAGCAACTCGGCGTCCTCGACGGACACGAGCGCGGCGACAGGTCGGCCGCGGCGCGTGAGCGTCAACCGCTCGCCCGTGTAGCGCACGCGGTTCACGACGTCGGCCAGCGACTCGCGAGCATCGGACACGCGCAGCTCCGGTCGTTCGCATATCCGGATAGGGCATGGCTCGCCTCGACGCCCCTCCCCGATCCGTCAGTTGACTTTAGGTATGCCCGCGTTTACGATGGCGGGGTCCGCGCAGCCCCTCAAGGCAATGCGGATGGCGCGTCCGGGGGGACGCGTCCATAGGAAGCGATGGGCGGTCGGCCGGCCAGTCAGCGCACTTGCTAGCCGGCGGACTGCCCAGCTTCCGCTACAGGGGGTAGACAGGACGGGCAGGAACGTGCGAAGGAGGCTTCCCTCCAGGCCACTTCGCACCGGGGCGTGATCGGAGTCCAGCGGGAGCGGGCTTCGGTCACGCTCCCCCGATCCTGGGTATGGGTCGGCTACGCCCGCACCCGGAGAGCCCAGGGAGGACCCGATGGCCGACGGCACCGACGAGCACATCGACAAGCTCGCCAAGAAGTATTTCGGCGAGGACGAGTACCCATTCCGCTCCCCCGGCGAGGTCCGCCTGCTCATCCGCGTCCACCCCGAGAAGGTCTCCCACCGGGGCCAGTAGGCCGCGTGGGCCCGCCGGTCGGTCCGAGCTCAGGCGGCAGCAATGGCGAGCGCCGCCTCGCCGGAGTCGTAGGCGAGGACCATGTCGCTCGTCTTGGCGCGCCGGCTCAGGAGCTTCGGCTCCCGCCCGGCGGGATGGAAGTCCAGCGCGATCTCGATTCCCAGCCGTTGCGAATCAGGACTCGGTCGCCGTAGGCTGACGGGCGATGACGGACGCGCGCGAGCGGATCGAGGACATCCGGAGCTCCTATGAGCTCGACCGGCTGTCGGAGGACGGGCTGGCGCCGACGTGGCTGGAGCAGTTCGAGGACTGGCTCGAGGCGGCGCTGGGGTCCGGGATGCCGGAGCCGAGCTCGATGGTGCTTGCTACGGCCGCCGCCGATGGTGCGCCCGGGGCGCGGGCGGTGCTGCTGCGCGGAGTCGACGGCAGCGGCTTTCGCTTCCACACCGACTACCGCTCGCGCAAGGCGCTCGAGATCGAGGAGAACCCGCGCGCGACGCTCGTCTTCCCGTGGTTCCACCAGCAGCGCCAGGTCGTCGTCGACGGCGACGTCGAGCGGCTCGGCCCCGAGGAGTCCGACGAGTACTTCGCCACGCGACCGCGCCGCTCGCGGATCAGCGCGGTGGCGAGCGTGCAGTCGCGGCCGATCGAGTCGCGCGCGTGGCTCGAGGAGCGGTTCGCGGCCGTGGAGCGCGAGCACGAGGGCGACGACGTGCGGCGACCGGAGCACTGGGGCGGCTACCTCGTCGTCCCGCGGGCGGTCGAGTTCTGGCAGGGTCGCCGCGATCGGCTCCACGACCGCCTGCGCTACCGCCGCACCGCCGGTGGCGCCTGGGTCGTCGAGCGGCTCGCCCCCTGACGGTCGCGCCCACACGGCCAGCCGCGCGCCTGCGGCTACGCTGAGGGCACCCCCGCAAGGAGACGCGATGCTCGAGTTCCTGTCCCGCCGCAAGCAGCAATTGCCGTCGCCCGAGGAGGCGCTGCCGGGCCGCGACACGCCGATCGTCACGCCGGGGAACCACTTCGTGCTCGGAACGCCGATGGCGCCGCCGTTCCCCGACGGGACCGAGCGCGCGATCGTCGGCATGGGCTGCTTCTGGGGCGCCGAGCGGGTCTTCTGGCAGCTGCCGGGCGTGTACACGACCGCCGTCGGCTACTCGGCTGGCATCACGCCGAATCCGACCTACGAGGAGGTCTGCAGCGCGCGGACCGGCCACAACGAGGCCGTGCTCGTGGTCTTCCGCCCCGCGGACGTCTCCTATGAGGAGATCCTCAAGGCTTTCTGGGAGAGCCACGACCCGACGCAGGGCATGCGCCAGGGCAACGACGTGGGCACCCAATACCGCTCTGGGATATACACGACGTCCGAGGCGCAGCGGGCCGCCGCCCAGGCCTCACGCGAGCGCTACGCCGAGGCGCTGGCCGCCGCGGGACGCCCGGCCGAGATCACGACCGAGATCGAGCCCGCCGGCGACTTCTACTACGCCGAGGACTACCACCAGCAGTACCTCGCGAAGAACCCCGCCGGGTACTGCGGCCTCGGCGGCACCGGCGTCGCCTGCCCCGTCGGCCTGGCGACCTAGCGGCCGTTCCCTCACGGGTTGGCCCGTCAGCGGCCCTTCCAGACGGGCTCGCGCTTCTCGGCGAAGGCGGTGGCGCCCTCGCGGGCGTCCTCGGAGACGAACACCGGGCCCGAGATCCCTCCCTGGCGCTCCCACATCTCCTCCGGGCCCCACGCGGGCGCCTCGTTCAGGATCCGCTTCGACGCGGCGAGCGCCAGCGGCGCGTTGGCGGCGACTGCCTCGGCCAGTTCGAGCGCGGCATCGACGGCACCGCCCTCGTCGGCGAGTCGGTTCACCAGTCCCAGCTCGTAGCCGCGCTCGGCGCCGATCGGATCGCCGGTCAGTGCCATCTCCATGGCCGCGTGGTACGGGATGCGCTGCGGCAGGCGCAGCAGCGCCCCGCCGGCGGCGACGAGGCTGCGCTTGACCTCGGGGATGCCGAGCTTCGCCCCGCGCGAGGCGACGATCAGGTCGCAGGCCAGGGCGATCTCGAGCCCGCCCGCGACCGCGAAGCCGTCGATCGCCGCGATCAGCGGCTTGTCGGCCGCCCGCTGCGCGATCCCGGCGAAGCCGCGGCCGTCGACGTACGGACTCTCCCCGCGCACGAACGCCTTCAGGTCCATGCCGGCGCTGAAGCCCTTGCCGGCGCCCGTCAGGACGCCCACCTGCAGCTCGTCGTCGCCGTCGAGCTCGTCGAGCGCCGCGGCCACGCCCGCGGCCAGCGCGGCGTTCACGGAGTTGCGCGCCTCCGGCCGGTTGAGGGTGATCAACAGCACGCGCCCACGGCGCCCGGTCAGCACTGCCTGCTCGTCGCTCATGGGCGAGAACGTACCGTTATCGCGGCCGCCGGCGCTCCTCCCGGCGCCGTGCCTCGGACGCTCAGCGGCGCCGGACCCGGATGGCCATCTTCATGTTCGAGTGGAACGTGCAGATGACCGCGTACCGCCCCGGCCTGCGCAGGCGGCGGGCGAAGCGGTAGCCGCGGACGGCCGACTTCGAGCTGAACCGCCGCACGCCGCGCGGCGCTCGCGTCAGCACGACGTTGTGCCTGTTCACGTTGCTGCGCGGCCAGCGCCAGACCATCCTGGTCCCGCGGCGCACCCGCGTCCGCGCCGGCGAGAAGAAGTTGTCCCGCACTCGCACGACCTTCCTGCGAGCGGCGGCCTCGGCCCGCACCCCGCTGGCGTCGGCGACGGCATCGCCACCCGAAGCGGCCACCGCCGACGACCCGCCGTCGGAAGTCGCCACCGCCATCCCCGAGACGCCGCCGCCGATGCCGCCGCCGACGAGCGCAAGCACCGCCACCGCTGTCGCCCTCCTCCTCATCGCCACCGATGATACGCCCGCGAGCGACACCTGGCGAGGGGGATCCGACGTCGGGAGGCCCGCTCCCGTGACGAGTCGCGCCGCCGTCCGGCCCGGCTCGTAGCTTGCGCGGTCGTGCGCTTGATCGTCGCTCGTTGCGAGGTCCGCTACACCGGACGGCTGACCGCTGTGCTGCCCGAGGCGCTGCGGCTGCTGATGGTCAAGTCGGACGGCTCGGTGATGGTGCATGCGGATACCGGTGGCTTCAAGCCTCAAAATTGGATGACGCCGCCGACGGTGATCGAGGAGGAGGCGGATCGGATCGTCGTGCGCAAGCGGGCGGGGGCGACGGAGGACCGGCTGGACATACGGGTCGTCGAGGTGCTGTCCGACGTGACGCACGACATGGGGGAGGCGGCGGCGCTCGAGAAGGAGGGCGTCGAGCGTGAGCTGCAGGAGCTCCTGGCCGGCGCGCCCGAGTGCTGCGGAGAGGGCTTCCGGCTGTTCAAGCGCGAGTTCGGGACGGACATCGGGCCGGTCGACCTGATGTGCCGCGACGGCGACGACGAGTGGGTCGCCGTCGAGATCAAGCGCATCGCGACGATCGACGCCGTCGAGCAGCTGACGCGCTACCTCTCCCGGATCCGGGAGGACCCGTCGTTCGCATCGTGCCGCGGCGTGCTGGCGGCGCAGCAGATCAAGCCGCAGGCGCGCGTGCTGGCCGAGTCGCGCGGGATCGCCTGCGTCGAGGTCGACATCGACGTGCTGCGCGGCGAGCGCGAGCCGGACCTGACGCTGTTCGCCGCCTGACGGGGCGCAGCGCCGGAGCTAGGTCAGCTTCGCGATCGCGATCGCCATCCCGGCGAGCACGCAGACGACGATCACGATCTGCATCCAGATCCAGAAGGGCTGCACGCCGGCGATGGTATTGGCACCAGGTGCGCCGGGCTTCGCGGCGGCGTGCCTATGATCGACGTGTGATCCGCTCGATGGTCGTGGGAACGGACAGCTCGGACACGGCGACGGAGGCCGTGCGCCAGGCGACCGAGCTGGCTCGGACGATGGGGGCGAAGGTCTACCTCGTCAGCGCCTACGAGCCGGTGCCCGAGAGCAGGTTGCGCGCCCAGCGGCTGCAGGTGCCCGAGAACCTGCAGTGGATGATCAACCCGCGCGAGGACGTCGACCGGACGCTCGAGGAGTGCGCCGAGGAGATGCGCTCCGCCGGGCTGGAGGTCGAGACGCTCGCGCGCGAGGGTGACCCGGCCGACTCGATCCTCGACGTGGCGGAGGAGAAGGGCGCCGACATGATCGTGATCGGCAACAAGGGGATGACCGGCGCCAAGCGCTTCCTGCTCGGCTCCGTCCCGAACAAGGTCTCCCACCACGCCCCCTGCAGCGTCCTGATCATCAGGACCTCTTGAGGTACGCCTACCGCAACGCGGCCGCTGCGTCGAGGAGGCCCCAGCCGTAGCGGGGGTCCCAGCCCGGCTCGCCGATGTCGCGCGCGGTCGACTCGAGCCGGCGCTCGATCACGAACGGCAGCGGGGCAGGGCCGAGCCGTTGCGAGCCGATCAGCAGCGCGGCGACGCCCGAGACGTGCGGCGCGGCCATCGACGTGCCCTCGAAGCCGCCCGGCAGCCCGAAGCGGCGGACGCTGCCGGTGAAGGTCTGCTGGAAGATGTATCCGCCCAGAAGGTCGGGGTTGCACGTCTCGAGGTCGTAGGGCGTGTCGACGTTCGGGGCGTCTCGTCCGCCGCCCGGCGCCGTGAGGTCGACGTGCGTGCCGCTGTTCGAGTACTCGGCCTGGCAGCCGCTCCGCGTCGTCGCGGCGACGGCGATCACGTGGCGCGCTCGTGCCGGGTAGGCGACCTGCGGGCTGCCCTGGTTGCCGGCGGCCGCGACGACCACGACGCCGCGCCGGCGCGCGAAGCGCAGCGCGCGGACGATGTCCGGGATCTGCGCGGCGCGCACGGCGGCGTCGAACTCGAGGCTGAGGTTGATCACGTCCGCGCCGCGACGGGCGGCGTAGCGGATGCCGCGCGAGATCGAGATCGTGTCGCCGGCGCCGTTGGCGTCGAGCACGCGCACCGGCATGATCCGAGCGCGGTAGGCGATGCCGGCGGTGCCGCGGCGGTTGCCGGTGCTCTGCGCGATCGTGCCGGCGACGTGGGTGCCATGACCGTTCTGGTCGTTGGGATGGCGGTCTCCCGCGACGAAGTCGTGGCCGCGCACGAAGCGGCGCAGGTCAGGCGCGCGCCGGAAGCGGCGGAAGCGCTGGTAGGCGACGCCGGTGTCGAGCACGGCGACGACGGTGCCGAGGCCGCCGGGCCGGCGCTCGCGGCGGGCCAGGCGCCACGCCTCGGGCATGTTGATGCTCGTCTCACCGGAGAGGTTCCACTGGCGCGGGAAGGCCGGGTCGTTCGGCGTGTAGCCGCTCGCGCGCGCGACGAAGTTCGGGACGGCGTAGGCGACGCCGGGGGCGTCGCGCAGCTCGCGCGCCACGTCGCGGACGGACTCGCCGTCTGCGACGGGGACCGTCCGCGAGCCGGGCTTGCCCTCGTGCTTGACGATCACCTCGCCCGGCACGTACTCAGGCGCGGCCGCGGCGGGGGAGGCGGCGACGGCCAGGCCGGCCAGGATCGCCGGAAGGAGGAGGGCTCGGGGCATGGGCTACGGTCCGATCACGAGTGTACGCACGCCTGAACACGGCCACGCCGGACAAGTTGTCGTCACCGTCGTCGCATCGGAATCCGGGGTCCGCGACTTGAGCGCCGCCGTTCCGGGCTTCTTCCCACGCGACGAGTACTTCATGCGCCTCGCGCTGCGCGAGGCCGAGCGCGCGCTCGAGCACGACGACGTCCCGGTCGGCTGCGCGATCGCCCACGAGGGGGAGGTTCTGGCGGCGGCACGCAACGAGCGAGAGCTGCGCGGCGACCCGACGGCCCATGCCGAGGTGCTGGCGCTGCGCGAGGCCTCGCGGCGGGTGGGCAACTGGCGCCTCGACGGCGCCGTCGCCTACGTCACGCTCGAGCCGTGCGCGATGTGCGCCGGCGCGCTCGTGCTGGCACGCGTGGCGCGGGTCGTCTACGCGGCGACCGACCCGAAGACCGGCGCCGCCGGCTCGGTCTTCGACGTGCTCGCCGAGCCGCGCCTAAACCACCGGCCGGACGTCGCGGGTGGGCTGCTCGCCGACGAGTCGGCCGAGCTGCTGCGCGCCTTCTTCGCCGCGCGGCGTTAGCGGGCGGGCGCGGGGGCGGGGCCAACCGCCGTCGCCCACGGCACTCGCGGCGCGCGCTCGGCCGGCTCGGACCGGATCATGACGTCGACCTCGGCGGCCGCGACCGCGCGCGAGAAGAGGTAGCCCTGGCCGAGCGGGCAGCCGATCGTCCGCAGCTCCTCCAACTGCGCCGGGGTCTCGATCCCCTCGACGATCGTGAGCATGCCGAGCGAGTCGCCGATCTCCACGACGGCGCGCAGCAGCGGCGATCGCGCCGTGCGTGCGCTCGCGCCGGCCGCGAAGCCGCGGTCGACCTTGAGCACGTCGATCGGGAGGCGCTCGAGCTGGCTCAGCGACGAGTAGCCGGCGCCGAAGTCGTCGATCGCGATCCGCACTCCGAGCTCCTTGAGTGCCTCGAGCACCTCGGCGCCCTGCTCGATGTCCGCGATCAGGCCGGTCTCGGTGATCTCGAGCACGAGGTCGCGCGGCGGCAGCCCGGAGGCGGCGAGCGCCCCGCGGACGTCGTCGATCAGGCCGGGCGCGTCGAGCTGGCGCGCCGAGAGGTTGACGCCGACGTTCACGGTGCTCCCGCGCAGGTCCTGCCAGCGCCGGCCCTGGCGACACGCCTCGTGGATCACCCAGCGCCCGACGGGCACGATCGCCCCGGTCTCCTCGGCGAGCGCGAGGAAGTCGCTCGGCGCCAGCTGGCCGCGCACGGGGTGGTTCCAGCGCAGCAGCGCCTCGAACCCGTGGATCTCGCCGCTGTCGATCGCGACGACGGGCTGGTAGTGGAGCTCGAGCTCGCCGCTCTCGGACACCGTCTTCGCCGTGCTGCCGCCCGGCACGCTGCGAGCCAGGTCGGCCTTGAGCTGCAGGCGCTCCTGGATCGCCTCGTGCATCTCGGGGCGGTAGGTGGCCCACATGCCCTTCTGGCGTGCCTTGGCGGAGTACATCGCGAGGTCCGCGTCGCGCACCAGCCTGTCGGCGGTGGACTCGCCACCCGCCGCGCGCGCCACGCCGACGCTTGCGCTGATCGGAAAGCTGCGGCCGTCGATCTCGATCGGCTCGGCGAGGACCGTGAGCAGGCGCTGGGCGGTGCGGGCGTCGTCGTCCGGGCTGCCGCCCTCGATCAGCAGCGCGAACTCGTCCCCGCCGAGGCGCGCGATCGTGTCCGCCACGCGGATCGAGTCGGTCAGCCGCCGCCCGACCTCGCTCAGCAGCAGGTCGCCGGCGCTGTGGCCGAGGCTGTCGTTGATCGACTTGAAGTCGTCGAGGTCGAACAGCAGCACGGCGACCTCGCCGCCCGAGCGCTCGGCGCGTGCGAGCGCGTGCTCGAGGCGGTCGCCGAACAGCCCGCGGTTCGCCAGCCCGGTCAGGTCGTCGTGGAATGCCTGGTGGCGCAGGCGCTCCTCGCTCTCGCGGACGACCCGCTCCTCGGTCTCGGCCCGCTCGTGTCGGCGGCGCGCGGTGACGACCGCGATCAGCATGATCACCAGCAGCACGCCGATGATCGCCGTGATCGCGAGCGTCGCGACGAAGGCCCTGCGCTCGGCGGCGTCGGCCTCCTTCGCGAGCGCCTCCTCCGCCTGCCTGATGTCGAAGGCGAGCCGTGTCGCCGCCGGACGGGCGACGCGCTCGAAGTAGCGGCGCGCGCTCGCGTCCTCGCGGTCGCGCAGGAGGTCGATGAAGCGCCGGTTGCTGACGGAGGTGCGACGCGCCTGGGCGCGGATCGCGTCGCTCAGCTGGCCCGGCCAAGCCCGGCCGAGTGCGCGCGTGTGGCGCCGCAGCTCGACTCGCATCGCGCCGTTTACGAAGAAGTCGCGCTCACCCGCGTCGTAGCCGGAGACGAGCAGGCGCGGCTGTGCGATCAGTCCCTGCGCCATCGGCTGCGCGCGCGCCAGCGCTATCTGCGCTTCGCGGATCGGCTCGTCGCGCTCGGCGACCGTCCGCACCAGGATTCCGGCGCCGATCATGCTGGAGAGCAGGACCGCCGCCGCGATCGCCATCAACCCGTTGCGGCGCCACCAGCGCAGTGCGGCATGCTCACGGGGGTCCATGCGTCTCAAGATCGGCCGCGAGGGGCGCCGACTTGACCGCTTTCTCGCGGCATGGCCGGGCCGAGGCGGCCCGCGTCGATCCACTCGAGCGCGAGCAGCCGGGGGCCGTCGTCGCCCTCGGGACCGTCGACCACCGCGAGCACCTCGGGATGCCGATCGCGTCCGCCTCGGCTTCGGCGAGGCCGCGCGGCAGCGTCATCCGCGAGCGGCGGCCCGGACCTCGTCGAGCAGTCCCTCGCACGCGCGCGCGACCAGGTCGAGCACCTCCTCGAAGCCGTCGTCGCCGCCGTAGTAGGGGTCCGGTACCTCGAGCTCGCCGGCCGCGATCGCCTCGGGGTCGTACTCGCGCAGCAGCCGGACGCGGTCGCGTGCGTCGGCGTCGGGCGCCAGCGCGCGCAGCTCCTCGAGGTTGGCGCGGTCCATCGCCAGCAGCAGGTCGAACGACTCGAAGTCCGAGCGGTCGACCTGCCGCGCATGGCCCGCCAGCTCGATGCCGCGCCCCGCCGCCGCGCCGGTCGCGCGCTCGTCCGGCGGATGGCCGACGTGCCAGCTCCCCGTTCCCGCGCTGTCGATCTCGACGGCCTCCTCGAGGCCGTCGCGGCGCAGCAGGTCGCCCATCACGCCCTCGGCGGTCGGCGAGCGGCAGATGTTGCCGAGACAGACGAACAGGAGCCGGGTCGGGCGGTACTTGCCACCGGCCGGCCTCAAGGTCGCTCGCTCAGCCGTTGCTCCGGCGGACTGCGTAGCGCCCCGTTACAGCGGAGCGCTGAGAACCGACCTCTTTCTTCAGGGAGGCCACGTAGTCCTTGGAAGACGCCTCGCCGAGCAGCAGGCGCTGATAAGTCTTCGCAGACGTTCGCCCTTGCTTCATCGACTTAGCCATGCGTTCCCCTTTCGGATGCGGACTGCATCGACTCACACCGTGCCGACGCTATCGGACGGATCTACCGACGGCGGCTCCGCCTCGCGGTCGAACCAGACATTGACCGCCACGCTCAGGATTCCCCCGAGAGACATCAGGTAGCTCGTCTCGGCGGGGTCGAATGCGTCGGGGGCCGAGGCGACGGCATTGAATACGCCGATCACGTCGCTTCCCGTCAACAGCGGGACGGAGACCATCGCGCGCAGCGGGCGTGTCGCAAGTGGATTGGCCTCGAAGCGGTCGTCCTGCGTGGCATCGCCCCAGGTCTGGGTCTCGCCCGACTCCAGGGCGAGCGGGCGAGCGTCTTGCTGACAGGCACGCGGAACTTCTGCTGGCTCTCGAAGTCATGTCCCGTTGCCCATGTCGCGGGCGCTCCGCTAGCCTTTCCGCTCGTCCCGAAGCGGACCCCGGAGGGGTGCCGGAGTGGTTGAACGGGGCGGTCTCGAAAACCGTTAAGGGCCGTAAGGTCCTTCGAGGGTTCGAATCCCTCCCCCTCCGCTCCACCGGCCTGTCCGCAGCGCGCGCGAAGGGCATCAAGCATTCTGATCGCGACCGCAGGATCAGAGGCTTTCCCTGCAGCGTCGCGGCGCCCAGACTGGACGCTGGCAATGGAGCCCCGCCCAACCCAAAGTGGCCGAGATGGTCTGGCGATGGCCCAGCGCGTCGCGGTCGTCGGCCTCGGCATGCAGGGGCAGCTCCTGGTCGAGCGCGTCGGCCGCCGGCGCGACACCGAGCTCGTGGGCGTCGTCGACGTCGATCCGGCCAAGCTCGGTCGACCGCTGGACGACGTCCTCGGCCGCGAGACCGGCTGCGACTGCAAGGTCACCGAATCGCTCGACGAGGCGCTCCGGGACGCGGATGTCGCGCTCGTGACGACCTCCTCGCGGATGGAGGAGGTCGCTCCGCAGCTCGAGGAGATCCTGTCGCGCGGCGTCGACGTGGTGACCACGTGCGAGGAGCTCGGGTATCCCTGGAAACAGTTCCCGCAGGAGAGCGCCCGCCTCGATGCTGTCGCCAAGGACAACCAGGTCTCGGTGCTCGGTTGCGGCGCGAATCCCGGATTCCTGATGGACCTCCTGCCGATCGTCTTCTCGCTGGGGTGCGAGCGGGTGGAGACGATTAAGATCCGCCGGTCGCTCGACATGCGCCCGCACCGCGCCGACCGCCTGACGCGGTTCGGGCTCGGGCGCACGCGCGAGGAGCTCGCCGCAGCCGAGGCCGGGACGCATGTCGGCCACGTCGGCTTCACGCAGTCGATGCACTGCGTCGCGGATGCCCTCGGGTGGGAGCTCGACGAAGTCCAGGAGGAGGAGGTGCGCCCCTACGTCTTCGCGAACGAGCGGCGGGTCGGCGATCACGTCACGCTCGAGCCGGGCACCGTCGCCGTGATCGAGCACGCCGCTTGGGCGCGTCAGGGCGACAAGCGGCGCATCGACGTCGCGATGTACTTCGGCTTCCACCTTGCCGGCGACGCGGTCGAGCATGGCGACACGTACGAGATCGAGGCGACCGACCAGTCGGTGTCGCTGCGGGTCAAGCCGTCCTGGGGACCGTTCTCCACGACGCCGTCGACGGTCGTCAACCTGATCCCGGCCGTCAGAGCCGGCGCGCCGGGCCTGCTCTCGGTCGTCGACTTCCCGGCCAAGGCGCTCGCCGGGCGCGGGGTCGAGGTCGAGTCGAATGAGGCGCTGCCGCAGCACGACTACCTGGCCTCGATGGCGACCGGTGCCTGAGATGGCCGACGCGACGCAATGACGCGCCTCACGTACCAGAACCTCTACTCCGACGCCCCCGACATGTCGGATCTCGACGACGCGTTCGAGGCCGCGCTGGGCGAGGCGCGCGCGACGGGCTTCGAGCCATGTCCCCACCTCGTCGGCGGCGAGCCGGTGCGCGATGGCGACGTCATCGAGCGGGAGGACCCATCGCGCTGCGATGCGACGGCCGGCGCCAGCTTCGCCGCCGACCGCGCGACCGTCGACCGTGCGGTGCGCTCCGCACGCGCCGCCGCGCCGCAGTGGGCGGCGCTCTCGATGCAGGAGCGCGCGGGGCTGCTCGAGCCGGCCGTCGGGGCGGTCGAGGAGCGCAGGTTCGAGCTCGCGGCGCTCGCCTCGCTGGAGACCGGCAAGTCGCGCAGCGAGGCGCTCGCCGAGGTCGAGGAGATCGCCGAGCTCGTGAGGATCTACTGCGACGCCGCCAGGGACCCCGGCAAGTTCGAGGCTGAGCTTGCGGAGCCCTCCGGCTCGGTGCGCGTGCGCAGCTTCCTGCGGCCGTACGGGGTGTTCGGCGTCATCGCGCCGTTCAACTACCCCTTCGCGCTCGCGTCCAACATGGCCCTGGCGGCACTGGTCACCGGCAACGCCGTCGTGGTCAAGCCGTCGCACCTCACGCCGCGCTGCGCGACGGCGCTGGCCGAGATCCTCGGCGGGCTCGACATCCCGGCGGGCACGTTCAACCTCGTGCACGGCGGCGACGAGGCTGGGGCGGCGCTCGTGGAGGGCGACGTGGACGGCATCGCCTTCACCGGGTCGGCCGGCGTCGGCCTTGCGATCTTGCGCCGCATGCAGTCGGGGCCGTTCCCCAGGCCGGTGATCGCGGAGATGGGCGGCAAGAATCCGACGATCGTCACGGCCAGCGCCGATCTGAGCATGGCCGCGTCCGCGATCGCGAAGTCCGCGTTCGGGCTGTCGGGCCAGAAGTGCAACTGCTGCTCGCGCGTCCTCGCCGACGCAGCCATCCACGACGAGTTGCTGGAGCTCGTCGGAGTGGAGGCCGGGCGGATGCAGATCGGCGACCCTGTCGAACGTGGATCCGCGGCGGGCCCGGTGATCGACGCGGGCGCAATCGAGCGCTTCGAGTCCTCCGTCGCGCAGGTGCGCGAGGCGGGCGGGACGGTCGTAGCCGGTGGCGAGCGGGCGAGCGACCGCGGCTACTTCGCCCTGCCGACGGTCGTCAGCGGCCTGCCGGCGGGACATCGGCTGACCAGGGAGGAGCTCTTCGTACCGTTCCTCACCGTCGTGCGGACCGCTGGCCTCGGCGAGGCGCTCGCCGAGGCGAACGCGGTGCCGTTCGGGCTGACCGCCGGTATCTTCAGCGGCGACGATGGCGAGGTGGCGGAGTTCCTCGATCGCGTCGAGGCCGGCTGCACGCTCGTCAACCACGCCGCCGGCGCGACGACGGGGCTCTGGCCGGGGTCGCACACGTTCGGTGGGTGGAAGGCGAGCGGCACGACCGGGAAGCACGCTTTCGGAGCGTTCTACCTCCAGCAGTACATGCGCCAGCAGTGCCAGACGTTGGGCTAAGGCACCAAGCCGGGGCCGGCCGGTTGTGCCGATCCCCGGATACTTGTATACTAGTCGTCAATGCGGATCGATCTGAACGATCGCCTCCAGGGCGAGTCCGCGGGGAGCCAGGTGTATGCGGCGCTCCGCGACGCCATCGTCAGGGCCGAGCTCGAGCCGGGGACCCGGCTGTCCGAGAACGCGCTCGCCGAGCGCCTGGGCGTAAGCAGGACGCCCGTCCGCGAGGCACTCGCGCAGCTGCGCGACGAGCGCCTGGTCGCGATCGTGCCGCAGCTCGGGACGTTCGTGACCAGGATCGACTTCGGCGCCGTCGCCGACGCGCTGTTCGTGCGCGAGGCGCTGGAGTGCAGCGCCGTGCGTCTCGCGAGCGAGCGCGCGCAGGCATCGGACCTCGAGGAGCTTCAGGCCAACCTCGCGGCGCAGGAGGGCGCGCAGGAGCGCGACGACCACGAGCGCTTCGACACGCTCGACAGCACGCTCCACCGCAAGCTCTGCGAGCTGTCGGGACGTGAGATCGCCTGGTGGCTGAGCCGCCGAGCCCAGGGGCAGCTCGACCGCGTCCGTCGCCTGAGCCTGCCCGAGCCGGGCTACCTCGGCGAGATGGTCAGCGAGCACCGGGCGGTCGTCGCGGCCGTCGCCGAGGGAGACGCCGACGGCGCCGAGAAGGCGCTGCGCCACCACCTGCGCATGGTCGTATCAAGCCTGCCGGACATCGAGAAGGCCCGTCCGGACTACTTCCAGGAGGCATAGGACATGGGCACGAGCGCTCCCGCCAGGCAGTCGCTGCTCAGCACCGGCGAGCGCCGTGCCCTCTATGAGGAGATGGTCCTCAGCCGCGTCTTCGAGACCGAGGCCGAGCGCCAGTACAAGGCCGCCCGTATCGGCGGCTACTGCCACCTCTCCTCCGGCCAGGAGGCGACGACGGCCGGGGTGGTGCGGGCGATGACGCCCGGCGACCTGCTCGTCACCGGCTACCGCTGCCACGGCTTCGCGCTCGCTCGGGGGGTGTCGCCGGACGCCGTCATGGCGGAGCTGTTCGGGCGCAGCGAAGGCTGCGCGCATGGGCGCGGCGGCTCGATGCACCTGCTCGACGTCCAGCGCGGCTTCTACGGCGGCTGGGGGATCGTCGCCGGCCAGCTTCCGATCGCTACCGGCCTCGCGCTCGCGCTCGTCCGCCAGGGCCGCTCCGACGCGGTCGTCTGCGAGCTCGGCGACGGCGCGGTCAACATGGGCGCCTGGCACGAGTCGCTCAACCTCGCGGCGCTCTGGCGGCTGCCGGTCGTCTTCCTCGTCGTCAACAACGGCTACGGCATGGGCACGGCGGTCGAGCGCGCGTCGGCCGAGCCCGAGCTCCACAAGCGCGCGAGCGCCTACGACATGCCGGGCGAGCGCGTCGACGGCGACGACGTCGACGCGGTGATCGAGACGACGTCGAGGCTGCTCGCCGCGGCGCGCGAGGAGCGCCAGCCGGCGGTGCTCGAGGCGCTGACCTACCGCTACCGCGGCCACTCGGTCGCCGACGCGGGCCTGGCGTACCGCTCCAAGGACGAGATCGCCGAGCGCCAGAGCCGCGACCCGCTCGTTCGCATCCGCGCGCAACTTCTCGATGCGGGGCTCGGCGACGACGATCTCGACGCGATCGACCGCGAGGCCGACGAGCGCGTCGCGGCGGCGGTCGCGTTCGCCGAGGCGAGCGCCGAGCCGCCCGTCGACCGGCTCGCGTTCGGGATGCACGCGCTCGGATCCGGCGAGCAGTTCGCGCGGATGCGCCCCGGCAGTCCGTTTGGCGAGCACGAGCTGACCTTCGACGCGGGCCTCGGCGCATGACCGCGACCGCGATCGCCAGCGAGACGATGACCTACCGCGAGGCGCTGCGGCTCGCGCTGCGCGAGGAGCTCGGCCGCGACGAGCGCGTCTTCCTGATGGGCGAGGAGGTCGGCGTCTTCGACGGCGCCTACAAGGTCAGCGCCGGCCTGCTCGACGAGTTCGGCCCCGACCGCATCCGCGACACGCCGATCAGCGAGGAGGGCTTCGTCGGCGCCGGCGTCGGCGCCGCCATGCTCGGCGAGCGCCCGGTCGTCGAGATCATGACGATCAACTTCCTGCTGGTCGCGATGGACCAGGTGATCAACCACGCGGCGAAGATCGGCGCGATGTTCGGCGGCGAGGTCCGCTGCCCGCTGGTCATCCGCACGCCCAACGGCGCCGGCAACCAGCTCACCGCCCAGCACTCGCAGAGCTTCGACGGCTGGTTCGCCGGGACGCCCGGCCTGAAGGTCGTCGCGCCGGCGACGCCCGCGGACGCGAAGGGCCTGCTGAAGGCCGCGATCCGCGACGACGATCCGGTGCTGGTGATCGAGAACCTGCGCGTCTACACGACCAAGGGCGAGGTGCCGCTCGACGACGAGCACGTCACGCCGATCGGCCGCGCGAACGTCGCCCGCGAGGGCGCCGACCTGACGATCGTCTCCCACGGCTATGCGACGGTGCGGGCGCTCGCGGTGGCGGACCGGCTCGCCGAGGAGGACGGCGTCTCGATCGAGGTCGTCGACCTGCGCTCGCTGAGGCCGCTCGATCTCGAGACCGTCGCCCGGTCGGTGACGAAGACCAGCCGGGTGCTCTGCGTCGAGGAGGGCTGGCCGAGCTACGGCGTCACCGCCGAGCTCTGCGCCCGGATCCAGCGGGCCTGCTTCGACGACCTCGACGCGCCGGTCGAGCGCGTCGGGATGGCCGAGGTGCCGCTGCCGTACGCGAAGAACCTCGAGCACGCGGCCCTTCCGAACGAGGACCGCGTCGCCGCCGCGGTGCGCGCGACGCTCGACCTGGCGCCGGCCGCCGCGTGACCACCGTCACCATGCCGCGCCTCTCCGACTCGATGGAGGAGGGGACGATCGTCAGGTGGCTGGTCGACGACGGCGCCGAGGTTGCGCACGGTGCCGAGCTGGCCGAGATCGAGACCGACAAGGCGACGATGACCTTCGAGGCCGACGCCGGCGGCCGCCTGCAGCGCGTCGCCGGCGAGGGCGACACGCTGCCGGTCGGCGACCCGATCGCCTACCTGCTGGCGGAGGGCGAAGCGGCGCCCGACGCGGCGGCCGCGCCGGCGGATGCGGCGGACGCCCCCGAGGCTGCGCCGGCCAGCGCCGCCCCGCCGACCTCGACGCGCGTCAAGGCGTCGCCGCTGGCGCGGCGCGTGGCACGCGACCTCGGCGTCGATCTCGCAGGCGTCGGCGGGTCCGGTCCCCACGGCAGGGTCGTGCGCGCGGACGTCGAGGCGGCGGCGGCGGCCGCGTCGGATGCGGCGCCGGCCGCCGGCCCGTCGGACGGGGCCGCTCGGACTGACGGTGCACGCGGCGCGGTGGAGATCGTCGAGCCGACCGGCGTCCAGCGCACTATCGCCCGGCGGATGAGCGAGTCGAAGGCGACGATCCCCGACTTCCAGGTCCGCACCGAGGCCGACGTGACCGCGCTGCTCGCCCTGCGCCGCGAGCTCAAGCAAGCCGGTCGCGGTGCGTCGGTCAACGACTTCGTGGTCAAGGCCTGCGGACTGGCTCTGCGCGAGCACCCGCGCGCCAACGGCGCCTTCGTCGACGACCGCTTCCAGCTCCACGGGCGCGTCAACGTCGGCGTCGCGGTCGCCGGCGAGGGGACGCTGATCGTCCCGACGATCTTCGACGCCGACGCCAAGCCGGTGACCCAGATCGCGGCCGAGGCACGCGAGCTCGCCGGCAAGGTTCGCGACGGCACGATCGCACCGCCGGAGCTCTCCGGCGGGACGTTCACCGTCAGCAACCTCGGCATGTTCGGCGTGACCTCGTTCACCGCGATCGTCAATCCCGGCCAGGCGGCGATCCTCGCCGTCGGCGCGGCGGTCGAGCGGCCGGCATTCGGCGACGACGGCCAGGTCGCGGTGCGGTCGCTGATGGACCTATCGCTCAGCTGCGACCACCGCATCCTCTACGGCGCCGACGCCGCGGCCTTCGTCGGCCGTGTGCGCGAGCTGCTCGAGGCGCCGTACGCGCTGATCGCCTGAGCGGCTGCGCGCAGCGGCGCCTCAGTTGCGCCGCGCCAGCCTGACCTCGACGCGGCCGTCGGCCTCGCGCGCGTCGAAGAGCGGTTGGCCGGCGGTCGCCGGACCGCGCATGACCGTTCCGTCCTCGAGGTCGTAGCGCGACCCGTGGCAGGCGCAGGTGACGACGTGGCCGTCGATGTCGCCGTCGCTGAGCGCGCAGCCGCGGTGCGAGCAGCGGTCGTGGATCGCGTGGACGCCGTGCTCGTGGCGGACGAGCAGCACCGGCGCGTCGCCCGCGACGGCCGCCTTCGGCTCGCCGACGGCCAGCTCGGCGCTGTCGGCGGCGTAGGTCCACTCCCGCGGCCCGGGATCGAACGCCGTTTGGTTCGCGCCGACGCCGCGCGTGAAGGACATGTGCCCGCCGAGGTAGCTGCTGACCGTGAGGATCGCCATGCCGGCGAGCGCGAGCGCGGCTCCGCGCCCGTAGGCGCCGCGGCGGCGGGCGGCCAGCGAGGCCGCGTAGACGGCCAGCGCGGTCGTGTTGAGGTTGGCGTGCACGAGGCCGACGCGGCGGACGCCGTCGTCGGCCGGCTCGGCGTCGGCCCAGTCGCTCGCGCCGGTGAGGGCGGTCGGGACCGCCGCGGCGATCCCGACGCCGATCAGCCGCTCCTGCGCGGTCCAGCTGCGGTCGCCGAGCAGGTCGAGCAGCGAGGCGCTGGTGAACGCGCCGATCACGACGTCGGTCAGCGGCGGGTGGACGGCGTGGCCGAACCAGGTGCCGCTGAGCGCGTTCTTGACCTTGCCGGGCGAGAGGGCGTCGCGGACCGCCTTGGCGATCTTCTCCGCCGGGACGTCGAGCGCGGTCGCGCGCTCGAGCGCGTCGACGAGCAATCGCGGCGGGGTCGCCTTGGCGGTCGCGGGTGGGCCGCCCGGGCCGTCGGTCGATCCGGTCGTCGTCGCCATCGCCCCTCGTCTCTGTCCGTCGGCGGCGATTCCAAACGCGACTTGGCGTGTCGCCCGGGTCTCGGCGGGGTCAGCCGCGCGCGGCGGCCGTCGCCTGCTCCCAGGCGGCGTAGGCCTGCTCGACGGCGCGCTTGGCGTCGGCGTGGCGGGCGGTCGACCGCTCCGAGCGCTCGGGGGTCGACCAGGCGCTCGGGTCGGCGAGCTCGTCCTCGACCACCCGCATGGCGGACTCGGCCTTCTCGATCTCGCGTTCGAGCGCGGCGATGCGGCGGCGGGCGTTCTTCGACAGGCCGGCGCCGCCGTTCGTCCCGCTGCCGCCCCCGTTCGCTCGCGCCCGCTTGCCGTCCGTGGACTCGTCGCGGTCCTCGCCCGCCGTGGCGGCGGCGCGCCTCGACTCCTTCGCGTCGCGCCGGGTCGCCGACTTCTCCTGGGCCGCGGCCGCCCGACGCTCGTCGCGCACGCGCGCGTAGTCGGCCCAGCCGCCGTCGTAGCTGCGCAGCGTGCCGTCCTCGACGGCGATCGTGCGGCTGCCGACCGCGTCGAGCAGCGCGCGGTCGTGCGAGATCAGGATGACCGAGCCGTCGAAGCCGCCGAGCGCGTCCTCGAGCGCCTCGCGGCTGTCGACGTCGAGGTGGTTGGTCGGCTCGTCGAGGATCAGGACGTTCGAGCCCGAGTGCACGAGGATCGCGAGCGAGAGGCGCTGACGCTCGCCCCCGGACAGGCCGGAGAGCGGCTTCTCGGCGTCGCCGCCCGAGAACAGGAAGCGGCCGAGCAGCGCGCGCGCCTTGCCGGGCGTCAGCTTGGTCTCGCGCTGGGTCGCCTCGAGCACCGTGCCCTGCTCGCCGAGCCGCTCGGCGTGCTGCGAGAGGTACCCGAGCGCGACGTTATGGCCGGTGAGCAGCTTGCCGGCCGGCAGCGGGCGGTTGCCGGTCAGCGTCTCGATCAGCGTCGTCTTGCCCGAGCCGTTGGCGCCGACCAGCGCGACGTGCTCGCCGCGCTCGAGCCACAACTCGGCCGGCTCGATCAGCGGTCGCTGCGCGCCGTCGTCGCCCGGCACGTCGATCCGCCCGCCCTCGAGCTCGAACACGACGCGGCCCGAGCGCTCGGCGCCGGCGAACTGGAACGACAGCGACCTCTTGTCGCGCGGGTCGCGCTCGACCCGGTCCATCTTCTCCAGCTTCTTGACGCGCGACTGCGCCTGCTTCGCCTTGCTCGCCTTGGCGCGGAAGCGCTCGACGAACCGCTCCATGCGGGCGATCTCCGCTTCCTGCTTCTCGATCGAGCGTCCGAGCGCCAGCTCGCGCGCCGCCTTCTCCTTGCGCCACGCGTGCCACGGCCCGGAGAAGAAGCGCGCGCGGCCGGCCTCGAGCTCGAGCACCGACGTGCCGACCGCCTCGAGGAACCAGCGGTCGTGCGCGACCAGGACGATCGCGGCGTCCATGTCGACGAGGTACTTCTCGAGCCACTCGAGCGAGTCGATGTCGAGGTGGTTGGTGGGCTCGTCGAGCAGCAGCAGGTCGGGTGCGCCGGCGAGCGCGCGCGCCAGCGACGCCCGCGTCAGCTCGCCGCCGGAGAAGCTGTCGAGGCGACGGTCGAGCTGCTCGTCGCGGAAGCCGAGCCCGTTCAGCGGCTCGAGCGCGCGGCGGCGCCAGTCCCAGCCACCGGCATGGTCGAAGCGATCCTGCGCGCGCGAGTAGCGCTCGAGCAGCGACTCGTCCTCGGGCCGCTCTGCCATCTCGCCCGCGAGCCTGCCGAGCTCCTCCTCGAGCTCGGCGATGTCGGCGCAGCCGGAGACGACGTAGTCGCGCAGCGAGACGTCGCGCTCGCGCGGCGGGCGCTGGTCGTGCAGCGAGACGCGCGCGCCCTTCTCGATCGACAGCTCCCCGCCGTCGATCGAGTCGAGTCCGGCGAGGATCCGCAGCAGCGTCGTCTTGCCGCTGCCGTTGCGGCCCGACAGCGTCATCCGCTCGCCGCGCTCGAGCCTGAGCGAGACGCCCTGGAGCAGGGGCGACCCCGCCATGTCCTTGTCCAGCGCCGATGCGATCGCGACAGCCACGGCCGACGATGGTAGGCGAGCGCGGCGGTGAAGTCCGGGCGCTCGCACCAGGGGCGGACGCGCCGGCGAGCGACGGCTGGAGCCGTGCAGTTCCTCAAGTCCTTCCGCGGGCTGCCGATGGACAGCCCATGCGCATCCTCCAGCGCCTGCAGACCGCTGTCCTGAACGTGCTGCGCGTCGTTCTCGGCGTGCCGTGGATCACCGGGCGGATCGGCAACCCCGACGGCGACGAGGGTCGGCGCCAGACGCGGCTCGGGGCGTTCTTCGACCGCCGGCCCCTGCTGCTGCGCGGCCTCGCACTGCTCGCGCTGACGTGGGGCGTCGCCTACATCGCCTGGCGCATCGGCTGGAGCGTGGAGGGGACGAGCCCGGTCCTGTTCGCGATGCTGCTCGTCACCGAGATCTACGGACTGGTGGCGCTCGGGGTCCTGACCTGGTTCTCGTGGTCGCGCCCCGTCGCCGCGCGGCCGCCGATCTCCGAGCGGCACAGCGTCGACGTCTACGTCTGCACCTACGACGAGTCGGTCGAGGTCGTGCTCGCCACGCTCGCCGGCGCCCGCGCGCTGACCTACCCCCACACCACCTACCTGCTCGACGACGGCCGCCGCCCGGAGATGGAGGAGCTGGCCGAGCTCGCCGGCGCCCGCTACCTCACGCGCCCCGACAACTCGCACGCCAAGGCCGGCAACATCAACGCCGCGCTGCCGTGCACCGACGGGGAGCTCGTCTTCGCCCTCGACGCCGACCACGTGCCGATGCCCGATGCGCTCGACGCGCTCGTCGGCTACTTCGACGACGAGCGGATGGCCGCGGTGCAGACGCCGCACGACTTCTCCAACCACGACTCGGTCCAGCACTACATGGTCGGTCGCCACGAGCAGTCGCTCTTCTACCGCGTGATCTGCCCGGGCAAGGACCGCCACGGCGCCGCCTTCTGGTGCGGCTCGGCGGCGCTGATCCGCCGCCGTGCGCTGCTCGACATCGGCGGCGTCGCGACAGAGACGATCGCCGAGGACTTCCACACCACGATCCGCCTCCAGCGCCACGGCTGGCGCACCCGCTACCACGACGAGGTGCTGGTCCAGGGCCTCGCGCCGCACGACCTCGACGGCTACCTGCTCCAGCGCGACCGCTGGGCGCGGGGGAACCTCGCCGTCTTCCGGACGCCGGAGTCTCCGCTGCGCGCGGGCGAGCTGCGGCCGCTTCAGCGCCTCTCCTACTTCGCGTCGCTGTTCGCCTACCTCGCGCCGCCGATGCGGCTGCTGCTGCTGGTGACGCTCGGGCTCGTGCTGTGGACCGGCGAGCTGCCGATGAAGGTGAGCGTGGTCGCGCTCGCGACGCTGTGGCTGCCCGCCGTGGCGCTCAACCTGACGGCGGGGTCGGCGCTCGCTCGCGGCTACCAGCGCGTCGCCGAGACGACCCACTTCGAGCTGCTGACGATGGAGATCTACATGCGTGCGCTGCGCTGCGCGATCGTGCCGGGGCGGACGGCGTTCAAGGTGACGCCGAAGCAGGGCGTCGATCTCGGCGGCCTGCGCGCCGTCGCCAAGCTGCGGCTCGTCGCCATCTGCGCCGTCGTGCTGACCGGCGGCGTCGCGCTGCGGCTGATGGACCTCTTCGGCCACGGCCCGCTGCCCGATCTGCCCGCCTTCGCAGCGATCGTCGTGCCGCTCTTGGGCGCGATCGAGCTGCGGCGCGTGCTGCGAACGCTGCTGCTCGCCGGGGGCAGGCGCCAGCGGCGGCTGATCTACCGATTCGAGGGCGACGCGCCCGCGCACTGCTTCCAGGCCGGCGAGGCGGTGCTCGGCCGCGTCGTCGACGCGAGCGCGTCCGGCCTCGGGCTCGTCATGGAGGGTCCGCTGCGCGTCGGCACTCGTCCCGTCGTGAACCTGCGACTGACCGACGCGGCGGGCGGCGAGCACGACGTGCCCGTCAGCGTGGACGTGCGCTCGTGCCGGCCGGCGGGCGAGCGCCACCTCGTCGGGGCGAGCATCGCCGCGATCGAGCCCGACGCGCGCATGCACCTGATGGAGTGGTGCTACGTCGTCTGCAGCCACGAGCGCCTACGCGGCCACCGCCCGGGCGAGGCCGTGCCGACCGAGTGGCGCGAGCCGATCGTCATGCCTGCCGACGAGCTGCCGGCGGCGACGTTCGAGGTCTCGGCGCGTCAGCCGGCGGTCGCGGGCTGAGCGGTCAGCCGAGCGGCGCCAGCAGCGCGAGCTGGCGCGACTGGGCGAGCAGCGTCCCGTCGGCGAGGTAGAGCTCGCCGTCCTCCTCCATCGTGCCGCCGAGCGCGGCGCGCGTGAGGTAGCGCCCGAGGACGGGCTGGTCGGGCAGGCCCTCAGGGGGAAGGTCCGCCCGGACGTGGATCGTCAGGTCGACGGTCGGCGCGATCGCCGGCGCGCTCAGCGGCTGGAACGACGGCGGCCACCAGACGTCGGTCAGCAGGGCGACGAGGGCGGCGTCGATGCGGCGTGGCTCCGGCAGCTCGATCCAGCCGCCGGTCTCGGGCGCGTCGCCGGGCGCCAGCTCGCGTCCGGCGAACGGAGCGCCGCCGAACCGCGGCGCGATCTTCACGCGCTGGACGATCGGCGGCATCCGCTCGTGCGGCTCGACCCACCTGCCGCTGTCGGGCCGGTAGCCGTCGACCGGCATCCGCCCGGCGTCGCGCGGCGGGGCGGGGAGCACCGTTGGCATCTGCGGCTGCCAGGTGCCGGCGCTCGGCAGGCCCGGGACGGAGAAGGCGCCGAGCGCCGCCATGACCTCCTTGCCGCCCTGCAGCGCCCGCAGCCGGGCGGTCGAGAAGCGCTTGCCGGCGCGCACGAGCTCGACCTCGATGTCGATCTCGCCCTCGCGCGCGGGCCGGAGGTAGTGGGTGCTCAGCGAGCGCAGCTGCCGCTCGCCGGATGGGGCGACCTGCGCCTGCATCGCCCGCGTCACGATCGCGGCGAGGTAGCCGCCGTTGGGGCCGGTCGGCGCGCCCCAGCCCGGATCGATGCGGCCGGTGAACCGCCCGTCGCCCAGCGACTCGACCGCCGTGGCGCGATCGAGCTCGCTCGGCGACTGCCGTGCGGTCGCGCCGGCGCCCTCGCGGTCGGGCTCGCAATCTTGCGGCTCGGTCATCGTCGGCTGCTCGGCGGGCGAGTCCAAGGCGCCGCCACGGTACACGCCTGGCTGGCCGGCCGACTTGCGGCCGCGTCTACGCTGGAGGTGTGAGGGACACGCTGCGCGCACCGCTACGGGCAGCCGCGATCGCGGCGTTCACCGTCGGCATGCTGCTGTTCCTGCTCAACCCGCCGGAGCTGTCCGGCGCCGAGGACCTCGTCACTCTGATCGTCGGGGCGATCGCGCTGGTCCTCTTCACCGCGTGGCTCACCGTTCTGCTGATGGGCGACGGCCCGAGCGAGCGCGAGATGGAGCGCGTGATCGAACGCAGCGAGACCCTCGCCAGGCTCCCGCCCGCCGACCGCGCCCCGAGCGACTTCGACGAGCTCGTGCTCGAGGCCCTCGACGAGCTGCCCGAGGAGCTCCAGCGCGTCCTGCGCACGATCCCCGTCGTCGTCTCGCGCCAGGGCCGCGAGCACGGCGCCTACGGCCACTACTACGGCGACACCGTCGCCCGCGACAACTACCCGGACCGGATCATCATCTACCAGGACACGCTCGAGCGCGACTTCGGCCACGACGACGACCTCCTCCGCTCCCAGGTCCGCCGCACCGTCCGCCACGAGCTCGCCCACCACCTCGGCTGGGACGAGCCGGGCGTGCGGGACCTGGGGCTGTAGGGCGCGACACCACCTCTTGCGTCTTGCCGCCAGGCGTGGTTTGATGGACAAGGCCGCGCGGCACGACGCCGCGTGTCATGGCTCGCACGCAGCGCAACGGGAGGTGCCCGAACGATGTCGCGACACAGCAAGCTGACCCTATTCGCGGTCCTGGCCCTGGTGGTCGGCCTGCTCGCCGTCGCCTCGGCGGGCGCCGGCAAGCCCGCCGGAGACGGCGGCGCCCAGCCACCTGGCCTCGACCGCGCGGTAGCGGCACAGGAGAAGGCGACACCCGGCCTGCTGCGCAAGCATGCGGTGGTCGGCACGGCGGTCGGCGTCGGAGACGACGGCGGCCCTGAGGTGCTCGTGCTTGCCAAGCGCTCGGGCGTCCGCGGCATCCCTAGCCGCGTCGACGGCGTTCCGGTCGACGTGGTCGTCACCGGTCCGCTCTCGGCGCTGCATCACCGCAGCGGCCACGGCGGCGGTCCTCCCGGCGGCGGCGGCGGCGACGGCGGTAGCGAGGATCCCGCGCCCAGCCTCGCCCCGACCGACACCTGGCCGCGACCGGTGCCGATCGGCGTGTCGACCGGTCGTGCCGACGAGTGCGCCGCCGGCACGATCGGCGCGCGCGTGAAGGACGCGTCGGGCAACGTCTACGCGCTGAGCAACAACCACGTCTATGCCAAGGAGAACGACGCGGCCGCGGGCGACCGCATCCTCCAGCCGGGCCGCTACGACCTCGGCTGCGCGCAGCCCGGTCCCGAGCACGATCTCGGCACGCTTGTCGGCTTCGCTCCGATCGTCTTCGACGGCACGACTCCGAACCGGGTCGATGCGGCCATCGCGTCGACCACGACCGGCACGCTCGGAACCGCCACGCCGTCCTCGGGCTACGGCACGCCGACCTCGGCGACCGCGCCGGCCGTGCTCGGCCAGGCCGTCCAGAAGTTCGGCCGCACCACGGCGCTCACCAACGGCACCGTCACCGGCGTCAACGCGACCGTGAGGGTCGGCTACAGCTCGGGCACGGCGCTGTTCGTCGATCAGATCATCGTCGAGACCCGCAAGGCCGGCTTCATCAAGTCGGGCGACTCGGGCTCGCTGTTGGTCACCGACCCGACGGCGGAGCCGGTCGGCCTGCTCTTCGCCGGCAACAACAGCGGCAAGCTCGCGATCGCCAACGACGTCGACGATGTGCTGACCGCCCTCTCGGTGACCGTCGACGGCCGCTAGCCGCCCCCCGATCGAGACCGTCGTCGCCGACCACAGCCGGGAGCTCCTGATGCTCCCGTCCGTGGTCGGCGTCGCCGCCCGCGAGCGCGACGGCCCCCCCAGCATCGTTGTCCTCGTCGGCGACGCGCGCCCCCCCCGTCGAGCGCCCCTCCCAAGCGAGATCGAGGGCTTCCCAGTCGACGTCCGCAGCTCCGGGGACCTTCGGGCGCTCTGACCCGGCACGCCCGCACCCTCTAGGCTTCGACTCTCCCGGAGAGGTGTCCGAGTGGCTTAAGGAGCACGCTTGGAAAGCGTGTATGCGGGAAACCGTATCGTGGGTTCGAATCCCACCCTCTCCGCCATCTTCACGAAGTACGAAACAGCAGTAGAGGACGATCCTTCGGGGTCGTCCTCGCTGCTTTGCGTCTCGGTCAGCTCGGCCCGGGCGATGTCCACGAGCGCGCGGCCCTCGGTAGCCGAGCTTGGCCTGACCGTAGGTGCCGCCACCTCGAGCCTTCCTTGCTCGAAAACCGAGGTGAGGCGCAAGCGCTCCTCGGGTCGGTGAGAAACGCTCTTCCCCTTACCGATGCGGAAAGTTGGTGGCTGTTGCGGAAGGCTATACATGAACGCTCATCAGTTGCAATGACGCAACGCGACTCATGCACCGAAGATGATTGGGGGTATCTGCGCCCTGTCAGGGCGAGAACCATGTCAATCGACGACGATCTCGACGTTGGCGGAAGGGTCTGCCCGGCGTACTGCCTCAGCCAAGGCGTCGAGGTATTGACGGTAGATGCCGTACCCTTTGATGCCGAAGAGATAGAGCCGCAGGAACCGGAGCACCGAGTTGTCGTCCGAGGGGCCGGTGGCGCGCTCGCCGACCTCATTGCTCCAGCCAGCTTTGAAGGTGATCGGCCCCGGTCCGCTGGGCAGCTTGCTCGCGGCCAGATCGACCCAGACCTCCAAGCTGCTGATTGACCGGCTGCCACGACGGATCATGTATTGCTGAGTGCCGATCTGGCCGTCTTGAGTTACGGAGTCATGGAGAACGATCTTGTGATCGGAGTCGGCACTGGCGCTGAACTGCTGGGCCGCCTGTTCGGCGACCTCGAGCAAGCGCTCGGGCGCAAGGCCGGTCTTTCCCTTGAGCAGCGTCGATATCTGGTCAAGCTTGCTCACTCGGCGTCCTCCCGCTCGTTGCTTTGGCTCTCTCGGGATCGTGGGCTGGGCACGCTATACGAATCGGCACTATACGAAGAGTCTCTGGATGGGTCGTCTCTGTCCTGTCTCGATGCAGGCAAATGGCGAAGCGAGCTGCGCGGCCGACAAGAGGGGCCAAAGACCCGGAGTTGGTCGCTTTTGGCGAGCGGGTTCGCGAACTTCGGGAAGCGGCGGGCATGACGCAGGAGGGGCTGGCCCATGCCGCCGGCCTGCATTGGACCTACATCGGCCAGATTGAGCGCGGCGAGCGTAATCTGACCTACAAGAACGTGCTCAAGCTGGCGCGCGGCCTTGGTGTCGAGCCGTCCGAGCTGATGCCCTCAGAGCCGTAGCTGCTCGGCTTGCATGGCAGCGCGAGGCAAAGACGAACTGATCCAGCCGATGCGCCAAGCCTGCTTGCATCAGGTGGGCCAACCCCGTCGTGGACCATCAGCCGCTCCCTCACCGCGTCGGCAGCAGCTGGGCGACGCGGACGAGGACGGTCTCGGGCTTGTCGATGATCTGCCGCAGGTGACTCGGACGACGCGGAAGCCGAGCGCCTGGAGGCGGGCGTCGCGCTCGCGGTCGCGCTCGAACGCGGCGCGCGTGCCGTGGAAGGCGTAGCCGTCGACCTCCAGCACGAGTCGCTCGTCGCGCCAGAGGACGTCGACCTCGTAGCCGCCCACCGTCACGTTCGTCTCGGGTGAGGGCAGCCTTCCTGCGTGCAGCAGCTCCAGAAGCCGTGCCTCGGCCTCGGAGCGGGTGAGCGACGGGCCCGCGGCACGATCGAGCGCCTCGCGCAGGGTGCGGGTGCCGCGGCGGCCGGGTGAGACGCCGAGCAGCTCGCGCAGCTTGCGCTCGGTCGTCAGGCGGAGGACGAATGCCTCGTTGATCGCCCGCTCGAGGCGGTGCTCGTCAACGACCTCGGCTAGGTCCAGCAGCGTTCGCGCGGCGGTCGTCGCCGGGATCAGATCGCGTAGGCACGTGGCCGATTCGTCGAGGTGGCGTGGGCGGTGGACGCGCACGCCCGCATGGCGACCGCGGCGCCTTCCCATGACGGTGACGTCGACGTCCCTACCCTCGCCGGGCAGGAGCCGCCACAGGGCGGCGGCGCTGCGGTGGCTGAGGACGGCCCCCGGGCCGCACGCGAGTACCGCGGCCACCTCCCTCGCCAGCGGCGCGGGAGCCGGATGGCCGACGAGGTAGACGCCGCGGTGCAGGCGGTGGAGGCGGCCGTTGGCGACTCGGTTGGCGATCGCGCCGCGGCCGAGGCCGGCCGCGCGCAGCTGCGCGTAGGAGATGGCGCCGCGCTGGGTCGCCGCCACCGCGGCCACCGCCGCGTCCCCCGGCGCCGACGCGCGCACCGCGCCGCAGAGGCCCGGCAGCCAGAGGGGCGTGTCGGATGGCAGCGGCCCCACCTGCGCAATGACGCCCACGTCGGCCTTCGACGGACGTGGGCGCTCTCGTGCAGCCCCTCGCGGCTCAAGGTCGCCCACGTCTGCGGACGCCGGGCGTGGGCGTCGTTGTGCAGCGTATGGGGGACCAAGGTCGCCCACGTCTGCGGACGCCGGGCGTGGGCGTCGTTGTGCATGTCGGCTCGCGGCCATCGCCGGCCAAGATTGCGCGTCCGGACGCCGCTCGGGGCGGTCGTGGGCGTTTCGTCGCTCGGCGGTGGCGAGCTGTAACGCCCCGCCCCGGCCTCAGTCTGCGGTTTGCGGCGGGCCGGCGGCCGGCGTGACGAGCCGCACGTGGTCGCGGGCGAGCATGAGGACGGGGGTGGTCCAGGCGTCGCCGCCGTCGAGGGGGGTCAGCTCGGCGTCCTCGATGGTGAGGAAGGCGAGGTCGTCGCGGTTGATGTGGTCGGAGAGGCGGCTGCGGAACCCCTCGGCGGGGAGGGTCATGAGGCCGGTGACGCGGTAGCGGTCGGTCTCCACCAGGACGCTCTCCTTGCGCAAATCCATGCGCCCGACTCTACGCAGATCGGAGACGTCGCCGTACGGTCGCCCGCCCGCGCGGAGGCCGGGGCCGCCCCATGGGTACGGTTGAGCCCATGAGCGTTGCGATCGGAATCTGCGCCGCCGTCGAGCGTGCGCGGTGGAGCCACTGGGACGACCAGGTCGCGCTGACGCCGTGGTCGTACGTCGAGGCCGTCCAGATCGCGGGCGGACTGCCGCTGGTGCTGCCGCCCGACGACGAGGCCGCGGAGAAGCCGGATCCGCTGCTCGACCGGATCGACGCGCTGGTCCTCGCCGGCGGCGCCGACATCGATCCCGCGTCCTACGGCGCCACGCCGCACGCGATGACCGGCGAGACGCGGCCCGAGCGCGACCGCTTCGAGCTCGCGCTCGCCCACCGCGCGATCGAGCGCGGCATCCCGGTCCTCGGCATCTGCCGCGGCGGCCAGCTGCTCAACGTCGCGTGCGGCGGGACGCTGCACCAGCACCTGCCCGAGATCGTCGGCGACGAGCGCCACCTCGCGACGCCCGGCACCTTCTCCGAGCACGAGGTCGAGCTCGAGCCCGGCTCGCTCGCCGCGAGGGCCGCCGGCGCCACGCGAATCACCGTCAAGTCGCACCACCACCAGGGCGTCGACGAGATCGGCGAGGGCTTGGCCGCGACCGCCCACGCGCTTCCCGACGGCCTGCCCGAGGCGCTCGAGTCGGCCGACCACGACTTCGTCCTGGCCGTCCTCTGGCACCCCGAGGTCGACCAGCGCAGCAAGATAATCGCCGCGCTGGTTCGCGCCGCTCGCCCGCGGGTAGCATCGAATCGATGAGGGTCGGGATCCTCACCGGGGGCGGCGACTGCCCCGGCCTCAACGCTGTCATCAGGGCGATCGTCAGGCGTGGCGTGCAGAACGGGGACGACAACCAGTTCGTCGGCTTCCGCTACGGCTGGGCCGGTGCGATCGACGGCAACGTCGTCGAGCTGACCGCGCAGTCGACCTCCGGCATCCTCCACCGCGGCGGCACCATCCTCGGCAGCTCCCGCACCAACCCCTACAAGCAGGACGGCGGCCCCGCGCAGATCGGGCGCACCCTCGAGGAGCACCGGATCGACGCGCTGATCCCGATCGGCGGCGAGGACACGCTCGGCGTCGCGCGCCGGCTCCACGCCGAGGAGGGCATCCCGATCGTCGGCGTGCCGAAGACGATCGACAACGACCTCGGCGGGACCGAGTTTACGTTCGGGTTCCAGACCGCCGTCCAGATCGCCACCGACGCGATCGACCGCCTGCACACCACGGCCGAGTCGCACGACCGGGTGATGATCCTCGAGGTGATGGGCCGCCACGCCGGCTGGATCGCCGCCTACAGCGGCATGGCGGGCGGCGCCGACGCGATCCTCGTCCCCGAGCGCCCATTCGACATCGAGGAGGTCTGCGACAGCGCCCGCCGCCGCCACGACCGCGGGCGCACGTTCTCGATCGTCGTCGTCTCCGAGGGCGCCAGGCCGGCCGACGGCATGGAGGTCGCCGACGACCAGCAGACCGACGCCTTCGGCCACGTCCGCCTCGGCGGCATCGCCGTCCGGCTCGAGCGCGAGATCGAGCAGCGCACCGGGTTCGAGAGCCGCATGACGATCCTCGGCCATGTCCAGCGCGGCGGCACGCCGACCGCGTACGACCGCGTGCTGGCGACCCGCTTCGGCGTCGCCGCGATGGACGCGGTCGCCGATGGCGCCTTCGGCCAGATGGTCGGCCTGCACGCCAACGACATCGTCCGCGTCGACCTCGACGAGGCGCTGCGCGAGCTCAAGCTGCTGGACCCAAGCCTCTACGAGACCGCAGAAGTCTTCTTCGGTTGAGCGGCGAGCGCATGCGACGCACCAAGATCGTGGCGACGATCGGGCCGGCCAGCGCCGACCCGGAGACGCTCGTCCGCCTGGTCGACGCCGGGCTCGACGTCGCGCGCCTGAACTTCGCCCACGGGACGCCGGAGAGCCAGGCCCGAACCGCCGAGCGCGTTCGCGAGGCCGCCGACCGGGCCGGCAAGCAGGTCGCGATCCTGCAGGACCTGCCCGGCCCGAAGCTGCGGATCGGCCCGCTGCGCGACGACGTCGCCGACCTTCACCCCGGCGACAACCTGACGCTCGTCTGCGGCGACTCGATCGAGGGCGACGCGAGCCGCATGTCGGTCGGCTGGCACGGGCTCGCGGCCGCTGTCGAGCCGGGCGACGAGATCTACCTGGCGGACGGGTCGGTGCGGCTGTGCGTCGAGGCGGTGCGCGAGGGCAGCGCGGAGGTCGACGCGTGCGTCGACCTCGGCGGCGTCGTCGCATCGCGTCAGGGCGTCAACGTGCCCGGCGAGCTGATGACGCTGCCGTCGGTCCCCGAGCGCGATCTCGAACTGCTGCGCCACGGCGAGGCGATCGGCGTCGACCTGGTCGCGCTGTCGTTCGTGCGCAGGCCGGAGGACGTCACCGAGCTCCGCCGCCATACCGACCTGCCGCTGATCGCGAAGATCGAGAAGCCGCAGGCGGTCCGCAACATCGAGCAGATCGTCGTCGCGTCGGACTGCGTGATGGTCGCGCGCGGCGACCTCGGCATCGAGCTGCCGCTCGAGCAGGTGCCGGTCGTGCAGAAGCACGTGATCGCGATGGCCGGTCGCCACGCACGCCCGGTGATCACGGCCACGCAGATGCTCGAGTCGATGGTGACCTCGTCGCGGCCCACGCGCGCGGAGGTGACCGACGTCGCCAACGCGATCCTCGACGGGACCGACGCGCTGATGCTCTCCCAGGAGACCGCCGTCGGCGCCTACCCGGTCGAGGCGGTGCGGATGATGGCGTCGGTCGCCGAGAGCACCGAGCCGGACGCGCCGTACGCCGACTGGAACGAGCACCGCGTGCAGCGTGACGCGCGCGACCCCGCCTACACGATCGCCTACAACGCCTGCGCGGCCGTGCGCCAGCTCGGGCTCGCCGCGATCGTCTGCCCGACCCTGTCGGGGCGCTCGGCGCGGCTGATCTCCGCGCATCGCCCCGAGGTGCCGGTCTACGCGCTCTCGCCCGCCGACGAGGTCGTCCGCCGCTGCGAGCTGATGTGGGGCGTCGAGGGGGCGCCGATGGCGCGCTGCGAGACGACCGAGGAGCTGATCGCCGATGCGGTGGCGCGCACGCTCGACCTCGGCTGGGTCGAGCCCGGCCAGCGCGTCGCGATCACGGCCGGGCTGCCGAGCGGCGAGCCCGGCACGACCAGCCTGCTGCAGATCCAGGAGGTCTAGGACGAGCGCTTCGAGCGCCCGCCGCTCGACCGGCTCCGCGTCGTCGACCTCGACGCCTTCGAGCGCGACGACGACCGCGTCGACGCCGATCGCTTGCGCGCGGCCCCGTTGCGCTGAGACGCCGGGATCTCGTCGCGCACGACCTCCTTGGTCAGCGATGCGATCGTCCGCACGAGGAACTTCGACATCCGCTCCTCCTCGCGGCGGATGCCGCGCGCCAGCTTGGCGGTCTCCTGGTCGCCGACGGCCTCGGCGAGCGTCTCGATCGCGTGATAGTTGGCGATCTCCTCGGCCTCGTTGAAGTACTCGGTCTTGGCGTTCTTGAGCATCTTCTCGGCCTCGCCGGTGCCGCGCAGCGCGTGCATCGGCCCCTTGGCCGTCGCGACCGCCTTCTTCGCCACGCCCTGCGCCTTGCCGGCCGCCTTGCCGAGGGCGTCAGGGCCGGGCAGGTCGAGCTTCTCCGGCTTGCCGCCGAGCTGCTTGATCCGCCGCTCGACGCCCTTTGCGTGCTGGCGCGTCTCCTTGAGGTGGTCCTCGAGGCGCTTCTTGTACGAGTCGCGCGTCGTCAGCGTGATGTGCGCCTGAAGCGCCGTCACGAGCTCCTGCTCCTTGCCGTACGCCTCGTTCAGGTACTGGATCAGCTTCGCCTCGCGCTCCTGAACCTCTGCCATCGAACCGCCCCTCTCCGTCGCATCGCCGTTCGGGTCCAGCTCGACTCGTACCCGAGTGCCGGATAACGAACCGTGCGCGACCGTCAGAAGACGGGCGTCTCGCGGTAGTGGCCGAAGACGTCCTGCAGCGCGCCGACGATCTCGCCCTCGCTGGCGCTCGCCCGCGCCGCCTCGATCAGCGACGGCATCAGGTTCTCGTCGGCCGCGGCGGCGCCGCGCACGCGCTCGAGCGCCGACTCGACGAGTGCCGGGTCGCGTGCCGCGCGCACGGCGTGCAGCCGGTCGATCTGCTTCTGCTCGAGCGCCCTGTCGATGCGCAGGATCTCGACCGGCGGCTCGTCCTCGTCGCGGTGGACGTTGACGCCGACCACCGGCCGGCGCCCGGAGTCGATCTCGTGCTGGAGGACATAGGCGGCGTCGGCGATCTCGCGCTGGGGGAACCCGGTGCGCACCGCCTCGACCATGCCGCCGAGCTCGTCGATGCGGCGGAAGTAGCGCCGCGCCTGCGCCTCGAGGCGGTCGGTCAGCGCCTCGACGAAGTAGGAGCCGCCGAGCGGGTCGACGGTGTTCGTGACCCCGGTCTCGTGGGCGATGACCTGCTGCGTTCGCACCGCGAGGCGCACGGCCTCCTCGGTCGGCAGCGCGAGCGCCTCGTCGAACGAGTTGGTGTGCAGCGACTGCGTGCCGCCGAGCACGCCGGCGAGCGCCTCGACCGTCGTGCGCACGACGTTGTTGAGCGGCTGCTGGGCGGTCAGCGAGACGCCCGCGGTCTGGGTGTGGAAGCGCATCAGCAGCGAGCGCTCGTCGCGCGCGCCGTAGGTATCGCGCATCTCGGTGGCCCAGATTCGGCGCGCCGCGCGGTACTTGGCGATCTCCTCGAAGAAGTCGATCTGGGCGTTGAAGAAGAAGCTCAGGCGCGGCGCGAAGTGGTCGACGTCGACGCCGCGCTCGATCGCCCGTTCGACGTAGGTGAAGCCGTTCTTGAGCGTGAACGCGAGCTCCTGCGCGGCCGTCGCTCCCGCCTCGCGGATGTGGTAGCCGGAGATCGAGATCGGATGCCAGCGCGGCATCTCCGCCGTGCACCACTCGACCATGTCGGTGACGACCCGCATCGCCGGCTCGACGGGGAAGCACCACTCCTTCTGGGCGATGTACTCCTTGAGGATGTCGGTCTGGATCGTCCCCGACAGCGCCGCGCGCTCGACGCCCTGACGCTCGGCGGCGACGACGAAGAAGGCGAGCATGATCGCCGCCGGCGCGTTGATCGTCATCGACACCGAGACGTCGCCGAGCGGGATGCCGGCGAACAGCGTCTCCATGTCCTCGGGCGTGTCGATCGCGACGCCCTCGCGGCCGACCTCGCCGAGGCTCAGCTCGGCGTCGGAGTCGTGACCCATCAGCGACGGCATGTCGAACGCCGTCGAGAGGCCCGTCTGGCCGTGGCCGAGCAGGTAGCGGAAGCGCTCGTTGGTCTCCTCGGCCGTGCCGAAGCCGGCGAACTGGCGCAGCGTCCACAGCCGGCCGCGGTACATCGACGGGTAGATGCCGCGCGTGTAGGGGAACTGGCCCGGGAGGCCGATCGCGGCATCGGCGTCGTCGGGGAGGTCCGCCTCCGTGTACAGCGGCGCGATCGGGTCGCCCGAGAGCGTGGTGAAGAGCGCGTCGCGCTCCGGCGTCGCGCCGTACGCCTCGCGCCAGCGATCGAGCTTCGGTGCAGCTGACGTGTCGTCGACCGGATCCATGGCTGCTCGGTCGAGCCAAGATACCCGGCCCCTCGCCACCGCAGGCGGCGACGCTCGGCGTTCGCTTGCCTAACATGCGTCCGTCGATGCGCACGCGTGCCCTCACGGCGGCTCGACGAGCCCTCCTGCCCGTCGCGGTGGCGCTGCTCGGCCTGATCGTGTCGAGCGCGCTGGCGCAGAGCGGCGGCGAGATCGTGATCGAGCCGGCCGACGGCGGCGAGCCCGTGACGCTGACGCTCGACGACGTCGATGGGTCGATCGACACCCAGTACCCGGTTCGAGACGCCGAGGGCAACACTCGGCGCATCGCGATCACCCCGGAGAACGGCGCGGCGGTCGACGACTTCCTCAAGGCCGCCGGCCTCGACGAGGGCTACATCTACCTCGAGGTGGGCCGGCATCGGCTCAGCCGCATGCGCGTCAGGTCCGGGCAGGGACAGGACGGGTTGGTCCCGGCGCTCTACTTCGACGAGCGCGGAACGCACTTCGTGCGGCCGCTGATGGGCCCCGACGACGAGAACGAGTCCGACATCGTCACCGTACCCGCCGGCGCCTTCCTGATACGTCAGTCCGTCGACTCGACGCTGCGGCTGAAGGTCAAGGCCTCGAAGCGCAAGATCGCGGCGGGCAAGTCGGTGACGTTCGAGGCGGTGGCCACCGGCGGCGGCATCGGCGACAAGTTCGAGTACGAGTGGAGGTTCGGCGACGGCAGCAGGACGGCGCGCACCAGGGTCGTCGAGCACACGTTCGACGATGCCGGCAGCTATCGCGTCAAGGTGAGTGCCGGGACCGCCGACGACATCGTGCACGGTGGCGTGAAGATCGAGGTGGGGGAGCCGAAGGAGAGCGATGTCGACCGCGAGGGCGGCGGGACGAACGACGCGGACGGCGCCCCGTCGAGTGGCTCCTTCGACGGTGACAGCGGCACGGGCGGCTACGACACGGGCTCGTCGGGCTCGTTCGACTACTCCACGACCGACGGCTACTCCCCCGACCCGTACGAGCCGGTGGGCCGCAGCGCGCCGGCCACGAGCGGCGAGCCGACGGTGGAGGGGAACCTGCTCGCCGACATCTCCACCCGGCCGAGCGCGGCGGCGCAGGCCGCCGCTCGCACGGGCACGCCGCAGGAGAATGAGCCCGTCGATCCCGCCGGCGTGCCGACGGCCGCCTGGGCGCTCGGCGGGGCGCTCGCGCTGCTCGGCGTCGGCGCCGGCATGGAGTCGGGGCGCCACGGCCGCCGGGCGCCCGCCGGCCGTCCCTTAGGCGGCGCCGGCCGTACCCGCCTCCGACGGCTGCTTCGTCGCTAGGGTTCCGCCGATGCTCGTGAGACCCGCCGTTCACCCGCATCAGGAGCTGGATCGATGAGCGCGCCGCTGCTCGCCGTGACCGTGGAGGGCATCCTCTTCGACGTCGCGGAGGCGCTGCGCGTGCCGGTGCTCGTGCTCGCCCTGGGCGCCGCGGTCATCGTGACGCTCGAGGTCGGCGCGCTGCTGGTCGAGATGCGCCGCCGGCGGCGCCGCGGCATCCCGCGGCTCGAGCAGGCGCTCGACGCCACGCGCGCCGGTCTGGCGAAGGGCGACCGCGACGGGGCGGTCCGCGCGATCCGCGGCGTCGGCTTCAACCGCTCGATGGCCGACGCGCTCGCGGCGATCGTCGAGCAGCGCGGCCGGCCGGACGCCGGCGACCGCGTCGCCAAGCGGATGGCCGAGTACGACTACCGCTCGATGAAGCGGCTCGAGCGCACCCGCATCCTCGTGCGCGCGGGTCCGGCGCTCGGACTGATGGGCACGCTGATCCCGCTCTCGCCGGCGCTCGAGGCGCTCGCCGCGGGAGACGTGACGAGCCTGACCGAGGAGCTGCGCGTCGCCTTCAGCGTCACCGTCGCCGGCCTGCTGATCGGCATGGTCGCGTTCGCGGTGTCGCTCGTGCGCGACCGCCTCTACTCCCAGGACTACTCGGACGTGGAGTACGTCGCGGCGGCGCTCGGCGGCGAGCCGCCGCAGGTCGACCCGAACGCGGCTGCCGCCACGACGCCGGCCGGCAGCGCGCCCCAGCCGCAGCCAGCCGCCCCGGCCGCCGCGCCGGCCCCGACGCCGGCGGCGACCGCGGTGACCCCGGCCGCTCCCGGTCCACAGGGCAAGTGACCGGCCGCCGAGAGCAGCTCGCTCGCCGCGTCAACCCTCGCGCGCGCACGCGTGAGGACCGCGCCGGCGATCCGCTCGACGGCCTCGTCAACCTCTTCGACCTCGGCATCGTGCTGTCGGTCGCGTTCCTGCTGGCGGCGCTCTCCTCGCTCGACCTCACGTCGGCGCTCTTCACCGAGGAGCGTCAGGCGCCACCCGGCTCCGTGACGGTCAAGCCCGGCGAGGAGTCGCGCCCGATCGAGCTCCAGCCGGGCGAGCGCGTCGTCGGCCGCGGGGAGCCGGTCGGGACCGTCTACGAGCTCGACGACGGCCGCACGATCATCGTCCAACCCGAGGACGCCGCGCCGGCGCCCGGAGCGGGCGGGGTGGACAGCGGCGCCGGCAACGGCGCCACCGGCGGCGGGGCGACCGGCGGGACGGCGGTCGACGACGGGATCGCCACCGACGGCGGCGGCGCGGCTGCCGACGACGAGCCGACGCTCGGCGATCCCTAGCTGGGCATCGCTCAGGCAGCCGCCGCGGCGGGCGTGGGCGCGCGGTCGCGGAGAATCGCTCGCGCCCCACCGGCCGGCCTGATCGTGATGTTCCGCCGGCGTGCGACCTCCGGGCGATCGCCGGCAGGCTCGATCTCGCATGCGCTCAGCACGGCGCGCAGGACGATCCGCGTCTCGAGCATCGCGAAGCTCGCGCCGAGGCAGCGTCGCCGCCCGCCGCCGAACGGGATCCAGGTGTAGGTGCCCGGCTGCTTGTCGAGGAATCGCTCGGGCCGGAACGCGTAGGGGTCGGGGTAGATCTCCGGATCGTGGTGGATCAGGTAGCCGTTCGGAACCAGGCAGCAGCCCTTGGGGTAGCTCCAGCCGCCGACCTCGATCGGCTGGGCCACCAGCCGGGGCGCGGCGTTCGGCAGCACCGGGCGGTGGCGCAGCGTCTCGTGGATCGTCGCCGTCACGTACGCGTCGTCGCCGCCGTCGATCTCGTCCGTCAGGCGCCCCTTCACCCGCGGGTCGCCGGCGATCCGCTCGAACGCCCAGGCGAGCGTCGAGGCCGTCGTCTCGTGCCCGGCGACGAGCAGCGTCAGCAGCTCGTCGCGCAGCTCCTGCTCGGACATCGGCGAGCCGTCCTCGTGCTCGGCGTCGAGCAGCATCGCGAGCACGTCGTCGCGGTCCCCGGCGCCGTCGCGCCGCCGCTCGGCGATCAGCTCGAACAGCAGCTCGTCGACCTCCCGCTGGATGCGTGTGAAGCGCGCGACGGCGGGAAGGCGCTCGAAGAGCCGCTCGGTGACGGTGCCCGCGCGCGGCACCATCAGGCTGATCGGCCGGTCGCCGAACGCGAGCATCGCCTGCAGGCGCTCGCGCAGCGCGTCGAAGCGACTGCCGGGGTCGAGCCCGAACACGGCGCGCAGGATGATCCGCAGCGTCAGGTCCTGCATCCGCGGGTGGAGCTCGACCGGCGTGTCGCGCGGCAGGCCGGCGACCTGCTCGGCCGTCACCTCCTCGACCAGCCCCTCCAGCCGCTCCATCCGCTCGCCGTGGAAGGCCGGCAGCATCAGCCTGCGCTGCTCCATGTGCTCGGGGCCGTCGAGCAGGATCACCGAGTTGCTCCCGACGACGGGCTCCAGCACCCGCGCGCCCTCGCCGGGCCGCAGCACGTCGGGCGGCGCCTTGAGCACCTGCTTGACCTCGTCCGGGTCGCTCAGCATCACGAACGGCGGCGCGAGCGGGAGGCGGATCGTGAACCGCTTCCCGTACTGCTCCCGGCACCGCTCGAGGAACGGCAGCGGCCGCGTCCAGAAGCCGATGCCCTGCACCAGTGCCGGATGACCGGGCCCGGGTGGCAGCTTCCCCCTCATCGCGCCCCTCAGGCTACTCCCCGCCGGGCTGGGGATCGAGCAGCACGCCGGGATTCAGCACGCCGGCCGGGTCGAGCGCCTGCTTGGCGGCGCGCAGCGCGCGCGCGAACGGCTCGGGGCGCTGGCGGTCGTACCAGGGGCGGTGGTCGCGGCCGACGGCGTGGTGGTGGGTGATCGTGCCGCCGGCGTCGATCAGCGCCTCGGAGACGGCGGCCTTGATTGCGTCCCACTGCTCGACCTCCGAGCCGCGACGGGCGGGGGCGAGGACCGTGTAGTAGGGGGCCGGACCGTCGGGGTAGACGTGCGTGAAGCGGCAGCTCACGCGCGGCGAGCGATCGCCGACCAGAGGCAGGCCCGACGCCTCGGCGACCGCCCGGCGCGCGGCGCCCATCACCGCGGCGTGGAAGGCGGGGAAGCGCTCCCAGGTGATCGCGGTCTCGAAGGTCTCGGTCAGGACGCCGAGCTGGATCATCGCGTCGCGCAGGTAGGGGGCGGCGAGGAACGCGCCGCGCCAGCTCGCGGCGGGGTCGCCGTCCGCGGCCCGGTCGCCGCTGGGCGCCTGTCGGTCGCGGCCTGTCACCGACCCCGGCTCGCCGCCGTGGCCGCGGGCGATCTCGACCGCCGCGTCCAGCGGCGCGTCGACCGGCACGTGCGCGGACTCGAAGCCGAGCACCAGCAGCGCCCTGCCCGGCGGCCCGGCGGCGGTCGTCTCGACCTCGAGCGGGTCCAGCAGGCGGCAGTTCGACGGCCGCAGGCCCGACTGCGCGAGCTCGCGCACCGCCTCTGCGCCTGCGGCGAACGAGTCGAAGCCGACCGGGCACGACAGCTTGTGGGTCGGCCGCGGTCGCACGCGCACCCACGCCTCGGTGATCACGCCGAGCGTCCCCTCGGAGCCGAGCAGCATCCGGTCGGGGCTCGGGCCCGCCCCCGATCCGGGCAGCCGGCGGCTTTCCCACTCGCCCGTCGGCGAGATAGCGCGGATCGACTCGACGAGGTCGTCGATGTGGGTCTCGGCGGTCGCGAAGTGCCCGCCCGCGCGCGTCGCGATCCAGCCGCCGAGGGTCGAGAGCTCGAACGACTGCGGGAAGTGCCGCAGCGTCAGCCCGTGCTCGCGCAGCTGGTCCTCGAGCACGGGACCGAGCGTGCCGGCCTGGATGTGGGCGGCGCAGGAAACGGAGTCCACCTCGAGTACGCGGTCGAGCCTGGACAGGTCGATCGAGAGCGCGCCGCTGTAGCCGTCGCCGATGCGCGGCTCGACGCCCCCGACGACGCTCGTCCCGCCGCCGTACGGGATCGCGGCGACCCCCTCGTCCGCGCACCACTCCAGCAGTCGCTCGACGTCCGCCTCCTCGCGCGGGAAGGCCACCAGGTCCGGCGGATGCTCGACCTGTCCCCGCAGCCCCCGCACCACGTCCCGGTAGGCCTTGCCCAGCCCGTGCCGCACGCGCTCGTAGCGGTCGCTCGTGAGGATCTCCGCCAGCGCCCTCGGAGGCTCGATCCGCGGCGCTCGCAGCTCGATCCGCTCCAGCGCCACCGGCTCCTCGACGCCCTCGCCACCGAACCCCAACCGCTCCCGCACCGCCCCGGCCATCGCCTCCAGCGCCGTCCGGTCCGGCTGCCGCCCGTACGTCCCCCAGCCCCAGTGCTTCAGCGCCCCCTCGCCCCGGTCGCCCGCCATCACGGCGAGTCGAGATCGCCGTCATCGGGCGAGGGGCCGTACAACTTCTCAATTTCGCTCATTGGGAGGACCATGCAGTCGAGAACCTGTCCGCCGGGTGCGACAGCCACGATGTACCTCGTCGTTCGCGGCTCGTTGAGCAACGAGACGAGCCATGGCTCGATCTCGGTGTAGTTCAACTCACTTGGTGCCCGTCCGGCGCACGCCGAGGGCTCCTCCACGGCCTCGACGTCGAGGACGCCTTGCTCCTTCGTCACCTCCAGGACGTGGTCGATCGCTACGAGCGCCGCCGCACCTCGTGACACAGCGACACGTACGCGAAGGTCACGCAACCTCTCCAGGAGATCCCGAAAACTGCGAGCCGCGAGCTTGACGACCTCCCATGTTGCTCCAGCGGTCGCCGCCGATAGGACCCACTCGACTACGGGCACCCATCCCGCCGCTCCGCGGCCATGAGCTCCATCAACGACGCTGGCCTCACCAAGCGTCGTTGTGGTATCGACGCGCGCCCGGTTGAGCGCCTCACTCACGACTGCTGAGGCATCGCCAGCGTCGTCGCCGATGTCGAAGCGCGACCTCCCGTCTGGGCGGCACATCATGGCAACCGCAGGACGCAGCGTGTAGCGGGATCCGGGCATCTCGGGATCCCAGCCCGTGGGGAACTTCGCTCGGTGGCCTGCTGGGAAGTTACCGGCAGACGGCCATCTACTGGTTGTCCGTCGCCGCGCGTAAGCGCGTCGCGCTACGCGCCTATGGACCCTTGACCAGAGCGCCATCACCCTTGCCTCGCGGACTTAAGCCGCCTTGTTGAGCCGGTTGTGGGCAACGCGGTACACGCTCGGCCGCCATGGCTGCGCTGGATGCCGCTCGCCGATGGCGAGTAGCACGAGCGTAGGCGTGCCGTCACGTTTGTCGCCCGTCAGCACGGCGCCCCACCGGCCATCGGGCTGGGGAATGTAGAACTTGACGCAGCCTGGGAGCCGTGTGCCGTCGCGGGCCTCGTCGGCGCAGCGCTTGAGCCAAGCACGCGGCACGCCGTCTTCGGCGACCTCGCGCAGAGCACGCGTGATCGCCGTGCGGCCGGCTTCGGTGGCGTGCGCGAGATCCTCCTCGAAGACGGCTTGATCGACGCGCACACCGAAGCGCGACGCCCCAGCGCCGTCGGCCACGGGCTAGCCCTCGCCGTCGGTGGGGAGATCGCCAAAGGTCGCCTCAAACTGCTCGGCGCTCATTGGCTGCGTCCCTTGACGCTCACGGATCGCGTTGATCGAGGTGTCGGGCACGAGAGTCAACTCACCATCGGGGCTCTGCTCGGTTACGACGTAGCGGCCGCTGAGAGCTCCGCTGAGGGTCACATGAGCAGGATCGTTCACACCACCGATTCTAGAGCGCTCCCGGGCGTTTCGTGGGTGCGGGTCGGAGCGGGGTCAGAGCACGTCCGTGGTCCTGCGGACGATCTCGCAGTTCCGCAGGCGGTCGGCGGCGTCGGCGCGGATGCGGTCGCGGCCCGGCCCGCAGTTGACGCGGTCGATGCGGCCGTTGACCGCGATGATCCTGTCGGCGCCCTTGTGGCCGCGGATCAGGCTGTTGCCGAGCGGGTCGGCGATCACGTCGTCGCCGGCGCCGCCGAAGATCCGGTCGTTTCCGAGCCCGCCCTCGAGGCGATCGTCGCCCGGGCCGCCGAAGATCACGTCCGCGCTGAGGCCGCCCTCGATGTAGTCGTTCCCGGGCCCGCCGAAGATCCGGTCGCGGCCGCGACCGCCCTGGAGGTCGTCGATGTCGCCTTGCCCGTAGAGCTTGTCGGCGCCCAGGCCACCGGAGATGAAGTCGAATTGGTCGCCGCCACGGATGACGTCCTGGCCGCGGCCGCCGCTGAGGTCGTCGAAGCCGTCCCCGCCGATGATCACGTCCATGCCGAGGCCGCCCTGGACGGTGTTGAAGCCGCCGCCGCCGACGATCCTGTCGTCGCCGCTGCCGCCGCTGAGCTCGTCGGCGTCGTCGCCACCGTCGATCGCGTCCGCGCCCGCGGCGCCGTTGATCGTGTCGTCGCCCCCGCCGCCGTCGAGCGTGTCGTCGCCGGTGCCGCCGTTGATGATGTCGGCATCCGGCCCGCCGTCGGCGCAGTCGTTGCCGGTCAACAGGCTGATCGTGTCCTCGCCGCCGAGGCCGAGCACGTGGTCGGATCCCGCGGTGCCGATCAGGACATCGCCGGTGGGGCCGCCGACGGCCGTCGGCGCCGGGCACTCGGGCGCGCCGGCTCCGACTGCGCCCGCTGGGAGCCCCAGCACTCCCACGACGGCTACTCCCACGACGGCTACTGCCGCGACACCAGCTACGACTCGACCACTCATCGGCTCTCCCGCTTCGCGTTTCGCAACTACTAGCCGAACCGATGCTAGCCCAAACCACGGGCTCGCCGGCTCAGCTCGCTCCCTGTCGCCCACGCCCAGGTCTCAAGCCGCGAGCGTTTCCTGCCGAGGAAGGTGCAGTGAGTGCAGGTACGGCTGCGTTTCCCGCCGAAGAGCTGTCCGGATCCGGACTGGCCGACCACGGGCGCCATCGCGCCGGGCCGCTTCGCCGCCTGGTCGCCAGCCTGCCGCACGGCAGGTCGCTGCCCGAGGCTGACTGGGCGCGCCGGCACCGGGTCATGGTGTGGCTCGTGTGGCTACACGCGGTCGGTTTGGGGTTGTTCGCGCTTGGCCGCGGGAACAGCGTCGGCCATTCCCTTTTCGAGGTCGCGCCGATCGCCACCTGCGCCCTCGCCGCCGGCGTCCCGCGACTCGGTCGCCGCGTGCGCACGGCCGTCGTCGCGCTCGGCCTGCTCACCTCGTCGGCGATCCTCGTCCACCTCTGGGACGGGCAGATCGAGGCGCACTTCCACTTCTTCGTCATGGTCACCGTCCTCTCGATCTACGAGGAGTGGTTCCCGTACCTGCTCGGCGTGGCGTACGTGGTGCTTCACCACGGCATCGCGGGAGTGCTCGACCCGTCCTCTGTCTACAACCACTCCGGGGCCTGGGCGAACCCCTGGGAGTGGGCGGGCATCCACGGCATGTTCATCGCCGCGCTCGGCGTCGCGAACGTCGCGACCTGGCGCATGAACGAGGACCTCCGTGCCCAGAACGCGCGCGCCCATCGCCACACCGCCGCCAGCGAGGAGCGCTTCCGATCGGCCTTCGACGACGCTCCGATCGGGATGGCGCTCGTGGACGCCGCGGGCCGCATGCGCCGCGCCAACCGGTGCCTCCACGAGCTCACCGGCCATCCAGCCGAGCAGCTCAGGGAGATGTCGCTCGACGACCTCGCGGCAGCGGGCGAGACCTGGCGCCTGCCGCGGGCCAACGGCGAGGAGGAGCGGCGCTTCACGCGTGCCGACGGCACGATCGGCTGGTGCCTCTGGCAGCACTCGTACGTGGACGAGGAGGACCCGTACTGGATCTGCCAGTTCGTGGACATCTCGCGCCGCAAGCAGGCCGAGAGCCAGCTCAGCCACCGCGCGAATCACGACCCGCTCACCGGGCTGCCGAACCGCGCGCTGTTCGAGCGGCGGCTGACGGAGGCGCTCCGCGACGCCCGCGCGACGGGCGGCCGCCTGGCGGTCACGTTCCTCGACCTCGACGACTTCAAGCTGATCAACGACTCGCTCGGTCACGAGGCCGGCGATCGCCTGCTGACGGCGGTCGCCGACCGGCTGCGGCGCGTGATGCGCCCGACCGACGTGCTCGCGCGCTTCGGCGGCGACGAGTTCACGTTCTGCTTCGAGAACGTCGACGACGAGCGCCACGCGCGCCGGATCGCCGACCGGCTCGGAAGCGTCCTGCGGGCGCCGTTCGTCGTCGACGGGGAGCCGCGCTTCATCACCGCCAGCCTCGGCTTCAAGCTCGGCGACGGGACCGCCGCCGCGCAGGAGCTGCTGGCCGACGCCGACGCCGCCATGTACCGCGCCAAGGAGCTCGGCAAGGCGCGTGCCGAGGTCTTCGACGAGACGATGCGCCAGCGGATGGTCGAGCGCCTGGAGCTGGAGACCGGCCTTCGGGACGCGATCGGGCGGGACCAGATGCGCCTCGACTACCAGCCCGCAGTGGACCTGCGCAGCGGCGAGCTCGTCGGCGTCGAGGCGCTCTTGCGCTGGGACCACCCGACGTTGGGAGCCGTGCCGCCGGATCGCTTCGTACCGATCGCCGAGCGCACCGGCATGATCCTGCCGATCGGCGAATGGGTGCTGCGCGAGGCGTGCAAGCAGGTCGCGCGCTGGCACGAGGAGGGCGCTCCGCGGGCGGCGGAGATCACGATGGCGGTGAACGTCTCGGCACGCCAGCTGCTCTCGGACGACCTGGTCGACGTCGTCCGTGCGGCCTTCGAGGACGCCGGGGTGCCGCCCGAGCGGCTCTGCCTGGAGGTCACCGAGAGCGCGGTGATCGCCGACCCCGAGGCGGCGCTCGAGACGCTGCAGGCGCTCGCCGAGCTTGGCGTCGGCCTCGCGATCGACGACTTCGGCATCGGCTACTCGTCGCTCGGCAACCTGCGCGACCTGCTCCCCGTCGACGTGCTCAAGATCGACCGGTCGTTCGTCTCCGGAATGAACCTGCGTACCGACGACCACGCGATCGTCGAATCCGTGCTCCAACTCGCCAGGGCGCTTGGCGTGCGCGCGATCGCCGAGGGCGTCGAGACGGCAGAGCAGGCGGACGCGCTGCGCGGCCTCGGATGCGTGTACGCGCAGGGCTTCCACTATGCGCGGCCAGGCGGGCCGAGTGCGATCGATCAGCTCCTGCGCCGCGAGGCGCTGGGCGAGCTGCCTGCCCTGTCCGAGTAGGGGAGCGCCGCAGCCGTCCTGCCGCCGCGCCGCCGGAGCGGCCCGCGGTCAGAGGACGTCCGTGGTCCTGCGGACGATCTCGCAATTTCGCAGGCGGTCGGCGGCGTCGGCGCGGATGCGGTCGCGGCCCGGCCCGCAGTTGACGCGGTCGATGCGGCCGTTGACCGCGATGATCCTGTCGGCGCCCTTGTGGCCGCGGATCAGGCTGTTGCCGAGCGGGTCGGCGATCACGTCGTCGCCGGCGCCGCCGAAGATCCGGTCGATCCCGATGCCGCCCTCGAGGCGGTCATCCCCGGGGCCGCCGAAGATCACGTCATTGCCGATGCCGCCCTCGATGTAGTCGTCCTCTGGCCCGCCGAAGATGCGGTCGCGGCCGCGACCGCCGTGGAGGTCGTCGATGCCGCCCTGCCCGTAGAGCTTGTCGGCGCCCAGGCCGCCGGAGAGGAAGTCGAACTCGTCGCCGCCCTGGATCACGTCCTGGCCGCGGCCGCCGCTGAGGTCGTCGAACGTGTCGCCCCCGACGATGACGTCCGCGCCGAGCCCGCCCTGGACGGTGTTGAAGCCGCCGCCACCGACGATCAGGTCCGCGCCGCTGCCGCCGCTGAGCTCGTCGGGGTCGTCGCCACCGTCGATCGCGTCGTCGCCGGCGGCGCCGTTGATGGTGTCCTCGCCGGGCCCTCCGGTGAGCGAGTCGTCGCCGGTGCCGCCGTTGACGATGTCGTCGTCCGCCCCCGCGTCCGCGCAGTCGTCACCGGTCAGCAGGCTGATCGTGTCCGCCCCCGCGAAGCCGAGCGCGTTGTCGGGACCGGCGGTCCCGATCAGCACGTCGTCGCCCGCGCCGCCGGTGGCGGTCGGCGCCGGGCACGCGGGAGCGCCCGCGCCGCCAGCGGTCGCCGACACCCCCAGCGTGCCCGCGACCGTCGCCGCCACGACCCATGCCGACACCGCCCGACCGCTCATCGCCACTCCTCCGCATCTGGGTTTCGCCGTACATAGCCGGTATGGCCGACCGCAAACGCGTTTCTGGCCCAGCCCGCGAGCCTCGGCGCCCCGCAGTCCGACCAGAGCGCGCTGAGCTTCGACCACCTGCTGGATGACTTGCGCGCACTGGCCCGGTTGTCGCTACGCCGCGCGCTCGCGGGCCGGCGCGTAGTCGTAGAAGCCGCGGTGGGCCTTGCGTCCGAGGTGTCCGGCGACGACCATGCGCTTGAGCAGTGGTGGCGGCGCGTACTCGTCGCGCTTGAACTCGTCGTAGAGCGATTCGCAGACGCTGTAGAGGACATCGAGGCCGATGAAGTCGCACAGCGTGAGCGGTCCCATCGGGTGGCCGCAGCCGAGGCGCATGCCCTCGTCGATGTCCTCGCGGCTGGCGAAGCCGTCCTCGTACATGCGGACGGCGGCCATCAGATAGGGGACGAGCAGGAAGTTGACGACGAACCCGGAGCGGTCCTTGGTCTGGATCGCGTGCTTTCCGAGCTGCTGGGCGAGCGCCTCGGCGCGGGCGACGGTGGCCGGCGAGGTGTCGAGGCCGACGACGATCTCGACGAGCGCCATCACCGGGACGGGGGAGAAGAAGTGCAGGCCCACCACGCGGTCGGCGCGCGTGGTCGCGGCGGCGAGCCCGGCGATCGGGATCGACGAGGTGTTGGAGGCGAGGATCGCGTGGTCGGCGGCTACGTGGTCGAGTTGCTCGAACAGCGCCACCTTGACGGCCTCGTCCTCGACGATCGCCTCGACGACGACGTCCGAGCTCGCCAGGGCGTCGAGGTCGGTCGTCCAGGCGAGCCGGTCGAGGAGCTGCCCGCCCTCCGCCTCGTCCAGCTTTCCGCCCGCGAGGGCGCGCTCCACCGAGCGGTCGATCGCGTCGCGCGAGCGCTGCAGCGGCCCTCGCTCGGGCTCGTAGAGAACCACGCTCAGTCCCGCGCGGGCGGCGGACTCGGCGATCCCCGAGCCCATCAGTCCCGCTCCCGCCACGCCGACCGCCGGTTGTTCGTTCATCGTGCGTCCCTTCTGGCCGCTCGAGACGGCCCGAGACAAGCCAGCCAGACTGTCTGGCGGCAACGTACCCTGGAGCAGAGCGAGCCTGCCCCTGCGTGCCACCTCACGGATTCGGATTGCCGGCGTGTCGCTCTCGCCTGCTGGCAGCCGGAAGGTCTCGGTCGGGACGCCGCACGAGGATTGCAGTCAAGGACGGCCTGCGCGCGTCGCCCGTACCGCGACGCCGAGCAGCAGGACCCCGGCGCCGGTGGCGGCTGCCGCTGGTGGGAGGGTGATGGCGAGCGCGGCGCAGCCGGCGAGGCCGGCGGCGGCGGGCCAGCGGGGCCAGCGGCGCTCGTGGGGGGCGAGAGTCAGGGCGGAGGCGTTGGCGATCGCGTAGTAGGCGAGCACGGCGAAGGAGCTGAAGCCGATCGCGTCGCGGAGGTCGACGGCGAGCACGGCGGCGGCGACGATCGCGCCGATCGCCAGCTCGGCGCGATGGGGGACGCGGTGGCGGGGGTGGACGGCGTCGAGGACGCCGGGCAGCTCGCGGTCACGCGCCATCGCGAGGGTGGTGCGGCTGACGCCGGCGAGCAGCGAGAGCAGGACGCCGAGCGAGGCGACGGCGGCGCCGACGCGCACGGCGGGGGCGAGCCAGTCGAGGCTGCCGGCGCGGGCGGCGTCGGCGAGCGGGGCGGTCGAGGTCGCCAGGCGGTCGGGCCCGAGCGCGAGCAGGGCGGCGACTGCGACGGCGGCGTAGACGGCGAGCGCGATGCCGAGCGCGAGCGGGATCGCGCGCGGGATCGTTCGCTCGGGGTCGCGAACCTCCTCGCCGAGCGTGGCGATGCGTGCGTAGCCGGCGAAGGCGAAGAACAGCAGCCCGGCGGCCTGCAGGATCCCGTAGGGGCCGGCCGAGTCGCCGAGGTCGAGCCGGTCGACGCTCGCCTGGCCGCCGAGCAGGGCCGCGGCCACGGCGGCGGCGAGCGCCGCCAGCACGACGACGACGATCGCGCGCGTGGCCGCGGCGGTCCGGTGGATGCCGTGGTAGTTGACGGCGACGACCGCGACGATCGCCGCCAGCGCGAGCGGCCGCGCGGCGCCGGGCCAGGCGTAGGCGCCGAAGGTGAGCGCCATCGCCGCGCAGCTGGCGGTCTTGCCGATCACGAACCCCCAGCCGGCGAGATACCCCCACAGCTCGCCGAGGCGCTCGCGCCCGTACAGGTAGGCGCCACCCGAGCGTGGATATACCGCCGCGAGCTGGGCGGTCGACGTCGCGTTGCAGTACGCGACGAACGCCGCGATCGCCAGGCCGATCAGCAGGCCGCCCCCGGCCGCGGCGGCCGCCGGCCCGATCGCCGCGAAGACCCCCGCGCCGATCATCGAGCCGAGCCCGACCACCACGGCGTCTCCCGTCCCGAGCCGCCGCGACAGCGACGCGCCCGGCTGCGAGGTCAGTCCAGCACCTCGTCGGCGAGCTCGCGCAGCGCCCGGCGCATCCGCTTCAGCTCCGCCCGGCCCTGCGCCGTCACCCGGTAGAGCCGGCGCGCGTGGCCGTCGACCACGTCCTTGCGCGAGGTCAGCAGGCCCCTCTGCTCGAGCCGATGCAGCGTCGGGTAGAGCGTGCCCGGACTGATCCGGTAGCCGTGGTTGCCCAGCTCGGCGCTCATCCATGCGCCATGGATCTCATGCTCGTCGGCGTGATGGAGGATGTGAAGCTCGACCGCTCCACGCAGGAACTCTGCCACGGCGCGATCCTAGCCCTATCGGATTGCGATATCGGCCAACGATACATCCCGCCGCGGCCTTCGCTAGCCTGCGCGACTTCGCTTGTCCGGCGAGTGCGCCGCCCTCGACGCAGGTTCACGTCAGCGGACGCTGCCACGGCGTGCAGCCGCCACCCGCAGCGAAGGAAGCAGCTTGACCGATCACGACCAATTCACGCTGACGCGCCGGGGCCTCGTCAAGGCCGGTGGGGCGGCGGCCGTGGGGGCGGCGCTGCCGCTGGCGGCCGGCTGTGCCGCCGAGGGCGACGACGGTGGCCGTGAGGTGCGCAACGTGGTGCTGGTCGTGATCGACAGCTTGCGGCCGGACTTCGTCGGCGCCTATGGCTCGCCACGGGTGCAGACGCCGATCATGGACGCGCTGATCGCGAAGGGACTGCGCTTCAACCGTGCGTTCCCGGAGGCGCTGGTGACAGTGCCGGCGCGACGGTCGATCTACACCGGCCAGCGGATCTTCCCGTACCGCGACTTCGAGCCGGTCGCGGATCTCGGCGTGAGCCCCGGCTGGTCGCCGATCGAGGATCTCGACCGCACGATCGTCAAGACGCTCAAGGACGCCGGCTACCGGACGGTGCAGGTGACCGACAACCCGCCGGTCGGCTTCAGCGGCTCGTATCGCGACTTCCGGCTGAGCTGGGACACGTGGGTGTCGATCGAGGGCAGGGTCGGGGAGCGCAACCCGATCGACTCGGTGTCGGACGCCCAGGTGCGGCGGTGGCTGCCGGAGGCGCTGCGCGAGAACGAGCGCTACGTGCAGGGGATGAAGAAGAACCTCGCCAACACCGGCTACGGCCGCGACGAGGAGGAGTCCGACGCCGCGCGGGTGTTCACGGAGGCGCGCAACCAGCTCGACGGCCTGTCGCGCGACGGCAGGCCGTTCCTGCTGACGATCGACTGCTTCGACCCGCACGAGCCGTGGTCGGCGCCGCCCGAGTACGTCGATCGGTACGAGCAGCCGGGCTACGACGGACCCGACATCGGCGTGCTCGAGTACGGGTTCTCGAACTACCTGTCGACCGACGAGCTGCGCCACGCGCGCGCCTGCTACGGCGGGGCCGTCACGATGACCGACCGCTGGCTCGGGCACTTCATGGATCGCTTCTACGAGCTGGGCCTGGACTCCGACACCGCGGTGGTTCTCCTCTCCGACCACGGCTTCCTGCTCGGCGATCGCGGCTGGGTCGGCAAGATCCCCAACGAGCTGCATCCGGAGCTGGCGCAGGTGCCGTTCGCGATCGTCCATCCCGAGGGCAAGGCGGCGGGCGAGGTGAGCTCGCACTTCGCCTCCACCCACGACGTGGCGCCGACGATCCTGTCGATGCTCGGTGTCGACGCGCCGGGCTGGATGAACGGCCAGGACCTGTCGGTCCTGCTCGACGGCGAGCAGCCACCGGCGCGCGACCTCCACTACGGCGGGATGTTCAACCGCTACTTCGTGCGCACCGACGAGTGGGTGCTGCTGGGCGACACGCTCGGCGGCAACCGCAAGCTCTACGACCTCACCCTCGACCCCGGCGAGCTCCAGGACGTCGCGGCCAAGAACCGCGACGTGACCGACGAGCTGTACTCCCGCCTCCTGGACGAGGCCGGCGACCCGCTGCCGTACTACGAGTCCGACGTGCTCGAGCGCAAGATCGCCGCCCAGCGTGAGCGGGTCGGTTGGCAGGACCCCCAGCGCAACTGACCCATGGGAGCTCGCAAGCCGATGGCCGACCGCATCACTCGCAGGAAGCTGCTCGGCGCCGCAGGCGTAGGAGCCGCTGGCGTCGCCGCCGGGGGACTTGCCTGGCGCGGCCTCGGGCCAGCGGGCTCCGACGCCAGGCCGGCGGGTCCCCGCAACGTGGTCCTGATCGTGATCGACAGCCTGCGCGCCGACCACGTCGGCGCCTACGGCAACGAGGTCGTCCACACGCCGGCAATCGACCAGCTCGCCGCCGAGAGCGTGCTCTTCTCGCGCGTCTTCCCGGAGTCGATGCCGACGGTGCCGATGCGGCGGACGATCATGACGGGCCGGCGCAGCTTCCCGTTCACCGGCTGGGTGCCGTGGGAGGGGATGGCGACGCGGCCCGGCTGGGCGCCGATCATGCCGGCGGAGCGCACGATCGTCGAGGACATGCGCGCCGCCGGCTTCCACACGTCCTACGTCTCCGACAACCCCTTCCTGACCAGCGCCGATATCTTCGAGACCTTCCGGACGCGCCTCGACCGCTACGTCAAGGTGCCCGGCCAGCGCGGCGAGCGCCGCCCGCCCGAGACCGTCCCGCTCGAGGAGGTCGTCAACTGGCTGCCGGAGCCGATGCGCGACGAGGCCGAGATCAAGGGCATCCAGCGCTACCTCGCCAACAACGGACGGGGCGAGAACGCGGGTCAGACGGCGGCCGCACGCGTCTTTCGCGCGGCGGCGCGCGAGCTTGACCGGATGCCCTCCGATCGGCCGTTCTTCATGGTCGTCGACTCGTTCGATCCGCACGAGCCGTGGGTGCCGCCGCGGCGGTTCGTCGACATGTACGGCGATCCCGCCTACGAGGGGCCGGAGATCGCCACCGTTGACTACCGCAGCTCCGGCTACCTGACCGCCGCCCAGATCGACCGCCTCCAGGCGACCTACAAGGCGTCGGTCACGATCATGGATCTCTGGCTCGGTCACTTCCTCGACCGCTTGCGCGAGCGCGGCCTGGACGACGACACCGCGATCGCCCTCGTCAGCGACCACGGCGTGCTCGTCGGCGAGCGCAACTGGACCGGCAAGGGCGACTACCGCCTCCATCCCGAGCTGATCCACGTGCCGCTGCTGATCCGCGACCCCGACGGTCGCGGCGCCGGGACGACGAGCGACTACTTCGCCAACACGATCGACCTGCCGCCGACGTTGATGTCGCTCGGCGGCGCGACGCCCGCGACGCGCTACGAGGGCACGGACCTGTCACCGCTCCTCGACGGCGTGGACGCCGGCGAGGAGCGGTCGTTCACCTACGGCGGCTATGGCAACTACTGCTTCGCGATCGACGACCGCTGGAAGCTGATCTCCGCCAACGACCGGCGCAAGGCGAAGCTGTTCGACGTCGCCGCCGACCCGGGCGAGACCGAGGACGTGATCGACGACCACCCGGACGTCGCCGACGAGCTCTACGAGCGGATCGTCGCCGAGATCGGCGGTCGGCCGCCGTGGTACACCGAGGACAAGCTCGACGCCCCGCAGCGCTCGCTGCCCGCGTGAGGGTGGACGGGACGGGCGGCAAGCGGCTGACGCGCCGACGGCTGCTGGCCGGGGCCGGTGCCGGCGTCGTCGGCGCCGCGGCGCTCGGCACGGGCCTGCGCGCCGGCGCGCTCGGCGGCGACGGGCGCAACGTGCTGCTGATCGTCGTCGACAGCCTGCGCCCCGACCATCTCGGCTGCTACGGCGCCGACGGCGTGCGCACGCCCAACATCGACGCGCTCGCTGCCCAGGGCACCCGCTTCACGCGCGTATATCCGGAGGCGATGCCGACGATGCCGATGCGCCGGACGATCATGACCGGACAGCGCTCGTTTCCGTTCCGTGGCTGGCAGCCGTGGAAGGGCCTGGGCAAGTCGCCGGGCTGGTCGCCGATCATGCCCGGCACGCGGACGATCGTCGACGACTTCAACGACGCCGGCTGCTGGACCTACTACGTCACCGACAACCCGTTCATCGGCTTCTCAGGCGTGCTGCGCCCGTTCCGCCGCAAGCTCGACCGGGTGGTCGCCGTGCCCGGTCACGTATCGCACTTCGACGGGACCGCGATGGCCTCCGAGCGCGACGCCCGCAGGGTGCTGCCCGAGTTCATGCACAAGTGGGACCACGAGATCGAGGGGATGCGCGGCTACCTCGGGCGCAACGGCGCCGCCGAGAGCCTCGACGTCGACGAGTCACGCACCGGGCCGGCCCTGGTCTTCGACGCGGCGATCCAGTCGCTGCGCAACGTCGACCCGCGGCGCCGGCTCGGGATCGCCCGCGAGCCGTTCTTCATGGTCGTCGACGGCTTCGACCCGCACGAGCCGTGGGCGATCCCGCGCAAGTACTGGGACCTCTACGGCGATCCCGATCTCCCGTTCGTCGGCGACATCGCCTACGGCACCGCCGACCGCTTCACCGCCGAGGAGATCGAGCGACTGCAGGCGACCTACAAGGCGGCGGTGACGATGGTCGACGCCCACGTCGGCCGGCTGCTCGACGAGCTGTCGGCGCTCAAGCTCGACGACTCGACGACCGTGATGCTCGTCAGCGACCACGGCATCTACCTGGGCGAGCGCAACTGGGTCGGCAAGTCCGCCTGGCTGCTCAACCCCGAGCTGGTCCACGTGCCGCTGATCGTGCGCGACCCCGACGGGCGGGCCGGGCTGACCAGCGACTGGCTGGCCTCCACCCACGACATCCCGCCCACGCTCCTCGCCGCGGCCGGCCTGCGGCCGCCGGCTCGCTTCGACGGCCGCGACCTGTCCGGGATCGTCCGCGGCGGCCGTCCGCCGGAGCGCCGCGACCTCACCTACGGCGGCTACGCCAACGACTTCTTCGTCCGCGACGACCGCTGGGCGCTGATCTCAGACAACCGCATGGTCGGCCGCCAGCTCTACGACGTCCGGGCGGACCCCGGCGAGCGCCACGACGTCGCTCGCGACCACCCGGACGTCGTCACCCGCCTTCGCCAGCGGATGCTCGACGACCTCGACGCGCCGCCGCCGTTCTACCCGGCCCGCCGGTTCGAGCTCGAGCCGCTCACCGTCGCCGACCTGCGTTAGCGGCGGCCGGCGGCGCGGGTAGTATCGACCCATCGCTCGCAGGCTCGCAATCGGTTGGGCGTCGAACGCCGTGGCGCTGCTCGTCGCCGCGTGGCTCCTGACCGGCGTCGACTACGGCGACCAGTGGTGGACGCTGCTGATCGCGGCGGCCGTCTTCACGGTCGTCAACGCGCTCGTCAAGCCCGTGCTGACCGTCCTGTCGATCCCGTTCATCGTCGCCACGCTAGGGCTCTTCTACCTGCTGCTCAACGTGCTGATGCTGTATCTCGCCGACTGGGTCGTGCCCGACTTCGAGATCGCGACCTTCTGGTGGGGCGTGCTCGCGGCCGTCATCGTCGGCGCCGTCAACTGGGCGCTCAGCCTCGTCCTGCCCGACCGCTGATCGAGCGTCGCGTCCCGATGGCCCACGTCCTCTTCGTCTGCCTCCACAACGCCGGCCGCTCGCAGATGAGCCAGGCGCTGTTCGAGCGCGCCGCCGCCGGCCGCCACACCCCCGCGTCGGCGGGCACGACGCCGACCGACCGCGTCCACCCCGAGGTCGTCGAGGCGATGCGCGAGCTCGGCGTCGACCTCTCCGACCGCATCCCGCAGCGCCTCACCACCGAGCTCGCCGAGCGCGCCGACGTCGTCGTGACGATGGGCTGCGGCGACGAGTGCCCCTACATCCCCGGCAAGCGCTACCTCGACTGGGATCTCCAGGATCCCAAGGGCCTCCCGATCGAGCAGGTCCGCGCCATCCGCGACGACATCGCTGGGCGCATCGAGGCGCTGCTCGCGGAGTTGGGATAGCCGCCTCCCGCCTCGCCGGGAGCCCGGTCGCGACGGCGAAGCTGGCCGTCGCGATTCTCCGGGCGCGCCTGCGGGTACGCGGGAGGGGATGGCTCGCGCACTGCTGATCGTCGACTACCAGAACGACTTCACCCCGCCGGAGGGCGCGCTCGCGGTGCCGGAGGGGGACCGGATCGCGGACCGGCTCAACGAGCTCGCCGGCGACGAGCGCTTCGACCTGGTCGTCGCGACCCGCGACTGGCACCCGCCCGACCACTCTTCCTTCGAGCGCGAGGGCGGCCGCTGGCCCGAGCACTGCGTGCGGGACACGGAGGGCGCCGAGCTGCATCCGGCGCTCGACCGCTCGCGCGTCGATGTCGTCCTCGACAAGGGCCAGCACCGCGACACCGAGGGCTACTCGGCGTTCGAGCGCCCGGACCTGCACCGGCTGCTGCGAAAGCGCGGCATCGACTCCCTGACGGTCGCCGGGCTGGCGACCGACGTTTGCGTGCGCGCCAGCGCGCTCGACGCGCTCGAGCGCGGCTACGGCGTCGAGGTCGACGCCGAGGCGACGCGCGGCGTCGACCGCGCCGATTCCAGGCGCGCGCTCGATCAGGTGCGCGAGCGTGGAGGCACGGTCGTCGGCGAGGGGTGACCGGGCGCTCGGCCGGTTGCGCTCAGTCGACGCGCTCCAGCCGTGGGTTGGGCCGGTAGCCGCGTCCCGCCTTCGCGCACGGGCGTCCCTCGAGCTCGACCACGTCGGCGGTGAAGTCGTTGGCGCCGCGCAGCAGCGACGACCCGACGCCGTAGGCGTCGACCGGCAGCCCGAGGCGCTCGAACTCGCGGATCCGCTCGGCGTCGAAGCCCCCGGAGACGACGATCCGGACGCCCTCGTGGCCGCCGGCGTCGAGGCCGGCGCGCACCTTCTCGACCAGGCGCGGATTGACGCCGGTCGGGTCGAAGTCGCCCATCTCGTCCCACAGCGCGCGGTCGACCAGCTTGTCGCTGCTGTCGAGGCGCACGCCCCAGAGGTCGTCCCCGAGCGCGTCGGCGACGGCGACCGACGTTGCGACCGAGTCGTTGTCGAAGTCGACGAGCACGGTCACGTTGACCTCGTCGGCGAAGCGCTCGGCGAACTTGCCGGCGGCGCGGACCGTGTCGCCGCCGTACGCGGCGATCAGCCCGTGCGGGACGGTGCCGATGCCGCGCCCGCCCCACCAGGACGCCTGCGCGTCGGTGGACACGCCGATCGCGCCGGCGACGTGCGCCGCCCACCCGTCGCCGGTCTGCACGCGCCAGTGGTCGTGGCGCGCGGGGAAGAAGAAGATCGACTTGTCGTTCGCGGCCTCGACGACCTCGCGCACGTTGCGCATCACCAGCGTCCGCCGTGCGAGCGCGCCGAGGTAGATCGTCTCCAGGTGGGCGAACAGGGCGTAGTCGCCCTCGATCGTCAGCACCGTCTCCCACGGCTCGATCGAGTCCCCCTCGCGTAACGCCGCCACGTCGAGCTCCGGCCACCCGTCGCGCCAGGTCCCGTCGGCCGCGCGCAGGCCGCTGCACTCGCGCAGCGCCGCGATCGCCTCGTCGATGCCTCCGAGCACCGACCGGTGCTTCTGGAAGACCTGCATCATCACGCGCGGGTGATGGCTGTCCGCCTGCAGCAGCGCCCGGGTGTTGACGAAGTAGGCGTCCGAGTAGTAGCCCTCCCGGATCCGCTCGACCGGGAGGTCGAAGGTCGAGGAGGGCAGCCGGTCGGCTCGCCCGCGGCTCGCCTCTACCGCCATGCCCCAACTCTACGGGAGGGCTCCGGGGCGATCGAGCGGCTGCTGGCGGGCGGCGTAGCCTGGCTCAGCGGACGGGCATGTCGGGGAGGTCGGGCCAGAGCTGGCGGAGGTTGGCGTAGGTCTTGAACGGCGGCAGCTTGGAGATCGCCTCGATCGCCTCGCTGCGCGCCTTGGCCTGCAGCGCGGCGTCGAGGAGATCCTCGCGCGTGCCGGTGCCGGAGTCGAAGACGGCGCGGACGGCGTCGGCGATCTCGGTGCGGGTCACGGTCGTCTCGGTGGTCTCTGCGGCGGTCGTCATTCGGCGGCTCCTGTCATCCAACGCTTACGTAACGGTAATGTTAGGCACATGCGCTCCAATCCGCTGTCAGCCGACCCGCCCCAAGCGACTGTCGGCGAGCGTGCGCTGGGCGCGTTGCTGGGAACCTTCGTCGGCGACGCGCTGGGGATGCCCTGGGAGGGGGCGCCCGTCGACTCGATCCCCGCTGTCTTGGAGATGAAGGGCGCGCGGCTGGGACGGGGCACCTACACCGACGACACGCAGATGACGATCGCGCTGGCGGAGTCGCTGTTGCGTTGCGACGGCGTCGACGAGGAGGATCTCGCGCGGACGTTCGTGGCGCACCACGACCCGCACCGTGGCTACGGGGTCGGCACGACGCGGGTGCTGGCGCAGCTGCGCGCCGGGACGCCGGTCGCCGAGGCTGCGCGGCAGGCGTTCGCAGGCCGCGGGTCGCTGGGCAACGGGGCTGCGATGCGCGTCGCACCCGTCGCGGTGCGCTTCTTCGAGGACGAGGTGCTTCTCGACGCTCAGGCGCGGCGCAGCGCGCGGGTCACCCACGCGCATGACGTGGCGATCGACGCGGCGGCGACCCAGGCGGCCGCCGTAGCCGCGGCGCTCGACGGCCGCGAGCCGCTCGAGGCCGCCACGCGCACGGCGAGGACCGACGCGATGCGCGCGGCGCTCGACGAGGCGGCCGAGCGCACCGCGGCAGGGCTCGATCCGGGGGCGCTCGCCGGGGGCGACGGCACCGTGCCCGCGCTTGCGCATCCTTCGGTGGCGGCGGCGGTCGTCGCCGGAGCGCGCTGTGGCCGCTTCGAGGAGGCAGTCGAGGTGGCGGTCCGCGCGGGCGGCGACACCGACACCGTCGCGGCGATGGCGGGCGCGATCGCCGGCGCTCGCTTCGGCAACGGCGCGATCCCGCCGCGCTGGCTGGAGGCGCTCGAGGACGGCGAGCGGGGGCGCTCGCACGTCGAGGCGCAGGCCGGCGAGCTGGCGGCACGCGCCCTGGCCGCCGTGGCCGGGGCGCCGACGGGCCGGAAGGTACGCTGACGCGAATGTCGAGTCTTGAGAACATGTTGCAGATCGGCGAGGTCGCCGAGCGGGTCGGGCTGTCGCTGCGGACGGTCCGCTACTACGAGGAGATGGAGCTGCTCGCGCCTGCGGGGCGGACGGAGGGCGGCTTCCGGCTCTACACCGAGGGGGAGGTCGAGCGGCTCGACCTGATCAAGCAGATGAAGCCGCTCGGGTTCAGCGTGCAGGAGATGCGCGACCTGCTCGCCGCGCGCGACGCGCTGCGTGACGCGGGCGTCGACGAGGCGGCGGCCGAGCGGGCACGCGAGCGGTTGAAGGAGTTCGCGTCAGCCGCCGCCGACAGCTGTGAGCAGCTGCGCGTCCAGCTCGACCAAGCCGAGGACTTCGCCAAGCGGCTGCGGCGCGAGACGCGACGGGCGTCGCCCACGCCCGTACGGAGCTGATCGGCATGGCCGATGCATCCGCCTCCGCGGCGGGTGCGGGGGCGGTCGCGGACGAGGCCGCGCGGCGGCGGACGTTCGCGATCATCTCGCATCCTGACGCCGGGAAGACGACGCTGACCGAGAAGCTGCTGCTGTACGGCGGCGCGGTCGCCGAGGCGGGCAGCGTCGACGGAGCGCGCCGCGGGCGCCGTGCGTCGCGTTCGGACTGGATGAACATCGAGCGCCGGCGCGGGATCTCGGTCAGCTCGACGGTGCTGCGCTTCGAGCACGAGGGCGTGGTGCTGAATCTGCTCGACACGCCCGGCCACCGCGACTTTTCCGAGGACACGCTGCGGGTGCTCGCCGCGGCCGACAGCGCCGTGATGCTGCTCGACGCCGCGAAGGGGGTCGAGCCGCAGACGCGGCGGCTGTTCGAGGTCGCGCGAGCGCGCGAGATCCCGCTGATCACGTTCGTCAACAAGTACGACCGGCCGGGGATCGAGCCGCTCGAGATGCTCGACCACATCGAGCGGACGCTCGGCCTGGCCGTGCATCCGATGAGCTGGCCGGTGGGCATCCCGGGCGACTTCCGCGGCGTCGTCGACCGGCGCGGCGGAACCTTCCACCGCTTCACGCGCACGGCGCGCGGCGCCACCCGGGCGCCCGAGGAGCTGATGGACGCCGACGGCGCCCGCGCGGCGGAGGGGGACGCGTGGGAGGTGGCGGCCGAGGAGATCGAGCTGCTCGACGCGGTCGGCGGCGAGCTCGACCGCGAGGCGTTCGCGACCGGGCGCGCGACGCCGGTGTTCTTCGGCTCGGCCGTGTCGAACTTCGGCGTCGGCCTGCTCCTCGAGGCTCTGCGCGCCTGGGCGCCCGCGCCGGCGGCGCGCACGAGCGCGACCGGTGGCGCGCGCGCGATCGACGCGCCCTTCTCGGCGCTGGTCTTCAAGGTGCAGGCGAACATGGACCCGCGCCACCGCGATCGCGTGGCGTTCATGCGCGTGTGCTCGGGCCGGTTCGAGCGCGGCATGCGGGCCACCAACGCCCGCACCGGACGGCCGTTTGCGATGACGCACGCGCACGAGGTGCTCGGCGACGATCGCACGATCGTCGACGACGCCTATCCCGGCGACGTCGTCGGCGTCGTCAACGCCGCCGACCTGCGCGTCGGCGACACGCTCTACGTCGACGAGCCCGTCGAGCTCCCCGCGATCCCGACGCTCGCCCCCGAGCACTTCCGCCGCGTGCGCAACCGCGACTCCGCGCGCCACAAGCAGTTCCACCGCGGCCTCGAGCAGCTCGCCCAGGAGGGTGTCGTCCATGTGCTGCGCCGCGATCCGGCCGCCGACCCCACGCCCGTGCTCGCTGGCGTCGGTCCGCTGCAGTTCGATGTCGCCGTCGACCGCCTCCAGCACGAGTTCGGCGTGACTGTCGGCCTCGACACCACGCCGTGGAAGCTCGCCCGCCGCACCGACCCGGCGGGGGCCGAGATTGCCCACGCGAGCCGCCGCGCCGACCTGCTCCACCGCACCGACGGCACCCTGCTCGTGCTGTTCACCAGCGACGTCATGCTCGACCACTTCCGGCGCGACCACCCCGACGTCAAGCTCGAGCAGCTGCTCACCAGATAGACGGGCTTCGCGCTGAACGGCCATGGCCTACCCTTACGTCACGCTAGATGAGTAGTTCCACGGCGGGTTATGCGATGTAGGGGGTGAGGTTGCGGGTGGGGCG
>JBBECV010000013.1:0-27821 GCA_040881635.1 Thermoleophilaceae bacterium
GACCCTGCTGCCCCTCCTCCTACAACCCGCCAGCCGTGGAACTACTCATCTAGGCGGTCGCGAAGCGCCCGAGCGTGTGCTCGGGACGGACCGCGCCGAGGTGCTCGCGGAAGATGCGGAAGTAGGCGAGCTCCTCGCGCGTCCGCAGGGCGGGAGCGACCTGGTGGCGCTCGTCGGCCAGCTCGCGCTCGGTGATCGATGCGGCGAACGGCGCGGTGAGGACCGAGGCGGCGCCGCTGCCGTCGCCGAACTGGGCCTTGTCGCGCCAGAGCAGCTCGTCGGGCACCCAGCCTTCGAAGGCCTCGCGCAGCAGGCGCTTCTCGGGCTGGCCGTCGGCGGTCAGCTTCCACGTGGCGGGCAGGCGCAGCGCGTGGTCGATCGTCTCGCGGTCGAGGAACGGCACGCGCGCCTCGAGGCCGTGGGCCATCGTCACGCGATCGCAGCGCTGGAGGTTGAGGTTGTGCAGGCCCTCGACCGACCGCACGAGCTCGGCGTGCAGCTCGCCGGGATCGTCGAAGTCGCGCATGTAGCCGTAGCCGGCGAACAGCTCGTCGGCGCCCTCGCCGGTCAGGACGACCTTGACGTGCTCGGCCGCGAGCTCGGCGAGCATGTGGTTCGGCACGGCGCTGCGCACCAGCGACGGGTCGAACGCCTCGATCGATGCCACCACCCCGGGCAGCGACGCGGTCGCCTCGGCGGCGGTGTAGACGCGCTCGTGGTGATCGGTGCCGAGATGGTCGGCGGCGGTGCGGGCGGCGACCAGATCCGGGGAGCCGGCGAGGCCGACGGCGAACGTCATCAGCCGCTCGCCGCGCTCGCGCAGGTAGCGCTGGGCGATCGCCGCGACGAGCGTCGAGTCGAGCCCGCCGGACAGGAAGACGCCGACGGGCACGTCGCCCATCATCTGGCGCTCGACCGCGTCGACCAGCACGTCGCGGGTCGCGGCGAGGACGTGGCGGGGCGGCTCGTCCTCGGCGGCGAGCGGGTCGTCGCGCAGCACCGACGGGACGGCGGCGGCGAACTCGACCAGGCCGCGCTCGGGCGTCCAGTGGTGGCCGGGCGGGAACGCCTCGATCGCCTCGCGATCCTCGGTTTCGAAGGCCGCCATCTCGGAGGCGAAGGTGACGTGGCCGCCGGCGCGAGCCCAGTAGAGCGGCTTGATCCCGACCGGGTCGCGCGCCGCGAGGAACCCGCCGTCCTCACGGGCGAGCGCGAACGCGAACATGCCGTTGAGCGCCGCGAGGGCGTCGGGGCCGTCGCGCTCGAGCAGGTGCAGCGCGACCTCGTTGTCGGACCCCGTCCGGAACCGCGCGCCGCTCAGCCCCGCGCGCAGCTCGGCGTGGTTGTAGACCTCGCCGTTGCCGACGAGGAAGGCGGCGCCGCCCGCGCCACGCAGCGGCTGATGGCCGCCGGCGACGTCCACGATCGACAGCCGGCGGTGACCCAGCCACGCCCGGTCGAGGGTGACCGACCCCTCGTCGTCGGGCCCCCGATGGACCATTGCGTCGAGCATCCGCTGCCCACGCGCGGGGTCAGGTGCTCCGTACTGGGCGGCGATCCCGCACATCCGTCGCCCGAACCCTAGCCGGCCCCGCTGTTCGAGCTGGGCCGTGCAGCCGCCGTTGCGAGCCGACGGCGGCAGGCCCGGCGGCCCTACAGAGCCTCCTCCGCCTTCTTGTAGGCGATCTGCAGGACGTCGGAGCCGAACAGCACCGTGAAGATCGAGGAGATCCAGCGCGTCGGCCGCGGCGCGACGATCAGACCGGCGGCGAACGCGGCAGCGATCCACATGCCGAGGCAGTACGGGCACACCAGCAGCTCGCCGACCGCCCGCCGCAGCCCGTGGCCGCGCGGCGCCTCGCTGACCTCGCCGGCGCCCTCGTCGCCCTCGTAGCGGGTGAACGGCGCGCGCATCGTGCTCGTCACGCGATCCTTCGCGATCAGGCGCGAGGCCTTGTGCGTCGCCACCGTCGCGAGCGCGAGATCGCCGGGGGCCATCCGCTCCGGCAGCTCGCGGCGCGACGACCGCATCCAAACCGCGAACGCCCCGGTCAGGGCGAGGAAGGCGGCCGTCAGCACGCTGTAGCCGCCGATCGGCACCTCGCGCTCGGGCGAGTGGCCCGCGAACGGCTCGGTATCCTGCAGGCGATCCGGGGCCATGGCGGCCTATTACCCACACGTCGCCCGCCCACTCCCCGCGCCGATTGCCGCCTCGCCGTACGGGGTACCGATCGCTGATGCGACACGCCGTCCGCCGAGGACTGGCGCGCGGGCGGCGACCGGCGCGAATAGATTGCTCTGAGCCCCCGACCGACGGAGACGACGCGATGCAGCTTGGGATGATCGGGCTGGGCCGGATGGGCGCCAACATGGTGCTGCGGCTGGTGCGCGACGGGCACGAGTGCGTCGCCTACGACCTCAGCGACGAGGCGGTCGCGGGCGCGGAGGAGGGCGGCGCGACGGGCGCGCGCACCGTCGAGGAGCTGATCGGCAAGCTCGAGCGACCGCGGGCGATCTGGCTGATGGTGCCCGCGGGCGTCGTCGACCGGACGATCGAGTCGCTGCTGGCGCACCTCGACGAGGACGACGTCCTGGTCGACGGCGGGAACTCCTACTACCACGACGACCTGCGCCGGTCCGCCGAGCTGGCCGAGCGCGGCATCCACTACGTCGACGTCGGCGTCAGCGGCGGCGTCTGGGGGCTCGAGCGCGGCTACTGCCAGATGATCGGCGGCGACGAGGCGGCGGTCGGGCGGCTCGAGCCGATCTTCGCGTCGCTCGCGCCGGGGCCGGGCGGCATCGAGCGCACGCCCGGCCGCGAGGGACCGCCGGCGCCCTCGGAGCAGGGCTACCTGCACTGCGGGCCGAGCGGCGCCGGGCACTTCGTGAAGATGGTCCACAACGGGATCGAGTACGGCCTCATGGCCGCCTATGCCGAGGGGATGAACGTGCTGCGCCACGCCGACGTCGGCAGGCACGCCCAGGAGGTCGACGCCGAGACGACGCCGCTGCGCGACCCGTCGCTCTACCGGTACGAGCTCGACCTGCCCGAGGTGGCGGAGGTCTGGCGCCGCGGCAGCGTGATCGGCTCGTGGCTGCTCGACCTGACCGCCAGCGCGCTTCGCAAGGACCCCGGCCTCGAGGACTTCGGCGGGCGCGTCTCGGACTCGGGCGAGGGTCGCTGGACGTCGATCGCCGCGATCGACGAGGGCGTGCCGACGCCCGTGCTCACGGCCGCGCTCCACGAGCGCTTCTCCTCGCGCGGCAACGCCGACTTCGCCGGCCAGCTGCTGTCGGCGCTGCGCTACGAGTTCGGCGGCCACCACGAGAAGCCCGAGGGTGGCTGAGGGCCGAGCCATCCGCCTGCCGCAGGACGTGACGGCGTGCCTGTTCGACATGGACGGCGTGCTGACCGACACCGCGCGCGTCCATGCCGAGGCGTGGAAGCGGAGCTTCGACGCGTTCCTGGCCGAGCACGTCGGGCCGGACGCGCGACCGTTCGAGGTCGATCGCGACTACGGCCCCTACGTCGACGGCAAGCCGCGCGAGGACGGCGTGCGCGACTTCCTCGCCTCGCGCGACATCCACCTCCCCGAGGGCGGCCCGGACGACCCGCCCGACGCGGCGACCGTGACCGGAGTGGGTAAGCGGAAGAACATGCTCGTGATGGAGCTGATCGAGGAGCGCGGCGTCGACGTGTGCGAGGGCTCGGTGCGCTTCGTGGAGGCGGCCCGTGAGGCGGGGATGGCGACCGCCGTCGTGTCGTCGAGCGCGAACACGGTCCGCATCCTCGAGTCGGCCGGCATCGCCGACCTCTTCGACGCGCGCGTCGACGGGGTGACGATCGCCGAGGAGGGACTGCGCGGCAAGCCGGCGCCCGACTCGTTCCTGCGCGGAGCGGAGCTGCTCGGCGTCGCGCCGGCGTCCGCGGCGGTCTTCGAGGACGCGATCGCGGGCGTCGCCGCCGGCCGCGCCGGCGGCTTCGCGGTGACGGTCGGCGTCGACCGCCACGGCGACCCCGACGCGCTGCGCGAGCACGGCGCGGACGTCGTCGTCTCGGACCTCTCGGAGCTGCTCGGATGAGGGGCGACGCGAGCTTCCCGCCGGAGCCGTGGGCGCTGGTCGAGCAGGGCATCGACCTCGACAACCTCGCCCAGACAGAGTCGCTGTTCGCGCTCTCGAACGGTCACGTCGGCCTGCGCGGCAACCTCGACGAGGGCGAGCCGGTCGGCATCAGCGGCACGTACCTCAACGGCTTCTACGAGTCCTACCCGCTCGAGTACGGCGAGCGCGGCTACGGGTTCGCCGAGGACGGCCAGGCGGTCGTCAACGTCACCGACGGCAAGATCATCCGGCTCCAGGTCGAGGACGAGCCGCTCGACGTCCACCGCGGCCGGCTCGAGCACCACGAGCGGCGGCTCGACTTCCGCTCCGGGCTGCTCGATCGCTCGCTCCAGTGGCGAACCGCCTCCGGTCACGCGGTCCAGGTCCGCACCAGGCGGCTCGTCTCGCTGTCGCTGCGCAGCGTCGCGGCGATCTCGTACGAGGTCGAGGCGGTCGACCACGAGGTCCGCATCTCGCTCCAGTCGAACCTGCAGGCGAACCGCTCTCGCGCCGCGCAGGGCGACGATCCACGCCAGGCGCGCGCGCTCGACGACGTGCTCGAGAGCCGCCTCTGCGTCGACAACGACATGCGCGTCGTGCTCGGGCACGTCACCCGCGCCTCCGGACTGGCGATGGCGGCCGGCATGGACCACCTGCTCGAGTACGACGGCGACTTCGCGCGGCTGACCCAGTCGGAGGCGAACCTCGGACGCGTCACCCTGTCGGCCGAGCTCGCCCCCGGCGAGCGGCTGCGACTGATCAAGCTCGTCTCCTACCACTGGTCCTCGCAGCAGAGCGTCGAGTGGCTGCGCGATCAGGTCGACGCGAGCCTCGAGAGCGCGATCGCCGAGGGCTTCGACGGGCTGATCGCCGAGCAGCGCGACGTGCTGGACGAGTATTGGGAGCGGGCCGACGTCGAGGTCGACGGCGACGCCAGCCTGCAGCAGTCGCTGCGCTTCGCGATGTTCCACATATTCCAGGCGGCGGCTCGCAACGAGGGCCGCGCGATTCCGGCCAAGGGCCTCACCGGCACGGGCTACGACGGCCACGCCTTCTGGGACACCGAGACCTTCGTCCTGCCGGTGCTGACGTTCACCGCGCCCGACACCGTCCGCCACGCGCTCGAGTGGCGCCACTCGACCCTCGGCGCCGCGCGGCTGCGCGCGCGCCAGCTCCACCTCGACGGCGCGGCGCTGCCCTGGCGCACGATCCACGGCGAGGAGTGCTCGGGCTACTGGCCGGCCGGCACCGCGGCGTTCCACGTCAACGCCGACGTCGCGGGGGCGGTGCGCCGCTACATCGCGATCACCGGCGACGCGGAGTTCGAGCGCAAGTACGGCTTCGAGCTGCTCGCCGAGACCGCGCGGCTGTGGCATAGCCTCGGCCACCACGACGAGTACGGCGCCTTCCGCATCGACGGGGTCACCGGTCCCGACGAGTACTCGGCGCTGGTCGACAACAACGTCTACACGAACCTGATGGCGCAGCTGAACCTCCGCTGCGCCGCCGACTGCGCCGAGCGCCTGCCGGACGTGGCGCGGCGGCTCGGAGTCGACGACGACGAGCGCCGCGCCTGGCTGCGCGCGGCCGACGCGATGCACGTCCCGTTCGACGAGCGGCGCGGGATCCACCCGCAGGACGACAGCTTCCTCCACCACGACCGCTGGGACTTCGACGGCACGCCGAGCTCGCGCTACCCGCTGCTGCTGCACCACCCCTACTTCCAGCTCTACCGCAAGCAGGTGGCCAAGCAGGCCGACCTCGTGCTCGCCATGCACGCGCGCGGCGACGCGTTCACGGCCGAGCAGAAGCTCGCCAACTTCGACTACTACGAGCAGGTCTGCGTGCGCGACTCGTCGCTGTCCGCGACCACCCAGGCGGTCGTCGCCGCCGAGGTCGGCCACCTCGACCTCGCCTGGGACTACCTCGGCGAGGCGTCGCGGATGGACCTCGACGACCTCGCCGGCAACACCGGCGACGGCCTCCACATGGCGTCGCTGGCGGGATCGGTGATCGCGACCGTCGCCGGCTTCGGCGGCATGCGCGACCACTGGGGCAGGCTCAGCTTTAGGCCGCGCCTGCCCCGGCAGCTCGATCGACTCTGCTTCGGGATCGAGGTCCGCGGCACGCTGCTGCGGATCGAGGTGACGCGCGACGAGGCCACGTACCGCGTCGCGCACGGCGACGGCATCCGCCTGACCCACTGGGACGAGCCGGTCGACCTCAGCGAGCGCCACGCGGCGACGCTGCCGATCCCGACGGCGCCGGACCTGCCGGCCCCGTCCCAGCCGCCGGGACGCGAGCCGGGGCGCCGCGGAGTCGGGGCCGAGGCGGCCGAGGAGCGGGCCGGTCGCGAGGCCAAGAGCGGCGCCGGTCCGGGCGCCGGCGAGACGCCCGAGCAGCCGGACCGGCGGGCGGTGCCCGGCCGATCGAGCGGCTGACGGCCACCGGCTCGCATATGTTCCCCGCGATGGAGGCGTGGACAGCGAGCGCGACGGAGGCGATCGCCGCCCGGGTCGAGCGCGACCTCGAGGCGCTCGTGGCGGTCTCGTCGCCATCGGGCGACGTCGACGGCGCCGAGGAGTGCGCCGCGGTCGTCGGTGCCCTGGCGCCCGCGGAGGCGGCGGTCGAGCGCCGGCCGTGCTCGTCGCCGGGCCACGCCGACGACCTCCTGCTCCGCCTGCACGGCACCGGGCGCGCACGGCTGCTGCTGCTCGGCCATCTCGACACGGTCGTCAGCCACGACCACCACCGCACGCTCGAGCGCGACGGCGACCGGCTCGTCGGGTCGGGGTCGATCGACATGAAGGGCGGCGACGCGATCGCGCTCGGGCTGATGCGCGCGCTCACGAGCCGCGGCGACGACTACGCCGAGGTGGCGCTGCTGCTGGTGACCGACGAGGAGTGGCGCTCGGCGCCGTTCGCGCACGTCGAGGCGTTCGCCGGCTGGGACGCGTGCCTGTGCTTCGAGGCGGGCCAGCGGACCGCCGACGGCGACGAGGCGGTGATCGTCCGCCGCAAGGCCGCGGCGACGCTGCGCGTGCGGGCCGAGGGGCGCTCGGCGCACTCCGGGGCGGCGCCCGACCGCGGGCGCAACGCACTGCTCGCCCTCTCCACGGCCGCCCATGCGGTCGCGACGGCGCACGACCCCGACGGCGCCGACAGCACCACCGCGGTTCCCACGATCCTGCGCTCCGGGCACGCCTTCAACGTCGTCCCGGCGACCGGCGAGCTGTACTGCGACCTGCGCTCGGACCGCACGGCGGCGTTCGACGAGGTGCGCGACCTCGTGCCCGCCGCCGTCGGCGGCGCCGAGCTGAGCTGCGACTACGCGCGGCTGTGGCCAGCGATGGACGCCCGGGCGGCGACCGAGCCGCTGCTGGCCGCGGCATCCGAGCGGCTCGGGCGGCCGGTGGTGGGCGCCGGGCGCGGCGGCGCCAGCGACGCGAGCCATTTCGCGCCGGCGATCCCGTTCACGGTCGACGGGCTCGGCCCGCGCGGCGGCGCGGCGCACGCGCGGGAGGAGTACGTGCTCGCCTCGTCGCTGCGCCCACGCGCCGAGGTCGCGGCGGCGATCGTCGACGCCGCGCTGGCATCCGCAGGCGGCGAACGCTGACGTTTCCTCGCCGCCGCCGCGGGTAGCGCGTCCGGCGAGATCCGTACGAGGAGGCGAGCATGCCGAAGACGACATCGAGCGGAAAGCCGAAGCAGAGCGAGCTGCCGTCGACGCTCAAGAAGTCGTCGGCGAAGGCGCAGCGGACGTTCGCGAAGGCCCACGACGAGGCCGTCGAGCAGTACGGCGAGGGCGAGCGCGCCCACCGCGTCGCCTACTCCGCGCTGAAGCACGGCTTCGAGAAGAAGGGCGACCGCTGGGTCGCCAAGGACGGCAAGGGGCCGTCCGACCCGCGCGCCAAGAATCCGCGGGCGCGCGAGAACGGAGGCAAGTCCTACGGTGGCGCCGACGTCGAGGGCAACTCGAAGCGGGAGCTGTACGAGCGCGCCAAGAAGCTCGACGTCGAGGGTCGCTCGAGCATGTCGAAGTCCGAGCTCGCCGAGGCGATCGCCAAGAAGCAGTAGTCCTATGCACGGTCTTCGCCGCGACGCCAGCGCTATGCTCGGCGGACGAAGACGTAGTCACGGGACTGGCCTAAAGGGGTGGAGCTGAAGACTGAGCGCGAGGCGGCGGAGGCGGCCAGGACGTCCAGCACCGTCCTGCTCGTCGAGGACGACGAGGGGGACGCGCTCCTGGTGCGCGACGGGCTCTCGCTCGCCGCGCCGGAGCTTGAGCTGCGCCGCGCCGAGACGCTCGCGGAGGCGCTCGACACGCTGCCGGGGGAGTGCTCGTGCGCGCTGCTCGACCTCGGGCTGCCCGACACCGTCGGCCTCGACGCCGTACGTCAGATCCGCGAGCGGGCCCCGTCGGTCGCCGTCGTCGTCTTGACCGGTCGCGCCGACGAGCAACTCGGCATCGAGGCGCTCGGCGCCGGCGCGCAGGACTACCTCGTCAAGGGCGAGGTCGACCCCGAGGTGATCGCGCGCGCGATCCGCTACGCGATCGAGCGCCGGCGCGCCGAGCTGTCCGAGCAGGAGCTGCTCGAGGCCCGCTTCCAGGCGCGCGAGAACGCGCGACTCGAGCGCGGACTGCTGCCGACGGCGCTGATCTCCGACGACCGCCTGCACCTCACCACGGACTACCGCCCGGGCCGGGTGCGGGGCGTGCTCGGAGGCGACTTCTACGACGCCGTCGAGCTCGACGACGGGTCGGTCAACCTGGTGATCGGCGACGTCTCGGGCCACGGCGTCGACGAGGCGGCCCTCGGCGCCTCGATGCGCATCGCGTGGCGTGCCCTGACGCTCGCCGGCCATCCGCCCGAGGAGGTGCTGGCGACGCTGCATGCGATGCTGCCGCACGAGAGCCATGCGCCGAACGTCTTCGCGACGCTCTGCACGCTCGCGATCGCGCCGGACCGCTGCACCGCGACGGTGCGACTGGCCGGCCACCATGCGCCGATCGTGATCGACGCGAGCGGTGCACGCCGGCTCGACGTCCCCGACGGGGCGCCCCCGCTCGGCATCCTCGAGCAGAGCTCCTGGCCGGGGGTGCGGGCCGAGCTCGGAAGCTCATGGTCGATCCTGCTCTACACCGACGGGCTCGTCGAGGGCAAGGTCGACGGCGGGCCGGAGCGGCTCGGCGAGGAGCGGCTGGTCGAGATGGTCGAGCGCCACGCGCGCGCCGTCGGGCACTGGCACGACGACGCGAGGGACCTGCTCGGCCGGCTGATCGGCGAGGCGGAGCGGCTCAACGGCGAGCCGCTCACCGACGACGTCGCCGTGATGCTGCTGTCGGTGGCCGGCGACTGACGGTGGCGGGCGGCGAGGCCACGTCGCCGGCGGTCCACCCGGGCAACCGCTTTCGCGTCAGTCAGTGGTTCGCGATCGCGACGGCCGTTCTGAGCGTCGTCACCGTGATCAGCGCCGTCGCCGGCGTCGTCGCGATCCTGCGGCTCACCGACGCCCGCGAGCTGGTTGTCGAGCGCCTGGATCCGGCATCGACCGCGGCGTTCCGGCTCTCGACGGCGCTGATCGACGAGGAGGCGGGCGTCCGCGGCTACGCGCTCGCGGGCGACGAGGCATTCCTGCGTCCCTTCGGGTCCGGCAGGCGGCAGGAGGCAAGCGCCATCCGGACGCTGCGGCGCCTGGTCGCCGCCCCCGAGCTGCGGATGGTCGCAGACGACCTCGGCGCCGCGGTCGCGGCCGCGCGCACCTGGCGCTCGCAGTACGCGCGTCCGGCGATCGCGCGCATCCGCTCGGCGGGGGCGCGCTCGCTCGACCCGGCGACCGTCCGCAACGGGCGCCAGCTGTTCGCGAACGTCCGCGCGGCCCTCGGCCGCCAGCGCGCGACGATCCGCTCCGAGCGCGCCGCCGCGCGCAGGCGCCTCGGCGACGCCGCGACGTTCCTCTACAGCGCGTTCGGGATCATCGCGATCCTGGTCGGCGCGGCGCTGATCACCGCGATGATCATGCTCCGCCAGACGGTGACGCTTCCGATCGGCGCGCTCGCCCGGCGGGTGCGCCGCGTCGCCAACGGCGCCTTCGACCGCCCCGTCCACAGTCGCGGTCCGCGCGACATCGCCCAACTCGCCGGCGACATCGACTCGATGCGGCTGCGGATCCTGGCCGATCTCTCGGCGGTTCGCGAGGCGCACGCGCAGCTCGACGAGTCCGCGCGCGACCTCGAGCGCTCGAACGCGGAGCTCGAGCAGTTCGCCTACGTCGCGTCGCACGACCTGCAGGAGCCGCTGCGCAAGGTCGCGAGCTTCTGCCAGCTGCTCCAGCAGCGCTACGAGGGCCAGCTCGACGAGCGCGCCGACCAGTACATCGAGTTCGCCGTCGACGGGGCGAAGCGGATGCAGCAGCTGATCAACGACCTGCTCGCGTTCTCGCGCGTGGACCGCACGGCGGGCGACCTCCGGCCGGTCGAGCTCGACGACGCGGTGCGCCAGGCGCTCATCGACCTCTCGGCCGCCGTCGACGAGTCGGGTGCCGTCACCGAGGTCGGCGAGCTGCCCACGGTCGCGGGCGACAGGACGCTGCTCGCGCTGGTGTTCCAGAATCTGATCGGCAACGCGATCAAGTTCCGCTCCACGGCGCCCCCGGCGGTGCGAATCGACGCCGAGAGCAACGACGGCGAGTGGGTGATCTCATGCTCGGACAACGGGATCGGGATCGACCCGGACTACGCCGAGCGCGTCTTCGTCATATTCCAGCGGCTCCATCCTAAGAACGAGTACGCTGGGACGGGCATCGGGCTTGCGATGTGTCGCAAGATCGTCGAGTACCACGGGGGGCGGATCTGGCTCGACACCGATTTCACGTCCGGCACTACCTTCCGCTTCACACTGCCCGCGCTCGAGGAGGACCGATGACCAGCCCGCCACCGCCGGACGCCCAGTCGATCGAGGTCCTGCTCGTCGAGGACGACGCGGGCGACAGGCTGATGATCCAGGAGGCGTTCGAGGACAACAAGGTCCGCAACCGCCTCACCTGCGTCACCGACGGCGTCCAGGCGCTGGAGGTGCTGCGCCAGGAGGGCGAGCACGCGAGCGCGGCGCGGCCCGACCTGATCCTGCTCGACCTCAACCTCCCGCGCAAGGACGGCCGCGAGGTCCTCGCGGAGATCAAGGGCGACGACGACCTCGGCACGATCCCGGTCGTGATCCTCACCACCTCGCAGGCGGAGGAGGACGTGCTGCGCAGCTACAAGCTGCACGCCAACGCCTACGTCACCAAGCCGGTCGACTTCGAGCGCTTCATCGAGGTCGTGCGCCAGATCGACGACTTCTTCGTCACTGTCGTGAAGCTGCCGCACGCCAGGCTGTCGAGCTGACTCGAGGAGGACGCGATGAACGATGGTGAGTACCCCGCCCGCTACCACGTCGAGTACCAGGACCGACCACTGAACCGGCTGACGACGTTCTTCCGCATCTTCACCGTCATCCCGATCGCGATCGTGCTCGGCACGGTGTCGGGCGGCGGGACCTGGGGCGGCGAGGACGGCTACCTCTACGCCGGCGCGGCGGGCGGCCTGCTGTTCGCCGGACCGCTGCTGATGATCCTGTTCCGCAAGAAGTACCCGCGCTGGTGGTTCGACTGGAACCGCGAGCTGCTGCGGTTCACCGGTCGGGTGGGGATCTACCTGTCGCTGCTCGACGACCGCTACCCGTCGACCGACGAGCAGCAGGCGCTGCGGCTCGACCTCGACTACCCCGACGCCGAGAGCGACCTCCGGCGCGGCATGCCGCTGGTCAAGTGGCTGCTCGCGATCCCGCACTACATCGTGCTCTTCTTCCTCGGGATCGCCGCGTTCGTGGTCGTCGTCATCGCCTGGTTCGCGATCCTCTTCACCGGCCGCTACCCGCGCGACCTGTTCGACTTCGTCGTCGGCGTCCACCGCTGGACCCTGCGCGTCACCGCCTACGCCTTCGTGCTGACGACCGACCGCTATCCGCCGTTCCGGCTGTCGCCGTAGCGAGCGACTGCCTCCGCCCGCCGAGGGGGCTATCGGTCGCGACCGGCGCTGCCGATGCTTCTCGCGCCAGAACCGGTTTGATATCCGCCAACCGACTGGCCCCGTCGGCATCACATGGACTCGCGCCCGACAGCTCCCCTCATACGCGCCTGCGCGCTCGCAGCGACGATCGTCGCCGTCGGCTGGGCGATCGCCGGCCCGGTGGCGGGAGCGGGCGTGGCGCCACGGGCCGAGGCGGCGTCTGCGATGACGGCGGGGACGGCGCAGGACGCCACCCGGATCTCCCCGCGATCCGCTCGGCGGGCGCGCGCCCGGGCGGTGGCCCGTCGCCGCGCCAGGTTGCGCCGGCAGGGCTCGAGCCGCAGCGGCGCGCGCTTCGCCCTCGACGGCCCACGCGGCATTCGCGTCGCCCGCAACCTGCCCTACGGACCGCTCGGCCCGACGCTCGACGTCTACCGCCGCGCCGGCGCGAGCCGGCCCGCCGCGGCGGTGCTGGTCGTCCACGGCGGCGGCTGGGGCGGCGGCGGCAAAGGGCGGATGGCCCCGGTCTCGCTCGCCCTCGCCAGGAGCGGCTTCGTCGCCGTCAACGTCGGCTACATGCTGGCGACGTCGTGGGCCGCCGGCTTCCCGCGCCAGCCGCTGCAGCTCGGCAGCGCCGTTCGCTGGATCCGGCGCAACGCCGACCGCCTGGGCGTCGACCCGCGACGCATCGGCGCGCTCGGCAGCTCGGCCGGCGCCCACCTCGCCAGCCTGCACGCGATGCGCGGGGAGGGTCCGCTGACGCGGGGGACGCGCGTCGCCGCGGTCGTCGGCTGGTCCGCGCCGGTCGACCTCCCGGCGATCGCCGGCCACCACCTGCTCGGCCCGGCCGCGCGCACGTTCGTCGGCTGCAGCATGCGCACATGCCCCGAGCGCTGGACGGCGGCGTCGCCCGTGACGCACGTCTCGCCTGACGACCCGCCGATGCTGATCGTCAATTCGCTGCGCGAGATGATCCCGGTCACGCAGGCCGAGCGGATGGCCGAGGGGCTCTCCGGCGCCAGCGTGCCGAGCAAGCTCTGGCTGCTCGAGGGCCACCGCCACGCCAGGGACTACCAGCGGACCGTGCTCGACGGGTCGCTAGCGTTCCTGCGCAGGTGGCTTCTGTACTGAGACACCTCCGTGCCGCGGTCGGCGTCGGGCGCCTCGCCGCACTGGCCGTCGCGCTGATCGCGCTCGCCGGCGCGGCGACCGCCTGCGCCGCCGCCCTGCAGCGCGAGGCCGACTCGGTCGAGCCCCCGCCCGCCAAGGCAGACGGCGACCGCGGCAAGCTCTACGACGACGGCTGCATGATCGACCAGCGCGAGATGCGCTGGCCGACCTGCGTCTACGGCAAGCGCAAGTCGAGGAAGACCGTCGTGCTGTTCGGCGACTCGCAGGCGATGCAGTGGTTCCCGCCGCTGCGCCGGCTCGCGCGCCGGCACGGCTGGCGGCTGATCGGCCGCACCAGGGCCGGCTGCCCGCCGGCGGCGGTGAACTTCGCGTCGCGGTGCAACAAGTGGCGCAAGGAGACGCTGCGCCGGATCGAGCGCCACGACCGCCCGGACGTCGTCGTGACCGGGACGGGGGTCGTCTACGAGGTGATCGAGGGCGGCCGCCGGCTCGGCCTGAAGGCGTCGCGCCGGATCCAGCGCAAGGGGCTCGCGCGCACGCTGCGGCGGCTGCGACGCACCGGCGCGAAGGTGAGGGTGATGAAGACGTTGTCGTGGGCGCCGTTCGACGCCGTCGCCTGCGTCGAGAAGCGGATGAAGCGACTGCGCAGGTGCGCCTTCGACCGCAAGCAGCCCATGAACGCCGTCTTCGAGGCCCGTGCGACCAAGCGCGTCAAGGGGGCGAAGCTGATCGACGCCCGCGACCGCATCTGCCTCCCGAGGATCTGCCCCGCGGTGATCGACGGCATGCTCGTCTACCGCGACCCCAAGCACCTGAGCGCGACCTTCGCGCGCTCGCTTGCCCCCTGGCTCGACCGGCGCCTGCCCCGTCCGCGGTAGGCCGGGCGACAAAGGTACGTCCTCGCCTGATTGGGTAAGGACCAACAGAGGGCCGACCGCGACATCCACTTCCCGGCCCTGTTACGAGACGTGATGGGCAGGGAACCGGCCACCACCCCACCAGGGGCGCCCAACGGCGCCGCGGCGCAGAAGAAGTCCTTTCGCGCCGACATCCAGGGCATCCGCTGCCTTGGCCTGGCGATCGTGTTCCTGACCCACGCGGAGGTCGACGCGGTCCCCGGTGGCTTCGTCGGCCTCGACGCCTTCTTCGTCCTCTCGGGGTTCCTGATCACAGGGCTGATCCTGGCCGAGATGGACCGCACCGGCACCGTCTCGCTGATGAAGTTCTACGCGCGGCGGATCCGGCGCCTGCTGCCGCTGGCGATGTTCGTGCTGTTCGCCGTGGTGATCGCCTCGGCGGTGATGTTCTCGCCCGTGCGCAACGACGCGGTCGCCGGCGACGTGATCGCCGCGGCGTTCTACTTCGTCAACTGGCGCTTCGCGGCGCAGTCGGTCGACTACTTCGCGGCCAATGCGCTCGAGAGCCCGATCCAGCACTTCTGGACGCTGTCGGTCGAGGAGCAGTTCTACCTGGTCTGGCCGGCGCTGCTGCTGCTGGCGTTCGTCTGGTGGTCGCGCAACCGCCGCGGGTCGCTGCGGGCCAAGCTCTGGTTGGTCGTCCTGCTGACCGGGGTGCCGTCGCTCTACTACAGCGCCTTCGTCGTCGACGATGGCGGCGCGAGCTACTCGTACTTCTCGACGCTCTCGCGCGTCTGGGAGTTCTCGCTCGGCGGCGCGCTAGCGCTCGCGCTGCCGAAGGAGCTGAAGCTGCCGGGTCCCGTCGTGGCCGTCCTGAGCTGGGTCGGCGTCGGCACGCTGATCGTGACGGCGATGATCTTCACGCCCGAGCTGAACTACCCGGGCACGGCGGCGCTCGCGCCGACGCTCGCGACCGCGGCGATCGTGATCGCGGGCACGACGGCGATCGCGCCCAAGCCGACGCGCATGCTCGCCTCGAAGCCGTTCCAGTACATCGGCGATCTCTCCTACTCGTGGTACCTCTGGCACTGGCCGGCGATCGTCTTCGCGCGCGAGGCGTGGGGCGAGCTGTCGTCGCTCGAGCTGATCGGCGTGATCGCGGCGTCGTGGGTGCCGGCGCACATCTCGCACAAGCTGATCGAGCAGCCGTTCCGCTACTCGCGCCCACTCGCGCGCCGGCCGCGCCGCGCGCTCGCCTTCGGCTTCGCGTCGATGGCGATCGCGGTCGCGATGGCCGTGAGCCTGACCGGGCTGCAGCCGACGGTCCGCACGGCCTCGGCGGGCCAGGCAATCGGCGCGGCGGCGGCGCTCGAAGGAGAGGCGCTGCAGTCGAGCGCGCAGGCGCTGCAGCCGCAGCCGCGCGAGGCCAAGGACGATCGCGGCCAGCTCTACGAGGACGGCTGCCTCGTCGAGCAGACCGAGACCGAGTCGCCGGAGTGCGTCTACGGCAGGCGCTCGTCCGACAAGCGGGTCGTGCTGTTCGGCAACTCGCACGCCTTCCACTACGCACCGGCGATGATGCGGCTGGCGCGCAAGCGCAGCTGGCGCCTGACGGCGCTGCTGCGCGCCGGCTGCCCGATCGGCGACGTCCGCTTCGCCCACCGCTGCGACGTGTGGCGCGAGCACGCGCTGGCGCGGATCGAGGAGCGGGAGGAGCCGGACCTGATCGTGGTGGCGACGACGACCGAGCTCGCGACCGGCGTCGTCGAGGACGGCGAGCGGCTCGACCTCGAGGACAGCCGCGACGCGCTGCACGAGGGTCTCGTGCGGACGCTCGACCGCTTGCGCGAGACCGGCGCGCGGGTCGTGCTGATGGCGGACCTGCCGCGCTCGAGCGAGGACGTCCCCGACTGCGTGTCGCGCGAGCTCGACGCGCTCGAGCGCTGCGCGTTCCCGGACGAGCGCGACCGCGAGACCCGCTTCGACGCGCGCGCCGCCGACCGCCTCGACGGCGTCGAGAAGATCGACCCGACGCCGTTGCTCTGCCCGCGGCGTTTGTGTCCTGCCGTTATGGGCAACACGCTCGTCTATCGAGACACGAACCACTTCACCGCCACGTTCGCGCGCACGCTCGCGCCCTGGCTCGACCGCAGGCTGCCGGTGGCGGACGCGAACGGCTAGCCGCCCGAGCCGGCGCAGCCCGGCGGATAGGCTGACGTCATGAAGCTCGAGGGCGTCCACCACGTCACGGCGATCACCGGGGACGCGGCCGCCAACGTCGACTTCTACGCCCGCGTGCTCGGGCTGCGGATGGTCAAGAAGACGGTCAACCAGGACCAGCCCTCCGTCTACCACCTCTTCTACGCCGACGAGCACGGCACCCCCGGGGCGGACATCACCTTCTTCGAGTTTCCCGGCGCGGCGCCGGGGCGCGACGGCGCGGGGATGGTCCACCGCATCGCGTGGCGCGTCGGCTCCGAGGAGTCGCTCGACTTTTGGACCGGCCGGCTCGGACGCGAGGGCATCGACGTCGAGCGCGACGACGGCGTCCTGCGCTTCGCCGATCCCGAGGGGCTCGGCCACGAGCTGATGGTCGTCGACGTGCCGGACCGGCGGCTGGTCGCCGATCACCCGGACGTGCCGCGCGACCTCGCGCTGCAGGGCTTCCACGGCGCGCGCCCCAACCCGCCCGACCCGTCGGCGAGCCGGCGGCTGCTCGAGGACGCGCTGGGCTTCCGGCCCTCCGACGGCGGCTGGGAGGTGCGCGGCGAGGAGCGCGGCGGCTGGTGGCACTACGACGAGCCGCCCGCCGAGCCGGGGCGCGAGGGCGCCGGCACGGTGCATCACATCGCGTGGGGGTCGCAGATGGACGACCACGAGCAGTGGCGCCGGCGCGCGCGCGATGGCGGAGCGCGCCCGACCGACGTCATCGACCGCTTCTGGTTCCGCTCGATCTACTTCCGCGAGTCGAGCGGCGTGCTGTTCGAGATCGCCACGCTCGGGCCCGGCTTCGCGACCGACGAGGACCCCGAGCACCTCGGCGAGAAGCTCGTGCTGCCGCCGCGCTTCGAGCCGATGCGCGAGCAGATCGAGGCGACGCTGACGCCGATCGACAACCCGCGGGTGCGCGCCTGACTTGACACGACATATCGTCGTGATATATCTTGCTGAGTCATGGAGCTTGGCAAGACCGCATACGTCATCCTCGGGATGCTCAGCCAGGGGGCGAGGAGCGGCTACGACATCAAGGCGAAGGCCGACGTCTCGACCCGCTTCTTCTGGGCGATCAGCTACGGGCAGATCTATCCGGAGCTGAAGCGGCTGGAGCGGGCCGGGCTGATCGCCGGCGAGGCGGAGCCGACGGGCGGGCGCCGGCGCAACTCGTACTCGCTCACGCCCGCCGGCGAGCAGGCGCTCCACGACTGGCTGGCCGGCGACGGCGAGATCCACTTCGAGCTGCGCCACGAGGGCATCCTGCGCTTCTTCTTCGCCGATGCGCTCGACCGCGACGAGCAGGTCGAGCTGCTGCGGCGGATCCGCGCGGAGCACGAGCGCGTGCTCGGCGAGCTCGAGCGGATCCAGCCGGTCGCAGAGCGACTGGCGGGCGAGGGCGGCGGCATCGCCCCGCTCCTCACGCTCGAGACCGGCATCGCCTACCAGGAGTTCTTCATCGACCTGTGCGACCGCCTCGAGCGGCGCGTATCCGACCTACAATCCCCAAGCGGAGGGACCTGAACCATGTTCGACGCACTCGCGCGACTCGCGCAGGGCCGCGGCAAGCTGGTCGCCGCACTCGCCGTCGCCTTCTTCGCGATCGCCGGCGCCTTCGGCTCCGGGGTCGCCGACAAGCTCGATCCCTACGGGGCCGACGATCCCGACACCGAGACGGTGCGCGCGGCCGAGCGGCTCGAGCGCGCCGGTCACCGCGACGCCGGGCTGGTGGTGCTGTTCGAGAACGCCCCGGCGGACAGCCCGCGCACCGAGCAGCGCGTGTCGCGCGTGCGCGAGCGCCTCTCCGAGGATCCGGCCGTGGCCATGGTCACGGGATTCACCGCCAGTCGGGAGCTCGACTTCGTCGCGCTCGACGGCAGCGCCGTCTATCTCGCGGTCGCGCTCCGGCCGACCGACGACAAGCGCTGGCAGGAGGCGGGCGAGCGCATCGCCGACGAGCTGGCGGCCGAGCCCGGCGTGCTCGTCGGCGGGCCGGCGCTCGCGCAGGCGCAGGTCAACGACCAGGTCGAGTCCGACCTCCAGCGCGCCGAGATGCTCGCCTTCCCGCTGCTGTTCCTGCTGTCGCTGCTGTTCTTCCGCAGCCTCGTCGCGGCCGCCCTGCCGCTGCTCGTCGGCGGCCTGGCGATCATCGGGACGTTCCTCACGCTCAGCCTCGCCGCCGAGGTCGGATCGATCTCCATCTTCGCGTTGAACTTGACGACCGGGCTCGGCCTCGGGCTCGCGATCGACTACTCGCTGTTCATCGTCTCGCGCTACCGCGAGGAGATCGCCAAGGACGGTCCCGGCCTGCCCGCGATGCGACGCACGCTCGGGACCGCCGGGCGCACTGTGCTGTTCAGCTCGCTGACCGTTGCCGCCGCGATGGCGTCGCTGCTCGTCTTCCCGCAGCGCTTCCTCTACTCGATGGGGCTCGGCGGCGCGCTCGTGGCGCTGCTCGCCGCGGCGGTGGCTCTGCTCGTGCTGCCGGCGATCCTGGCGCTGCTCGGCGAGCGCGTCAACGCGCTGGCGCCGAGGTTCCTGCAGCGCCGCGCGGTGGCCGAGGCGCGCCCGGTGACCGACGGCTTCTGGTACCGGCTGTCGCGCCTGGTCCAGCGCGTTCCGGGCCGCGTTGCGGCGATGGCGACGGTGCTGATGCTGACGCTCGGGATCCCGTTCTACTCGATCGAGTTCACGTCGGTCGACGCGCAGATCCTGCCGCAGGATCGCAGCGCCCGCCAGGTCGACGACATCCTGCGCGCGGAGTTCCCGCCCTTCCGCGACACGCCGATCAACGTGCTCGTCAGGAACGCCGACGGCGACGACGTCGCCGCTGTCAGCGCGGAGATCGCCGCATTGCGCAACGTCGACCGCATCATGACCCCGCGCAGCTTCGAGAACGGCGACGCGCTGATCCAGGCGGTCGCCGCGACGCCGCACATCTCGGAGGCCAGCCGCGAGACCGTCGAGCAGATCCGGGCGATCGACCCGCCCGCCGCCACCGAGATCCAGGTGACCGGGGCGACCGCCGACTTCGTCGACTTCCGCTCCAGCCTCGCCGATCACGTGCCGATCGCCGCCGCGATCGTGATCGTCGCGACGCTGCTGATCCTGTTCCTGATGACCGGCTCGGTGGTGCTGCCGGCGAAGGCGCTGCTGATGAACGTGCTGAACCTCAGCGCCGTCTTCGGCATCCTCGTCTTCATCTTCCAGGACGGCCGCCTCGAGGGCCTGCTCGACTACACGAGCCAGGGCGCACTAGAGCAAACCATGCCCGTCCTGCTGTTCGCGCTCGCATTCGGCCTCTCGACCGACTACGCCGTCTTCCTGCTGTCTCGAATCAAGGAGGCGCGCGACAACGGCGCCTCCAACGCCGACTCGGTCGCGGTCGGCATCGAGCGCACCGGCCGCATCATCACCGCCGCAGCGCTCCTGTTCGCGATCGCCATCGGCTCCTTCGCCACCTCCGAGATCATCTTCATCAAGCAGAACGGCCTCGGCACCGCCCTCGCCGTCCTGCTCGACGCCACGATCATCCGCGCGCTGCTCGTGCCGTCCCTGATGGAGCTGCTCGGCGAGTGGAACTGGTGGGCGCCCGGCCCGCTGCGGCGACTGCACGAGCGGTTCGGGGTCAGCGAGGCGCCGCCGCCCGCGGAGCCGCGGGCAGTGGAGGCGTAGGGGCCGAGGCGATGGCGCGACGACTGGTCGGACTCGGGGTCGTCGCCGGCCTCACGGTGGGCGTGATGGCGCCCCTCTGGGGCCTCGCCGCGACGATACTGGCGCTCGCGGCCGCGCTCTTCGCCCTGGGGGCTTTGCTCTGGGCAACGGGGGACAGGCAGCTCGACGAGGTTGGCCGGTCGCTCATGCTCGGCGTGCTGCTCGCGGTCGCGGTCGGCGTACCGCAGTACATGCTCGACCGGCGCCAGAAGGATCGAGATTTCGTTCTCTCCCTGACCCTGCAGCAGGACCTGACCGGCGCCGACCTCCACGACAAGGATCTGTCCGAGGTCCGGCTTCAGGGCAAGCGGTTGGCGCAGGCGGACCTGAGGGAGGCATCGCTTGTGCGGGCACGTCTGGTCCACACCGACCTGAGGGGCGCGGACCTCCGAGATGCGGACCTCCGGGATGCAGACCTGCGCGGCGCACGGCTCGATGGAGCGTCGCTCGACGGGGCGGACCTCACGGGCGCGCGGTTGAAGGACGCCAACCTCACGCAGGCGAGCCTGCCGAACGCGGTGCTCAGGAGCGCCCAGCTTCAGAACGCGAGCCTGGCGGGCGCGTGCCTGGCGGGCGCGCAGCTGCAGGACGCCGATCTCGGCGGCGTGGACCTCGCCGGCGCCGTCTTCACCAGGGCGGATGTCGAGGGCGCGCGGTTCGAGAGCGACCTACGCCCCGCGACCGGCCTGGACGAAGCCGGGCTGGCATACCTCAGCAACGCGACGGCGGCCGAGTGGCCTCGGGAGTTCGACCACGCGACGGCGGTCGCGGGTCGCCCCGCCGCGCCCGAAACGCCGCCACGGCCCGCTCGCGGGCACAGGCTCACGGCCACCGTGTCGGAGGTGAGCGACGGCGACACCGTCGAGCTGGCGGGGGAGGCGGCCGGGGCTCCGCTGCCCAATGGCGGGCGAGCCGCCCTGATCGGCATCAACGCACCGGACGCCGACGACACGGACGGTCCCGCTGCCGCCGGTTTTCTCAGGCGCATCCTCGCCCGCGAGCGTCTCGATGTCCAGATCGCCGGCGAGCGGACCGACAGCGGCGGCCGCCTGCTGGTCTACGTCTGGCTCCCCGACGGGAGGATGCTCAACGAGACGATGCTCGAGGCCGGCCATGCGACCTACCGGGACGACGACGGCGACGCCGAGCTCGAGGCGCGGCTGCGCGCGGCCGAGACACGCGCCAAGCAGCGAGGGGTCGGGCTGTGGGATGACTGCCCGACCCCGGAGGAGCGCATCGCGCCCGAGGGCGTCGAGATTCGCACGACCTGAGGCGCTGTCTTGGGCAGCTCGCAGGGGCGGGACTTCGCGCCGGGCCTGCGGAAGATACCCGGGGTGCTTCGCCCTGCGCTCGCCTCAGCGTCGGCCGGCGCGGATCAGTCCGGTCTCGTAGGCGTAGACGACGGCGTGGATGCGGTCGCGGAGGTTGAGCTTGGCGAGGATGCGGCGGACGTGGGTCTTGACCGTCGATTCCTCGATCGTCAGCTCGTCTGCGATCTCGTGGTTGGTCAGGCCGGAGGCGATGAGGACGAGGACCTCGCGCTCGCGCGGGGTGAGCTCGTCCGAGGCATCGCTCCCGCCGGCGTCGGCCAGCGGGTGGGTGGCCATGCGCTCCAGCACCCGGCGGGTCACCGAAGGCGAGAGCAGCGCGTCGCCGTCCGCGACGGTGCGAATCGCGGCGACGAGCAGCTCGGGCGAGGTCCGCTTGAGCAGGAAGCCGCTGGCGCCGGCCTTCAGCGCACCGAAGATGTAGCGGTCGTCCTCGAACGTCGTGAGGACGATCACGCGGGTGTCGGGCGCGGCGGCGAGCAGCTCGCGCGTCGCTTCGATGCCGTCCAGGCCGGGCATGCGGACGTCCATGAGCGCGACGTCGGGAGCGTGCTCGCGTGCCTGCGCGGCGGCGTCGCGGCCGTCGGCGACCTCGGCCACCACGACGATCCCCTCGTCGACGGTGAGCATCATCTGCAATGCGCTCCGCAGGAGGTCGTCGTCGTCGCAGATCAGGACGCGGACGGGTTCAGCCGGCATGGTGATCGCGCTCGTAGGGGAGGGTGGCGTGCAGCACGAACGAACCGTCCTGGTGGTCGGCCGAGAGCGTCCCGTCCAGCAGCGTGGCGCGCTCACGCATCCCGAGGATGCCCCGGCCTCCGCCGTGGCGGCGCGTTGCCGGCGCGGCGGGGTTGACCATCTCCAGCTCGAGCGCCGCCTCCCCATAGCGCACGTGCAGCTGCGTCGCGCCGGCGCCGTGGCGCGCCGCGTTGGTCAGCGCCTCCTGCACGATCCGGTACGCCGCGCGATCGACGCTCGCCGCGAGCGAGCGGGGCTCGCCGGCCCGCACTACATCGACGCTCAGCCCCGCGTCGCGCTGGCGCTCGACGAGGTCGTCGAGCTGTCCGAGGCCCGGGAGCGGTCGCAGCGCCGCCTCGTCGTCGTCGCGCAGCGCGGTGACGATCTCATCGATCTCCGCCATCGTCTCGTGCGCAAGGGTCTCGACCGTTGCGACCGCGGCATCAGCCCGCTCGGGATCACGCGGCCTCAGGACGCGCGCGACGCTGGCGTGCGCAGCGATGTTGGTGATCGCGTGGCCGGCCGAGTCATGCAGCTCGCGGGCGATGCGCACCCGCTCGTCGGCGGCCGCCTCGATCTGCTCCTGGCGCCGGTGCTCGGCGTCCTGCGCGTCCGCGTTGCGTCGCCAAGCCCCCGCCACCGCAGCGCCGGCCCAGATGACGGCATCGATGACGAAGTCGGCGCGAGCGTCGAGCAGCCCCCGCTCGAGCACGGCGATCGCAGTAAGCGACGCGGTGGCGAGCGCCCCACCCGCCCACCAGCGCCAGCGGATGTCGCGCCGGGCGATCTCGTACAGCACGATGGCCGGGCCGAGGTGGACGACGACCCCGTAGCTCAGGGCGAGCGCCGCGATGCTCGCGCCGCACGTCAGCGCCAGCGCCGTGAGCGGCACGCTGCGCCGCAGCAGGACCGCGGCCGCGGCGACGGTGACGAGCAACAGGCCGAGGGCGTCGGGAGCGGTCGCCAGCGCATCGGGCTGGGGGCGCGGCCCGAGGTCGGCGAAGTTGCGCGTGGCCCACTGCACGACTCCGGCGAGCAGGACGACGCCCGCCAGTAGCAGATCGATCGCGATGGCTCGGGCAGTACGCACCCAACCAGCGTAAACGCACCCGCATTGACCGGAAACACCCTGTCGGCGGACCCCGGATACGCCCACGGGAGGACCCCGAAGATCCGCCGGTGGGTGGTTTTCCAGGGCGAGCGGCGCGCGTACCTTGCCGGCCATGCCCCCCACGCCTGCCGACCGGTCGCGCGACCGCCTCGCCGCCCTCACCGACTGGTCGCTCGCCCACAGACGGCGGGTCGTGGCCTTCTGGCTGGCGGTCGCCGTGCTCGGCCTCGTCTCCTTCCCGATCGTCACCGCCGGCTTCAGCGACGACCCGCCGGCCCCGGCGGGCACGGCGGCCGCGGTCAACCAGGAGCTCGAGCAACGCTTCGGCGCGAGCTTCAGCGCGCCGCTAGTCGCCGTCACCCACCCTCCCCGCAACGCCAATCCCACCACGGTCCGTGACGACCTGCTCGCGCTCGAGCGTCAGCTCGAGCGGGCTCTGCCGGGCGCGCAGATCGCCTCCTACGCCAGCACCGGCGACCGCGCGTTCCTCTCCGACGACGGCCGCACGACGTTCTTACTCGCCTATCCGCCCAACGCCGGCGACGAGCAGCGCCAGCTCGACGCCGCCGTCCGCGTCGCCGCGGAAGCGACGGTCGCAGGCGCCCCGGTCGCCCTGACCGGCCGCGACCTCCTCGAGCGCGATGCCGACGAGTCGCAGGACACCGGCGTGCTCATCGAGACGCTCGTCGCCGCCGTGGCCGCGCTCGCGGTGCTCGTCTTCGTCTTCGCCTCCCCGCTGGCGCTCGTCCCGCTCGTCACCGCCGCCGTAGCGATCCCGTCGACGTTCCTGGCCGTGGCGCTGCTCATGCTCGTCACCGACGTCTCGTTCGTGGTCCTCTTCCTCGTCACGCTCATCGGACTGGGCATCGCGATCGACTACGCGCTGATCATCGTCACCCGCTGGCGCGAGGAGCACGACCGCGGTGCCTCGCCCGACGACGCCGTCCGCGTCGCCGCGCAGACCGCCGGACGCGCGGTCGTGTTCAGCGGCGGCGCCGTCGCCATCGGGCTGCTCGCCGCCATCACCCTCCCGATCCCCTTCCTGCGCGCCATGGGCTATGCCGGCCTGCTCATCCCCCTCGTCTCGGTCGCGGTCGCGCTCACCCTCCTCCCGGTGCTGCTCGTGCGCTTCGGGCCCCGCGCCGACCGACGGCGCCTCCGGCGCACCGAACGCGCACAGCGACACTGGGCCACCATCGCCCACACCGTCGTGCGCCACCGCTGGGTCGCGCTCATCGGTGGCGCCGCCATCCTCGCCGCGCTCTGCGCGGTCGCGACCGGCCAGACCCTCGGCCAGCCGCCGGCCAGCGCTCTCACCGGCGCGCCGCCGGCGAGCACCGGACTCGCTGCGCTCGAGCGCTCCGGGATCGGCCCCGGACCGCTCGCGCCGATCCCCGTCCTCGGCGACAGCCAGCAGATCGAACGCGCCGCCCGAACCCTCGCCAGCGTCCCCGGCGTGCAGGCGGCGGTCGTACCCGCGGGCTCGGCCTGGCGCCGCGGAGACCAAGTACTGGCGCTCGCCATCCCCCAGCCTGACACCTACACCCACGCCGGGCGCGACACCGTCGCCGCGGTGCGCGAGCGAGCCCAGGCGCTGCCCTCCGTCGAGATCGGCGGCTGGGCCGCCGAGGACGCCGACTTCATCTCCGAGCTCTACCGCGCGCTCCCCCTGATGATCGGCTGCATCGCGCTCATCACCTTCGTCCTGCTCGCCCGCGCCTTCCGATCGCTGCTGCTGCCGCTGAAGGCGATCGTGCTCAACCTCGCCTCCGTGTTCGCCGCCTGGGGCCTCGTCGCCCTCGTCTGGCAACACGGCATCGGCGTCCAGGTCTTCGGCACCGACGCGACCGGATCGATCATCAGCTGGGTCCCCGTCATGACCTTCGCCTTCCTCTACGGCCTCTCGATGGACTACGAGGTCTTCACCCTCGCCCGCATCCGCGAGGAACACGACGACCGCAACCAAGACACCGACGACGCGATCGTCGCCGGCATCTCCCACACCGGCCGGCTCGTCACCAGCGCCGCGCTGATCGTCTTCTTCGCCTTCGCCACCATGGGCGCCGCCGGTGCCACCGACGTCAAGATGCTCGCAACCGGCCTCGCCGGCGGCATCCTCCTCGACGCCATCGTCGTCCGCACCCTCCTCCTCCCCGCCACCGTCTCCCTGCTCGGCCGCTTCAACTGGTGGCTCCCCGATCCGGCGCGACGACTCCTACGCCTCCCCCCGGACTGACGACGGTGCCGACTCGTTCGCGAGGCGGTCGACCACCTTCGCGCGTTAGCCCACCGGCCGAGACCAGCTTGAGCGCCTCCACGCCACGGACCTGGGCAGGCGCGCAAGGCCAGGGAACCCCGCGGGCTGAATTCGAACCTGAGACCTTCGGTTCCGTAGTCCAGGCCTGGGGGGCGTTTGAGTGCGTTTGGGGCTCTTTGCAGAGCGGTTTCGGGGGAGGTGAGTCGTTGGGGATCGTTGGGGTTCTGTGGGGGCTGTTGCCCTTTTGTTGCCCACCAGCTCCGACGTTGGGTCGAGCCGCACATCCTCTGGCGGCAGCGCAGCGCGGCGGTAGAATCGACTCGATGACGGCCCAGGAGAAGCTGCGCGCGCATATCGACGATCTGTCGGAGGCTGAGGCCGCGGCGGCGCGCATCGTCGTCGAGCGCGTGGATCGAGACGAGGTCGGCGAGGCGATCGCGGAGGGCTACCGGCGCATCCCGCAGTCGACCCCCGACGAGTGGGGCGATCTCTCCAAGCTCACCGAGGCCACGACGGCGCAGACGTTCCAACGCCTCGATGCCGAGGAGCGCGCCGCCGGACTCAATCGGCAATCGGTGGTCAAGCACCGCGAGGTCTAGCGGGCCGAGCGTCCCACCACCGGACGTCGCCCAGTACTCGCCTAACTCGCAGCGAGGCGATCGCCGTGCTCAACGAGATCCTCGTTCCGACCACGCGAACCATCCGCGGGATCATCCAATACGAGGAAGGGCAGGAACAAGCTACGCCAGAGAACGCGGCGCGTTCCAGACACTGCGCTCCAAGACGAGCAGCGCGTCGTAGGGCCGCTCCGTAGACGCGGCTATCCCGAGACCCAGCACTCGCTGCAAGCCGGCCTCCTCTAATCGCTCGGAAACATAGTCCTCAAGCGCTTGAGCAAGCGTAGACACGCGGTCGTCGGGGACAACGACGAAGCAGATCAGCATCGGCTCCTCCCCACTGGAGTACCCGTAGGTGCCGCGCTGAACAAGACCACGCTTCCTAGCCCGCCGACGAGCCTTTTTTAGAGAGCGTCCCAGTTCCTCCTGACTCTCTCCACTCGCCTCAAGGATGGTGCATGCAGCAGCCACCCAGCCGGGCGGGCGTTCATCCGCAAGGCAGCGGAGGATCCTTTCCGATCCCTGGTCGATCTGTTGCCTGGGTTTCTCGGCAGGTGTGTCCCTCAAGCCGCGCTGAAACAGGACCCAGGCATCCAGGGCGTCGGTTTGCGACAGATAGCGCACGGCTCCCTCAGCCGGGTCGTCTTTAAAGTAGAGACCGCTCTTGAGGTAGAGCATCCACCAGTCAAGCTCGTCGCTAGCGATCCGCCCGCCGATCTCGTTCAGCCGGGAGCGACGGCGCAGGAAGTGGATGAATTGGACAGGCGAGGCGACGGTCTGACACACCAGATCGAGTTCGTGCAACGTGACGATCCAGGGGATCGTTGCCTCCTGCGGCAGAACGCCGCTACCCGCCATCTCCCAAACGACTGGTGCGACAGCGGATAGATCGTCGAGCGTAACGAGGATTGGATGAACCTCGCGAACCCCTTGACCCAAGTCGACCACCTCTCCGGTCGCATCTCGGACAATCGCAGGCCATCTACCTAGCAGGACATCGAGCGCCACCGAGGTTTGCTCGCTGGCCTTTCCAAGGGTCTCTTTCAAGTGTCGTTGGAGGGCCCGGCCACCACGTCGTGCGCCGGGACGCATGCTGGCCGCTTTCGCCTCGATGAGGAGCACGGTGTCGTCGAACCTAAGCAGCCCATCGATCTCGCCGAATTCAGTACCGTCGTCCGGATCGATCAGTCGTACGCCCTTTTGAACGTTGTCGGGAGCGAGCGCGCTTGCGAGTAGATCAACGGCTCGATCCTCAAGCCACCGACCCCGATGGCGCGCGTACCGCTCACCTTTGATAGTTCGCTCGAACAGCGGCCGGAGCGCCCAAAGGTCATTGCCGGCGACCGTGAGAAAGTACTCATCTGGGCTCACTTCTATGTAGGGCGCGAAACGAACCTGCTCGGCAACTCGCACTAGCGGGTCCGTCTGGCCGAAGGACGTGGCCAGTGCTTTCAGATATGCAAGCGCGGACTCAGGCGACACGCTCGCAGCAGTCGCCAGCGCGTTAGGTCGGATCAACATGGCGTCACCGGCCTGCATCAACGCCCAGACCATCGTGAGAGAGTGATCTCGTATAGACGTGGGCGGTTGTGACTGCCAGCCACCAAGAGCCCGGTCGGCCCAACTCAAGACCTCGTCTAGATGCTCGCTGGTCTTCCCCCGCTTTGGTGGACACCTGACCTTTGGGCCTTTGGGGCCTGGAA
>JBBECV010000014.1:0-115960 GCA_040881635.1 Thermoleophilaceae bacterium
TCAGCCGCCTACACCAGCTGACCGAGAACAACCTGGCCGGTTCTTACACCTAGGCGGGGCGCGAGCGCGAGCCGGATGCGCTCGGGATCGGCGCTCGCGTGACGGAGGGTGACCGCCGCTCGCCACGTGCCGCCGGCGACGAAGCGGGCGGAGACGGCGACCGCCCGCAGCGAGCGCCCGCGCCGCTCTCGGCGTGCCAGCACGCGCGCGATCAGCAGGTCGAGGGCGCGCTCGAGCTGCTGGCCGAAGGCGGCCTCGGGCAGATCGATCCGCTCGGTCACCGGCTCGGGTGGGCGGCGTGGCTCAAGCGGAGTGTCGCGCCCGCATGCGAGGTCGCGCGCCCGCAGCCCCGGATGCCCGAACCGCTCCGCGATCGCCGGCGCCGGCAGCGCGGCGAGCTCGCCGAGGGTGCGGATGCCGAGGCGCTCGAGCGTCTCGGGCAGGTCGTCGAGCTCTGGGCGCGAGCGCAGCAGCCCGACCGGCAGCGGCGCGAGGAAGCGCACGGTGCGGCGACTCTCGACCACCAGCGTCGACTGGCGCTGGCGCGCCTCCGTCGCGGCGCACCAGGCGGCGAACCGGCCGGAGGCCACGCCCACGCGAGCGCTGCGCCCGAGCACGCGCCGCAGCGCGGCGAGGACGCCGTCGAGGCTGCCGCCGTGGATGCCCAGCAGCCCGCCGACGGCGAAGAACGCCGTTCCGGGCCGCTCGGACTCCGGCGCCCCGCCGATCGACTCGATCCGCTCCAGGACGTCCCCCCACAGTCCACGCACCCCCTCGGGATCGGGCGGCACGAGCCGCAGCTCCGGGCAGCGCGACAGCGCCTCGCCGACCCGCATGCCCGCCACGATCCCGAACGCCTCGGCCCCCGCCGAGGCCTCCCCCACCATCTGCTCGCGCCCGGCCTCGGGCGCCAGCGCCACCGGCTCGGCAACCAGCGCCCGCCGATCCCCCAGGGCCGCGAGGAGCGCAAAGCGCGGGATCAGGACGCAGACGACCATGCGAACGCATGTTCGCATACGCCAGGGACGACCAAGCTCGGCCGCGCAAGGCCGCGCCCCTTTAGGATCGAGGTCGATGGCTGGCGGCAACCGCTCAGGGGTCTCGCTGCGCACGCGCGTCTTCATCGCGAACGGCGGCGTCTTCGTGACGGTGGGGCTGATCCTCGCGTTGACCCCCTGGACGGTGACGGTCCCGAACGACCTCGAGGACGCGACCGTGCTCGTGTCCGGACTGACCGCAACCGTGCTCGTCAACCTGCTCGTGCTCGGCCGGGCGTTCGGGCCGCTAGAGCGCCTGACGCAGGCGATGGAGCGCTTCCAGCCGCTGCGCACGGACGGCCGCGTGCCGGTCTACGGCAACGAGCGCGAGATCGTCCAGCTGACGAAGGCGTTCAACGGCATGCTGGACCGCATCGAGGGCGAGCGCCGCGACAGCGTCCAGCGCTCGCTGGCGGCGCAGGAGCGCGAGCGCAAGCGCGTCGCCCAGGAGCTCCACGACGAGGTCGGCCAAAGCCTGACGGCGCTGCTGCTCCAGATCGAGGGGCTGTCGCGCTCGGCGCCCGCCGAGATGAGCGAGGAGCTCGGCCAGCTGCGCGACACCGCGCGCGACACCCTCAACCAGATTCGCGACGTGGCCCGCCGGCTGCGTCCCGAGGTGCTCGACGACCTCGGCCTCGACAAGGCGATCGCCACCCTCTGCCAGCGGCTGGGCGAGCAGAGCGGCCTCACGATCGACTGCCGCATCGAGCCGGTGCTGCCCCAGCTGCGGCCCGAGGCCGAGCTCGTCGCCTACCGCGTCGCGCAGGAGGCGCTTACCAACGCGCTGCGCCACTCCGGGGCCGACCGCGTCGAGGTGACGCTCGAGCGCGAGGGCGACGACGTCGTGCTCACCGTCGACGACGACGGCCGCGGGCTCGACGGCGCCGGGCACGGCTCCGGCATCCAGGGGATGCGCGAGCGCGCGCTGCTGATCGGCGCCGAGCTCGGGATCGACGGCCGTGACGGCGGCGGCACCGAGATCACGCTGCGTGTCGACGGCCGGCCCTGGACCGTCGCCGTCGCACCTGACAGCCTGGAGGCACATTGATCCGCACGCTGATCGTCGACGACCACGCAGCCGTCAGGGCCGGGCTGATGAGCATCCTGCGCCGCGAGCCGGGCCTCGTCCCGCTCGGGGCGGTCAGCAGCGCCGAGGAGGCGCTGCGCGACGCCCGCCGGCTCGAGCCGCACGTGGCGCTGATCGACTATCAGCTGCCCGACGGCGACGGCCTCACGCTCTGCCGCGACCTCAAGCAGCTCCGTAACCCGCCGCGCGTCGTCGTCTACTCCGCCTTCGCCCGTCCCGCGCTCGCGGTGGCGGCCAAGCTCGCCGGCGCCGACGGGATGCTCGACAAGGGCGTCGAGGTCGACGACCTGTTCGACAGCGTCAGGGCGGTCGGCCGTGGCGAGACGGCGCTGCCGCCGCTCGCGCCCGAGATGATCGCCCGCTGCACGGCGAGGCTCGATCCCGACGACGTGTCGATCTTCGGGATGGTCATGAGCGGCACGCCGATGGAGGACATCGCGTCGGTCCTCGCGGTCGAGGAGCAGCAGGTCGAGGACCGGCTGCGCGGGATGCTCCGCGACCTGCTGTCCGAGACCGGCCCCGCCGACGGCGCGAACGACTCGCGGCCCACCCCGCCACCGCCGGCTAGACAACAATCGGATCCTTGACGAAGGACGTCAGCACGCGCGCGCCGGCGCCGGTCACGACGGCGAGGTCCTCGATCCGGACGCCGAGCTCGCCGGGCAGGTAGACGCCCGGCTCGACGGTCACCACGTTGCCCTCCTCGAGCGTGCCGTCGGCGCCCTTGGCGAGCCGCGGCGCCTCGTGGACCTCGAGGCCGACGCCGTGCCCGAGGCCGTGGCCGAAGCGCTCGCCGTAGCCGGCGTCCTCGATGATCTGGCGCGCGACGGCGTCGACCGCGGCGCATCCCGCTCCCGGCGCGACGGCGGCCAGCGCCGCCCGCTGGGCGCGCAGCACCAGCTCATGCACCGAGCGCTCACGCTCACCGACCTCGCCGGTCGCAACCGTGCGCGTGCAATCCGAGCAGTAGCCGTCCAGCCGCGCGCCCCAGTCGACGGTCACCAACGTCCCGGCCGGGATCTCGACGTCCCGCGGCTCGGCATGCGGCAGCGCGCCGTGGTCTCCATGAGCGACGATCGAGGGGAACGACGGGTCCTCGGCGCCCGCCAGGCGCATGCGGTGCTCGAGGTCGAGCGCCACGGCGCGCTCGGTCCGTCCGGCGAGGCCGTCCTCGAGCACGCGCTCGAACGCGCCTGTCGCGAGATCCGCCGCCGCCGCGATCCGCCGTTGCTCGCCCGCGTCCTTGATCGCCCGCAGGCGCTCGACCAGGCCACCGGCGGGCACCAGCTCGACGCCGGTCGCCGCGCGCTCGGCGAGGTGCCCGTGCGCCCTGACGCTGACGTCGACGTCGTCGAACCCGACCTGACCGTGCGGCAGCCGGCCGGCGACATCGCCGATCAGGTCGCGCCCGGCGCGCACGACGTCGAAGGACGCGACCTGCCCCTGCGCCTGCTCGACGTAGCGGAAGTCGGTCAGCAGCAGGCGGTCGTCCGGCGTGACCAGGCAGGCGCCGTTGGTGCCGGTGAACCCGGTCAGCCAGCGAACGTCGAACGGCGACGTGACGATCAGCGCGTCGAGGCCGCGCTCGCCGACCGCCTCGGCGAGGCGGTCCGCCCGCACGGCGCTCATCCCGCGAGCTCGCGCCGGAGGATCTCGAGGCCCTCGCGGTAGCCCTCGGCGCCCTTGCCCTGCACGCGCCCGGCGCAGAGGTCGCGGATCACCGACCGCCGCCGCCACTCCTCGCGGCTATCGACCTCGGAGATGTGGATCTCGACCGCCGGCAGGCCGCAGACCTCGAGCGCATCGCGGATCGCGTACGAGTAGTGCGTCCAGGCGCCCGGGTTGAGCAGCACCCCGTCCGCCCGCTCGCGCGCGATGTGGAGCTGCTCGCAGTACTCGCCCTCGTGGTTGGTCTGCCAGAAGGTCGCCTCCAATCCGAGGTCGGCGGCGAAGCGCTTGATCTGCCCCTCGAGCTCGGTGAGCGTGAAGGTGCCGTACTGCTCCGGATCGCGCCTGCCGAGCTGGTCGAGGTTGACCCCGTGGAGGACGTCGATCCTGTGCTTCACGCCGGCCAACCTAACAGTCGGCGTGGAGCTCCTCGACGGCGGCACGCAGCTCGTCGGGGGCGACCTCGTGGCCCGGCGTGACGTCGCCGGGAGCGTGGATCAGCACGAACGGGACGCGGCCGCCGGTGCGCTTCTTGTCGCGCTCGGTCAGCGCGACGACCTCGTCGACGGAGGCGCCGGAGAACGTCTGCGGCAGGCCGTGCTCGGCGAGCAGGCCGGCGACCTCCTCGCGCAGCGCCTCGGCGCCGGAGAGGCGCAGCGCGGCGAGCAGCCCGATCGCGACCGCCTCGCCGTGGCGGTAGCGGGCATAGGCGGTGGCGGACTCGATCGCGTGGCCGACGGTGTGGCCGAGGTTGAGCACCTGGCGGCGCCCGCCGTCGCGCTCGTCCTCCGCCACGACCGCGAGCTTGGTGCGCAGGCAGCCGAGGACCGCCTCGTCGTCGACGGGGCCGCCACGGCGCACGCGCGCCCAGAGCGCGCCGCCCGCGATCAGCGCCGTCTTCACGACCTCCGCGTAGCCGGCGGCCAGCTCCTCCGCGGGCAGGGTCTCGAGCGTCGCGGGATCGCAGATCACGGCCGACGGCTGGTGGTAGGCGCCGGCGTAGTTCTTGCCCTCGGCGATGTCGACGCCGGTCTTGCCGCCGTAGGCGGAGTCGACCTGGGCGACGAGGGTCGTCGGCACCTGGACGTGGCGCATGCCGCGCTGATAGGTCGCGGCGCAGAAGCCGGCGAGGTCGCCGACGACGCCGCCGCCGACAGCGACGACGAGGTCGCTGCGCTCGGCACCGGCGCGCGCGAGCTGTCCGAGCACGTCCTCGACGGTCGCCAGGGTCTTGTGAGTCTCGCCGGACTGGATGGCGATCGTCGCCTCGCCGTCGACGCGATGGTGGCGGGCCACGTGCTCGTCCGTGACGACGAACCTGCGCCCGTCGCGGGGATAGGCGAACCCGCGCTCCACCAGCCCGCGCCCGACGAAGACGGGGTACGAGCCCGACGCCGCCTCCGCCCAGATCAGCCTGATGTCGTCGATCCCGGCGGCGCGCGCGTCGCGCAGCGCGATCAGGGCCGGAACGGCACGCAGGGCGGGGTCACGGCCGCCGGGCGACAGGACGGCGTCGGCCACCGACTCGTAGACGCCCTGTCGCTCGGCGTGCAGCTCGAGGAAGCGGCCGCGGTCACGGGCGAGCGGGCGGCCCTTGCCGTTGGCCCGCTGCCAGGCCCGCTCGGGCGTCACCTCGAGGTGGACGACCGTATGGCGGCGCAGCGCGTCGCGCACGCGCTCGGAGCCGGTCGAGCCGCCGCCGAGCGCGATCACCGCGGCGTCGTCGCGCTCGAGCAGCTCGAGCACCTTCTCCTCCTCGCGGGCACGGAAGGCGACCTCGCCCTCGCGGTCGAAGAACGACTCGATCGTCTCGCCGAGCTCGGCCTCGAGCTCGCGGTCGGAGTCGAGCGCAGGGACCCCGAGCGCGGCGGCGACCTTGCGTGCCGCGCCGGTCTTGCCCGCGCCCATGAAGCCGACGAAGACGAGCGCGCCGCCGCCGCGCCCGGGACCGCCTCCGGTCAGCGACTCCACCCGATGCGCTCCTCGTAGGCGCGCAGGGCGGCGACGGCGTCGTCGACGTGGTCGCCGCCGAGCTTCTCCTTGTAGGCGTCGGCGAGCACGAGCGCGACCATCGCCTCGGCGACCACCGCCGCCGCGGGCACCGTGCAGGAGTCCGTACGCTCGCGCAACGCCTGTGCGGGCTCCTTGGTCTCGATGTCGACCGACCGCAGCGGCTTGGTCAGCGTCGGCAGCGGCTTCATCGCCCCGCGCACGACGACCGGGTCGCCGGTCGTCATGCCGCCCTCGATGCCGCCGGCGCGGTTGGTCTCGCGGTGGAAGCCTCGCTCGCCGTCGTGGAAGATCTCGTCGTGGGCCTTCGAGCCCACGCGGCCGGCGAGGTCGAAGCCGTCGCCGATGCCGACGCCCTTCATCGCCTGGATCGACATGATCGCCTGTGCGAGCCGGCCGTCGAGCCTGCTGTCCCAGGACACGTGCGAGCCGATGCCGGGCGTGACGCCGAACGCCACCGCCTCGTAGACGCCGCCGAGCGACTCGTTCGCCTTGCGGGCGGCGTTGATCTCCGCGACCATCGCCTCGGAGGCGTCGGCATCGAGGCAGCGGACCGGCGACTCGTCGACGCCGTCGAAGGCCGCCGGCATCAGGTCGTCGCGCACGGGCGCCGTCACCGAGCCGATGCCGAGCACGTGGCTGCGGACCTCGACGCCGAAGGCGCGCAGGTAGACCTTCGCCAGCGCCCCGGCCGCCACGCGCGCGGTCGTCTCGCGCGCGCTGGCGCGCTCGAGCACGTTGCGCACGTCGCTGAAGCCGAACTTCTGGACGCCGGCGAGGTCGGCGTGGCCCGGGCGCGGCAGGTGGACCTCGTCGACGTCGGCGTCGACCGGCCACGGGTTCATCCGCTCTTCCCAGTTGGCGTAGTCGCGGTTCGCGATCCGCAGCGAGACGGGGCTGCCGAGCGTGCGGCCATGGCGGATGCCCGACGTCACCTCGGCGCGGTCCTTCTCGATCTTCATCCGCCCGCCGCGCCCGTGCCCGAGCTGGCGCCGCGCAAGATCGCCGTCGATGTCCTGCGGCCTGACCTCGACCCCCGCGGGCAACCCCTCCACGACAGCGGTCAGGCCCGGTCCGTGGGACTCGCCGGCCGTGGTGAAGCGGATCGTCATGCGGCCTGGAAGCCTACCGGCGGGCCGGGGCAGCCCGCGGGCAGCGCTTGCCGGTCGCTAGTTGAGCGAGGCCCAGTCGAGCGAGCCGTCGTATGGCGCGGCGTTGTCGGCGAAGCCGGGGTGCAGCGTGCAGGTACGGGACAGCTCGGCCGGCAGGCACGGGTTGAAGGGGTTGACGCGGCCGTAGGCGTCGGGATGGTGGGTGTCGGGCGGCGAGGGTAGGCCCTCTGCGGGCACGCAGTGACGCAGTCCGTCCCAGAGCCCAGAGGCCGCGAGGCGGCTCAGCTCCATGATGTTCGGGATGTCGTCGTGATCCTGGTCGTCGGCGCCATCTCGCACGCCATCGCCGTCGCTGTCGGCGTCGGTCGGATCGGTGCCGGCGTAGCCGATGCCGAACGGGACCTCGCCGGCATAGCACGTGGCCCAGTACTCGGACGTCATGCGGCCGTGGGCCTCGTCGAAGTTGGTCAGGCCGTCGGCGTCCTCGTCGCGCTCGTCGTCGGAGAGGTAGCCGTCGGGGAGATGGTCGTAGTACGTCGTCTCGGTATGCGTGTAGCCCGGGAGGACGGCGGCCGACTCCGCGGCGTCGCGGTTGAAGTCGAGCAGGCCGTAGGGCGTCTTGGCCGAGTACCACGGCTGCTGGTGATCGGTCATGTGCACCGTCCGGTAGCCGCTGGCCGACGCCCACGCGAGGAAGCTGGCCTGGCGCTCGTAGCCGGCCGCCGCGAGCGTCGGCTGCCTGCGGCCGTCGCCGTCGCGCGTGCCGATCGAGTACTGCTCGCCGTCGGAGTAGTAGAGCGGGTCGAGCGTACGCGCCGCCCGTCCGGCGTTGATGCCGTAGCGCCACAGCTTCTGCTCCTCGCGCAAGGTGAGCGAGTCGCCGTCGAAGTCCAGGTCGCCGTCGGAGGGGTCGAGCGGGTTCGGATACGGCCGCTTGCCCGGGTACGGCAGGTACGAGTTCGGGTCCTGCGACTCGTCGTCGTTGAGATCCTTCGCCGACTTGTACTCGTAGCCGTCCTCGATCCCGTCGCCGTCGGTGTCCATCAGGCACGGGTCGGTGCCGATTTGAAGCTCGATCTGGTTCGAGAGCAGGTCGTTGTCGTGGTCGGAATCGCTGTTGCAGACGACGAGCGGCTTGTCGTCGCCGCCACCGCCCGGGCCGGTGCCCGTGTTGAGGCCAAGGACGACCGGAGAGAGGCGACGCGGGGTGTAGGCGCTGAAGCGGCCCGCCAGCACGCGCAGCTTGAGGCGCGTCGGGCGCTGCGCGCCGTCGCGCAGATTCAGCAGGCGCGCAACGCTGGCCGGCACCTTGAGGACCAGCCTGCGGCGGGTCGCGCGGCGCGGCTTGGCGAAGGCGGTCCGGCCGCTTGCCGCCCGGAAGATGACGGTGTTGCGGCGGCGCTTGCCCCTGAAGTGGCGGCCGCGGATGACGAGCCGCTCGCCGACCTGGATCCGCATCGGCCGCACGCGCATGATCCGCGGACGCGGCCCCTTGCGGCGCCTGGCGCTGCGGATGCGCCGCCGGGCGGCGCGCGAACGGCGGGCGATCGCCGCCTTGACGCGCACCGACTCGCCGCTCGCCGCGTTGGCGCCGGCGTGGGCGCCTGCCCGCTCCGCGGCCGGCGCGGCGGCGGGGGCCATCGAGGCGGCCACCAGCAGCGCGGTGGCGACGAGGAGCAGGAGCTTGCTTGCGCGGCGCATCTTCATCCCTATCGGCTCGTGGTCTGGTCGTCTGAAGGAGGCGCGACGACGCTGGCCGTCTCCTCGACGGCGGTGACCTCGACGAGGTCGATCAGCGTCGGCAGCGTGAAGCGGCGACCCTGCTCCGTGCTGGCGAAAACCTCGCCGGAGCGGTCGCGCTCGCTCGCGGTGGCGCGGGCGCCGGCCTTGACGCGCCGGATCTCGTCGATCCGGATGCGGTAGGAGTCGCCGGCCTCGGTCGTGAACGCGTGCTCGGAGCCGGGCCCGATTTGCACGAAGGCGCAGTTGGCCGGGCCGGGCTTGCAGCGCCCCTCGCCCGCCGCCTTCAGCGTCGAGTCGACGAGGAAGACGGCGTTGCCGCCCTTGGGGCCGGTGCCCATGAAGATCAGTACGGGCGCGGCCTGGCTCGGCAGCATGTCGAGCTTGCGCAGGCCCTTGATCGTCCTGCGCTGGTTGCCGTTCCAGAAGGTGACGTCGGCCACGTAGGAGTAGGCGGTGGTGACGGGGTCCGGCACGGGCTCGGGCGCGGGCGTAACCGATCCGCCGTCGCCGGAGTCGCCGGTCGCGTCGCCGCCGGAGCCGGCCTCGCCCGACCCGCCGCTGCCCTCGTCAGAGCCCTCGTCCGACGCGCCGGCGGTCGCCGACGACGCGGTCGCGGAGCCGCCGGTGGACGTGACGCTCTTCGGGGGCTTGAACGGGTTGCGCTCGGCGAGCACGTCGAGCGACGAGCCCTTGCCGGACGCGCTGGCGTTCTCGGTGTGCAGCTCGACGCGCGGGGCCTCCTCCTCCGCGGGCGCCACGGTGGCGGTCGGGGTCGGAGCCGGTGCGGACGACTTCATCATCACGGCCGGGATCGCGACGATCCCGAGCGCGAGCACGAGCACGACCGGCAGCAGCCGCTTCTCGCGCAGGTCGTACCAGAGGTCCTGGAGCAGATCGTTCATGTCAGGGGGTCGCGGTCGCGGTCGGGGTCGGCGGCGCCGTGGCGGGGGCCGCCGCGGGATCGGCCACGGGCGTCGCGGCCGGGCCGCCGGGCGTTGCCCCGGCGGTCGCGCCCTCGGCCTTCGGTGCGAGGTAGGCGGTCGCCTCGAGCGTCGCCGAGATCTCGGGGAACGAGTCGGCGGAGGCGGTGAACTGGATGCCGTCGATCGTCAGCAGGCGTCCGCGCACGTGGAGCGCGTCCTCCGACATCTCGACGTAGCGCTTGACGCGGTGGAAGAAGGCGGCGAGATCGAAGAAGTCGCCGGTGAACTCGAACGTCAGCGGAACGGTGTCGAGGCCGGCGACGCCCGCGGCGGCGGGGTCGGTGCCGGTGGCCGCTGTTCCGCCACCAACGGGAAGCGCGCCGTCGCGGACCTGATCCGAGGTTGCCGTGTCGGACTCGTCGAGCCCGGACTGCTCGGCCGCGGCGCTCGAGGCGTTTGCGCCGGTCGCGGCGTCGCCCGCCGCCTCGGCGGCGGTCCCAGGCGCGCTGGCAGCCGGCTCGCCACCGGCCGCGGCGGGCTGCGATCCGTCGCCGGTGCCGGGCGCGGCGGGGTCCGTCGCCGTCGGCACGGCCGCGGGAATGCGAGCCTCGGCCGCGATGCTCACGAACGAGATGTCGGTGCCGCCCGCCGCCGACTCGAGCTGGACCAGCAGCGTCGGCATGTCGATCGTCGCCGGTACCGCCTTGCCGAGGCGAACGAGCTCGGCGTAGTCGGCCGCGAAGTCCGACCTGGCGGCGGTCAGCTGGTCGACCCGCTGCTGCGCCGCATCGCGCCGCTGCTCCTGGGCGGACAGCTCCGTCGCCGCGGTGGCGGCCTCCTCGCGCTGTGGCGTCAACAGCAGGAACCAGTAGGCCAGCACGACGATCGCCGGCACGAGCAGCATCACGATCTTGCGGTCGCGGTCGGTGAGGCTCACGAGCCACCTCCGAGCGACGCCGGCACGCCGCGCCTGCCGTCGGGCGCCTCGACCGGCGCCGCTGCGCCGAAGGTGACGGTGACGCCGAACTCGTAGAGCGGGCCGCAATCGTCGAGCGTCGCGGAGGCACCGGCCTCGGCGCGCGCCGACTGCTGGAGCGTCACGTCCTCGACCCGGTGCATGCGCTGGAGGCGCAGCATCAGCGCCGCGACGTCGGACTGGCGCGGCATGCACCCGATCAGCGTCGCGCTGGGACCGGCCGGGGGCGCAGTCGCCGTGGTCGTCGTCGCCGACTCCTCAGCGCCTGCCGTCGCGGCCTGGACCTCGCGGATCCAGCCGCCGCTCGGGATGACCCTGGCGAGCTCACGCATCAGCCGCTCCCAGTCGAAGCGGCTCGCCGCGAGCTGCTGCACCGACGCGATGCGCGCCTGCTTGGTCAGCGCGAACTCGCCGAACGCGCCGATCTGCGTCGCGCGCACCTCGAGCTCGTCGGCCTCGGCGCTGGCGATGGCCGCGTCGTTGGAGCGGCTCGTCGCCTGGTTGGCGACGAACACGTACGTCAGCGTCATCATCAGGAACGCTCCGAGCACCGCGAGGAAGACGTAGGACTTCTGGCCGTCGCCGCCCTCCGGCCGCCGGCGGCGCTGCGACTCGGGGATGAGGTTGACGGACTTCACGTCGCGGCCCCGATCGCGAGACCGGCGGCGACGGTGTAGCGGCGCGGATCGTCGTCCTCGGGGACGGCCGACGCGTCGAGCACGCCGAGCGGAGTCGCGGCGGCGACCGGGATGCCGAGCTGCGCGCCGATCTCCGAGACGAGCAGCCCGTCGCGGGCGCCCTCGCCGGACAGCAGCGCGTCCGCGACGGGCAGCGCGTTGGCCTGGCCCATGTAGTAGTCGATCGACAGGCGGATCTCGTCGGCGACGCCCGCGCCGGCGGCCGGGGCGTCGAAGCGCGTCGAGAGCGTGCGGGTGAAGTAGCAGGCCGGTCCGACGGCGATCGCGAGGTTGGACACGCCGCCGAGATGGCAGTAGACGCGCGCGGCGGATGGCGCCTCCGGCTCAGCCGACGGGTCCGCCGACGCGGCGGGAACCGCGACCGACACCGCCGGCTCGGCGGCGGTGCCGTCCTCGGGCACGACGACCGTCGGCGCCTCGTCGTCCGGCACTACCGTCGGCGGCTCGTCGTCCAGCACGACCGTCGGGGCCTCGTCCGCCGGCAGCGCCGCGTCGGGCGCCAGCGGCCGGGCATCGGGAACGAGCGGCTGCGCGTCCGGTACCAGCGGCTGCGCATCGGGAAGCACCTGCCCCATCAGCATGCGCACGATGGCGAACGCGTCGAGGTCGATGCCCTCGGGCTTGAGGCCGGCGTCCCTCGCCGCTCCGAGGTACTCCTCGACCATCGTCCGCCGGGCGGCCACGACGACCACCTGCATACGCTCGACGCCGTCGCCGTTCTGCGCGAAGCCCGCGACCTGGTGGTCGAGCACGGCCTCGTCGAGCGGCATCGCGATCGCGTCTGCCGCCTGGAAGCGCAGTGCGGCCTCCCGCTCGGCCTGATCCTCGATCTGGGGCAGCTCGAGCATCCGGACGACGATCTGCTGGTTGGAGATGCCCAGCCGCACGTTCCGCGGGAGGTCCGCGGACGCGACGAAGTCCTTCAGCGCGGCGCTGAGGGCCGCACGGTCGGCGACCTCGCCGTCGACGAGCACGCCCTCCGGCAGCTCGGCGCTGGCGACGCGGGTCAGCCGCCCGTCCGGCGCGACCTCGACGGCCGCCAGGAAGCGACCGTCGATGTCGAGGCCGACGGTGCCGACGGCGGAGCGCTTTCGAAGTGAGATAGCCACGTGGGATCAGGGACCAGAGTCGGTTCCCGTCCCCTATCGGCAGCGTCGCCATCGCCCTGAACCCTCCGCTGCAACAGCCGCTGCAACAGCGCTACTCGAGCAGGCTGTCGGCGTAGAGCGAGATCAGGTCGTCGCCGACGAGCAGACTGACGAGGCCGCCGAGCGCCAGGAACGGCGCGAACGGCACGCCCTTCTTGCGCGCCCCTCCCCCCTCGCGGACGATCATCGCCAACCCGACCACGGTGCCCGCGACGAACGCCGCCGCGAGCGCCGGGATCACCTCGAGGCCGAGGTACAGGCCCATGACTCCGGCCAGCTTGACGTCGCCCATGCCCATTCCCGCCGGGTAGGCAAGCGCGGCGAGCATCAAAAACGCGAACGCGCCGGCGCCGGCGGCCAGGGCCTCCGGCATGAAGCCGGTCCACACGGCGAGACCGGCGGCGATGCCCCAGACGGCCGCCGGCAGCAGGATCCTGTTCGGCACGATCCGGTGGTCGAGGTCGATCGCCGCCACGGCGATCAGCACGGCGGCGAACGGCAGCTCGAGCGCCAGCCCCGCGTCGAACCCCCGGGCCGCCGCGACCGCCGCGAAGGTCGCCGCCGTCAGCGCCTCGACGATCGGGTAGCGCGCCGAGATCGGCGCCTTGCAGTTGCGGCAGCGCCCTCCGAGCGCGATCCACGAGACGACCGGGATGTTGTCGTAGGTCGCGATCGCGACCCCGCAGCCGGCGCAACGCGAGCGCGGCGTCGACAGCGACTCGCCGAGCGGCAGCCGATGGACGACGACGTTGAGGAAGCTGCCGATCGCCAGCCCGATCAGCGCGACGAAGACGATCTCTGCTGCACCCGGCATGGCGATGGCACGCTAGCCGGCCGGCCGGCCGGCATGCGGTCAGTTGTCGTCCGGGATCTCCCGCCAGGTGTTCTGGACCACGCCCGCGGTGCCGGCGACCTTGACCTTGTCGAAGGCCCAGGGGTCGAACTGGATGTTCATGCCGCTGGAGCCGGCCAGCATCCCGCCCGGCCCGTCGATGATGACGCCGCCGGTGATCAGGGACGTGCCCTGGGTCTCGACGACGACGCCGCTCGAGCACCAGGTCGTCGAGTCGGACGACGCCTTGTTCGGCACGTAGACGATGCCGTGGTACTCGATGTTGCCCGAGAAGCTGACGCTGCCGCACTTCATGATGTAGACGCCGGGCTCGGCGGCGCTGTTGCAGCACTTCGACTGCCCGGGCGCCGCCGGCGAGCTGTTGTTGTACGAGCAGGCGCCGCTCTCGACCACGACGACGAGCCCGTTCGGATCGGTCGGGCAGCTCGTGTAGTAGGTGCCGTTGGCCTTCGCGAAGTCCTCGAGCGACTGGAGCTCGTCGGCGAGCACGCCCGTGGACGTAGTGGGGTAGTCGAGCTCGTAGCTCCCCGCGGGCTCGAGCTGGCCCTTGCTCGGGTCATAGTCGAGGCAGCTCTCGGACGGCGGCGCCTCGCTGCAGCGGACGGCCACGCCGAGCGATCCGGTCGAGTCGACGATCACCTTGCGCCCGTTGTTCGACGTCTCGAACCAGCCGCCGGCGAGGGCATAGCGTGGGAAGCTCACCGACCGGAACTCGACCTTGATCAGCGCGACGATCGTGCGCGTGCGACCGCGAACCGCAGCCTCGGCCTTGACCCAGAGCTGCTTGTCGTCGTTGGCGTCGTAGTGGGCGGCAGCATCGACGGCCGCCTGGCTGTAGAAGTCCTCGTCCGGGTTGTCGCGCACGCTCGTGCGCCACGTGGTGCTCGCGTCGTAGTCGCCCTGGACGGCGTCGTCGTAGGAGAGGTCGAGCTGCGCGTCCTCGGGGCAGAGCGACTCCGTCGAGAGCTCGGTGCACTGGTCCGGGAACTCGTTCGCGGAGCTGCCGGTCCCGAGCCGCGCGAGCACGAACGTCTGCGCGTGGAGGATGCCCTCGGCGAGGTTGAAGCTCGACTCGTGCTGGCGCTCGCGCTTGGTGACGTCGGTCTGCGTGTCGACCGTGGAGAGCGCGGTGGAGCCGAGCACCAGCATCAGCGTCATCATCATCACCGCGATCACCAGGACGTTGCCGTCCTCCGAGCGCAGCCGTCGGGCGAGCGTCAGCACGTCACGCCCTCCCCCGGCACGCAGACCGAGACCTGGTCGGCGGCGTCGGTGAGTCCCGCGGGGTCGCTCGCGACCAGGTGCAGCTGGCGCGTCCCAGGTGCCGCCGGCTCGTAGTTGAAGACGATTCCCGTGCCGACGCAGCCCGTCTGCGGAACCGCGTCGGGGAGCGTGCCGCACTCGTTCCCGGTCTCGTCCGCGTCGTACCAGAAGAACTCGAGCGCCTTGCCCTCCGGGTCGGACGAGTCGGAGCCGTTGAGGACGATCGTGGAGCCGCTGACGGTCGCGGTGAAGCTCGCGAGCGGCGCGCGGTTCTGGTTGCGCAGGAAGATCGACGTCTGGAGGGCCGTCTCCAGCGGCGGCTCGCCGGGGTTCACGTCGACCCAGAGGCTCGACGTGATCTCCGTGATCGACGTGACCTCGGTCGAGTTGTACGTGAACACCGCGCGCGTGCCGTTCGTGACGTTCTCGACCGCGGCACGCTCGGACCCCCAGGTCGCGTCAGGGCAGGAGGACGTCGACGGATCCGAGAACGGCTCGTACTGGACCTGGCGCCAGAGCCGCCCGCCGGAGGCGTCGAGGCAGTAGCGCACGCGGCGGGTGGCGCTGCTGCTGACGGACTGGAAGACGATGTCGGAGGCGTCGGCGCGGACGACCGCCTCCGGCAGCTGATCGGTCGGGCTCGCGAGGTTGCGCAGCTCGCGCGCGAGGCCGGCGAGTCCCGTCCGGACCTGCTCCTGCGCCTCGTTCTGGCGCTCGTTGACCGCGGTCGTGCGCTCGAACTGCGTGAAGGTCGTCAGCGTCGTGCCCATGACGATGCCGCTGAGCACCACGACGACCATCATCTCGATCAGCGTGACGCCGCGCTGGTCCTGGACGACGCGCCTCATGGGAGGCTCACCGGCCCTGTCAGGGCCGACTCGCCGAAGAGGCTGTCGACCGCGCTCACGTAGTAGGTCTCCGAGCCGCTCGCCGTCGCGTCGACGAAGACGAGCGGCTTGCCGCTGACCGGAAAGAGGATGTCGAGCCGGTCGGCATAGGTGTTGCCGTCCCGGTACACGCGGTAGAACTGGATGCCGTCCGCGTCGGTGGAGGCATCCCAGGAGAGCACCGTGGTTCCGCTCGGCGCGAGGTTGCCGTCGATGTCGTTGCAGCCGGGGTTGCCGCCGGCGCAGACCTCGAGGGTCGGCGGCGCCGTCGGCGCTGTGTAGAGCCCCTCGTCGTGGACGGTGAGGACGCCGCTGCGGTCTCCCTCGGGATCCCTCCCCTCGGCGGGCGTGTCGACGGCCACCACCTGGTAGTAGAGCGTCACGCCGCTCGGCGCCGCCTCGTCGACGCACTCGGTCGGCTGCGCCTTGGTCCTGGTGCAGACGAGCGTCTCGATCGCGCCCGAGTCGGTCCCGCGGTAGACGCGGTACGCGTTGACGTCGCACTCCTGGTTGTGGTCCCATTGGACGTCGACGAACGCGCCGTTGAGGTTGCGCCCGCCCGCGAAGTTCGGCGGGGCGAACGGCTGCCGTCGGTTGAGCGTGACGGTCAGCGCGTTCGGCGTGCCTGCGCGTCCCTTCTCGTCGAAGGCCTCGGCCTGCAGGACGTAGGTGCAGTCCACGAAGTTGGGCGTGTCCGCCGGTCCCAGCGACCACTCGAACTGCCAGGCCATGTCGGCGCCGGTTGCGTCGCCGAGGCGGGCGCCGTTCACCGACCAGGCCACGGAGTCCGCGACCGCGGACGTCGTGACGTCGTAGCTCGCCGTCTCGGTGGCGCCGCTCGTGATCATGACCGTGGCGGGCGTGTCCGGCGAGAGGTCGGTCACTGACGGACCAAGCCCGCCGACCGGGTTGGTCACGATTCCGAGCTGCGTGACGCTCTCCGTGCGCGAGCTGTCGGGCGCCCAGTCGAGCTTGACCGAGACCCGCCGATAGTCGTCGGGGTTGCGATCGACCGCCGTCTCGCCGACCGCAAGCGTGTCCGTCTCGGGACAGAACGTGACCGCCAGCTCGTCGTGGTCGCCGAGGTCGTCCTTCGCGTCGTCCATGCTGCAGACGACCGGCGTCAGCGTGTAGACGAAGTTGCGGCTCCCGATCTGGTGGCCGGCGGTGCCAGTCTGCGCGTCGGCCAGGCTCGATCGCGCCTCAAGCTCCTCGAGGATGCGAGCGTCCGTCAGCTCGCGGTAAGGAACGCCGCGCGCGATCTCGAGGACGGAGCGGCCGACGGCCGTCGCTCCCTCGCGCGCCTTCGTCTGCGTCGTGACGGCGTTGGCGCCGTCGATCATGGTCACGGTCCCGAGCACGCCGACGAGCAGCAGCGTGATCGCGACCATCACCTCGATGAGCGTGAAGCCGGCCTCGTCTGCGCGCGCGTAAGCCATCGAGCGTCTGATCGACCGATTCGAAGCGAACCTTGACCGAGGCCTCGGCGAGACGAGTCGCCCTCGGCCCAGACGCAGAAGAGGCGGGCCCGGGGCCCGCCTCCAGTGCACTACCTCAGGGCAGCTCGGCTACCAGCTCGTGCCGTCGCAACCCCCGTTGGTAACGCCGCTGCTCGTATCGCAGCTGCGCGTAGTCGTGCCGTCGGTCTCCTTGGCGATGGTGAACGTATTGCCGGATCGCGAGTAGGCGACGATCTCGTACGTCGATCCACCACCGGTCGCCGTGGCCGTGACCTCGCCCTCGCCCGTTCCGATCGTCAGGCCGGTCGGGTTCAGAGCCCCGGCGCTCACGCACTCGGTGTACGACTGCTTCTGCGCGTAGCACGACTCGACGTGCGAGACGAGGTTCCTGGCGTCGGACTTCGCCGAGCCGTCCTGGCCCTTGGCGCGCTGGCCGAGGAACGCCGGCAGGGCGATCGCGGCCAGGATGCCGATGATGAGGATCACGACAAGGAGCTCGATGAGCGTGAAGCCCCTCTCCTCGCCGTGAATCCTGTTGCTGAGCTTGGTCAGCATGGTGGTTCCTCCTTGGGTCGCCGGCTGAGCCGGCATGAGGTACCGCTATCGAAAAAAGGGGGCGGGCGAACGCCCGCCCCCTTTCGGCTAGAGACGCGTCAGCGTTACCAGCTGGTGCCGTCGCAACCGCCGTTGGTCGCGCCGTCGGTGTCGCAGCTACGGGTGCTCGTACCGTCGGACTCCTTGACGATCAGGAACCCGTTGCCGCTCTTCGACTCCGCCGTGACGGTGTACGTAGAGGTCGCCGAGGCCGTCACGCCGACATCGCCAGAGCTGGCGGCCGGAGCCGCATCCGTGAGCGGAAGGCCGGTCTGACCGAGATCCGCGACGGTGTCGCACTGCGAGTAGTCCTGCTTCTGCGCGTAGCACGACTCGATCTGCGAGACGAGGTTCCTGGCGTTCGACTTCGCCGAGCCGTCCTGGCCCTTGGCGCGCTGGCCGAGGAACGCCGGCAGGGCGATCGCGGCCAGGATGCCGATGATCAGGATCACGACGAGGAGCTCGATGAGCGTGAAGCCCTTCTCCTCGCTGTGAATCCTGTTGGTGAGCTTCCGCAGCATGTGTCTGCCTCCTTGTGAGGTGACTGGTTCTTTGGGTCTGGGTCGCCAGCCACCGCGGTTCTCCCCCGGCCTCCGGCTTCGCACTTGATCGACTGTCGGCCACGCTTCCTTTAGGGCTCCTGGACGGTTCCCCCTCGTTCATTCGTCTACCGGGCCCTCTCGGGCCACCGCGACGGTGGCCGGGCCCCGCGGCTCAAGCCGCGTCGCCAGCGGGCCGATGCGCACCTCGATGTCGCGCGCCCGGACCGTCCTCACCGCCCTCGCAGTGCTCGCCGTCGCGCTCCTGTCCGTCCGCGCAAGCGCCGGCATGGCCGCCGGGCTCGACTACTTCCAGGACGCCGGGACCGCGATCGACGCGCTCGCGCGCGGTGATCTCCAGGGCTTCTTCGCCAACCAGCCGTTGATGGGCAGCTTCTCGCTCCTGCTGCGCGCCCCGTTCGTGGCGGCCGTCTTCGACCAGAGCCTCGACACCGTCTACTACGTCGGCGCGCTCCCCTGCGTGGCCGCGACGCTCGTCCTCGGGGTCGTCCTAGGCCGGCTCGCCGCCGACCGCGGCCAGCCGCCCGCCGTGCAGGGCATCGTCGCCGGGCTGGCCGTGATCAACCCGCTCACCTTCCGCGCGCTCCACTGGGGTCACCCCGAGGAGCTGCTCGCAGCGGCGCTCTGCGTCGGAGCGGTGATCGCCGCCCTGCGCGAGCGGTCGCTGCTGGCCGGGCTCCTGCTCGGCCTCGCGCTTGCGACGAAGCAGTGGGCGGTGCTGGCGATCCTGCCGGCGCTGCTGGCGGCCCCACGCCAGCGCCTTGCGCTGGCCGCGATCGCCGGCGCGATCGCGGCCGCGCTCACCCTGCCGGCGCTGCTGCTCAACGCCGATCAGTTCAGTGGCGTGGCAACCGCGGCCGCCGGACAGAGCGGCGGCGCGACCTCGACGACGCCATGGAACGTCTGGTGGCCGTTCGCCGAGCTCCAGACGGTGCCGAGGCTCGGGACGCGCTGGATGAGCCCGGCGTGGGTGCCCGCGCTCTCGCACCCGCTGATCGTCGCCGCCGGCGTCGTCCTGCCGCTGCTGCTGTGGCGCCGCCGGACGCGCCGCCCCGACGACGCCCTCCTGCTCCTGGCGCTGCTGTTCCTGCTGCGCTGCATGCTCGACAACTGGGACAACGTCTACTACCACGTGCCGTTCCTGCTCTCGCTGCTCGCGTGGGAGTCCGTGCGCCGTCCGGGCGTGCCGGCGATCACGCTCGCGGTGACGCTGCTGATCTCCGCGAGCTTCTGGGAGCGGCTCACGTGGATCTTCCCGGGCTCGGCGCCCGACGCGCCGTGGCTCTTCGCCCTCTACATGGCCTGGACGCTGCCGCTTGCCGCCGCGCTCGCGCTGGTGCTCTACCGGCCCGAGGCGGTGCTGCGTCAATACCATCGCCGCCGTGGAAGCTCGACGGGCCCTGCTGCTGTTCGCCATCGTGCTGGGCCTGGCGGCGATCGCGGGCTCGGTCGCCAATCCGCCTGAGCGCGGCGGGCGAGACTCCAACTCCGACGGCATGACCGGCGCCCCGCCGGCCGACGACCCCGCGCAGCGCCGGCCGGCGCGACCTCCGGCAGAGCGGACCACGATCCGCTTCCGAGCTGGCGAGGGCCCGACCGAGAAGACGCTCGACGCCGGCAACCCGGCCGAGGTGCTGGTCGAGGTCGACGCGCCCGCCCAGGTCTACATCCCGAGCCTGGGACTGACCGCGCCCGCGGACCCCCTCACTCCCGCCCGCTTCGACGTGCTCGCCGACGAGCCGGGCCGCCACCGGATCGTCGTCGCGCCCGCCGACCCCGACGCCGACGGAACGACGGCCGGCACGCTGAAGGTGGTGACGAGATCCTGACCACGCTCCCGCTCGCCGTCGCCACGGACATCGCGGACACGCTGACGGCCCTCTTCATCCTGCTGCTGGCGGCCAAGATCGGCGACGAGGCCTTCAAGCGGATCGGACAGCCGACGATCGTCGGCGAGATCCTGGCCGGCGTCCTCGTCGGCCCGTCGCTGCTGGGCCTCGTCGAGCCGGGCGAGGTGATCGAGGTGTTCGCCGAGCTCGGCGTCGTCTTCTTGCTGTTCTGGGTCGGCCTCGAGACGAAGGTCTCCGAGCTACGCGAGGTCGGGCGCACCGCGCTCGTGGTCGGGGTGCTCGGCGTCGTCGTCCCGCTCGCGGGCGGCATCGGCCTCGGCGTCGCGCGCGGCGACGAGACGGCGACGGCGGTCTTCCTCGGCGCCGCGCTGGTCGCGACGAGCGTCGGGATCACGTCGGCGGTGCTGATCGAGCTCGGGGTGCTGCGCACGCGCGCCGCACGCACCGTGCTGGGCGCCGCGATCGTCGACGACATCCTCGCGCTGATCATCCTGTCGGTAGCGGTCGGGCTCGCCGTCAACGACGGGATCGACGTTGCCAGCGTCGCCGCGATCCTCGTCCTGTCGCTCGGCTTCGTGGCGTTCTTCGCGCTCGGCGGGACGCGCGCGATGCGCGCCCGGCCGCAGATCCTCAAGGAGCCGCGCTTCTCGGAGTCCCCACTGCTGCCGGCCGTGATCCTCTGCCTGGGGCTCGCCGCCTTCGCCGCCCAGATCGGGCTCGCGGCGATCATCGGGGCGTTCCTGGCGGGGCTGATGGTCGCCGAGACGAAGGAGCAGCACCCGGTCGAGGACCAGGTCGCGCCGCTCTACGCCTTCTTCCCGCCGTTCTTCTTCGCCTTCATCGGCACCGAGCTCGACCTCGCCGCGCTCGCGGACCCGGGCGCGCTCGGGCTGCTCGCGATCGTCACCGTGCTCGCCGTCGTGACGAAGTTCGTCGGCGCCTACGTCGGGGCGCGATCGCTCGGCAAGCGCGAGGCGTCGACCGTCGCGGTCGGCATGGTGCCGCGGGGCGAGGTCGGAATCATCGTCGCGGGAATCGGCGCCGCCGAGGGCGTGATCGACGAGGAGCTCTTCGCCGTGATCGTCGGCATGTCGATCCTCACAACCCTGATCGTCCCGCCGATCCTGCGCAGGCTGGTCGCCGAGCCGGCCGACGCCGCCGCCACGCCTGAATCGGCCTGACCAATCGCTGGCGCCGCGCCCCGTCGGCGCTAACCTCGGGTAGGCACCCGGCGCTGTGGCCCCCTGCGGCGTCGGGTGCTCTTCTTCCCGCCTCCGTCGCGAGCGTCGGCCTGGACGGTCACGCCGCTCTGAGGACGACCCGGTTGGACGAGGGGTCGACCGCCGTCGCGGCGCTCTCGCCCTCGCCGACCTCGACGCCGCCGTCCCGCAGGCGGTCGACCACGGCGTGCAGCTCGCCCGCGTCGGCCAGCTCGACCGCGAAGTCGCGCAGTCCCGCCGACCCGTCCGGCGGGGCCGGCGCGCCGGCGCCCGCCCACGTGTTGACGCCGACGTGGTGGTGGTAGCCGCCAGCCGCGAGGAAGAGGGCGCCGGGATAGCCCCGGACCGTCACGTCGAAGCCGAGCAGGTCGCCGTAGAAGCGCTCGGCGAGCTCGATGTCCGCGACGTTGAGGTGGACGTGCCCGATCCGCGCCGCTGCGGGCAGCGCGCCAGGCGCATGGGCTTCACCGCGCTCGTCCACAGACGCCTGACCGTCGTCGAGCTCCGCCATCAGGCGGGGCAGGTCGAGTGGCAGCGTCGCCATCTCGATGTCGACCCCGCGCCGGCGCCACTGCTCAGGCGGCCTGTCGCGATAGACCTCGATTCCGTTGCCCTCGGGATCCGCGAGGTAGAGGGCCTCGCTGACGAGGTGGTCGGAGGCGCCGGCCAAGGGCCAGCGGGCCTCGACCAGGCGCCCGAGCGCACGCGCCAGATCGACTCGTCCGGGCACGAGGATCGCGAGGTGGAACAGACCCGTCGTCCGAGGCGGGCGGCGCGGCGCGTCGGGCTCCCCGACCAGCTCGACGAGCACCTCGCCGGCCGGCGCGCCGAGTCGGACGCGGCCGGGGTCGGCCCCCACGTCCGCGAGGCCGAGGACGCGCTCGTAGAACCGTTGGGCCTGCTCGAGGTCCCGCACGGTCAGCGCGACGGGCCCCATCCTCGTTCGGGGATCGACCGCCACGCCAGATGCCTAGCTGCCGATCGCCTCTGCAGTCAGCACGATCGCTCCGAGCACCGCGGCGAGCGCGAAGATCGCCGCTACCGGCCGCGCCGGCAGGCCGCCGTGGACACCGGTCTCGTGCAGCGCGACGTGGCCCGTGCCGCGCGCGAGCGCGCTGAGCTCGCGGCCCGAGGTCGGCAGCCCGGCGTGCCCGGCGTGCCCGGCGTGGCCCGTCACCGCGCCTCCTCTCGCAGCGCCCGGAAGCGTCGCAGCCGCAGCGCGTTGGCGACCACCGAGACGCTCGAGAACGCCATCGCCGCCCCCGCGATCAGCGGATTCAGCAGTCCGGCCGCCGCGAGCGGCAGCGCAGCGACGTTGTAGCCGAACGCCCAACCGAGGTTCTGCTTGATCGTGCGCAGCGTCGCCCGCGACAGCCTGATCGCGTCTGCGGCGGCACGCACGTCGCCGGAGACCAGCGTCAGGTCGGACGCCTCGATCGCGACGTCGGTGCCGGTGCCGATCGAGATGCCGAGATCGGCCTGGGCGAGCGCCGGCGCGTCGTTGACGCCGTCGCCGACCATCGCGACGACGCGGCCCTCACCCTGGAGGCGGCGCACCACGTCGGCCTTCTCGGCCGGCAGCACCTCGGCGATCACCTCGTCGATGCCGACCTCCGCGGCCACCGTCTCCGCGGTCACGCGGTTGTCCCCGGTGAGCAGCACCGGCAGCATGCCGAGCGCCTTCAGCCGCTCGACCGCCGCCGGGCTCGTCGGCTTGACGGTGTCCGCGACGGCGAAGACCGCGCGGACACGGCCGTCCCAGCCCGCGAGCACGGCGGTGCGCCCACTCGCCTCGGCCGCGCGACGGGCGGCGTCGAGCTCGTCCGGCAGCTCCAGGCCCCACTCGGCGAGCAGGCCGGGGCGTCCGGCGATGACCGCGCGGTCGCCGTCGACGACGCCCTCGACGCCGAGGCCCTCGCGATTCGAGAAGCCGTCGAGTGGGGCCAGCTCGCCGACCTCCGCCCGTGCCGCGTCGGCGATCGCACGGGCGATCGGGTGCTCGGACGCAGCCTCGAGCGCGCCGACGACGCGCATCGCCTCCGCCCGCGCCGCACCGTCGACGGCGGGCGCTCCGCCATCTGTGGCGACCGCGGCGACGGCTCGGTCCTCACTCGCCACCACGACGTCCACGAGGCTCATCTCGCCGGTCGTCACCGTTCCCGTCTTGTCGAGTACGACAGTGTCCACGCGCCGCGTCGACTCGAGCACCTCCGGCCCCTTGATCAGCAGGCCGAGCTGCGCGCCGCGGCCGGTGCCCACCATCAGCGCCGTCGGCGTCGCGAGCCCGAGCGCGCACGGGCACGCGATGATCAGCACCGCGACCGCGGCCGTGAACGCGAACGCCGCGCCCTCGCCCGCGCCGAGCCAGAAGCCGAGCGTCGCGACGGCGATCGCGATCACGACCGGCACGAAGACCCCCGAGACCCGGTCGGCGAGCCGCTGGACCGGCGCCTTGCCCGACTGGGCGTCCGTGACGAGCCGGGCGATCTGCGCCAGCGCGGTGTCCTCGCCGACCTTCGTCGCGCGCACGATCAGCCGACCGCCGGCGTTGACGGTCGCCCCGGCGACCTCCGCCCCGGGCGCGACCTCGACCGGCACCGACTCTCCGGTCAGCATCGACATGTCGATCGCCGACGCCCCCTCCTCCACTACGCCGTCCGTGGCGACCTTCTCCCCCGGCCGCACGACGAAGCGGTCGCCGGCCTGCAGCCGCTCGACCGGGATCCGGCGCTCGGAGCCGTCGGCGTCGAGCACCGCGACCTCCTTGGCGCCGAGCTCGAGCAGCGCCTTCAGCGCCGCCCCCGCGCGCCGCTTTGCGCGCGCCTCGAAGTAGCGCCCGGCGAGGATGAAGGTCGTCACGACCGCCGCGACCTCGAGATAGATCTCATGCGCGCCGGCGCCCGCCTCTGGGACGAGATCGAGCGTCATCTGCATGCCGGGTACCCCCGCCTCGCCGATGAAGAGGGCGTAGAGCGACCACAGCCACGCCGCCAGGACGCCGACCGAGACGAGCGTGTCCATCGTCGCCGTCGCGTGCTTGAGGTTCGCCCACGCCGCCCGGTGGAAGGGCCACGCGCCCCAGACGACGACCGGGGTCGCAAGCTGCAGCACGAGCCACTGCCAGTGGTCGAACTGGAGCGGCGGAGCCATCGAGAGCACGAGCACCGGCAGCGACAGCGCGGCGCTGATGACCGTGCGGCGGCGCAGCTGGGCGGCCGCGTCGGCGGCGGCCGTGGCGGCGCGATCGTCGCCGGCCGTCGCCGCGCCGTCGGCGCGGTCGGCAGGGAGGACCGCCTGGTAGCCCGCGGCACCGACCGCGTCCACCAGCCGACTCGCGTCGACCGCGGCGGGGTCGAAGTCGACCGTCGCCTTCTCGGTCGCGTAGTTGACCGTCGCCTCGACGCCGTCGAGCTTGTTGAGGCGCTTCTCGATCCGCGTCGCGCACGACGCGCACGTCATGCCGGTGATCGGCAGCTCGAGGTGGCGCATGTCAGTGGCCATGATCGACCTCCCCATGGGTCGCGCGGGCGCGCCCGCCGTCCTCCGTGAAGGCAGCGGTGCGGACCTCGCCGTCGTGCTTGAACTGCAGGAACATGCGGTAGCTGTCGCGGGACGGGAACTCGACGGCGAAGCGGATCGCCCGCCCCTCCGTCGCCGCGTCCTGCGCGTGCACGTGCATGAACGCGAGGTCGCCCTCGCGCAGCGCGACGAGGTGGCCGCGCGCGCCGAGATAGGGCTCGAGGTCGTCGACCGGCCGGCCGTCGCGCGTCACCTCGAAGCGCCGCTCGTCGCCGTCCGACGCGATCTCGACCTCATAGCCGGCGCCGGCGCGGGCGGTCGGCGCCGGCCTCGGCAGGCGCCGCGGGCGGTAGTCGCCCTCGACCTCGACGTCCGCCGCAAGCGTATGCGACGCGCCGGCGCTGCTGAAGTCCGCGAACACGCGGTGCGGCCCCGGCTCGCCGAAGCGGACGTCGACCTCCCAGCCGCCGTCCGCGGTGCGGCGCGGATGGATGTGGCGGTAGCCCGTGAGGTCGCGACGGACGACGATCACGTGCATCTCGCGCTCGTGCTCGACGTCGTAGTCGCCGACCGTGCGGCCGTCGCGGTCGAGGACGCGGAAGCGCAGCGTCTGCGCCGCGCCCGGCTCGAACCGGCCACCCTCCACCTCCACGCGCTCCGGCCGCGTAGCGACCTCGCCGGCTGCCGGTCCATCTGCCGTCGTCGTTCCCATGTCGTGCTCCTCGTGCCCGGTCCCTGCGCTGGCCATGTCCGTGCCGTCGTCGCCGCGATCGGGGTCGAGCGCTGCGCCGAGGCCGTAGCCTGCGGCGAGCATGATCGCGAGCGCAGTGACGAAGAAGCCGATCCGCGCAACCACGCTCATCGCGCGACCTCGTAGCCGGCCCCGTCGATCACGCGCCGGGCCGGCCCGTCTGAGTGGGCGATCTGTGAGGTTGCCATCGGGCTCCTTCATACGGTACGGGGGTATCTGCGCCCACCGTAGCATACCCCTGCCCCGTATTGCTACCCTGTCCTGGCAACCGCGTCTAAAAGGATGACCATGCCTGCCGAGTCCACCGCCACGCCCGCCGTCGACAGCCCCAAGCGCGGCTACAGCGCCGACAGGGACCAGCTGGTGAACCGCCTGCGCCGCATCGAGGGCCAGGTCCGGGGCATCGAGCGGATGGTCGCGGAGGACCGCTACTGCATCGACGTCGTGACCCAGATCTCGGCGATCCAGGCAGCGCTCGACAAGGTCGCGCTCGGCCTGCTCGACCAGCACGCCCGCCACTGCGTCGTCGGCGGCGCGGCCGACGCCGAGCCGGACGACCTCACCGACGAGCTCATGGCCGCCGTCGCCCGCCTGATGCGGCGCCGCTGACCTGGGGCCCGCGGCCACCGGATCGGCGCGGTCCGGCGGATCGGTTAGCGGATCTGGTCGTAGACCTGGAACATCGGCAGGTACATCGCGATCACGATGAAGCCGACGATCCCGCCCACCGCCATGATCATGATCGGCTCGAGGATCGAGGTCAGCGCCTTCAGCGCGGCGGCGACCTGGTCCTCGTAGAAGTCGGCGATCTTGGCGAGCATCTCCTCGAGCGCGCCGGTCTCCTCCCCGACGCCGATCATCTGGGTGACCATGACCGGGAACGCCTCGGGCGCGGCGCGCATCGGGGCCGCGATCGTGCCGCCCTTCTTGACCGACCGCTCGACCTCGTCCATCGCCATCTCGACGACCTTGTTGCCGGACGTGCGGCCGGTGATCTCGATCGCCTCGAGCATCGGCACGCCGGCGGCGACCAGGCCCGAGAAGGTCCGTGAGAAGCGCGCCAGCGCGACCTTCTGGACGATGTCTCCGATCTTCATCGGGATCTTCAGCTTGAAGGTGTCCCACTGGACCTGCCCGCGGTCCGAGGCCTTCCACTTGCGGAACGCGTAGATGACGCCCCAGGTGAACAGGAAGATCAGGTACCAGCGCTGGGTGAACATGTGCGACAGCCAGACGGTGAACTTCGTTATCACCGGCAGGTCGCCGCCGAAGTCGTTGAAGATCTGCTCGAAGACGGGGACGAGGAAGGTCACGAGCGCGATCAGGACGACGCCGGCGAAGCCCCCGATCAGCGACGGGTAGATCATCGCCGACTTGATCTGGCGCCGCAGCGAGTCGTCCTTCTCGAGCTGGTCGGCGACCCGCAGCAGCGTCGACTCGAGGATGCCGCCGGACTCGCCGGCGGTGACCATCGCGACGTAGAGGTCGTTGAAGATGTCTGGGTGCCGCGCGAGCGCCTGCGAGAGCGACAGGCCCGCCTCGACGTCCTTGCGCACCGCCACGAACGCGTCGCGCAGCTTCTCGTTCTCGGTCTGCTCCTCCAGCACGTAGAACGAGCGCAGCAGGGTCATGCCCGAGGAGACCATCGTCGAGAGCTGGCGCGTGGCGACCGTCAGCTCCTCGGCCTTGACCTTCTTGAAACGGGCGAAGATGTCGCCGACGTCGGTCGGCTTCTGCTCCTCGATGTCGAGGACCACGAGCCCGCGCGCGCGCAGCTGGGATGCGACGACCTGCTTGTCGTCGGCGTCGACCTCCCCCTTGGTGGGGATCCCCGCTACGTCGACGGCCCTGAACGCGAAGGTCGACATGGGCTATGCGACCCTGACGGTGCCCATCAGCCGGCGCAGCTCCTCGGGCGAGGTCGACCGCGACTCGGCGAGCTCGCGGGTGATCTTCTGGCGCCGGACGAGATCGACGAGCGAGGCGTCCATCGTCTGCATGCCGTGCGAGACGCCGGTCTGCAGCGCCGAGTGGATCTGGTGCGTCTTGCCCTCGCGAATCAGGTTGCGGACGGCGTTGGTGGGGACCAGCACCTCGCAGGCGCAGACGCGCGACAGGCCGTCGGCGGTCGGCAGCAGCTGCTGGGTGACGATCCCCTGGAGCGCGACCGACAGCTGCATCCGGACCTGGTGCTGCTGCGACGGCGGGAACACGTCGACGATGCGGTCGATCGTCTGCGCGGTGTCCTGGGTGTGCAGGGTCGCGAACACGAGGTGGCCGGTCTCGGCCGCGGTCAGGGCGGTCGAGATCGTCTCGAGGTCGCGCATCTCGCCGACGAGGATCACGTCCGGGTCCTGGCGGAGGGCGGCCTTCAGCGCGAGCGCGAAGCTCTGCGCGTCGGAGCCGATCTCGCGCTGGTTGACGATGCAGCGCTTGTGGCGGTGGAGGAACTCGATCGGATCCTCGACGGTCATGATGTGCTCGGCGCGCTCGGTGTTGATCAGGTCGAGCATCGCCGCGAGCGTCGTCGACTTGCCCGAGCCGGTCGGACCGGTCACGAGCACGAAGCCGCGCGGCTTGTTGACGAAGTCGCGCAGGGTGCTCGGCAGCCCGAGGTCGGCGAGCGCCGGCATCTCCTGGGGAATGAGGCGGAAGGCGGCGCCGAGCGCGGCGCGCTGGAAGTAGGCGTTGACACGGAAGCGCGCCCTGCCGGGGATCGAGTAGGCGAGATCGATCTGCCAGTCGGTCTCGAGCTTCTGGCGCTGGTCGTTGGTGAGGATCGAGTAGACGACCTCGCGCACCGTGACCGCGTCCATCTGCGGGTAGTCGAGCGCGACGAGCTTGCCGCGCTCGCGCACCATCGGCGGCGATCCGGCGGTCAGGTGGAGATCGGAGGCCCCCCGCTCCATCACCTCGATCAGAACGTCTGCGAAGTCGAAGTCCATGTCCCGCCCTCTATCGGCAGCAGCCGCGCGCGACCTGAGTCCCGTCCCGGCCGGCCAGGCGCCACCGGGGGGCGCACGGGGGACGCGAGCCCCCCGTATCCGATCCCTTAGGCGACACGCGTCACCTCGGCGATCGACGTAACCCCCTGCTTGACCTTCTCGAGCCCGTCGTCGCGCAGCGGGCGCATGCCCTGCTGGATCGCCACCTTCATGATCTCGTCGGCCGACGAGCGGTGGATCGTCAGGTCGCGGATCTCGTCGCTGATCACCATCACCTCGTAGAGGCCGATCCGGCCCTTGTAGCCCGACCCGCCGCAGCGCCCGCAGCCGACCGGCTCGTAGGCCTCGATGTCGAATGCCGCGTGGAAGTCCGCCGCTCGCAGCGCCTCGACGTCGAGGATCGTGCGGCGCTTGCACGTCACGCAGAGCTTGCGCGCCAGCCGCTGGGCGACGACGACGTCGACGGCCGACGAGGTCAGGAACGGCTCGATCCCCATCTCGGTGAGCCGCGTGATCGCCGAGGGCGCGTCGTTGGTGTGCAGCGTCGTGAGCACGAGGTGGCCCGTGAGCGCCGACTCGACCGCGATCCGCGCCGTCTCGGAGTCGCGGATCTCGCCGACCATGATCACGTCGGGATCGGCGCGCAGCATCGAGCGCAGTCCCTGCGGGAAGGTGAGCCCCGCCTTGTGGTTGACCTGCAGCTGGTTGATGCCCTGGAGCTGGTACTCGACCGGGTCCTCGATCGTGATGATGTTCTTGTCGATCGAGTTGATCGCGTTCAGCGCCGCGTAGAGCGTCGTCGACTTACCGGAGCCGGTCGGGCCGGTGACCAGCACGGCGCCGTAGGACTGGCGGAAGCCGGCCTCGAAGCGGTCGTGCGCCTCCCCGACCATGCCGAGCTTGTCGAGCGACATCAGCGCCTGCTCCTTGTCGAGCAGGCGCATGACGATGCCCTCGCCGTGGACGCCCGGCATCGTCACGACGCGGATGTCGACCGCGTGCCCCTCGACCTTCAGGCCGACACGGCCGTCCTGTGGCAGCCGGCGCTCGGAGATGTCGAGGTCGGCCATGATCTTCACGCGCGAGATGACGCCGGCGACCATCCGCCGCGGGATCGAGGTCGTCTCGGCGAGCACGCCGTCGACGCGGAAGCGCACGCGCATGTCGCGCCCGTCGGGCTCGAAGTGGATGTCCGAGGCCCCCTCCTCGACCGCCTGCGCGATGACCGAGTTCACGAGCTTGATGACCGGCGCGTCCTCGGCCGACTCGCGGATGTCGGTGATCGCGCCCCCGGTCTCGTCGTCCTCCTCCTCGACCGCCTCGGCGACGACGTCGTCGAGGCGCGACATGCGTGAGATGAGGGCGCCGACGTCGTCCGGCGACGCGACGACGGGGCGCAGCTCCTGCTTGGTCAGGAGCTTCATGTCGTCGCGCGCGAGGACGTTCGACGGGTCGACCATCGCGACGAGCAGCTTCCCGTCCTCGTGGCCGATCGGGACGGCGTCGTAGCGCCGCGCCGACTGGATCGGGATCAGGTTGGCGGCGCTCAGGTCCGCCTTGTAGACGTTGAGGTCGACGTGGTGCAGCCCGAACCGCTCGGCGGTCGCGCGCGCCAGCTGGTCCGCGTCGATCGCACCGCTCTCGAGCAGGACCTTCTCGACAGTGCGACCGGAGGCGCGCGCCTCGTCGACGGCGGCCTGCACGCGGTCGGCCGGGACGAGCCCGAGCTCGACGATCACGTCCGACATGAATCGCCCGCGCGCGCCCGGATTGCGCGGCGGGGTCAGGCCGTTGCCGGGGTCGGGCGCGAGCGCGGGCGCCACCGAGCCCTCAGCTGGCACGGGCCTCAGGTGTGGGGGGCCGCCAGACCCGCCGGGCTGCGGTCCGTCGCCCGAGCCTCCGTCCCAGCGCGCGCTCATCGCGCGTCGGCCACGTCCTGGGCGAGCGTGGCGGGGTCGATGTACCCCTCGATCACGCGCGCCGCTCGGTCACGGCCGACGATGACGACGGCCGGAGCCTGCGAGATGCCGAGCTCGCCGATGACGCCGCGATAGTGCGCGAGGCGCGCGATCGGGTCGCTGAAGACCGCGACGCCGCGCCGGCCGCGCAGGGCGGCGACGCCGCGCGCCGTCGCCCGGTCGTCGGCCGCGCCGCGCTCGTAGAAGAAGAGGACGACCAGCTTGCGCGCGGCGATGGCGCGCCGGACCGGCGCCGGGACGCCCTTGCCGAGCTTGCGCCGCTCGCGCGACGCGACCGGGGACGTCGAGTCCTTGTCGGCGGGGGGCGACTGCGCGGTCGTTGCGGGCGCCACCGGGGCCGCCGCGTCGGTCGCCTCGCGGCCGCCCTGGGTGGCATAGAAGGCGACGGCCGCGACGACCGCGGCCACGAGGGCGATCAGGATCGGACGCGAGATGGCTGGCATCCGGTCCTGTATCGGCAGCGGCTCCGCAGACCCTTACAGCCGTGGGCGCTTCCGTGCAGGGCTCAGGAAGCGCGCGCCGCGGCCCGCATCGCGTCCACCGGCGCCGGCCGCTCCGTCCAGCGCTCGAGGCTGCGCGCGCCCTGGCGCACGAGCACCTCGAGGCCGTCGACGACGCGCGAGCCGCCCCGCTCCGCCCAGCGGGCGAGCGCGGTCGGCTCGGAGCCGTAGACGAGGTCGCAGAACGTCGCCGGCGGCCCGATGCCGGCGAGGCCGACCGCCCCGAGCGCGGCCTCCTGCCCGGGCGGCTCGCCGCCGAGGCCGACGGAGGTGCAGTTGACGATCAGGTCGGCCGACCGCGGGCGGTCGGCGTGGCGCACGCCGAGGTCGGCCGCCAGGTCGGCCGCGCGCTCGGCGGTGCGGTTCCAGACCGACACCCGCGCCGCCCCGGCCTCGCGCAGCGCCCAGGCGGCGGCGCGGGCCGAGCCGCCGGCGCCCAGCACCAGGCAATCCACGCCGGCCGGCGCCCCGCCGGACCAGCCGAGCGCGTCGAGCAGCCCGCCTGCGTCGGTGTTGTCCGCCTCGATCCGGCCGTCCTCGTAGGTGAGCGTGTTCGCAGCGCCGATCGCGGTCGCCGCCGCCGTACGCTCGTCGGCCAGGTCGTGCGCGGCGGCCTTGTGCGGGATCGTCACGTTGATGCCGCGGTAGCCGGAGGCCGCCAGCGAGGACGCGGTCTCGGCGAAGCGCTCCGGCACGAGCGGCAGCGCCACGTAGAGCCAGTCGAGCTCGAGCTCCCGCAGCGCCGCATTCTGCATCGCCGGGGATCTGCTGTGGGCGACCGGGAAGCCGGCGATTCCGAGCAGCGTGCGGCCCATCAGCACTCGGTCGGCGAGCGGCCGCCCTGGCGGTCGCGCTCGGCGTTGTAGCGGGCGACGTCCTCCTGGAACTCGGCGTCGGTCTCGGAGAACGCGTGCTCTCCCTCGCCGCACGGCTTGACGACGTAGTAGATGTAGTCGGTCGAGGCCGGGTGCGCGGCGGCCTTCATCGCAGCCAGGCCGGGATTGCCGATCGGGCCGGGCGGCAGGCCCTGGTTGGTGCGCGTGTTGTACGGCGAGTCGATCGCAAGCTCAGACTCCTTGAGCGGCTCGCTCCAATTGCCGGTCGCGAAGCGGATCGTCGCGTCGATGCCGAGTGGGATGCTTTGGCTGAGCCGGTTGTAGATCACCGAGGCGACCAGTCGGCGCTCGCGCGGGACCGACACCTCGCGCTCGACCATCGACGCGATGATCAGCACGTCGTACGGGGTCAGGTTCCTCCTGCGCGCGAAGCGCATGTCGACCTGCTCGAAGGCGTCCTCGAAGGCGGTCAGCTGGCGGGTGACGAGCTGGGTCACCGGGCGGCCGGGCTTGAGCTCGTAGGTCGCCGGGAACAGGAAGCCCTCGAGGCTGTCCGCTCCGCGGGCGCCGTAGTCGCGCGGATCGAGGGCGCGCGACCGGCGCGTGGCGCGAACGTAGTCCCCGCGCAGGGCGTCCGGAACCATCTGCCTCGCCTCGGCGCGCGACAGGCCCTCCGGGATCGTGATCGTGACGACGTCCGGGGGCGGCGGATCGGCGAGCGCGTCCATCGCGGCCACGTAGCTCATGTCGCGGCGCATCGGCACGTTTCGCGCGGCCTTGAGATCGCCGGTCCGGCCGCTGAGCTTCGCGCGCGTGCGGAAGAAGAAGGCCGACGAGATCACGCCGCGCCGCTCGAGGATGTCGGCGATCTCGCCGACGGTCGCACCGTCGGGGATCGTCACGGTCACCTCACCGGTGCCCTCGCCCTTGAACGGCTGGAACAGCGAGACCGCGAACCATGCCGCGAAGGCGACGACCAGGGCTCCGGCGACGGCCGCGGCGAGCGCCCAGCGCGAGCGCGGGCGGCGCGCACGTCCGGGGCGAGCTGGCCCGGCCCCGCGTCCCGCCGGCCTGCGCCCGTGCAGGTACTCCTTCGCGGCGGCGCGGCGCTCGGCGGCGGAGCGCCGCGGTGGGAGCGAACGACGGCCGTCTACCCGCGGCGGCTCGGGCTCGAACGGAGGCGGAGGCTCCGGCGGCTCGGGCACCTCCTGCGGCTCGGGCGTCTCCTGCGGCTCGGGCGGTGCGGACTCAGGGCGGGGCCGCCCGCGCGCCGCGCGCCGCGCCTCGCGCTCGAGGCGGGCGCGCTCGCGCTCCTCCGGCGTGCGACCGCTCATCCGCCGCGGGCGGCCTGTGCCGCCAGGTAGGTCTCGAGCAGGTGCGCAGCGGCGACGGAGTCGGGGTCGGCCCTGCCGCCGGTCGCCTCCGCCATGCGCGTCGTCAGGCGCTCGTCGTACAGATCGACCGGCACGCGCAGGCGCGGACGCAGGCGATCGGCGAACTCGCGTGCGCGTGCGGCCTGGCCGCCCTCCTCACCGGCCAGCGTCAGCGGGAGCCCGACCACCACACGCTCGGCACCGAGCTCGTCGGCGAGCGCGGCGATACGGGCGAGTCCCCTGCGCGTCTCGGGCCGCTCGACCACGTCGAGCGGCGTCGCGAGCGTGCCCGAGGGATCGGACACCGCGCAGCCGCAGCGCGCCTCACCGTGGTCGAGAGCCAGCACGCGCATTCCGTGCCTAGCCGGAAGCGCCCGGCTCTGCCGGGTGCGCTCGGACGGATTCACCGGAAGCGCCCGGCTCTGCCGGGTGCGCTGGGACGGTTTCACCAAGCGCCTCGGCGATCCGCCGGCGAGCGGTCGCGAGGGCGTCGTCGAGGCGCTCGGGGTCGCGGCCCCCGGCCTGCGCCATCGTGTCGCGTCCGCCGCCGCCCCCGCCGACGATCTCGGCCGCGGCGCGGACGACGTCGCCGGCCTTGATGCCGCGCTCGACGGCGCCGGGGGTCACCTGTGCGACGAGGTGCACGCGGCCCTCGACGGCGGCGCCGAGCACCACCGCGGCGTCGCCGAGCTTCTGGGCGACCCGGTCTGAGAGGGCGAGCAGCTCCTTGGCGTCGCCGGCGGCCGGCGAGGTGGCGGTCACGACCTTCACGCCGCCGAGGTCCTCCGCGGCGGCGGTCAGCGTCTCGGCCTCCGCGGCCGCGTCGCCTCCCGTCGGGCGCCGCTGGAGCTCCTTGACCCGCTCCGCGAGCCGCTCCGCCGCGCGAACGAGCTCCGTCTCGGACGCCTTGAGCGCTGCGGACAGCTCGCGCAGGCGCGCCGTGCGCTGCTCGAACAGCTCGGTCGCCGCAGGACCGGTCACGGCCTCGACGCGGCGAACGTTCGAGGCCGACGAGGTCTCCGCCGTGATGTGGAAGAGGCCGATCTCGGCCGTCGTCGCGACGTGCGTACCGCCGCAGAGCTCGCGCGAGAAGTCGCCGACCTCGACCATCCGCACCCAGTCGCCGTACTTCTCGCCGAACAGCGCCATCGCGCCGAGCCCGCGCGCCTCGTCAAGCGTCGTCTCGATCGCGCGCACCGGCGCGCCGTCGGCGATCCAGCCGTTGACGCGATCCTCGACCGCCTGCACGTCGTCCGGCGACAGTCGCTCGCCGTGGGCGAAGTCGAAGCGCAACTTGTCGGGCCCCACATACGAGCCCGCCTGGCGCACGTGCGTCCCGAGCCGCTCGCGCAGCGCCGCGTGGAGGAGGTGCGTGGCCGTGTGGTTGCGCATCGTCGCGAGCCGGTCGCTGCGCTCGACCACTGCATGGATCGGATCGCCCACCGCTATCTCGCCGTCGACGGGCTCCACGGCCAGCGCCTGGTCGCCACCGACGCGCACCACGGCGACGACGCGACCGCGCGCCGACGGCGTCTCGACGAAGCCGGTGTCGGAGACCTGTCCGCCGCCCTGCGGGTAGAACGGGCTGTCCTCGAGCTTGACGAGCAGCCGGCCGTCGACGGGCTCGACCGCCCGCACGACGGTCTCCGCGTCGGTGCGCTCGTAGCCGACGAAGCGCGTCTCGAAGCCGGCGCCGCGCACCAGCTCCGCGATCCGCTCGGCATCGCCGCCGCCGCTCTCGCGCGCGCCCGCCCGCGCCGCCGCGCGCGCGCCCTCCATCAACCGCTCGAAGCCGTTCGCGTCGACGCTCAGCCCCTGCTCGCCGAGCAGCTCCTGGGTCATCTCGAAGGGGAAGCCGAAGGTGTCGTGCAGCTTGAACGCGTCGGCGGCGGCGATCTCGGCCACGCCGCGCTCGCGCGCGTCGGCGATCAGCTCGGCGAGCAGCCGCTCGCCCTGCGCGAGCGTGCGCCCGAAGCCCTCCTCCTCCGCGGCGGCCCAGCGCTGGATCGACTCCCGCTCGGCGCGGAGCTCGGCGTAGACGTCGCCCATCGACTCGACGACGACGTCGCACAGCCCGGCGAGGAAGCCCTGCTCGATGCCGAGCACGCGCCCCTGGTGGATCGCGCGGCGGAGGATCCGCCGCAGGATGTAGCCGCGATCCTCGTTCGAGGGCACCACCCCGTCTGCGATCAGGAACGCCGCGGCGCGGCCGTGGTCGGCGAGCACCCGCAGCGCGCGCGTCGTGGCCGGATCGTTGCCGTACGAGCGCCCGGAGCGCCCCTCGCCGAACTCGATCAACGGGCGGAAGTGGTCGGTCTCGTAGACCGACGGGACATCTTGGACGATCGCGGCCAGCCGGTCGAGGCCGAGGCCGGTGTCGATGTTGCGCTGCGGCAACTCGGTCAGAGCCCCGCCGTCGTGGAGCTCGTACTGCATGAAGACGAGGTTCCAGAACTCGAGGAAGCGCTCGCTGTCGTCGCCCGGGCGGTCGTCGGCGGCGCCGAAGCCGACGCCGCGATCGAGGTAGAGCTCCGAGCACGGCCCGCAGGGACCGGTGGGGCCCGACTGCCAGAAGTTGTCGTCGCGACCCAGCCGCACGATGCGCTCCTGCGGGACGCCGATCGCGCGCCAGTGCTCGACCGCCTCGGCGTCCTCCTCGAGCCCGAGCTCGGCGTCACCACCGAACACCGTCACCCAGATGCGGTCGCCGTCGAAGCCGAAGCCGTCGGTCGACAGCGCCCACGCCATCTCGATCGCCTCGCGCTTGAAGTAGTCCCCGATCGAGAAGTTGCCGAGCATCTCGAAGAACGTCAGGTGCCGCGCCGTCATGCCGACGTTCTCGATGTCCGTCGTGCGAAAGCACTTCTGGCACGAGGTGAGCCGTCGTGCCGGCGGCTGCTCCTCGCCGCGGAAGTACGGCTTGAACGGCTGCATGCCGGCCGTCGTCAGCAGCACGCTGGGGTCGTAGCTGGCGGGCACGAGCGACGCCGACGGCATGCGCCGGTGGCCCCGCTGCTCGAAGAACGACAGGTAGCGCTCGCGTATCTCGGCTGCCTTCACCGGCTGCAGTCTAGGAACCCGTGCACGTTCCGGTGCAGCGGAGGGCGTTCGCCAGCCAGGTTGCAGGACCGCGGGTGGGCGGCGCGTATAGCTGAGCATTTGACCGTTTCCCCTGCAAGCCGCGCCCTTCCAAGGGCCGATGCTCTATCGGCGGCGCAGGGTCGCGTGCCCGAACCTCTGCAATCGCCGCCCCCAGCCGGCCACCGACGCCGAACGGCCTGAACATGGCTGGGATGCTGGTAGCAGAGCAACTGGTCGGTGACGCGCGCGAGCGACGCCGGCGGCGCATGTCCCGGCGCGAGCGAATCGTCAACGCGATCTCCGCGGCGGCCTTCGTCGCGGTGGCCGTCGCGATCGCCGTCGTTCTGCCGGTCCAACGCGAGGCCGATCCGGTTCTGATCGCGGGGCTCGTCGCCGGCTACGCGATCGTCTCGCGCGTCCGCTTCGAGTTCGGCAGCACCTACGTCACGCCCGAGCAGCTGGCGTTCATCCCGACCCTGCTGCTGATCCCGCTGCCGATGGTGCCGGCGGTGGTGATCGTCGCCGCGCTGCTCGCCCAGCTGCCGGACTTCCTCGACGGCAGCTGGCATCGCGACCGCTGGGTCAGCTCGTTCGCCGACTCGTGGTTCTGCATCGGCCCGGTGCTCGTGCTCGCCGCGATGGCGCCCGGCACCGCGGCCATCTCGGCGATCGGCGCCTACGTCGCCGCCTTCGGCGCGCAGATCGCCGGCGACGTCGCCTGGGCGACGCTGCGCGGGCGCATCCTCGACAGCTTGCCCTACACCGATCACCTCCCGTTCCGCGAGATCTGGCGCGACTACGCCGGCGTCGCGCGCTTCGACGCGATGCTCACGCCCGTGGCGATCGCCGTCGCGCTCGTCGCGGCCGACGAGCCGGTGGCCCTGCTCGCGCTCGCCCCCTTCGTGATGATGCTCGAGAGCTTCGCCCGCGAGCGCGGCGAGCGCTACGCGAAGGCGCTCGAGCTCCAGCGCGCCTACTGCGGGACCGTGATGCTGCTCTCCGATGTCGTCGAGTTCGAGGACCGCTACACCGCCGAGCACAGCCGCTCGGTCGTCGACTTCGCGCACGCGGTCGCCGAGGAGATGAAGGTGGACCCGCGCGAGCGTCAGACGCTCGAGTTCGCCGCGATGCTGCACGACGTCGGCAAGATCGCGATCCCGAAGGAGATCCTCAACAAGCCCGCCAGCCTGACCGAGGCGGAGTTCGACGTGATGAAGAAGCACACGATCGAGGGCCAGTACATGCTCGACCGCGTCGGCGGGCTGCTCGGCTCGGTCGGCGAGATCGTCCGCTCCTGCCACGAGCGCTGGGACGGCAAGGGCTATCCCGACGGGCTGAAGGGCGAGGAGATCCCGCTCGCCGCGCGGATCGTGTTCGCCTGCGACGCCTACAACGCGATGACGACCGACCGCGTCTACCGAGCGGCGATGTCGAGCGAGGACGCACTCACCGAGCTGACGACGAACGCGGGCACCCAGTTCGACCCGGGTGTCGTGGCGGCCCTGGCGCGGGTCATCGTGCGCTGGGAGCCGCAGGCCGGGTACGTGCCCGACGACATCCGCGCGGTGCTCGCCGAGGGCGCGCTCGCCCGCCGCTTCGGCGCCGCCGTCTAGCGCCGGGCCCGCGGGTCGAGCGTCACGGCAGCCGCGAGCTCGTCCGCCGCGAGACCCGGCCGCAGATCGCCGTCGCCGGCCCCCGCGTCGGGCTCCGACCACTCGTTGCGCAATGCGACGATCGACACCGCCCAGGCGACGACGGCCACGCTGCCCGCGATCCCGATCGCCTCGCGCGGCCCGAGCGCCTCGAGCAGCGCGCCGCCGGCGAGGAAGGCGAGCGCGAACGCCCAGGCGCTGAGCGCGTCCTTGACTCCGAAGACGCGTCCGACCAACCCATCGGGGACGCTCGCCTGGATCAGCAGCCGCTCGTAGACGAGCACGAGCCCGTTGCCGAATCCCGCAGCCGCGAACGTCAGCAGGGCGATCGCGAAGCCCGGGGCGACGCCGGTCGCCCAGAAGCCGGCGCCGAAGACCACCAGCCCGGTCAGGTAGCGGCGCTTGAGCAGCGGCGCCGGGCCGCCGCGCGACCCGGCGAGCGAGCCGCCGATGAAGCCGATCCCGAAGAACGTCACGAGCGCGGAGAAGCCCGCGTTGGAGGTGCCGAGCTCCTCGGTCGCGAAGAACAGCTCTGCGACGTTGAACACGCCGGCCCCGAAGAGCGCCGCACTCGAGGCGAGCAGCACCACCCTCACCGCCCGCATGCCGGTCGTGGCGCGCAGCCCGTCGCGCGCGTCCTGGAGCAGCGACGCCGGAATCGCGCCGACGGGCTTCTCCGGCGCCGCGCCGAAGCGCAGCCGTGACAGCAGCAGCGCGGAGGCTCCGAAGCTGGCGGCGTTCGCCGCCATCAGCGTCTCGGGGCTCACGAGCGCGAGCGCACCGGCGGCGACCGCCGGCCCGAGCGTGAAGCCGAGGTCGGCGACCGCCCCGTAGAGCGCGGTGGCCGCGGGCACGCGCCGAGCGTCGTCGACGACGCTCGGCAGCGCCGCCGCCGCGGCGGGCGTGGCGAGCCCGGTCCCGGCGCCGGCGAGCATGGCGAAGGCGATCGTCGCCAGATAGGTGTCCGCCAGGGCGATGCCCGCGAACGCGACCAGGCGCACGATGTCGGCGAGCACCAGGGCGCCCTTGCGCGACCAGCGGTCGGCGACGGCGCCGAAGACCGGGCCGAGCAGCATCGCCGGGACGAGATCGGCGACCAGGACGAGGCTGATCGCCCAGGGCGACTCGAAGCGCTCGTAGGCGATGAGCAGCAGCGCGATGTAGCCGGCCCCGGTGCCCAGCGCGGACTGCGCCAGAGCCACGAAGAAGAGCCGGGCGCGGTTCTCGTGTCGTAGGAGAGCGAGTGTCTCGCGCATGCGAGTCGGGGAGCGTATCTGCTGTAGGAGCTTCGGACCGGCCAGGGGAACGAAAAGGGCCGCGCCCGTACGGACGCGGCCCTTTCACTACGAAGACTTCCTTGGGAACTAGCGACGCGACGGCATTCTGTGTACCTCCCAATCGGGGGATCCCTCTTGATCAATTGCACGACCTTGGCGAGCCAACCCCGTGCAACCCTGCGCTGCAAGCATGGCACATGCGCCGGCTTCTCGCCAATCTCGTGCATGAATCCGTGCATTTGGAAGGACTTCGGCCCTCGATGACAGGCCGGAGAGCCCGCACGGGAGCCGAATCGGGCCAGCTGTGCCAGCGCGGGCCGCGCTAACGGGCCGCGGATGGCCGCCGTCGCCCACGGGGCGGCGGGGCCGAGGCCGGCACGGATGCCAGCAGCGCCTGCGTGTACGGGTGTGCCGGCTGGCCGTAGAGCTGGTCGGCCGGCCCGACCTCGACGAGCTTGCCGCGATGCATCACGGCGACGCGGTCGGCGACCTTGCGCACGACGCTCAGGTCGTGGGCGACGAGCAGGTAGGCGAGCCCGAGCTCGCGCTGCAGCTCGTCGAGCAGGTCGAGGATCTGCGCCTGCACGGTCACGTCAAGCGACGAGACCGGCTCGTCGAGCACCAGCAGCCGCGGCTCGAGCGCCAGCGCGCGTGCGATGCCGACCCGCTGTCGCTGCCCGCCGGAGAGCTCGTGCGGCCAGCGGACGGCGTGCTCGGACGGGAGTCCGACGCGCCCGAGCAACCGCTCGATCCGCGCGCGCCGGTCCGCCTTCGGCACGCCGTGGAGCGCCAATGGCAGTCCGACGATGTCGCAGACGCGCTTGCGCGGGTTGAGCGAGCCGTACGGGTCCTGGAAGACGATCTGGAGCTCGCTGCGCAGGCTGCGCAGCTCGCGCGCGCTGGCGTCCGTGATGTCGCGGCCGGCGAACGAGACCCGGCCGCCGGTCGGCTCGATCAGCCGCACCGCCGCCCGCGCGAGCGTGCTCTTGCCCGAGCCCGACTCGCCGACCAGCGCGACGGTCTCGCCGCGTGCGACCGTCAACGTCACGCCGTCGACGGCGCGGATCCTCGCGACCTCGCGCGTGCGCAGCACGCCCGTGCGGACGGGGAAGTGCACCTCGAGGCGGTCCAGCGCGAGCACCGGCTCGTCGGGCGCGACGCGGCGCGGACGCAGCGGCCCGTCGATCCGCGGGACCGCGTCCAGCAGCGCGCGCGTGGTCGGATGGCCGGGGGCGGCGAAGAGCTCGCGGACCGCGCCGTGCTCGACGATCAGCCCGGCGTCCATGACGGCGACGCGATCGGCCATCTCGGCCACGACGCCGAAGTCGTGCGTGATCAGCAGCACGCCGGCGCCGATCTCGTCGCGCAGCTCGCGGACGAGGTCGAGGATCTGTGCCTGGACCGTGACGTCGAGCGCGGTCGTCGGCTCGTCGGCGATCAGCAGGCCGGGGCGGCAGGAGAGCGCCATCGCGATCATCGCGCGCTGGCGCATCCCGCCCGACAGCTCGTGCGGGTAGGCGTCGGCGCGGCGCTCGGCGCGCGCGATCCCCACGCGGTGAAGGAGCTCGACCGCCCGCTCGCGCGCGGCGCCCCGGCCGACGCGCTCGTGGGCGAGGATCTGCTCGGCGATCTGGTCGGCGACCCGCTGGACCGGGTTCAGCGACGACAGCGGGTCCTGGAAGACCATCGCGATCTCGGCCCCGCGCACGCGCCGCAGCGCGTCCTCGGAGGCGCCGAGCAGCTCGCTCCCCCGGTAGCGCACGCTGCCCTCGATGCGGACGCCGCGAGAGCGGATCAGGCCGATCGTCGCCGCCGCCGTGACCGACTTGCCGCTGCCCGACTCCCCCACCAGCGCCAGCACCTCGCCCGCGGCGACGTCGAGCGACACGCGGTCGACGACGGTCGCCTCGCCCTCCGCGCCCGCGAACGCGACGGTCAGGTCGCGGACGGCCAGCAGCGGCTCGCTCACGTCGCCCGGATCCGCGGATCGAGCGCCGCGTAGACGATGTCGACGACCGCGTTGAGGACGACGATGAAGAACGCCCCGAAGAGGGTGATCGCGAGCACGGGCGGCACGTCCAGCTGCCCGACCGACTCGGCCGCGTACTGGCCGACTCCCTGCAGGTCGAAGACCGTCTCGATCAGGATCGCCCCACCGGCGACGACCGCGCCGAAGTCGAGCCCCCACAGGGTGACGATCGGGATCAGCGAGTTGCGCAGCACGTGGCGGCGCATCACCTGGCGCTCGGACAGCCCCTTGGCCCGCGCGGTGCGCACGTAGTCCTCGCCCAGCGTGTCGAGCAGGTTGGAGCGCAGCACGCGCGAGTAGAAGCCGGCGAACAGGATCGCCAGGGCGGTCCACGGGAGCAGCAGGTGGTAGGCCCAGTCGAGCGGGCTCTCCGTCAGCGGCACGTAGCCGCCGTTCGGGAACAGCCCGGCCTCGAAGCCGAGGTAGTGCACCATCAGGGCGCCGAGCCAGAAGACGGGCAGCGAGACGCCGGTCAGCGCCAGCACGGTCAGCATCCGGTCGGAGGTACGGCCGGCACGCATCGCACCGAGCACGCCGAGCGCGATCCCTGCCAGCATCCAGAGAATCGCGGCGCCGGCCGCCAGCGACAGCGTCCGCGGCAGGCCGCGCACGATCTCGTCCCGGACGTTCAGCTGCGTGAAGTAGGAGATCGCGCTGCCACCGAGCACCTGCCTCATCGTCTCGACGTACTGGACGGGCAGCGACTCGTCGAAGCCCCACTGCGCGCGGATCGCCTCCACCTGGGCCTCGGTCGGCGCCTTGCCGGCCATGCGGACCGCCGGGTCCCCGTTCGGGATCACGTTGAAGATCAGGAACGTCAGCACCGAGACGGCGAGCAGCACCACCACCATCTGGGCGAGCCGGCGCGCGGCGAAGCGTGCCACCTAGCGCCCCACCCTCGTCGCCGGCTCGGCACGCGGGTCGAGCGCGTCGCGCACGCCGTCGCCGAAGACGTTGAGCGAGAGGACCGTCAGCACGAGCATCAGGCCGGGCACGATCGTCAGGTGCGGCGCGGTGACCATGCGCTCGACGCCGGCGTCGATCATGTTGCCCCACGACGGGTCCGGCGGCACCACGCCGACGCCGAGGAAGGAGAGCGCCGACTCGAGCAGGATCGCGTTCGCGACCATCAGCGGGAGGAAGACGACCACCGTCGAGGCGAGGTTCGGCAGCAGCTCGGTGGCCATCGTCCGCAGCGGACCGGCCCCCTGCGCCCGTGCGGCGTCGACGAACTCGCGCTCGCGCAGCGCGAGCACCTCGCCCCGGATCGGGCGCGCCATGTACGGCACGTAGACGATCGCGATCACCAGGATCGGGATCGCCTTCGACCCCGCCTCGATCTCCAGTGGCCCGACGGTGAGGCCTCCGAGCGCGAGCGCCGTGCCGAGCGCCACCCCGAGCAGGATCACGGGGAACGCCCAGATGACGTCGAGCGTCGCGCGCGCGACGGCGTCGACCCAGCCGCGGAACCAGCCGGCGATCAGCCCGACCGCGGTCGCGAGCAGGGTCGTCAGCAGCGCTGCCGAGATGCCGATCAGGAGCGAGTTGCGCGCACCGTAGAGCAGCCGCACCATGACGTCGCGACCGTTCGAGTCGGCGCCGAGGAAGTACTCGCCCCGCCACTGCGGCCCGATCGGGATGCCGTCGAGCGACACGACGTCGACCTGACGCCCGTCGGCCTCGACCGTGCCGGTCGTGTTGTTCTCCTCAGGGCTGCGCTCGGCGACCGCGCTCGACCACAGCGGCGCGGCGAGGGCGAGCGCGACCAGCACGGCGAAGAGGGCGCCGAAGGCCAGCGCCACCCGATCCCGCCGCAGGCGGCGCAGGGCGAGCCTCCATGGGCCCTGCCCTGCGCGCGTCCTGTGGGCTACTCGAGGCAGAAGCTGGTGTAGTCGTTGCCGTAGAGGGGATGCACGAGCGAGCAGTCCTCGAAGTCCATCCGGTCGGACATGAAGGTAGTCAGCGTCTCGGACCCATAGGGCGCGACGTACGACTCCTCGACCGCCTTGCGGTCGAGCGCGGCCCACTCGCCGGCGGTCTCCTGCAGGTCGGCCTCGACCAGCAGCCGCTCGATGCCCCGGTTGATCTCGGGATCGTCGACGTAGCCGTAGTTGCCGTTGTTGCGCGGCTGGATCGTCGTCCCGTCGATCTGCTGGAGGAAGCTGCCCGGATGCGGGAAGTCGGCGAACCAGTTCGCGAGGCCGGTCTGGGCCTCGGTCTCCGCGTTGCCGATCGTCTGGAAGTAGTTGGCGCCGTCGATCACGCGCAGCTCGGCGTCGAGGCCGATCTCGTTGAGCAGATCGGTGTAGTAGGCGCCGATCTCGGGCCGGTTGGAGTCGTTGTTGGCCCAGACGGTCACCTGCTCGCCGGTGGCGCCCGCCTCGTCGACGAGGTCGCGCGCCGCCTCCGGGTCGCCGGGGCCGGCCGGATCGCCGAACGGGCACTCGTCGAAGTCGGCGTGGCCGGGGATGCCCTCGGGGACGAGGCTGCAGATCGGGTCGAGGCGACCGCCGAACAGGCGCGCGATCGCGTTCGAGTCGATCGCCAGGTTCACCGCGCGGCGCACGCGCTCGTCGTCGAACGGCGCGATCCGCTGGTTGAGGAAGAAGTAGTAGCTCGACAGGGTCGGCCACTCCTTGTAGCGCTCGCCGTGCGCCTCCTTGATCTCGGCGAGCAGGTCGGGCGGCGGCGCGTCCTGCATGTAGTCGAGCCGGCCGTCGATCACGTCCTGCGCCTGACGCGACACCGACTTGACGATCGTCGTCGTGATCTTGTCGAGGTTGCCGGTCGGGATGCCCGGGATGTCGAAGCCCTCGACCCGCTCGAGCGTGAAGCGGCGGTTGGGCACCGACTCGACGATCGCGTACGGCCCGACGCCGGGCGGCGGGCTGGTCGTCTGGTTCTCGAACGGAGTGCTCGACGGCACGAATGCCGCGAAGCTCGTCGCAAGGACGTTGCTGAAGGTGCCGTCGGGCTGCGTGAGGCGAACCGTCACCTCGCGCGAGCGGTCGTCGGCCTCGATGCCGGCGATGTCGGCGTCCGTATCGCCGGCCTCGATGTAGTCGGTCGCGCCGGCGATGCCCTCGAAGAGGTAGGTGCCGCCGGACTCGAGCGCGAGCACGCGCTTGACGGCGTGCTCGAAGTCGCTCGCCCGGACGGGCGTCCCGTCGGAGTACTCGAGTCCCTCACGGACGGTGAAGCGGTACGTGCGGCCGCCGTCGGAGATCTCCGGCATCGCCTCCGCGACCCCGGGGATCAGCTCGCTTCCCTCCTCGCCCTCCGCGTGCCTGTAGGTCAGCGGCGGCGTGTAGACGACCCAGAGCGGCTCCCAGGAGTTGGACGTGTACGCGATCGCGGGGTCGAGCGCGTCCGGCTGCGACGTCTGGGCGATCTCGATCGAGCCGCCCCCGCCGCCGGTCGCGCCGGGGTCGCTGCTCGAGTCGCCGCCGCAGCCCGCGGCGAGCGCGAGCGTCGCCAGCCCGATTGCCGCAAGGAAGCTCTTGATCGGTGTCATAGGACGTCCTCCGTGGTGGGTTCCGGCGTGCCAGTCCACGCGCAGCAGCCGGCCACTGCACGGGAACCCCCCGCAAGACACGCCTCTCGGCGGCCCTCGCCCCCCTCTTCGGCCGCAACGGGGCCAGTCCTTTAGCCCTTCCGTCGAAATGGACAAAAGATGCATGGCGCTGCCGCCATATCTGTCATGCCAACTGGCGCTACTTGAGGCAGAGGCTCGAGTAGTCCATCCCCATCACGGGGTGAAAGCGCGAGCAGTTCTGGAAGTCGAGCCGCTCGGATGCCAGCACGCCGGCCTTCGCGACGCCATACGGAGCGAGCAGCGCGCGCTCCACCACCTCGCCGTCGATCTCCGCCCACTGCTGCGCCGAGTCGCGCGGCTCCGCTTCCTGCTCGAGCAGCCGCACCCGCGCCCGCAGCACGGGGTCGTCCACGTGGCGCAGGTAGGCGGAGGGGTGCGGCACCGCCGGCGCGGGCGCCGCGAGCGTCACGTTCGCCGCGCCGGCGCTCCCGACGTGCGCGAGCAGGCCGATCTTGCTCAGCGTGGCGGCGACGTGCCGAGCGGCCGCGCGTCCATGCTCGCCGGCGCCCGCGGCGACCGTCACGGACGCACCGACCGCGCCCGACTCGCGGACGAGCCGGCTCGCCTCGACCAGGTCCGCGTTGTCCAGGCGCTCGCCGAACGGGCACGGGTCCGCCCTGCGGTAGCCGGGGATCGCCGGTGGGAGCACGTTGCAGCTCGGCGTCAGGAATCCGTCGTGGATGCGCGCGAGGTCGCCGGCATCGAGCGCGTAGCTGAGCGCACGCCTGACGTCGCCGTCGCGGAACGGCGCCCGGCCGGCGTCGATCGACACGTACAGCAAGCGCAGCGTCGAATGCTCCTCGTAGCGGTCGGCGTGCTTTGAGCGGATGTCCGGCAGCATCCGCACCGGGGCCTGGCCCTCGACGAGGTCGGCACGCCCGTCGAGCACCGCGCGCACGCGCCCGCGCAGGTCCGGGACGGTGCGCGTGACGATCTCGTGCGGGTACCCCGCCGGGATGCCGGGCAGCCGCCAGCGGCGGCGGCGCTCGAGCACCACGTCGCCGTTGCGGCGTACCTGCGAGACGCGGTACGGGCCGATGCCCGCCGGCGGATCCTCCGAGAGGTCGCGCAGCTCGGTGCCGCGCGGCACCGGCGCCGCCCATGTCGTCGCGAGCGCGTGTGGGAACAGCCGGTCGGGAGTCGTCAGCTCGATCGTGACGGTTCCCGCATCGTCGTCGACGGCGATGCCGGGGATGTCGACCCCGTTGCGGTCGCCGTGCGCGTACGCCGTGACGCCGACGACGCGACGGAACCGTGCCGCCGCGCGCGCGCTCAGACGCACGGAGCGTGCGACGGCGCGCTCGAAGTCGCTCGCGCGCAGCGGCGCACCGGTCGGATAGCGCAGCCCGCGCCGGAAGGCGAAGGAGTAGGTCCGTCCGTCGTCCGACGTCTCGGGCAGCGCGCGGCTGAGCGCGGGGACGATCTCGGTGCCCTCGGCCCCCTCCGCGCGCCGGTAGGTCAGCGGCGGCGTGTAGGCGAGCCAGGCCGTCTGACGCGCGACGGACGTCGATGCGAGCGCCGGGTCGAGCGAGTCGGGGGGCGCGGGCGTCGCGATCACCACCGCCCCACCCGTGCGAGCGTCGCCGACCGGGCGTGCGTCGTCGCCGCAGCCGCCCGCCGCCAGGGCGACGACCGCGAGCGTGGCCGACGCCGCCCGCCGCGTCATCGTCACTCGAGCTCGGCGCGCATCGCGGCCAGCGACCGGCGGATCAGCCTCGAGACGTGCATCTGCGACAGCCCCACGCGCTCGGCGATCTGAGTCTGGGGCAGCCCCTCCTCGAAGCGCATCCTCAGGATCTCGCGCTCGCGGTCGGGCAGCTGGGCGAGCGCCGGCCCCAGCGTCGCGCGGTCCTCGCTGCGGTCGAACCCGTCGTCCTCGGCGCCGATCGTCTCCATCGGATCGCTGTCCTCGTCGTGGCCCGGGCTGGCGTCGAGCGAGAGCGCCGTGTACGCGGAGCCGACCTCGAGCGCCTCGAGCACCTCCTCGGTGCTCGTCCCGAGCGACTCGGCGATCTCGGTGACGCTCGGCGAGCGGCCGATTTGCGCGGTCAGGTCGTCGATCGCGCCGGACATCCTCGCGTTCAGCTCCTGGAGCGAGCGCGGCACCCGGATCGCCCACCCCTTGTCGCGGAAGTGGCGCTTGATCTCGCCGACGACGTTCGGCGTCGCGTAGGTCGCCAGCGAGACCTGCCGCTCGACGTCGAAGCGGTCGATCGCCTTGATCAGTCCGATCGCGCCGACCTGCTCGATGTCCTCGAGCGGCTCGCCGCGACCGGCGTAGCGGCGGGCGAGCGAGCGCACCAGCGGCAGGTGGCGCGCGATCAGCTGCTCGCGGGCGGCGGTGTCGCCGCTCTCGTGGTAGCGCCGCAGCAGCTCGCGGTCCTCGTTCTGCTGCGCCGTCCGGTCGACGCGTCCCTCAGCGGTCACGGCCGTGGCGTTCCGAGCTTCTCCAAGCGGACCACGACGTGGCCGTCGGCCGCCTGCTCGACTCCGAACGAGTCGACGACCGTCGACAGGATCCGGCGCAGGCCGAGCGTGCCCATGTCGCCCTCCGGCGCCTGCAGCAGCTCGCTGAGACGGCCCTCGCGCAGCGGCCCGATGCGAGTCCGGATGCCGCCGTCGCCGACCTCGAACGAGAGCTTCACGCGGCCGTCGCCGGCGGCCTCGGCGAGCAGGCGCTCGATCGCGAGCTGGAGGTCGTCCATCGCCTCGAACCCGAGCTCCGCCTGCTCGGCGATGCCGCCGACGATCAGCCGGATCACGCCCTGGTAGTCGACGTCCAGCGGCGCCTCGATCTCGATCCGGTCAGGCGGCATCGGCCACCTCCGGCTCCGCGACGACAGCCCAGCCGACGACATGGGACCCGCGCATCAGGCAGGCGACCTGGCCCGGCGCGGGCGCCGCGACCTCGCGCTCCAGCCGCACGGCGAGCCCGTCGTGATCGCCGGACGGCAGGTCGTCCTCCACGCCGCACGGGATCGTCGCGCCCTGGTAGCGCAGCCGCACCGAGTCGACGTCGGCCGCGGGCCGATGCAACCGGCCGGGGCCGAGCGCGACGCGCGTGGTGGCGAGCTCCTCGCGGCGGCCGACGACGACGCGGTTGCGGCGCGCGTCCTTCGCGATCACGTAGAGCGGCTCGGGGCCCGAGACGCCGATCCCGCGCCGCTGGCCGACGGTGAAGTTGTGGTGGCCGCCGTGGCGGCCGAGGACGCGCCCGTCGCGGTCGACGATTTCGCCGCCGTCGCCCGTCGCCTCGATCAGCTCGGCGCCGTGGCGGTGCACGAACGCGTCGCGGCCGGTCCCGGCGAGGAAGCACAGGTCCTGGCTCTCGGGACGATCGGCGACCGAGAGCCCGGCGCGGCGGGCGAGGTCGCGCACCTGCGGCTTGGTCCGCCCGCCGAGCGGGAAGTCGAGCCGCTCGAGCGTGTCGCCCCGCAGCCGCGCGAGCACGTAGCTCTGGTCCTTGTGGTCGTCGACGGCAACGGCGACGAGCGGGCCGCCGTCGTCGCGCTCGATGCGCGCGTAGTGGCCCGTGGAGAGCCGCACGGCGCCGAGCCGGCCGGCGAGCTCGAGCATCGCGTCGAAGCGCACGAGTCCATTGCAGCGCACGCAGGGATTGGGCGTCGTTCCCCCCGCGTAGCCGGCGAGGAAGTCGTCGACCACGTCGCCGCGGAAGCGCTCGCGTAGGTCGAGCGTGAAGTGCGGGAGGCCCATGCCCTGTGCCAGCGCCCGCGCCCCACGGACGGCCTGAGGCGAGCAACAGCTCTGCTCGCCGTCGCCGGCGGGGTCGGACCACAGCTCGAGCGTCACGGCGAGGACGTCGTCGCCGGCGTCGATCGCGAGCTGAGCCGCGGCGGCGCTGTCGACGCCGCCGCTCATCGCCACCAGCGTCCGCGTCGCGACGGCGGCGAGCTCGACCTCGCCGTCGCGCGCGGCCGCCCCGAGCGCGCGGTGCAGTGCGTCGCAGGCCAGGTCGGCGGCGTGGGCGTGGGTCGGCGCAAGCCCGCCGAGCTCGTCGGCGATCGTCGCCGGGGAGATCCGCGCGGCCTCGAGCGCGCCGAGGCCTTCGATCAGCGCCACGGTCGCGCTGCCGGCGGCACGCGCGGCGGCGCAGCCCGAGGCCTCGAAGCCGGCGTCGACGACGCGGCCGCCCCCGACGCGCAGCGAGACCCGGACCAGGTCCCCGCACGCCGCGCCGCCCGCCGCGCCGGTGGCGGGCGCCCCCGCGAGCCGCCCGCGCCCATGCGGATGCGCGAGGTGCTGCTCGACGAGCCAGGGCTCTGAGGCTGCCGTTCGAGGCATCAGCCCACTCTACGAGATGAATAGCCCCAGCTTGCCGCTACCGGTGACCGGGTTGGGCCTTGCTCTGGCACCGTGGGTGTCCTCCGGACCGTGGCCGACGGCTGTAGCGCCTGCCACGACTCGAGCCGGACTCCCAATCCCGTGGTGTTGGCTCAACGTATGGACCGGCTCGCGAACAAGCTCGGGCTAGACCAACCGTACCACCACCGAGACATCCCGAAAGCGGGTAGCGGACGACTCTCCACGGCGAGTCCCGCAAGCCCATCGCCAACCGGCCAGGCGCACGACGGGGGCCCGGGGGGCGCGAGCCCCCTGGGGGCTATCTCAGGCGAAGCCCCAGGTCGCGGAGCTGGCGCTCGTCGACCGGAGCGGGAGCGCCTGTCAACGGATCGAGCCCCGATGCGGTCTTGGGGAAGGCGATGACCTCGCGGATCGACTCGCGGCCGCCGAGGAGGGCGACGATCCTGTCGATGCCGAAGGCGATGCCGCCGTGCGGGGGCGCGCCGTAGGAGAGCGCGTCGAGCAGGAAGCCGAAGCGCTCGCGGGCCTCGTCCTCGCCGAGGCCGAGCGCGTCGAAGACGCGCTGCTGGACGGCCGGGGAGTGGATGCGGATCGAGCCGCCGCCGATCTCGCTGCCGTTCCAGACGAGGTCGTAGGCGCGGCTGCGCCAGCTGCCGGGATCGCCGTCGAGGTCACCGCTGGGGGCGGTGAACGGATGGTGCAGCGCGTCCCAGCGTCGCTCCTGCTCGTTCCAGCCGAGCATCGGGAAGTCGACGACCCAGACGAGATCGTGGCGGTCCTCGGGCACGCCGACCTCGAGCCGCAGCTCGCCGAGCACGTGCGCGGCGACTGCGGGATCGTCGGCGACCGCGAGGATCGCGTCCCCCGGCTGCGCCCCTGTCGCGGCGATCAGGCCGGCGATCTCCTCCTCGGAGAGGAACTTCGCCACCGGCGAGCGCCAGCCGCCGTCCTCGACCACCCCCCAGACGAGGCCCTTGGCGCCGAGCGCCTGGGCGCGCTCGGTCAGCTCGTCGAAGCGGCGGCGCGGGAAGTCGCCGGATGCGCTGAAGCCGCGGATCGTCCCGCCGGACGCGAGCGCGCCGCTGAAGACCTTGAACTCGGAGCTGGCGAAGACCGCGCCGAGGTCGACGATCTCGATCGGTATCCGCCGGTCGGGCCGGTCGCTGCCGTAGCGCAGCAGCGCCTCGTCGTAGGGCAGGCGCTCGATCGGCGTCGGGACGTCGATCCCGCCGAGGGCGAGCAGCTCGGGGATCAGCTCGTCGACCAGCGCGATCACGTCCTCCTCCTCGACGAACGACATCTCGACGTCGAGCTGGGTGAACTCGGGCTGGCGGTCGGCGCGCGTGTCCTCGTCGCGGAAGCAGCGTGCGATCTGGTAGTAGCGCTCGAAGCCCGCGACCATCAGCAGCTGCTTGAACAGCTGCGGCGACTGCGGCAATGCGAAGAAGGACCCCGGCTGTGCGCGGCTCGGCACCAGGTGGTCGCGCGCGCCCTCGGGCGTCGAGCGCGTCAGGATCGGCGTCTCGACGTCCAGGAAGCCGCGTTCGTCGAGATGACGCCGGATCGCCGAGGTGACCTGGTGGCGCAGCCGGATCGCGTCGGCCATCCGCGGCTTGCGCAGGTCGAGGTAGCGGTAGCGCAGGCGCAGCTCCTCGCCGACGGGATCGTCCTCGTCGATCTGGAACGGCGGCGTCTCGGCGTCCGCGAGCAGCTCGAAGGAGCTGACCTCGAGCTCGACCTCGCCCGTCGGCAGGTCCGGGTTGACCGTCCCCGGCTCGCGGTCGACGAGCCTCCCGGTGGCCGTGATCACGTCCTCCGAGCGCAGCCCGTGGGCCGCCTCGTGCGCCTGGGGCGCCGTGTCGGGGTGGAAGACGAGCTGGAGCAGGCCCTCGCGGTCGCGCAGGTCGACGAAGATCAGGCCTCCGTGGTCGCGCCGGCGGTGTACCCAGCCGGCCACGCGCAGCTCCTCGCCGACCGCCTCCCGCCGCGCGTCTCCGCACCACGTGCTTCGGAAGCGGTTATGCCTCGGGGGACTCGCGCCCCCCGTGCCCCCCGCGGTCACCTGGCCGGCCTCGTCGATCATGCGTCGAGCCCCACGGCGATCCGGACGGCCTCCTGCACGTTGGTCACCGAGCGCTGCTCGCCAGTCGCCATGTCCTTCCACTCCAGTCCGTCGCCGACGATCGCCACCGCCTTCGCGCCGAGCCTGTCGGCGTGCTTGAGCTGGCCCTTGAGCGAGCGTCCGGCCTGCTCGACCTCCGCGCGAATGCCCGCCTCGCGCAGCGCGGTCACCAGCCCGAACGCCTCGCGCCGGCCGCCGCCGTCGCCGATCGCGACGAACACCGGAGCCGGGGACCCGCCGAGGCCGCCGTCGGAGGCGAGCAGGATGCGCTCGATGCCCGCCGCCCAGCCGACGCCCGGCGTGGCCGGCCCGCCGAGCTGCTCGATCAGGCCGTCGTAGCGCCCGCCGCCGCCGACGCCGCTCTGCGCGCCGAGCCGGGCGCTGTCGAACTCGAAGACGGTGCGCGTGTAGTAGTCGAGTCCCCGCACGAGCGTCGGGTCGACCTCGTAGGGCACGCCGGCGTCGTCGAGCAGCGTGCGGACCTCGGCGAAGTGATCGGCGTCCTCGCCGGCGAGGCTGTCGAGCAGCCGCGGTGCGCCCGCCATCACCGCCTGCGTGCCCTCGTGGTCGGCGTCGAAGGCGCGCAGCGGGTTGGCGTCGATGCGCCCGCGCACGTCCTCGGACAGCCGGTCCTCGTGCTCGCGCAGGTAGGCGCGCAACCGGTCGAGGTAGGCGGTGCGCGCGTCGACCGAGCCGAGGCTCGAGAGCCGCAGGCGCACCTCGTGGACGCCGGCCGCCTCGAGCAGCTCGGCGAGCAGCAGGACGCACTCGGCGTCGACGGACGGGTCGTCGGAGCCGAGCGCCTCGACGCCGACCTGCGCGAACTGGCGGTAGCGGCCGGCCTGGGCGCGCTCGTGACGGAAGAACGGGCCCCAGTACCAGAGCTTCACCGGCTGGGGCAGCTTGTGCATGCCGTGCTCGACGTAGGCGCGGCAGACGCCGGCGGTGCCCTCCGGGCGCAGCGTCAGCGAGCGCCCGCCGCGGTCCTCGAACGTGAACATCTCCTTGCGCACGATGTCCGTCGACTCCCCCACCCCGCGCGCGAAGAGCTGCGTGTCCTCGATCACCGGCGCCTCGAACGGGCGGTAGCCGTAGCGGCCGAGGACCGACCCGGCCCGGCGGTAGAGCTCGCGGCGGCGCTGCCCGTCGTCGGGCAGCACGTCGAAGGTGCCCCGCGGGGCCTTGAGCTTGCCGGCTCCCGCCACGGCTAGGGCGCGAACTGGCTGAGGAACGGGTTGGTGGCGCGCTCGGCGCCGATCGTCGTCGTTCCCATGTGGCCGGGATGGACGGTCGTCTCGTCGGGCAGCGTCTCGGCAAGCGTCGCGAGCGTCCGCATCAGCGTCTGCGAGTCGCCGCCCGGCAGGTCCGTGCGGCCGACCGAGCCCTGGAACAGCACGTCGCCGGAGAAGACGGCGGCCTCGTCGGGAATCCAGTACGTCACGTGCCCGGGGCTGTGGCCGGGCGTGAGCAGCACGTCGATCTCGAAGCCGGCCAGCTCGAGGCGCTCGCCGCCCCCGACGACGTGCTCGGCCTCGTAGCCCTCGAACGGCCCGAAGCCGGGGAAGCGGACGTAGCTGTTGATGTTGGCGAGGATCTCGCGCTCGAGCTTCGGGACCCAGACCTCGGCGCCGGTCGCGCGCGCCAGCGGCGCCACGGCGCCGACGTGGTCGAAGTGCGTGTGCGTGAGCAGGATGCCGGCCAGCTCCGCGCCCGTCTCCTCGATCGCCGCCAGCAGCCGGTCGGGCTCGTCGCCGGGATCGACGATCAGCGCGCTGTCCGAGCCCTCGCGCCGGAGCAGGAAGCAGTTCTCCTGGATCGGCCCGACGGTGAGCATGCGCACGTCCATGGGGCGAGCCTACTTGGGCTTGGTCTTGCCGGAGCTCTCGCCGCCGGCGCCCTTGCGGCGCTGGCGGAAGCGGTAGATCGCCATGTCGGTCGCGTACCCGAGCGGCACATAGATCGCGAACATGACGGCCCCCAGGGTGATCCCCGCGCCGACGGGGCGGCCGAACGCCAGGACCACGAGCGCCGCGAAGACCGCCGCCGCGATCCCGGCACGGTTGATCGAGCTGCGCCAGTTGGGCGGCTTGTCGAGCCGCTCGGCGCGCCGGTCGCGCGCGATCCGCTTCGCGTCCTCGCGCGTCTGGGGACGCCCGGTCCGCCCGGCACGCTCGATCGTCCCCGCGGGGGTGCCACGGTGCTTGCGGCGGCGCTTGCTCTTCGGCTGGGCCATCCCGAGGCAGCGTATCCGAGCGTTCCGCGCGCGGTGGCCCCGGGGGCGCTCAGGCAACCGTGTCGAGCACGCTCTCGAGCAGGTGGCGGCCGGGCGTGAAGCCGCGCAGCGGCACGTCGTCGGGGAAGCCGGCGAAGGCGGCGCGCGGAGCCAGGCCGACCAGCTCGGCCTCGGCGATCGGCGCGCGTGCGCGCACGGCGGCGACGATCTCGCTCAGCGGCGTGGCGAGGTGGTCGTGGACGTTGGTCGACACCTGTGCGCGGCCGCGGCGCTCGAGGTAGAGGCCGATCGCGCGCACCCCGGGCATGCCGCCGTCGGACTCGCGAATCGTGGCGGCGATCGCGCGGGCGACGTCGACGTCCGCGGTCTCCAGATCTACGTTGAAGGCGACCAGCGGCGGTCGCGCGGCGGCGAGGACGACGCCGGCGGTCGGGTGGGCTCGCTCGGGCCCGAAGTCGGGGCGCACCTCCCCCGCCGCGATCCGCTTCGCCAGCACGGCCGCGCCGCCCCGCCGCAGCCACCCCCGCTCACGGTGCTCGGGCCGCGTCGCCAGCTCTCCGTAGAGGACGACCGGCAGCTCGAGCTCGGCGCCGATCCGAGCGGCGGCGGTCAGCGCCTCGGCGCAGGCGGGGCCGCGCTCGGCGTCCGAGCGGTAGACGACCGGCATCACATCGAGCGCGCCGACGTACGGGTGGACGCCGCCGTGGCCCGTCAGGTCGACCGCCTCGAGGACGGCGCGCGCCCCGGCGACCAGGCCGTCGGCGAGCTCGCCCTGGCGCGCGGCGAGCGTGAAGACCGAGCGGTTGTGGTCGGGATCGGCGTGCAGGTCGAGGAAGCGCGCGGGCGCGAACCCGCGCTCGATGCGCTCGAGGACGCCGCGGTCGCGGCCCTCGCTGACGTTCGGCACCGCGGTCAGGATCGGCGGCTCGGACATGCCCGAATCCTCCCCCACCCGGGCGGCCGGCGCCGCGCGCTCTAGAATCGGCCCCTCGCGGCTCCGTAGCTCAGCTGGTTAGAGCGCACGACTCATAATCGTGAGGTCGGTGGTTCGAGTCCACCCGGAGCTATCTCACCCATGGGCCCTCGCCCGCCGGCAAGCGCACGACGGGGGGGCGCGAGCCCCCTGGGGGCTACTCCGTGCCGTCGATGCGGTCGACGAGGGCGGCGAAGAAGTCGCCGCGGGTGATGACGCCCTTGACGTGGCGGTCGGAGTCGACGACCGGCACGATCAGGACGCGGTGGTGTAGGAAGATCTCGGCGAGCTGGGCGTCCGAGAAGCCCTCGTCGACGTCGATGTGCTCCCTGTTGCAGTGATCGCCGACGCGCTCGGCCAGGGCGGTGGCGCGCTTCTCGATGCCCTCGTCGAGCGCATGGGTCATGAAGCCGGCGTACTTGAGCTCGCCCAGGTAGCCGGGGAAGATCACGGTGACGAACTCGCGCTCGCCGAAGATCCCGCAGTAGCGCCCGTCGTCGTCGACCGGTAGCGCCGGGAGCCCGGAGTCGACGACCCTGCGAGCCGCCTGGCCGACGCTGTCGGATGCGGGTATGACGGGGACCTTGCGGACGAGGTCGTCGCTGAGCGTCCGTGGCATGACCTGATCGTAACCACGCCACCCTCGATGCCATTGCTTCATTAAGTAAAGTGAGGAGCTGATGCGCGTCTTCCGCCGTCTGCTGGGCTTCCTGCGTCCCTACCGCCGAGGCGTGATCGCCTCCTTCCTGCTCGCGGCCGCCGCGATGGGCGCCGGCGTGCTGATCCCCTTCCTCGTCGGCGTCACGGTCGACGACATCCGCGACGGCGGCGGCTCGCTCTGGCCGCTGGCGCTCGCGCTCGTCGGCGCCGGCGTGCTGCGGCTCGGCTTCAGCGTCGTGCGCCGGCTTGTCGCGGGGCGCGTGTCGCTCGGCGTCGAGCTCGACCTGCGCAACCTGATGTACCGGCACCTGCAGTCGCTCGAGCTCGGCTTCTTCGACGGCCAGCAGACCGGGCAGCTGATGTCGCGCGCGACGGTCGACCTGCAGTCCGTGCGCTTCTTCCTCGGCTACGGACTGATCTTCATGCTCCAGTCGGCGCTGACGATCCTGATCGCGGCGGCCGTGATGCTCGCCGTCAACCCGCTGCTGGCGCTCGTCGCGCTGGCGCCAATGCCGCTGGTGATCTGGGTCGCCGCGCGCTACGGCCGGCGCAACCGGCCGGCGGCGCAAGAGGTCCAGCAGCGGATCGCCGAGCTGACCGCCGAGGCGGAGGAGAACGTCTCCGGCGTGCGGATCGTCAAGGGCTTCGCGCGCGAGGACCGCCAGATCCGCCGCTTCCAGCACGTCGTCGGGCGCGTGTTCGACCAGTCGATGGCCTCGAGCCGCCTGCGCGCGTTCTACAACCCGTACATCGGCTTCCTGCCGCAGCTGGGGCTCGCGGCGATCATCCTGATCGGCGGTCGGCAGGCCGTCGCCGGGACGATCAGCGTCGGCGAGTTCGTCGCCTTCTTCGGCTACGTCGTGATGCTGACGACGCCGATGCGGATGCTCGGCGTGTCGCTCGGCATGGCGCAGCGCGCGGTGGCATCCGGGAACCGCGTCTTCGAGATCCTCGACCGCGAGCCGCGGCTGACCTCCCCGGCGGGCGCGCCGGCGCTGCCGAGCGGCGGCGGGCGGGTCGAGCTGCGCGACGTCACGTTCGCCTACGAGGGGGCCGCGCCGACCGTGCGTCACGTCAGCCTCGCGGTCGAGCCCGGGCGCACGATCGCCCTGGTCGGCGCCACCGGCGCCGGCAAGACCACGCTCGTGAACCTGATCCCGCGCCTGTACGACCCCCAACGCGGACAGGTCCTGGTAGACGGGGTCGACATCCGCCGGGTCGATGTCGGGTCGCTGCGGCGCGAGATCGCGCTGGTCTCCGACGACGCGTTCCTGTTCTCGGCGACGCTGCGCGAGAACGTCGCCTACGCGCGGCCCGACGCCAGCGACGCCGAGGTGGAGGACGCCGCCCGGCGGGCGGGCCTGGCCGAGGTCGTCGCCGAGCTTCCCGACGGCTACGACACGCTCGTCGGCGAGCGCGGGCTGACGCTCTCGGGCGGCCAGCGCCAGCGTGTCGCGATCGCGCGCGCCCTGCTCGCCCAGCCGCGGATCCTGATCCTCGACGACGCCACCTCCAGCGTGGACGCGACCACCGAGGCGAGGATCAAGCGCGCGCTGCGCGAGGTGATGGAGGGCCGCACGACGTTCGTGATCGCCCACCGCCTCTCGACGATCGCGCTCGCCGACGACGTCGTAGTGCTCGAGCGCGGCCGGATCGTCGCTCGCGGCAGCCACGAGGAGCTGATCGAGCGGTCGCCGCTCTACCGTGAGATCGCCGAGCGCGGACTGCCGGACCAGGTCTTCCTGACGCGCGAGGACCCGGAGCAGGAGCTGGCGGGCCTGTGAGCCGGTTGCGCGCCATCTGGGCGGTCCTGCGCGGAGAGAGAGGGCGCACGCGGAAGCTGCGCCAGCTGATGGCGCTGCTGCGGCCCTACCGCGGGCGGGTGATCCTGATGTTCGTCGCGCTGACGCTGGCGACGGCCGCGTCGCTCGCGCCGCCGTACCTCGCCGGCCGGGCGATCGACGACGGCATCCGCCAGCAGGATCTGACCGCGCTGACCTGGATCACCGTCGCGTTCCTGGTCGCGGCGGCGGTCAACTTCGGCGGCACGTACGCCCAGACGTACCTGACGAGCTGGGTCGGCCAGCGCGCGCTCGCGGACCTGCGACGGCGGATCTTCTCGCACCTGCAGACGCTGTCGATCGGCTTCTACTCGCGCAATCGCTCCGGCGTGCTGATCTCGCGCATGACCAATGACGTGCAGGCGCTCGACGCGCTGGTGACGGACGGCGTGGTGACGCTGTTCGCCGCGTCGCTGACGCTGCTCGGGACGGCCGCGATCCTGGTCGCGCTCGACCCGCAGCTCGCGCTCGTCACGTTCATGGTCTTCCCCGTCCTCGCGGCCGGCAGCATCGCCTTCCGGATCGCCTCGGCCGGCGCCTACCGGCTCACGCGCGAGCGGATCGCGCAGGTGACGGCGTACCTGCAGGAGACGCTGTCCGGGGTGCGGATCGTGCGCGCGTTCGGCCAGGAGCCGCGCCACGAGCGCCAGTTCGCCGCGCTCAACGACGAGAACCGCGACGCGAACATGAAGACGGTCTACCTCAACGCGGCCTACTTCCCCTCGGTGGAGCTGCTGTCGGCGGTCGCGACCGCCGCGATCCTGCTCTACGGCGGCAACCAGGTCGTCGAGGGCGTCGTCACGATCGGCGTGCTGGCGTCGTTCGTCTTCTACCTGCAGAGCTTCTTCGACCCGATCCAGCAGCTGTCGCAGCTCTACACGACCTACCAGGCCGGGATGGCCGCGCTCGACAAGATCTTCGACCTGCTCGACGAGGAGCCCGACGTTCGCGACGCCGACGACGCGATCGACCTGCCCCCGATCCGCGGGGCGGTCGAGCTCGACGACGTCTCGTTCGGCTACGGCGACGACGACGTCGCGCTCGACCGCGTCTCGCTGTCGATCCCGCCGGGGCAGACGGTCGCGCTCGTGGGAGCCACGGGCGCGGGGAAGTCGACGCTCGTCAAGCTCGTCGCGCGCTTCTACGACCCGGGCGCGGGCCGGGTGCTGGTCGACGGCCACGATCTGCGCGACGTTCGCGAGCGCTCGCTGCGCTCCCAGCTCGGCATCGTCCCCCAGGAGAGCTTCCTGTTCTCGGGGACGATCCGCGACAACATCGCGTTCGGCATGCCGGAGGCGGACGGGCTCGGCACAGCGGACGATGGCGACCGGTCAGACGTGCAGGCGCGCGTCGAGGCGGCCGCTCGCGCCGTCGGCGCCCACGACTTCGTCATGCGGCTGCCGGACGGCTACGACACCGATGTCGGCGAGCGCGGCGGGCAGCTGTCGGCCGGCCAGCGCCAGCTCGTCGCGTTCGCGCGCGCGGCCGCCGCCGACCCTCGCATCCTGATCCTCGACGAGGCGACCTCGAACGTCGACGTCCACACCGAGGCCGGCATCGAGCGCGGACTGCGCCGCCTGCTCGCCGGCCGCACCGCGATCGTCATCGCCCACCGCCTCTCCACCATCCGCGACGCCGGCCGCATCGTCGTCCTCGATCACGGCCGCATCGCCGAGCAGGGCACCCACGACGAGCTGCTCGCCGCCGGCGGCGCCTACGCCCGCCTCTACCGCGACTGGGCGCAGCAGGCGGCGGCGTAGCGGTCAGGCGGCCGCCCCGTCCGTCGGTCCGGGCCGTCAGCAGGCCATACCGCGAACGGGAAGCCGCCTGTGGCGCTCGTTCCTGAGCCACCGCGCACCCGCCGGCAGGCGCGGCGTTCCCAGGTTGCGCGCGGAGAAGCTCGGCGTCTGGCTGTGGCAGTTGGGGCAGAGCAGCTGGAGGTTGTGGAGCCGGTTGTCATCTCCCTCGCCGTTCACGTGATGCAGGGCGAGCGAGAGCGGGCGACCCCGCCACTCGACGAGCCCGCACTCCTCGCAGGCGCCGCGCTTGAGCCCCTCCGCCAGCAGCCGCCGCTTCAGATGGCTGCGGGAGACGCGCCTCCCCCGGACCAGGTACGTCTCGATGGGCGCCGCCGCCGGACGCGTGCGGATTGCGCCGCGCTCTCGCGCCTCGTGCCAAGTCTGAGAGGCGAACCCGAAGCGGCGCATGCACTCGCGAGCGGTGTGGCCTGCGTCGTGGTAGCGCTGCACCTCGCCCCAGTCGTACCGTCGGGCGCACTCCTCCCTCGCCGCGATCCCGAGCGCTCGGGCGTGATGCGAGATCGTCGCGCGCCCCAGTCCCAAGCGCCGGGAGATCTCGGCCTGGCTGAGCTCCTGCGACAACATCACAGCGACCTTCGCGCGCGTGCGCCCCGGGGGACGCGGATGGTCGCGTCGCGGCACGATGTCCCCGCGGCGCACCGCCTTCTCCCAAGCACCGTTTCCGAAGCCGAACCGCGCCTTGCAGCGCGCCATCGAGTTGCCAGCCTCGTAGAAGGCCCGGATGGCTTCCCAGTCGTAGCGCACGGGCGGCATAGCGCATATGCTTCCACATGCCTCGGACGGAACGGCCCGACGCATCGGCGCTCAGCAGCTAGACTTGCGTGTCGCCGTCGGCCATGTGGGCCGCGGTCACTCTGGGGAGTGGGGTAATTGGCAGCCCGCCTGGTTCTGGTCCAGGTAGTCCCGGTTCGAGTCCAGGCTCCCCAGTCTCGTCCGTGCTGGGTTCGATACGTCCCCCTTGGCGCCACGACCGGCCTCACGAACGAACGCTCGGCCGCGAACGACTTTAGACGGACGCCAGCTCGGTGCTCTCGTCGGCGAGCGACGAGGCGTCGACCGGGGAGCCGTCGAGGATCAGGCGGCGGGCCTCGTCGAGATCGGCGGAGCGGCCGACGGTGAGGGCGGCGGTGACGGCGCCGGAGTCGGCGACGTAGAAGGCGGTGAAGTCGCCGTCGGCGAGCGAGCCGCGGATCACGGGCTCGCCGGTGCCGGGGCCGACGTACTCCATCTCCTCGGCCCAGTCGGCTAGGCGCGAGTAGAAGTAGGGCACGGTCTCGTGGGCGATGTCGCGGCCGAGCATGTTGAGCGCCGCCGTCCGGCCGTGGTTGAAGGCGACGTCCCAGTGCTCGACGCGCAGCGCCCCACCGTGCGCGGCGCTGTCGTACTCGCACATGTCGCCGGCGGCGTAGATGCCCGGCGCCGAGGTCTCGAGCCGGGACGAGCAGAGCACGCCGCCGCGCTCGCCGATCTCGAGCCCGACCCCCCGGGCGAGCATCACGTCCGGCATCACGCCGACGCCGACGACGACGGCGTCGCACTCGAGCTCGAGCCCGCCCTTGCTGATCACGCGCGTCACGCGCCCGTCGGATCCCTCGAAGCGCTCGATCGCGTCGCCGCCGTGGATCTCGACGCCGTGCTCGGTCAGCACGCCCTGGAAGAAGCGGCCGACCTCCGTCCCGAACGGGCCCTCGAAGGTGACGTCCTCCTGCATCAGGATCGTGCACTTGGCCCCGAACGCCGATGCGATCGAAGCCGCGCACTCGCAGCCGATGTAGCTGCCGCCGATCATCACGACCCGCTCGGCGCCCTCGACGTCGGCGCGGATCGCGTCCGCGTTGCCGAACGCGCGCAGGTAGTGGATGCCGTCGAGGTCGCTGCCGTCGACGCGCAGGCGGCGAACGTTCGCGCCGGTCGCCAGCAGCGCCTTGTCGAAGCGCACCTCCTCCTTGGTCGACAGCGTCGCGGTGCGCGAATCGGCGTCGAGCTTCATCACGCTCGTGCGCGTCAGCAGGTCGATGCCCTGCTCGTCCCACCACTCGGCGGGCCGGAACAGCGCCTGCTCGCGCGACTCGGTCCCGCGCAGGTAGCCCTTCGACAGCGGCGGCCGGTTGTACGGCGCCTCCGGCTCGCGCCCGACGAGCAGGATCGAGCCGTCGGCGCCCTCGTCGCGCAGCGTGCGCGCGCAGTTCGCCGCGGCCAGGCCACCGCCGATCAGCAGATGGTCGACCTCGCGCACGGCCACGGGCTCAGGCTGCCGCCGAGCGTCCGACGAAGCGCTGGGTGACCGCGTCCTCGAGCCCGATGTCGAGCACCAGCAGGACCTCGTCCCCGGCCCTGACGACCGAGTCCCCCACGGGGACGAAGCCGCCGCCGTCGCGCAGGACCGAGATCACCAGCGACCCGTCGGGCAGTCCGAGATCCGCGACGAGCACCCCGTCGGCCGGCGAGCCCTCGCCGACCTCCATCTCGATGATCTCGAGCCGCTGCTCCTTGAGGTCGAGCAGGTGGACGAGCCCGTACTTGGGCACCTCGTGCTCGATCAGCCGCAGGATCAGGTCGGTGGCCGATACCGCCGGCTTGATGCCGAGCAGCTCGAAGTGCTGCAGGTTGCGCGGGTTGTTGCAGCGCGCGACGACCCGCTCGACGCCGTACTTCTCGGTCGCGACCTGGCAGATCAGGATGTTGTCCTCGTCGTCGCCGGTCACCGCCACGACGAGGTCCGCGCGCTCGATCCCCGCACGCTCGAGCACCCACAGCTCGGTGCCGTCGCCGTACTGGATCGCGTGCTCGAGCTCCTCCTCGACGGTCTCGTAGCGACGCCGGCTGTGCTCGACCACGGTCACCTCGTGGCCCTTGTCGATCAGCTCGCGCGCCAGGTTCCAGCCGACCTTGCCGGCGCCCACGACGACCGCGTACATCGGCTCGCCGTCCATGTCAGCCCGCGACCCCCTCGAAGCGGATCTGCCCGCGGACGGCGGCCTCGAGCAGCTCAATCGCCGTCTGGGTCGGGCAGATCGTCTGCAGGCCCTGCTCGGCGTACCACTTGGCGCGCCCGGGATCGAGCACGCGGACGACGACGCGTTCGACGTCGAACCGGCGCTGGGCGATCTGCGCGATCACGAGGTTCGTGTTGTCGCCGTTGGTCGAGGCGACGAACGCGTCGGCGCGCTCGATCCCCGCCTGCAGCAGCGCGTCGATCTCGAGCGCCGTGCCGACGGTGAACGACCCGCCGAGATCCTCCCAGCTGCGCTCCTGCCCGCGGTTGAGCAGCGCGATCGCCTCCGGGTTCTCATCCAGGACGGATACCTCGTGGCCGTCGGCGAGCATCGACTTCGCGACGGCGGAGCCGACACGGCCACAGCCCACGATCAAGACGAACATCTGACGGACAATAGCGTTGCGACCCTACGTGTCGGAGGGCTCCTCGACCGTCGCGTGCTCGACCGTGTCGCGGTCGGCCTCGGCGGGCGGTGCGGTCAGGATCACCCTGCACGGCGCCTTCTCGATCACGTAGCGAGTGAGGTCGCCGGCGAAGCGGTCGCTGCCGATCCCGCGCCCCCCGAGGATCGCCCCGCCGCGAATCCGCGTCGGCGCCTCGGCCGCGAGCGCGATCGCCTCGACGCCGCGCCGCCGGGCCTCCCCCACGATCGCCGCGCCGACCGTCCGGCCGCGGACCATCGCCGTCGCCACCTCGACGCCGGCGTACTCCTCGCCGACCTGCTTCGCCCGCGCCAGGGCGCGCCGGGCCGCGTCGAGCCGCTCCTCGGGCACGCGCGCGTCGATCGGCAGCGACATCGGGATCTGGAACACCCAGATCGCCTCGAGCATCGTGCCGCCCTCGCCCTCCTCGGCGCGCTCGGCGGCCAGCCGGCCCGCGGTGCCGACGATGTCGTCGTCGAGCGGTCCGCCGAAGATCGGGACGAGGATGCTCCCGTACTCGATCTCGCGCGCCTCGCGCAGCGCCTCCTCGGGCACCGTGAACCGCTTGGTGATCGACTTGCCCTGGGCGACCCGGTAGCCGACGTACATCGCGATCCCGGCGAGCATCCAGCCGCCGCCGACGTAGCGCGCCTCCTCGTGCAGGATCGCCACCGTCACCCAAGCGCCGGCCCCGCAGACCGCGCCGAGCGCGCTCGGAATCGGCACCGGGCAGCCACGGACGCGGACGTTCAACGGCACCGTGTAGGCGCGCCGCCGGTCCGGCTCGCGGAAGCGCAGCACGACGACCGACAGATGCGCGAGCGTGAACGCGAGCGTCCCTCCGAAGGCGAAGATCCCGGCGAGCATGCCGATGTCGTCGGGGATGCTGAGCGCGAACGCGATCGCCGCGGCCGCGAGGATCGCGACGTACGGCGTTCCGTGCTCGCCGCTCAGTCGCGACAGCAGGCCGGGGATCTGGCGATGGCGGCCGAGCGAGTAGGCCAGCCTGCCGATGCCGAGCATCTGCCCGTTGACCGCCTGGACGAGCACGAGCGTGCCGACGACGCCGACGACGTAGCGCAGGACGTCCGAGAGCAGCGCGGGCTCGAGGCTCGCGACGACCCCCACGACGGGCGCCTTCAGGTACTCGTCGCCGAGCGGCGTGGCACCGCCCTCGACCGGGACGAGCAGGATCCCGACGAACGACATGCCGACGAACAGGACCAGCATGCCGACCGCCGTCACGACGACGATGCGCCGGAGCTTGCGCCTGCCCACGCGCAGCTCGCCCGCCAGCCCGGAGGCCGACTCGATGCCCGCGAGCGCCGCCCCGGCGACGATGATCGCGAAGCCGAGGCCCTCCCACGTCGGGGTCTGGCCGAGGTCGATCGCGCCCGCCCAGCCGGCGAGGTCGTGATCCTCGACGAGCCCGACCGCAATGATCACGGCGAACAGGGCCGCGCTCACGAGCACGAGCCGCAGGACGAGCCGGTAGCGGGCGGCCGTCTGGCCGCGCACGTTCGACCACGCCACCCAGGCCAGTACCAGTCCGGCGATCGCGAGCTCGGCGCCCTCGTCGCGGAACGCATCCCAGAAGACGGCGAGGTAGCCGGAAGTGGCGAGCGCCCCGATCGCCATCACGATCAGGAAGTCGAGCACGATCGCCCACGCGGTGATGAAGCCCCAGAGCTCGTTGAAGGCGTGGCGGGCGAACACCGACGCGCCGCCACGCTCGGGGTGCAGCGAGTTGCCCTCGAGGTAGGTCAGCACCGTCAGGACGAAGAAGAACCCGGCCGCGAGGAAGGCGAGCGGCGTCAGGCCGGCCGCCTGGTCGGCGACGATGCCGAGCGCGAAGAAGACCGAGGAGCCGACCGCGCCCGCGGCGATCGCGAACAGCTCCGGCACGCCGAGCCCGCGCTCGATCCGCACGTTTGCGTCGCCGGCGCCGCTCCGCAGGCGAGCACGAACGGACGCGAGCGGCTTGCCGTCGCCTTCGCCTGCGCCGCTCACCGCTCAGCCTCCGCCGTCCGCTGGCGAGCGAGCCAGATCCGTGCCGCGCCGAAGGCGGCGAACGACCCGCCGACGATCACGCCGAGCGACAGCGGTCCGCCGCCGCCCGCCACGGCCGTCGCCAGCATCGCGAGGCCAACGCCGACCAGCAGGCCACCGAGCGCCAGCTGCGACTTCGAGTACACGGTCCGCACGGCTTCGATGCTACGCCGCCGCCTGCACCGGAGCGGGCGGCGACGAGTCGATTATCACGCGGCAGGGGCGGTCGGCCAGGACCGTCTCGAGCGTGCGGCCGAAGATCGATGCGCCGGCCCGCCTCGGGGGAAGCGACATCACGATCGCGCGCGCGTGGATGTCGCGCGCCTCGTGGACGATCCGGCGCCCCGCCGCCCCGGCCCGCACCTTCTCCCAATGGCCGGTGACGCGCCGCCCGCCGCGGAGCCTCGCCGCGTCGATCGCCTCCTGGGCGCGCGCCTCCTGGTCGGGCATCGACGCGTCGAGCGGGAGGTTCGACGGGACGGTGATCGTCACGAGCACGTGGATCCCGCGCCGGCGGCGTGCGGCGAGCTTGGCCGCCGTCGAGATCGCCTCGGGCGAGTACCTCCCCTCCTCGAACGCGACCAGGACCGACTCGTACTCGACCTCGTGCTCGACGACGGGCTTGGGAAGCACGATCTTGCGCGTCTCGGTCAGGGTCAGCCCCTGGTTGCGCCGGTATGCGACGTAGACCGCCATGCCGAGCACCAGCCAGACCACCCCGGCGATCAGCGTCTCGAGGTTGAGCACGCTGACGGCGATGAAGGCCGAGCCCGTCCCGAGCCCGCCGAGGACTGCGTAGATCGGCACCTCGACGCCGCGCACGCGGAGGTCGCCCCGCCCGCGGAAGGGGCGCTCGCGGTCGGGCTCCTTGAACCTGAGCGCGATCACCGAGGCGTGGGCCATCGTGAACGAGAGCATCGCGCCGAACGCGTAGATCGTGCCGAGGAAGGTGGCCTGCCCCGGGAGGATCGTCAGGCACGCGACCGACCCGAAGACGACGATCGCCACGTACGGGGTGCGGAAGCGCGGATGGAGCTGGCGCAGGATGCCCGGCAGCTGGCGGTACTGGCCCATCGAGTAGCTCAGGCGCGAGAGCCCGATCAGACCGGCGTTGGCGGCGACGAACAGGATCGTCGCGGCCAGCATGCCGATGTAGATCTCGGCCGGCCCCTGGAGCGCGCCGAGCTCGAGGTTCGTGACGACGCCCAGGATCGGGTTGTTCGAGAACCCGCCCTCCTCGGGGGGCTGCGCCAGCGCCGTGGTGCCGTCCCGCACGGGCATCGCAGACAGGGCGACCATCGGCAGCGTCAGCGAGATCGTCAGGACCGCGACCACGACCCCCTTCATCGCCCGCGGGATCGTCTCGCCGTAGTCGCGCGCCTCCTCGGCCATGTTCGAGATCGTGTCGATGCCCGTGAACGCCACCATCCCGACCGGGATCGCGATCAGGAAGTCGGACACCGTCGGCGTGACCCCGAAGTCGACGTTCTGGACGAGCGTGTCGGGCGAGAACACCAGCACGATGCCGAGCACGACCAGCCCGACCTGGGTGGCGAAGTCGGCGAGCGCCAGGAACACGTTCAGGCCCGCCGCCTCCTTGACGCCGACGACGTTCAGCGCCGCCAGGAACGCCACGACGCCGATCGCCCACAGGACGTCCCCCGGCGCGGTCAGCAGCGGCTCCCAGATCACGCCGAGGTAGTGCGGCAGGAAGTACGCCGAGATCGCGACGGTGATGATGTAGTTGAGCATTTGGCCCCACGCGGTCAGCGACGACCAGGCCTCGTTGAACGCCCGCCGCGCGAACGACGACGACCCGCCCGCCTCCGGGTACATCGTCGTCGCCTCGGTGTAGCTCGCCGCCGTGCAGATGAAGATCAGCCCCGCGATCAGGAAGACCACCGGCGTCATCCCGAGCGCGAACACCGCCACCAGGCCGAGCGCGTAGTAGATCGAGCTGCCGACGTTCCCGTACGCCGTGCTGAACAGCGCACCCGTCCCGAGCACCCGCTCGAGCCCCGCAACCTTCGGTCGCCACTCAGCCATCGGCGGGGAAACCTACTCGGGGAGCGAGATGGGCTTCGGGGCGGCCGCGAGATCAGCGTCGCTGGCGCACCTGCCTAGGGATCGGCGTCGGTGGCCGACGCCCGGGCCCAGGCCGGCCACGACCACGGGGAAGTGGCGCCGGAGGCTCGGCCGGCTATCCACGCACAGACTGAAAGTTGAGTTGCGGCCGAGATATGGCCGCGAGGCGGCAGGCGTGGGAGGCCGGCGGGGTGACGGACGAGTTGCGGCCGGCATGTGGCCGCACGTCGCGTGCGGGAGGGCGACGAGGGCCGGGCCTGGCGTGTGCGCGGGTTGCGCTCGCCGGGCCCGGCCGTGACGTCGAGCGGCTAGATCAGGAACGGGATGATCAGGATGGCGACGATGTTGGCCACCTTGATCATCGGGTTGATGGCGGGGCCGGCGGTGTCCTTGTAGGGATCGCCGACCGTGTCCCCGGTGACGGAGGCCTCATGGGCCGGGGAGCCCTTGCCGCCGAACTCGCCGTCCTCGATCAGCTTCTTGGCGTTGTCCCAGGCGCCGCCGCCGGAGGTCATCGAGACCGCGGCGAAGAAGCCGACGACGATGACGCCGATCAGCAGGCCGCCGAGCGCCTGGTAGCTGAGCAGGCCGACGACGACCGGCACGACGATCGGGATCAGCGCCGGCAGGATCATCTCCCGCTGCGCCGCCTTGGTGACGATGTCGACGCACTGGGCGTAGTCGGGCTTCTCGCTGCCGTCCATGATGCCCGGCTTCTCGCGGAACTGACGCCGAACCTCCTCGACGACCCCGCCGCCCGCGCGGCCGACCGACTCGATCGAGAGGGCGGCGAACAGGTAGACCATCATGCCGCCGATCACGAGGCCGATCAGGACCTCGGGCTGCGAGATCTCGAACGTCTGCAGCACCTCGAGCGACCTGTCGGCCTCCTCGCGCAGCTCCTCGACGAACGCCGCGAACAGCACGAGCGCCGCGAGCACGGCGGAGCCGATCGCGTAGCCCTTGGTGACCGCCTTGGTGGTGTTGCCGACCGCGTCGAGCGGGTCGGTGATGTCGCGGATCTCCTGCGGCAGGTCGGCCATCTCGGCGATGCCGCCGGCGTTGTCGGTGATCGGGCCGAACGCGTCGAGCGCGACGATCAGGCCGGTCAGCGACAGCTGCGCCATCACGGCGACGCCGATGCCGTAGATGCCGGCGAGCTCGTTGGCGAGCAGGATGCCGAGCGCGATCAGGATCGCGGGAGCGGCGGTCGCCTGGAAGCCCTGCGCGAGGCCCTGGATGATGTTCGTCGCGTGACCGGTCTGCGACGCGCGCGCGGTGCTCTTGACCGGGTTGAAGCGCGTCGACGTGTAGTAGTCGGTGATGACGAACAGGCCGGCGGTGATGCCGATGCCGATCAGCGTGCAGAACCAGATCTCGAGGCCGGACGGGGCGCTGTCGAGGCCGCCGGTGATCAGGTCGGACGCGTCGTCGAGGAACGAGAGGTCGTCCATCAGCCACAGCGACACCGGCAGGAACGCGGCCGCGGCGAGCACGCCCGAGACGATCAGGCCCTGGTAGAGCGCCCGCTCGACGTTGCCGTTCGCGCTGCGCACGGCGAAGGCGCCGATGATCGATGCGATCAGCGACACGCCACCGAGCACGAGCGGGAACATCGCCGCCGCGTCGATCTGGTCGAACGTCAGTACGCCGAGCAGCATGACCGCGACAGCGGTGACGGCGTACGTCTCGAAGAGGTCGGCCGCCATGCCGGCGCAGTCGCCGACGTTGTCGCCGACGTTGTCCGCGATGACCGCCGGGTTGCGCGGGTCGTCCTCGGGGATTCCGGCCTCGATCTTGCCGACGATGTCGGCGCCGACGTCGGCGGCCTTGGTGAATATGCCACCGCCCAGTCGGGCGAAGACGGAGATCAGCGAGCCACCGAAGCCGAGGCCGATGAGGGCGTCGACCGCGTCGCGCTGGTCGACGTCGAACAGCCGCAGGACGCCGTAGTAGCCGGCGACGCCGAGCAGCGCCAGGCCGGCGACGAGCAGGCCGGTGACGGCACCGCCCTTGAACGCCACGTCGAGCGCCTTGCCGACGCCGCCGCGCGCCGCCTCCGCCACGCGCGAGTTCGCGCGCACCGACACGTTCATGCCGATGAAGCCGGCCGCGCCGGAGAAGGCGCCGCCGATGACGAAGCCGATCGCCGTCTCGATGTCGAGCGCGATCGCGAGCACGATCGCCAGGACGACGGCGACCATGCCGATGATCTGGTACTGGCGCGTCAGGTAGGCCTTCGCCCCCTCCTGCACCGCGAACGAGATCTCCTGCATGCGCTCGTTGCCGGGCGACTTGGCGAGCAGCCAGCGCGTGGTCAGTACGCCGTAGGCCACGGCGGCCGCAGCGCAGACGAGCGCCACTATCACGCCGTAGTCGGTAAGGAAGTCGGTCAAGGGATGTCCTCCGTCTGGGTCTTCGGTAGCGGGCGGGCTTCGGGGGCCAGCGCGCGGTGCGCGCCTGTCGTGCCGCGGGTGCGACAACCGCCCGGTCGAAAAGCGGCCGGCAGTCTATACGCCGGCCCGGCGCGACGCGGGCCGGTTCTCCCGCGCCAGCGCGCGCAGGGCGCTCAGGAACCCGGCGGTGTCCAGATCTTCGCGCGCGCCTTCGCGCGCTCGGCGTCCTGATCGGACTCTGGCGGCTGTTGCTCTCCAGGGGCATCCGCGCCCGCGCCCGCCGCACCCTCGCCCGAGGGCTGAGCCGGCGGTGCGCCGCCGCCCGCCTCGCGCGCGAACGCCATCTGGAGCTGCGACAGCGCCTGGCGGATCGACTCCGCCTCCTGCGGCGGGCAGAGCGGCACGAGCGCGCGCACGCCGTCGATCGCCAGCCGCGCCTGCTCGATGTCGCGCTCGGCCGCGTTGTCCTCGCCGGGCTCGGTGGCGAGCCCGAGCCGGCGGGCCGCCAGGTTGACCAGCGTGGCCGTCGTCTGGAGCAGCACGTCCTCGACGCGGATGCGCCGCATCTGCTCCTCGAACGCCGCGCGCAGCTCCTCCTCGCTCGGCGCCCCCTCGGGCGCTGCCCCCGGCTCTCGTCCCGTCGCCTCGTCGTTCACGCACTCACCTCCGAGCTCGCATAGGTTCGCGCCGCCAGGTCGACCTCGGCGGCGAACACGTCTTCCATCGTGGCGCCGGCCGCGAGCGCGCGCCGCTGGCGCTGAGCGCCGTTCTCGGCGGGCAGGGCGGCGTCGAGCCCGAGGACGCCGCGAGCCGGCTCCGTCCAGGCGAGCAGGCGGTCGCCGATCCCGGCGGACGGCACCTCCTCGAGCCGCTCGAGGTCGATCATGCGCCCGTCGAGGCCGTCCCGGATCGCGCGCCAGAAGTTCTCCTCGACCAGCCGCGGTGGCGGGTCGTCGAACGGCACGCCCTCGTCGTGGTCGGTCGCGGCCTGGGCGACGCAGGCGACGATCAATCCGGCCAGCGCCGTGGAGGCGCCGGCGTCGGACTGCGCATCGCAGATCCGCACCTCGACGGTCCCGAAGGAATGGTGCGGGCGCACGCTCCACCAGAGCTGCGTGTGCTCGACGATCGAGCGGGTTCGCACGAGCAGGTCGACGAAGTCGGCGTACGCCCGCCAGCTCCCGAAGGCGTCGGGGATGCCGCAGCGGGGGAAGCTCTTGGTGAAGATCTGGCTGCGCACGCTGTGCAGGCCGGCGTCGCGGCCGTCGAGGAACGGCGAGCTCGCCGAGACCGCGAGCAGCTCGGGCAGCAGCGGCCGCATCCGGTCGCAGACCGCGACGGCGCGGTCTGCGCCGCGCACGCCGACGTGGACGTGAAGGCTGAACGTGTTGTTGCGCCAGGCGACGTACTTGAGCCCCTCCTCGACGCGGCGGTAGTGCTCGGTGTCGATGATTCGCTGCTCCTGCCACGGGCTCCACGGATGCGTCCCGGTCGCGGCCAGGCGCGCGCCCTGCTCGTCGGCGAGCCGGAGCAGCCGTGCGCGCGCGTCGCGCTGAGCGGCGACCGCGTCGGCGAACGTGGCGCCGCGGCCGGAGCGGATCTCGATCTCGGACTCGATCAGCTCGCCGGCGACCGAGGCGGCCAGGACCGGGTCCGCCTGGGCGGCATCGCGCAGCTCCTCGAACCGCTGGTCGAGCGCCAGCGTCGCCGGGTCGAGGATCTGGAGCTCCTCCTCGATGCCGACGGTGAAGTCCTGCGAGGCCTCGAAGACCTCCCGTGCGCGCGCCATGTCGAGCATGGTCAGGTGAGGTAGAAGTAGAGCGCGTAGAGCAGGTCGACCGCGGGGCTGGACGTGTGCACCGTCACGTCGGGCGGGACCGCCAGCAGCGCCTCGGAGTAGTTGAACAGCACCTTGACGCCGGCGGCGACGAGCGCGTCCGCGACTTCCTGCGCCGCGTCGGTCGGGACCGCGATGACGCCGACGACGACGTGCTCGGAGTCGACCACGCGTTCGACGTCCTCGACCGGCCTCACCGCGAGCTGATCCCCGATCGGCTGCCCCACCTTCGCCGGATCGGTGTCGAAGACGGCCACGACGCGAAACCCGTGGTCGTCGAAGATGTCCGACCCGGCGATCGCGCGGCCGAGGTGGCCGGCGCCGAGCAGCGCGATGTTGTGCTGGCCGCTGGTGCGCAGGATCTTGCGGATCTGCGACACGAGCGCGTCGACGTTGTAGCCGACGCCGCGCTTGCCGAACCGGCCGAAGCCGGACAGGTCGCGCCGGATCTGCGTCGAGTTGACGTGCGTGTAGTCCGCCAGCTCCTGTGAGGAGATCGTCTCCTTGCCCATCTTGCGCGCCTGGATCAGCACCTGCAGGTAGCGCGAGAGGCGGGCCGCGACCCCGAGCGACAGCCGGTCGCGAGCGCCGCCGTCCGGCGCCGCCCCGCCGCGCGTGGATTGCTGGACGCTCACGACCCGGCCACTCTAGCGAGCAGTCGCTCCCTGGCAGCTGCGTCGATCCGCAGCTCGACGACCTCCTCGCCGTCGACGGCGATCACGGGCATGCGCTCGCCGTACTCGCGGTGGAGCGCCGGGTCGAGCGAGACGTCGACCTCCTCGAGGTCGAACGGCACCTTCCGGCCGAGCCGGTCGAGCTCCTCGCGCGCCTCGTCGCACAGGCAGCAACCCGGCTTGCCATAGAGGGTGACGGTCGGAGTGATGGCGTTCATCGCGTCAGGCGAGCCGGGCGGCGGCGTCGAGGTCAAGGTAGCCGGGGTAGTCGATCGGCGTTCCGAAGCGGGCCGCGGCCGCGATCATCGCCGCGTTGTCGGTGCAGAGCTCGCGCGACGGGATCCACGCGCGTGCGCCCAGCTCGCGGCAGCGCGCGTCGACGGCCGAGCGCAGCGCGGAGTTCGCGGCGACGCCGCCCCCGAGGGCTACCCGCTCCGCGCCCTCGCGCTCGAGGGCCTGGGCCAGGCGCGCGACGAGCGCGTCGACGATCGCCGCCTGGTAGGACGCCGCCAGGTCCGCGCGGCGGCGCTCGACCTCCTGCTCGCCGAGGTCGCGGACGCGGTAGAGCAGCGACGTCTTGAGGCCCGAGAAGCTGAAGTCCAGCCCGCTGCGGCCCTCGCCGGCGGGCAGCGAGCGCGGGAAGTCGAACGCCTCGGGATCGCCCTCGCGCGCCAGGCGATCGATCGCCGGCCCGCCCGGATACCCGAGGCCGAGGATGCGCGCGCCCTTGTCGAACGCCTCGCCGGCCGCGTCGTCGAGCGTCTCGCCGAGCACCGCGTAGGAGCGCGGGTCGTCGACGCGCGCGACGAAGGTGTGCCCGCCGCTGGCGACCAGGCAGAGGTACGGCGGCTCGATCGGGTCGGGCTCGAGCGTCGAGGCGACGACGTGGCCGTGGAGGTGGTCGACCGCGACGAGCGGCAGCCCGCGCGCGGCGGCGAGCGCCTTCGCCCAGGAGACGCCGACGAGCAGCGCGCCGATCAACCCGGGCCCGCGCGTGACCGCCATCGTCGAGATGTCGTCGAGCCGCGCGCCGGCGCCCTCGAGCGCGTCCGCGGCGGTCGCGTCGACGAGCGCGAGGTGATGCCGCGAGGCGATCTCGGGGACCACGCCTCCATAGCGCTCGTGGAGGAGCCCCTGGGAGGCGATCGCGTTCGAGCGGACGTCGCCCGCGTACGTGACGACGGCGGCGCACGTGTCGTCGCAGCTGGTCTCGATCGCGAGGATCATCCGCCGGCGGCGCCGGCCCGCCGCTGCGGCGACGGCTCGACCGCCGGCGCCCCGCTCTCGCGCCACATGATCACGGCGTCCTCGCGGTTGTCGTGGTAGTAGCCGCGGCGCTTGCCGGCCGCACAGAAGCCGAACCGCTCGTAGAGGCCGATCGCGGCGCCGTTCGACGGCCTGACCTCGAGCGTGTACTGCTCCCCGGGCACGTCGGCGTGGGAGAAGAGGTGCTCGAGCAGGGCACTGGCGATCCCCTGCCGGCGCAGCCGGTCGTCGACGGCGACGTTCATCACGTGCCAGACGGTGTCGTAGCGCGAGCAGACGAGGTAGCCCACGATGCGTCCCCCCCGCAACGCCGCCAGGCAGATCCCGGACGGCTTCGACAGCTCGAGCACGAACATCGCGAGCGACCAGGGCGTGGTGAAGACGCGCCGCTCGATCGCGATGACCTGGGGCAGGTCGGCGTAGGAGAGCCTCCTGATCTCGAGCGGCTGGTTCACGTCGGCGTCGGCCTGGCGTCGGGGAGGCGCTGGTAGTCCGGCAGCACGGCGTCCACCGGCGCGGGTGCCGTGGTCGCCGCGAGCCGGCAGATGGCGAGCCCGCGAACCACGTGGACGTGCGAGTCGCTGGGTGGGATGCGAGCTCCGGCCGCCTCGAGCACGTCTCGGAAGCGTACCGCCCCGTCGCCGGCCGCCAGCGGGGAGATCCGCTCGGCCCGGATGCGCTCGGCGACGGCCTCGGGCGCCGCCGCGAACGGCTCCCACAGCGGCACCCCGCCGTCTCGGTAGAGGGCGGCGAAGAGCTCCCCGCGCCGGGCGTCGATCGCCGCCAGGACCCGCTCGTCCGGGGCCCCCGCCGCCAGCGCCACGAGCGAGGAGACCGGCCGCAGCTCGGCGCCGTGCGCGTGGGCGAGCGCGCGTGCGGTCGCGACGCCGATCCGCAGGCCGGTGAAGGCGCCGGGCCCGACGCCGACCGCGATCGCATCGACCTCCTGCCAGTCGAGGCCGGCCTGCTCGAGGCAGCGCGCCACCGCCGGCATCAGCTCGCTCGCGTGGCCGGGCGGGGCGGTCAGGCGCTCGGCCGCCGGCATGTGCTCGAACGCCTCGCCGTCGTCGCGCAGCACGCAGACGGCGCTCGCCGCCGTCGAGGTGTCGATGCCGAGGACGTTCACTCGATCTCCACCCGCCGCCGGTCGCCGCCGGCGTGATCGAGGCGTACCCGCGCGGCGACGCGCCGCAACGCGGGCTCGCCGACCGCCGGCCACTCGACGAAGCCGATTCGCTCAGGGGTCAGGTAGTCCTCGAGCAGCGCCGGATCCTCGCCGCCGAGTCCGTCGAGGCGGTAGAGGTCGAGGTGGGCGACCTCCGTCCGGCCCGGCAGGACGTGGCCGATCGTGAACGTCGGGCTCGTCACCGGGCCCTCCACCCCGAGCGCCCGGCATGCGCCGCGGACGAACGTCGTCTTGCCGCTGCCGAGCTCGCCCGAGACGAGCACGACGTCGCCGGGCGAGAGCCGCGCGGCCAGCTCGGCGCCCGCCGTCTCGGTCGCGGCTGCGCTGTCGGTCTCGAAGGTCACGCCGCGAAGTGTGCCCGAAGGCGGGACGGTGGCGACCGCGACAGCCGACGACGCCGCGCCGCACCAGCCGGCGCCGGCTAGCGGCCGGCGCGCGACTCCTCGGCCAGCAGCGTGCGCAGCCGCGCCAGCTCGTCGGGCGCCATCGTGTAGCCGTGCTCGGGCTCGGGATAGCGGCGGTTGCGCACGTCGTCGGCGTAGGCGCGCACGCCGTCGATCATCCGCTCGCGGACCGACTCGTAGCGCTTGACGAAGCGGGCGGCGTGGCCGTCGTAGATCCCGAGCAGGTCGTGCATGACCAGCACCTGGCCGTCGGTCGACGGGCCGGCGCCGATGCCGATCGCCGGTATCTGGAGGCGCGGCATGAGCTCGTCGGTGAGGTCGGAGGGGATCGCCTCGAAGACGATCGCGAAGCAGCCGGCCTCCTCCAGCGCGAGCGCGTCGCGGGCGACCTCGAGCGCGCGCTCGGCGGTGCGGCCCTGCGAGCGGTAGCCCCCGAGCGCCGTCGCGGTCTGGGGCGTCAGCCCAACGTGCCCCATCACCGGGATGCCGGCCTCGACGATCGCGCGCGCACGGGCGACGGACGTGCCCCCGCGCTCGAGCTTGACGGCGTCGCAGCCGGCCTCCTTGACGAACCGCTGGGCGGTCGTGATCGCCTGCTCGTCTGACGCCTCGTAGGAGCCGAACGGCAGGTCGCCGACGAGCATCGGGGTGCGCAACCCGCGGCGTACGGCCGCGGTGAGCATCAGCATCTCGTCGACCGAGACGGGCACCGTGCTCGGGTAGCCCAGCACCGTCATCGCGGCGGAGTCGCCGACGAGCACGATGTCGACGCCCGCCTCCTCGGCGACCTGGGCCCCGGGATAGTCGTACGCGGTGACCATCGCGATCGGCTCGCCGAGCGCCTTCTTCTCGGCCAGCGACGAGAGCGTGAGCGGCTTGCCCTTCGCCGGCGGCGCCGTCGCGATCCGCGGGCGGGCGCTCACGAGAGCAGCTCCGCGACGGCGTCGTCGACGGTGACGATCTCGTTCGACGCGTTGACGTGGACGACGCGCGGCTCGTAGGACTCGAGCTCGGCCTCGTCGTACTCGGCGTAGGAGACGACGATGATCTTGTCGCCGCTGTGCACGAGCCGGGCGGCTGCGCCGTTGACCTGCATCTCGCCCCCGCCGCGGCGGCCGGCGATCGTATAGGTCTCGAAGCGCGCGCCGTTGTCGATGTCGAGCACGTGGACCATCTCGTGCTCGCGGATGTCGGCGGCGTCGAGCAGGTCGGCGTCGACGGTGATCGAGCCGACGTAGTTGAGGTCGCTGGCCGTGATCGTGGCCCGGTGGATCTTCGACTTGAGCATCGTGCGTCTCATCGGGGGGCGGAGGCTCCTTGTCTGTCTGAGGCGGCGTCCGAGGTCGCCGCGTCGGAGGTCAGGACGGTGTTGTCGATCAGGCGGGCGCGGCCCACGCGGGCGGCGACCGCGAGCAGCGTCGAGCCGTTCACGCGCTCGACGGGAGCGAGGTCGGTGGCGGATCGCAGCTCGAGGTACTCGGGCTCGATCCCGGCGTCGTCGAGCTCGGCGCGCGCCGCGGCGAGCACGGCCGGCGCGTCGATCTCGCCGCGCTCCACGGCATCCTCGGCGGCCGCCAGCGCGCGGCTGATCGCGGGCGCCCGCTCGCGGTCGGCGGCGTCGAGGTAGGCGTTGCGCGAGCTGCGCGCCAGGCCGTCGCGCTCGCGCGCCGTCGGCAGCACCTCGATCCGCACCGGGATGTCGAGGTCGCGCACGAGCCGCTTGATCAGGAGCACCTGCTGCGCGTCCTTCTGGCCGAAGAACGCGACGTCGGGCTGGGCCATGTTGAGCAGCTTCACGACGACGGTCGCGACGCCGTCGAAGTGGGCGGGCCCGCGCCGGCCGGGATCGCCGCAGAGCACCTCCGTGACGCCCGAGACGTGGACGGCGGTCGCAAAGCCGTCGGGATACACCTCGGCGGCCGAGGGGGCGAACAGCACATCGACGCCCTCGGCCTCGGCCAGCGCGGCATCGCGCTCCTCGTCGCGCGGGTAGGCGTCGAGGTCCTCGCTCTCGCCGAACTGGGCCGGGTTGACGAACAGCGAGACGACGACCGTGTCGCACGCCTCGCGCGCGGCGCGCATCAGGCCGAGGTGGCCCTCGTGGAAGTAGCCCATCGTCGGCACGAGGCCGACCGTGCGGCCGCCGCCGCGCCGGGCGGCCAGCGCCTCGCGCAGCTCGGCGACTGTCCGGACGGTCCTCATGCGGCGACCGCCTCTCGCTCGCCCGCGAGCGCGCGCGTGCATGTGACGAGCTCGTCGAAGAGCGTCAGTAGATGCGGCGCGTGCTCCTCCACGGCGCGCCGCTGACGCTCGACCGTCGCGTCGTCGCCGCGCGCGACCGGGCCGGTGAGCGCGTCGCGCGGTCCACGCGCCGCCCAGTTGTCGACGGTGCCGCGCACGAGCGGGGCGAGCAGCGCTCGCGCGTCGGCGGGCTCGAGGCCCGCGCCGGCGGCGAGCTCCTCGGCGGCCGACTGCAGGGTGACGAGGAAGTTCGACGCGATCGACGCGGCGGCGTGGTAGGCGGCACGGTCGTCGTCCGAGATCTCGATCGGCCGCATCGCGACGCGCTCGGCGAGCTGGCGCGCAGTCTCCAGCGCCGCGGGCGTGGCGCCGGCGATCGCACAGCCGGCCCCGTCGAACGCCTCCGATCCCTCGCCACCCGCGAAGGTCTGCAGCGGGTGCAGGCCGAACGCCTCGCTGCGCGCGGGCTCCAGCGCGGTCAGGGGCGTGGCGCCGCTCGTGTGGCCGACGAACCGCGCCCGGCCGTGAACGGCGGCGGCCGCGGCGGGGATCTCGCCGTCGGGCACGCACAGCAGCACCGCGTCGGCGGTCCAGCCGCCCGCGACGGTGGCGGCGGCGCTCGACGTCGGCGCGGCCACGCCCGCCTCGCCGCGCCCGAGTGGGCCGAGCACGTCCACGTCCGCCGCGCGCAGGGCGCGGGCGAGCGCCGTGCCGAGCCGGCCGGCGCCGATGATCGCCACGGTCGAGGACGCGTGGCCCGGGTCTGTGGTGGACGTTGGCATCTTCCGTTCCGGTCCCGTGGGTACCGGTCGGTGCACCTCGCGGTCCACTCCCGCCATCGGGTAGCGGCCGCACGAATGAGGATAGCGCCGGTCGCGGAACTAGGCTAATCGCCGATGCCGAGTCCGCAAGAACGGCGCGAGCAGCTCGTCGACCTCTACCGCGAGGTGCGCGCCTGCACCCGCTGCCCGCTGTCGCAGACCCGCACGCAGGCGGTCTTCGGCGCCGGCAACGCGAACGCCGACCTGATGTTCGTCGGCGAGGCCCCCGGCCAGCAGGAGGACCTGCAGGGCATCCCGTTCGTCGGCCGCGCCGGCAAGCTGCTCGACGAGCTGCTGGCCGAGAACGGCCTCGCCCGCTCGGACGTGTTCATCGCGAATGTCTTGAAGTCGAGGCCTCCCGCTAACCGCGATCCTCAACCCGATGAGATCGAGGCCTGCAAGCCCTACCTCTACCGCCAGGTCGAGCTGATCGAGCCGACGGTCATCTGCACGCTCGGAAACTTCGCCACCAAGCTCCTCACCCGCTCCAACGTCGGCATCACCCGCGTCCACGGCGAGCCGCAGCTGCACCAGGTCGGCGGCCGCACAGTCCAGGTCTTCCCGATCTTCCACCCCGCCGCCGGCCTGCGCACCCCACGCGTGAAGGAGCAGCTGCGCGAGGACTTCCGCAAGCTGCCTGCGCTGCTCGCGGCCGGCCCGCCGGAGCAGGAGCGCCCCGGTCCGCCCGAGCCGGCGGCGGTAGCCGAGACCGCCGCCCACGACGACGTCACCGCCGACCAGCTCGACCTTCTGGGCTAGCGGACGTGAGACCTGGATTTCGGCGGCAGTTCCGCCTAAACGCAGGTCTCACGATTTCGAGCACCGTGGCTCGGCGGGCGCGCCCCAAGGCAGGGTGTCAGTCCGGGTAGCGAACCTCGCGGATCGGTCGCGCCGGCGCCCCCGCGGCGATCGTCCGCGGCGGGATGTCCTCGGTGACGACGCTGTTGGCGCCGATCACCGCCCGCTCGCCGATCGTCACGCCGCTCGTCACGACGACGTTCGCCCCGCACCAGACGTTGTCGCCAATCCGTGTCGGACCCTTGGTCGTGAAGCCCTGCCACGGCACCGGCTTGTCAGGGTCGTCGAAGCGGTGGGCGGCGTCGGTGACGAAGCAGCCGTTGGCGAACATGCAGTGGTCCCCAATTTCGACCAGCTCGACGGCGGCGACCATCACGCCGATGTTCAGGAAGCAGCCCGCCCCGATCCGAATCCGCGCCGGATCGGGTGCCGTCAGCCACACCTGCGGCTCGAACAGCGTGCCCTCCCCCACCTCCAGCCGCCCCTCGCGCAGGAGCTCCAGCACCCCGCCCTGCATCGGCCAGCGCGCGAAGGCGCCCCGCCGCGCCATCTCACGGTGGATGGCAAGCCGCCGCCACGGCAGCGCGTCGCGCTCGTACCAGCGCCACTTGCGCCACCACGTCCGTCCCACCCCAGCATCCATGGTCGAGCAGATTCGCAGAGCGCCCGGTCGTCGCCCGCGTGCATCGCCGAGCCGGATTTGACAGCAGAGTCCTGGTGGCGGAGTATCGTCCCACGCTTCGCAGGGGGTTCGGACTGGTCCGGGCTCGAGAACCGATCGGAGGATTCGAATGCATCGCTTTCGTCCCAAGCGGCCGTCACCGGCCCTCGTAGTCGCGGTCGTCGCGCTGGTAGCGGCGCTCGCCGGCACGGCGGTCGCAGAGATCGCGACCACGGCAAGGCTCGACAGGATCGAGAAGAAGCAGACCCGCAAGATCGCCAAGAAGATCGCCGCCAAGATCTCGAAGCGCCAGGCGAACCGCCAGATCACGCGGCGCGCACCCGGCCTCTCGGTGGCGAGCGCGAAGAACGCGGACTCGGCCAACACGGCAAACACGGCAAACAGCGCTAACACGGCGAACTCAGCAAACAGCGCCAACTCCGCCAACAGCGCGAGCAAGGCCGATGTGGCCGACCGAGTCGGTGATCTCACTGGACGGAAAATCGACTTCCGGGTGCCGCCAGGGACCTCGGCGACCGAGATCCTCAACCTCGGTGGCCTAGTGCTGACCGCGACGTGCGACGGCGCAGGAGAGTTGTTGGTGATCGCGACCAGCGCGGTAGACGAGACGTTCTTCGGGTCGCGCGCTGTCGACGGCAGTGGCAATCCGACCAACACGCTCGGGAACACCTCCTTCGACACGACCGACAGCCACAACATCGTCGGGACCGTTCAGGCGTTCGTCCAGGGACACACGACCTATGAGACCAAGAGCGGGTCCGTAGTGACGGTGACCTGGCAGGCTGACGAGGACGCACCGGCCGCCGAGAACAACTGCGTCTTCAGCGGAACGGCCCTCCAGGGCTGACCCAAGCTGGGCGCTGCCGGACGAGGCGGGGCTCCTGACGGGGAGTCCCGCCTCTTCCGCGCCCTTAGACGGTTGGACAAGCGCATTCACCCTCGGTCCGTAATGGTCTGCACGCTCGCCACGATCGCCTGGACGCTCGGCTCGTGCGGCGACGACCAGTCCCGGGACCCGGGTGAAGGGAAGCACCGTGCAGCCCCCAACGCCTTCCGCGAGGCCGGCGTGGCCGATGCCAGGGGACCAGGCGACAACCGCGACCGAACGACGCATCGCGGGGTGCGGCGAGCGACGCAGACGCCCGCCAACTCGTCCCACCGGGGAGGGTCGAAACAGTCGGGCGAAGAGCAGTCCTCAGCCTCTTCGGATCCCGACATGCCCGCCGTCGCGCCACGCACCACGCATGACAAGGTGAGCGCCGAAAGCCACCGCCGGGATCCCGACCGTCCCCGCTCTCCACGGCGAGAGAATCGGAACCCTCCGGCGGGCGACGCCGACACGTACCCCGTTCGCCGCTGACCGGCCTCGCTCAGGCCGCGGCTGCGACCTTGCGTCGCGGCCGCCGCTTCGGCTTGGCCGGCTTGACGATGTCTACGAGGAACTCGCCGGTGTGGGAGCCCTTGGTGGCGGCGACCTGCTCGGGGGTGCCGGTGGCGACGACGAGGCCGCCCTCGTCGCCGCCTTCGGGGCCCATGTCGACGATGCGGTCGGCGGTCTTGATGACGTCGAGGTTGTGCTCGATGACGACGACGGTGTTGCCGTTGTCCACCAGCCGCTGGAGCATCTCGAGCAGGCGCTGGACGTCGGCGAAGTGGAGGCCGGTGGTGGGCTCGTCGAGGATGTAGAGGGTGCGGCCGGTGGCGACCTTGGCGAGCTCGGTGGCGAGCTTGACGCGCTGAGCCTCCCCACCTGAGAGCGTGGTCGCGGGCTGGCCGAGGCGGATGTAGTCGAGGCCGACGTCGTGCAGCGCCTGCAGGCGGCGCTTGATCTTCGGGACGTGCTGGAAGAAGTCGAGCGCCTCCTCGACCGGCATGTCGAGCACGTCAGCGATCGTCCTGCCCTTGAAGCGGACCTCGAGCGTCTCGCGGTTGTAGCGGCGCCCGTCGCACTGCTCGCACGGCACGTAGACGTCGGGCAGGAAGTGCATCTCGATCTTGATCTGGCCGTCGCCGCGACAGACCTCGCAGCGCCCGCCCTTGACGTTGAACGAGAAGCGGCCCGGCTTGTAGCCGCGGGCGCGCGCCTCCTGGGTCTTGGAGAACAGGTCGCGGATCGAGTCGAACAGGCCGGTGTAGGTGGCCGGGTTCGAGCGCGGCGTGCGCCCGATCGGCGACTGGTCGATGTTGATGATCTTGTCGATCGCGTCGAGCCCGCCGATGCGCCGGTGGGCGCCCGGACGCTGCTTGGTGCGGTGCAGGCGGTTCGAGACCGCCTTGTGGAGCACCTCGTTGACCAGCGTCGACTTGCCGGATCCCGATACCCCGGTGACGCAGCAGAAGACGCCGAGCGGGATGTCGACGTCGACGTCGCGCAGGTTGTGCTGGGCGGCGCCCTCGACCGTGATCGCGCCGGTCGGGACGCGCCGCTTCGCCGGCAGCGGAATCGTGCGGGCGCCCGACAGGAACTGGCCCGTGAGCGACTCCTCGACCGCCATCACCGCCTTCGGCGTCCCCTCCGCGACCAGCTCGCCGCCATGCTCGCCGGCGCCAGGCCCGAGGTCGACCAGGTGGTCGGCCGCGAGCATCGTGCCCTCGTCGTGCTCGACGACGATCACTGTGTTGCCGAGGTCGCGGAGCCGCTCGAGCGTCCCGATGAGGCGCTCGTTGTCGCGCTGGTGGAGGCCGATCGACGGCTCGTCGAGGATGTACAGCACGCCGACGAGGCTCGATCCGATCTGGGTCGCGAGGCGGATCCGCTGCGCCTCGCCGCCGGACAGCGTCGCCGCGGCGCGGTCGAGCGACAGGTAGCCGACGCCGACGTTGTCGAGGAACCGCAGCCGCTCCTCGATCTCACGCAGGATCAGGCGCGCGATCTGGCGCTGGGTGTCGCTGAGGTCGAGCGCGTCGAACCACTCGATCGCGCGGTGCGCGGACATGCCGGTGAGCTGGTGGATGCCGAGCCCGCCGACCTTCACCGCCAGGCTCTCCGGGCGCAGACGCGCCCCATGGCAGTCGGGGCACGGGCGGACCGACATGTACTCCTCGATCTTCTCGCGCGAGTACTCGGAGTCGGTCTCGCGGTAGCGCCGCTCGAGGTTCGTGACGATGCCCTCGAAGCGCGCCATGTAGGAGCGCTTGCGGCCGAAGCGGTTGCGGTAGGAGACGTAGAGCTTCTCGCCGTTCGTGCCGTAGAGGAACGTGTCGCGGACCTCGTCGTCGAGGTCCTCCCAGGGAGCGTCCATGTCCACCTCCCACTTCTCGGCGATCGCCTGCGTCATCTGCTCGTAGTAGTTCGACGCGCTCGTCGACCACGGCAGGATCGCCCCCTCGCTCAGCGACAGCGAAGGGTCGGGCACGATCAGCTCCGGGTCGATCTCCATCTGCGACCCGAGGCCGGTGCAGCGCTGGCAGGCGCCGTGCGGCGAGTTGAACGAGAACATCCGCGGCTCGAGCTCCGGCATCGACGTGCCGCACGTAAGGCACGCGAAGCGCTCCGAGTAGGTGGTGACGCGACCGGCGGCGTCGCTCTCCCCGACCTCCTCGATGTCGACCACCCCGTCCGCGCGCGCGACCGCCGTCTCGACCGAGTCGGCGAGCCGCTTGCGCAGGTCGGACCGCATCACGAGCCGGTCGACGACGACCGAGATGTCGTGCTTGTAGCGCTTGTCGAGCACGATCGACTCGTCGAGCCGGCGTAGGTCGCCGTCGACCGCGACGCGCGTGAACCCCTCGGCGCGCAGCTCGTCGAACAGCTTCCCGTACTCGCCCTTGCGGCCGCGGACGATCGGCGCCAGCACCATGAAGCGCGTGCCCTCGGGCAGCGTCATCACCTGGTCGACGATCTGCTCCGCCGACTGCGCCGCGATCGGCTCGCCGCAGTCGTGGCAGTGCGGCTGGCCGATCCGCGCCCAGAGCAGGCGCAGGTAGTCGTAGATCTCGGTGACCGTGCCGACGGTCGAGCGCGGGTTGCGCGACGTCGTCTTCTGGTCGATCGAGATCGCCGGCGACAGGCCCTCGATCGAATCGACGTCCGGCTTGTCCATCTGGCCGAGGAACTGGCGCGCGTAGGCGGACAGCGACTCGACGTAGCGGCGCTGGCCCTCGGCGTAGATCGTGTCGAACGCGAGGCTCGACTTGCCCGATCCGGACAGGCCCGTGATCACCACCAGCGCGTTGCGCGGCAGGCGGACGTCGATGTCCTTCAGGTTGTGCTCGCGGGCGCCCGCGACGACGATCTCGTCGGCGGCGCCGCCCGCGCGAGTCTTCGAGGGCGTCACCTACATCAGTCTACGCGGACGAACAGACGTTCGGGTCGCGGCCCTCAGTCGCCGGCACGCTCGTAGAGGTCGTCGAGCAGCGCCGCCGCGTCCGTCATGCCGAGCTCGCCCGCCAGATGGCTGGCGACCTCCTCGCGCGGCCGCCCGTCGAGCACCATGCTGTACGCGACCAGGCGCGCCTCGGAGTCGTCCGCCGGCTCGGCCGCCTCGACTGCGGGCTCCAGCGGCTGTTCCGCGGCCCGCCGCGACTCGGCCTCCCCCTGCTCGCGCACGGCCGTCGCCAACTCCTCCACCCCCTCGCGCAGGGCTCTTGCCTCGCGCTCGAGCGCCTCAGCCGTCTCGGCCAGCCGTCGCAGCGCGTCTTGCATCGCTGTCGGCTCTACCCGTGCCGAAGGCTCAAACCGCGTCAACCGTCAGCAGGGTCAACGTTCCCGCCCTGGGCCGAATCGAAGGGAGCCTGCGCTGGAGCTGCTCCATTCCCGTTCTCCGGACGCCATGGGTCCGGAATGGTGAACTGAGTCGGAGTCGGAGCATCGATCGATATGCCCTTCTCCTCGACCCCGGATAGATCAGGCAGCTTGACCCGCGATCCTCTGGACGATCTCTCAGCCATGCATATCCAAGTCTAGACCGTGTGAGGGGCGTACAACGCTCACCGTGGCGATTTGGGAGCCAGGGACGAATACGCCCCGACTCGTCTGCAGAGCCTGAAGATCTCCCGACGGGAGGCGTATCACCTCAGGCATGAGCAGCAGGTCGCGGCCGTCGGCCTCCCAGTCCGCGTAGCCCTCACCCGCCAGAACCCCAAGAACCTCTCGTCCGTCGCACGTCACCACTCGACAGAGAACGGCCTGACGTCCGGACTCGAGCTGCGCCAACAGACGGTCCCAAGCGCCACTCGGAACGACGCTGTGGTGCAGCCGCCGTGACCACCATCGCCGAACACGTTGCCCCGAAGCACGCCATGGCCCGTGCTCTCTGCTCTGGGCGACCAGCGAGCTCGCATCGTCGCGGGTCGCATATGCATGCACATGCCACACCGCGACCCGTGCCACTACGGCCAGCGCAACACCAATCGCAACGGCAAGGAAGAGCAGCTCGGCGAACGCGTCGAGCCGTTGATCTATCCCGTTCCGGACCTCCAGCACCGTGGCCAGAAGATCGCTTCCCTTCCACGCGAACAGCGCGATCCAGCCGACAAGGCTCCACATGATCGCGACGGCGATCTCGTGAAGGGCGCTACGAGCGCGTAGCGGCGGCCGGCCAAGTCCGTACAGGCGGAGTCCCACGAAACCGGGAAGCACCGCGAGGAGGAAGACGCCGAGCGCCTCGATCGTGCCGATCATCGCCAAAGATGCTTCCAGCTGATGTGAACGGCAACAGCGATGAACGTGACGAGTTCACAACCTGGAAGCGACTTCTCAATCTCGCTCGGCGGCGGTCATCACGCGCCCGCCTCGAGCTTGTCGAGCTCGCGGCGGAGGTCCTTGATCTCGTCGCGGAGCTTGGCGGCGTACTCGAAGCGCAGCTCCTCGGCGGCGGCGAGCATCTCCTCCTCGAGCTCGATCAGCGTGCGCGAGAGCTCCTCGACGGACATGCCCTCCTCCTCGCGGCTGCGCCGGCGGCCCCGGCCCTGGGGGACCTTCGACTCGCCGGCCAGGAAGGCGCCGATGTCTGAGATGCCCTTGCTGATCGTCTGCGGCGTGATCCCGTGCTCGCGGTTGTAGGCGACCTGGATCTCGCGGCGGCGGTCGGTCTCCGAGATGGCGGTCCGCATCGCTGCGGTCTCCTTGTCGGCGTACATGATCACCTTGCCGCGCACGTTGCGGGCGGCGCGGCCGATCGTCTGGATCAGCGAGGTCTCGCCGCGCAGGAAGCCCTCCTTGTCGGCGTCGAGGATCGCGACCAGCGACACCTCCGGGAGGTCGAGGCCCTCGCGGAGAAGGTTGACGCCGACGAGGACGTCGAACTCGCCCAGCCGCAGCTCGCGGATGATCTGGATCCGGTCGAGCGTGTCGACCTCCGAGTGCAGGTAGCGCACGCGGACGCCGTACTCCATCAGGTAGTCGGTGAGATCCTCGGACATCTTCTTCGTCAGCGTCGTGACGAGCGTGCGCTCGCCGGCCTCCGACCGCGCGCGGATCTCGTTCATCAGGTCGTCGATCTGGTTCCTGGTCTCGCGCACGTCGACCTCGGGATCGACGATCCCCGTCGGGCGGACGATCTGCTCGACGACCTTCGTCGACCGCGTCCGCTCGAACTCGCCGGGCGTGGCCGAGACGAAGATGAGCTGCGGCGCGATCGAGAGGAACTCGTCGAACCGCTGCGGGCGGTTGTCGAGCGCGCTCGGCAGCCGGAAGCCGTAGTCGACGAGCGTCTGCTTGCGCGATCGGTCGCCCTCGTGCATGGCGCCGATCTGCGGCACCGTCTGGTGCGACTCGTCGATGAAGCAGACGAAATCGTCGGGGAAGAAGTCGATCAGGCAGTACGGCCGGTCGCCCGCCTGGCGGCCGTCGAGGATCCGCGAGTAGTTCTCGATCCCGTTGCAGAAGCCGAGCTCGCGCAGCATCTCGACGTCGAACTGCGTCCGCTGGCGCAGCCGGTGGGACTCGAGCGGCTTGCCCTCGTCCTCGAGGACCTTGCAGCGCGCCTCCAGCTCCTCGCGGATCTCGACGACAGCGCGCTCGATCGTCTCCTCGTCGGTGGCGTAGTGGGTCGCCGGCCAGACGGCGGCGTGCTCGAGGTTCTTGAGGACCTCGCCGGTGAGCGGGTCGAACTCCTGCAGCTGCTCGATCTCGTCGCCGAACAGGACCGCGCGGTAAGCGGTCTCGGCGTACGCGGGGAACACCTCGAGCGTGTCGCCGCGGACGCGAAAGCCGCCGCGTGCGAGCGCGGTGTCGTTGCGCGAGTAGCGGATGTCGACGAGCTTGCGCAGAACCTCGTCGCGGTCGACGGTCCCGCCGAGCTTGAGCAGCTGCATCATGCGGTCGTACTTCTCCGGCGAGCCGAGGCCGAAGATGCAGGAGACGCTCGCCACGACGATGGTGTCGCGGCGCCCGAGCAGGGCTGCCGTGGCGGCGTGGCGCAGGCGCTCGATCTCCTGGTTGATCGACGAGTCCTTCTCGATGTAGAGGTCCGACGACGGCACGTACGCCTCGGGCTGGTAGTAGTCGTAGTACGAGACGAAGTACTCGACGGCGTTGTCGGGGAACAGCTCACGGAACTCGTTGCACAGCTGCGCCGCCAGAGTCTTGTTGTGCGCGATCACGAGCGTCGGCCGCTGCACCTGCTCGATCGTGAACGCCATCGTCGCCGTCTTGCCGGACCCCGTGACGCCGAGCAGCGTCTGGAACCGGTCCCCCGCCTCGATGCCCTCCGCCAGCGCATCCCGCGCCGCCGGCTGGTCGGCCACCGGCGTGTAGGCGGAGTTGAGCTTGAACGGCGGCACGCGGATCGAAGCTAGCAGGCGCTCGAGCTCGGATCCGATCCCACTTGGGGGGTCGTATGGACCATCAACTGCACAGGCATGCTCTGACCGCGAGGCTGCGGGTCACGGGAGGAGCGCAGCCGGATCCGGTCCCGCCCGGCCGATCGCACCCTCGGTGGGCCGGATCCGGCGAGCACCGCACCGATGGCTCACAGCCCCAGCTCGTCGGCGTAGTGCTCGCGATACTCGCCGCGGCGGTCGGCGACGTTCTCGACGTACTCGTGCGTCTCGGGGAAGGGGATGTCGTCGAGGTCGAAGCCGTCGGGGCCGCCGGCGCGCTGGATCCAGCGGTTGACGTTGGTCTCGCCGGCGTTGTAGGCGGCGACCGCGAGGTCGACGTCGCCGTCGTACTTGCGCAGGAGGTAGCGCAGGTAGTAGGTGCCGTAGGAGATGTTGACCTGCGGCGTGGCGAGGTCGTCCTGCTCGAAGAGCGTGCCGCCTGAGTCGCGGGCGATGAACTCGGCGGTCTCGGGCGTGATCTGCATCAGGCCGCGAGCACCGGCGTGGGATGTCTGGTCGCGGAAGCGCGACTCCTCGTAGATGACGGCGGCGACGAGCGCCGGGTCGAGGTCCTTGTCGGCCGCCTGCTGGCGAATGATGTCCTCGTGGCGGAGGGGCAGGGTTATCTCCAGGACCGCATCACCGAGCGGGCCCAGCCCCGCGAGGCCGGCAGCCGCGGCGCCCACCACCGCGGCCAGCAGCACGGCCAGCAACCGGCGGCCGCGCCGCGGGCGCCGACGGCGCGACCGGCGGGAGCCGGACCGCCGAGGTGAGCGCGTGTGGGTGGTTGTGACCGAGCTCAGCAGGACTGGCTCCCGACCGTGGCGAGGATCTTGGACAGCTCCGTCTTCAACTCCTCTCGCGTTCCATCGTTGCGCACCACGTGGTCGGCACGGCGAGCCTTCTCGGCCTGCGGGAGCTGTCGTCCGGCGCGCTCGGCCACGGCCGCGTGGCCACGGGCCGCCGCACGATCGGCGCGCAACGACTCCTCCGCCACGACCGCGATCGTGATGTCGAACACGCTCTCCATCCCCGCCTCGAACAGCAGCGGCACCTCCACGACGGCGGCGACCGGCACGGGGCTGAGCTCGGCGAGCCGGGCCCGCCACTCGGCGATCCGCGCGCCGACGCGCGGCCAGAGCATCCCCTCGAGCCACGCCCGATCCTCCGGATGCTCGAATACGTGCGCGCCGACGGCGCCTCTGTCGACTGCGCCCGTCGCGTCGACGACCTCGTCGCCAAGACGCGCTGCGATCGCAGCGCGCACGTCAGGCGCGTCGAGCAGCTCGTGCACGACCGCGTCCGCGGACAACGTCTCCGCGCCCAGTTCCTCGAGCGCCTCGAGCGCGGTCGACTTACCGGATCCGATGCCGCCGGTCAGCCCGACGAACGGAACCCTCCCCGCACCCGGCGGTTCGGGCACCTAGTCCTCGTCGGACTCGGGCTCGGCCTCGGCGGCGTCGTCGCCGGCCTCGGCCGCCGGCTCCGCGGCTGGCTGCTCGTCCGCCGGCAATGACTCGGCGGACGTGTCGCCCTCGGCGGCGCTCGCCTCGGGCTCCTGGGCCTCGCCAGCATCCGCCGCGCTCGCCTCCGGCTCCGCCGGCTCGTCCGCCTGCGGTGCGCTCGCCTCGGGCTCGGCCTGCGCGTCGTCGCCGTCCTCGGAGGTCGCGACCACGACCGCACGCAGATCCTCGGCGCCGGTGACGGTCGGCCCGGCGAAGATGTCGTCGGAGAGGCCGAGATCCGGCACGCGGCCGAGCGTGCTGCCGCCCTGGGTGGGCGGCGGCTCGTTGCCGTCGACCCGCTTGACGCTCAGCGACAGGCGCCTGCGCTCGGAGTCGATCTCGAGCACCTTGACCTTGACCTCGGTGCCCGGCTCGACGACCTCGCGCGGGTTCTCGACGTGGTGGTGGGCGAGCTCGGAGATGTGGACGAGGCCCTCGACCCCGTCCATGATCTCGACGAATGCGCCGAAGGTGACGACCTTGGTGACCTTGCCCTCGAGCTCGTCGCCGATGTTGTAGGTGTCGACGACCCGCTGCCACGGATCCTCCTGCGTCTGCTTGAGGCCGAGCGAGATCCGCTGGCGGTCGCGGTCGATGTCGAGCACCTTGACCGGGACCGTGTCGCCGATCGACAGGATCTCCGACGGATGGTTGACGTGGCTCCATGAGAGCTCGGAGATGTGGATCAGGCCGTCGATCCCGTCGAGGTCGACGAAGGCGCCGAAGTCGACGATGTTCGAGATCGAGCCCTCGACCACCTGGCCGGGCTGGAGGCGGTCCAGGATCTGCTGACGGACCTCCTTGCGCTCCTCCTCGAGCACCGCGCGGCGCGAGAGCACCACGTTGTTGCGCGAGCGGTTGAGCTCGATGACCTTGCACTCGATCTTCTGACTCATGAATTCGTCGAGATCCTGGACGCGGCGGATGTCGACGAGCGAGGCGGGCAGGAAGCCGCGGACGCCGAGGTCGATGATCAGGCCGCCCTTGACGACCTCGATGACGTTCCCCTCGACGGGCTCCCCGGACTCGGCCGCCGCCTCGATGCGCCGCCACGCCTTCTCGAAGCGGGCGCGCTTCTTCGACAGCAGCAGCCGGCCGTCCTGGTCCTCCTTGGTGAGGACGAGCGCGTCGACCTCCTCGCCGAGCTCCACCTCCTCGCGCGGGTCGACCGACTTCCGGATCGACAGCTCGTTCGAGAGGATGACCCCCTCGCTCTTGTAGCCGATGTCGACCAGGACCTCGTCCTGGTCGATGCGGACGACGTTGCCGGTGACGACGTCGCCCTCCTCGAACGGGACCAGCGTCGCGTCGTAGTTGGGCACTACCTGCCCGTCTATCTCGAGCAGCAGGCCGTTGGATCCCTCGACGGCAGTGGGAGTAGGTGGAGTTAGGGTCTCTGTATCGGTCACGCGACGGCGTAGGTTAGCGGCGCGTACGCAAGCCCGCATTCTGCGCTGCTTGGCCGCGGATGGCTACCCTGCCGACCCCATGCCGGTGCGAGCGACCAAGCGCGGCGACGAGCGCACGCCCCTCTCGGGCGACTACGACGTCCTCGTCTGCGGCGCCAGCTTCGCCGGCCTGGCAGTCGCGCGCGAGCTCGCCGGCGCGACGCGCGCCGACGGGACGCCCGCGCGCGTCCTGATGCTCGACCGCTACGAGATCGGCGAGCGCCAGACGTCCGCATGCGGCATCCCGACGCGCTGGCTCGAGGCGCTCGACCTGATGGGCTCGCACCGCCAGACGTTCTCCGAGCTGGTGGTCAATACGCCGTACGGCCAGTCGCGCTGGCCGCTGCCGTGGACGTTCTCGACCTTCGACTACCGCGAGCTCTGCGCGCTGCTGGCCGCCCAGGGCGACGCCGAGCTGGAGACCGCGAAGGTGAACGGCCGCTCGGGTGACACCCTCCACACCGATCGCGGCGACCTCACCGCTCCGCTGATCGTCGACTGCCTCGGCTGGCGTCGCGTGCTCGCCGCCGACGGCGGCTACCAGCCGCCCGACGCGCCGCTCTCGCGCGGCCTCGAGGTCCACCCCGGCGGTGCGCACGACGACCTGGCGATCTGGATCGACCGCTCCGTCGTCCCGGCCGGCTACGGCTGGAGCTTCCCCGCCCACGACGAGCTGCGCATCGGCGTCGGCTCCTTCGACCCCCGCTTCCACGTCAAGGACAGCACGGTCGAGCTCACCCAGGACCTGGGTCGCGAGCCATCCGGGTACCAGGGCAACTGGATCCCCCACAAGCTCCGCCGCGCCACCGAGGACGGCGCCTTCTTCGCCGGCGACTCCGCCGGCCACTGCCTCCCCCTGACCGCCGAGGGCATCCGCACCGCCTTCTACTTCGGCATCGTCTGCGGCCGCGAGATCCGCAGCGTCCTCGCCGGCGAGCAGACCCGCGAGCGCGCCCTCGCCGCCTACGCCGCCTTCAACGACTCCCACGAGTGGAAGTACCGCTGGATGCTCCGCACCCAGAGGCTCGTCCCCCGCGTCTGGCCCCCGCTCCTCCACCGCATCGTCGGCGCCATGCAGAGCCCCCGCTTCGTCGACTGGTCCTTCGACCACTACTTCCGCATCGCCTCGCCCGACATCGTCACCGCCGTCCCGGCGCCACGCCCGCGCGAGGCCGCCCCCACCTCCGCCGCCGCCTGAGCGACCGCCTGGGCGGGTTGCGGCCAAAGTGCGGCCGCAAGCGGCCCGTCGGCGATTAGAGGCGTTCGTGAGGCGAGGGTGGGCGAGTTGCGGCCGGCACGTGGCCGGGATCGGCCCGGTCGGCCGGGGGCCGCGCGGGCGCTGCTACTCGCTGCTGACGATCAGGAACGTGCCGGCGACGAGGAGGACCATGCCGAGCAGCCGGCCGGGGGTCAGGGCGCGCTCGTCGATGCCGAGGTAGCCGGCGCGGTCGATCAGGACGGAGATCGTGAGCTGTCCGGCGATCGTGGCGGCCGTGACGCCGCCGGCGCCGAGCGAGCGGACGGTCACCAGCACCGTGGTGACGTAGGCGGCTCCGAGGATGCCGCCGGTCAGGTAGTACCAGCTCAGGTGGCCGACGTTGGAGATCTCGCCGAAGCCGCCGCCGAACAGGAGCGCGATGGCGACCAGGACGAGCGCGCCGGTCGCGAACGTGAACGACGCCGCGGCGAACGTGCCGACCGCCTTGCCAAGCGCCGAGTTGACGGGTGCCTGGAGAGCGACGACGCCGCCGGCGCCGATCGTGGCGAGCAGTGGGAGCCAGCGGTCCACGGCTACTTCGCCTCGAGCCAGTTCGCCCCGTGGGCGACGTCGACCTCGAGCGGCGGGTCCATCTCGAACGCCTCCGCCATCTCGCGCCGCACGATCGCCGACGCCTCCTCGACCTCGCCCGCCGGCGACTCGAACAGCAGCTCGTCGTGGATCTGCAGCACCGCCCGCGTGCGCAGGGCGGCGTCGCGCAGGGCGATCGTGCAGCGCACCATCGCCACCTTCATGATGTCCGCGGCGGTGCCCTGGATCACCATGTTGACCGCGAGCCGCTCGCCGAGCATGCGCGTCTGACGGTTGCGCGCGCGCAGCTCGGGAACCCGGCGGATGCGGCCGAGCTCGGTCGCGACGAAGCCCTCGTCGGTCGCTCGCTCCACGGTCGCGTCGATGAACGCCTTGACGGCCGGGAAGCGCTCCAGGTAGCGGTCGATGAACTCCTGCGCCTCGGCCTGCGGGATCTGGAGCCGGTCGGCGAGGCCGTAGGCGGAGAGGCCGTAGACGATCCCGTAGTTGACCATCTTGGCCTTGGAGCGGGTGCCGGGATCGACGTCGCGCCCCTGCTCGCCGAGGATCCAGGCCGCGGTCGCGGTGTGCACGTCCTCCCCGCGCCGGAAGATCTCCTTGAGCACCTCCTCGTCGGCGATGTGCGCGAGCAGCCGCAGCTCGACCTGCGAGTAGTCGGCGGAGATCAGCCGACAGCCGTCGGCGGCGACGAAGCAGGCGCGGATCTCCCGCCCGCGCTCGGTGCGGATCGGGATGTTCTGGAGATTCGGGTTGGTGCTCGAGAGCCGGCCGGTGGCGGTGGCGGTCTGGTTGAAGGTCGTGCGCAGGCGGCCGTCCGAGTCGACCAGCGCGGGGAAGGCGTCGAGGTAGGTGGACTTGAGCTTGGTCAGCTCCCGCCACTCCTCGACGAGGCCGACGATCTCGTGCTCGTGGCGAATGGCGGCGAGCACGCGCGCGTCGGTGGAGAAGCCCGTCTTGCCGCGGCGCTTCTTCGACAGGCCGAGCTTCTCGAACAGCACCTCGCCGAGCTGCTGCGGCGAGCCGATCGTGAACTCCTCGCCGGCGAGCTCCCAGATCCGGCGCTCGAGCGCGAGCGCCTCGTCGCCGATCCGCGCCGCGATCGCGCGCACGCGCTCGACGTCGAGCGGCACGCCGGCGCGCTCCATCTCGACGAGCACCTCGACGAGCGGCAGCTCGACCTCGTCGAGCAGTCGCGTCAGCCCGAGCTCCTCGATCGCCTCCCGCTGCCGCGCGGCGACGGCGCGTACGAGCACCGCGCGCTCCGCGGTGGCGGCAGCCGCGCCTTCGGCGCCGTCGACGGTCGCACCGACTCCCAGCTCGTCGGCGAGCTCCTCGAGCGGGTAGCCGCGCCGGGCCGGGTCGATCAGGTACGCCGCGACCATCGTGTCGTGCTCGAGCGGCGGCGCCGCGACCTTGACCTCGTCCTCGACGGGCGGCGCGGCAACGCCGCCGCTGTCATCGGCCTGCGCGCCACCGACGCTCGCGCGATCGCTCGCGGCCCAGGACGCGACAGGCCGCTCGGACACGGTCAGCGACTTCCAGTCGTGCGCCGTCAGCGGGCGTCCGTCCCAGGCCGCGACCACCTCGGTCAGCGTCTCCGCCTCGCCGACGAGCACGTCGCCGCCCGCGTAGGCGGCGAAGGTGAGCGGCCCGTCGTCGCCCATGCCGGGGAGCTGGTCCTCGGGCGGCTGCGGGCGGTCGGCGCAGAGCGCGGCCCGGTCGCCGTCGAGGCCGGCGAGCGCGGCGGGCTCCACCCGCCGGGCCCGGACCCGCACCGTGTCGCTCGCCTCGGCGCGGGGCGCGGCCGCGTCGCCCTCGCCGAGCGCCTCCTCGAGCCGCCGCAGCGGGTCGCGCAGCTCGAACTCACGAAACACCTCGCGCAGACGGGCGCGGTCGGGCTCGCCCGCCAGCACTCCGTCGAGGTCGAGGTCCTCGACGGGCACGTCGCGGATCGAGGTGGCGAGCCGCTTCGAGACCCGCGCGTCGTCGGCGTGCTCGACGAGGCTCTGCTTGCGCTTGGCGCCTGAGACCTGGTCGACGTTGGCGAGGATGCTCTCGAGGTCGCCGAACTGCTGCAGCAGCTGGGCCGCCGTCTTGTCGCCGATCCCGGGCACGCCGGGGATGCAGTCGGACGTGTCGCCCTTGAGGCCGTAGAAGTCGGGGACGAGCTCCGGCGGGATGCCGTAGCGGTCGATCACCGCCTGACGGTCGTAGACCTTGGTGTCGGTGATGCCGCGCCCGGTCGCCATCACGCGGACGCCGTCCTCGACGAGCTGGAAGGTGTCGCGGTCGCCGGTGACGATCATCACCTCGGTGCCGTGCTCGCGCGCCCGGCGGGCGATCGTCGCGATCACGTCGTCGGCCTCGAAGCCGGGCGCGGAGATGTTGCGATACCCGAACGCCTCGACGAGCGGCGCGAAGTGCGGGAACTGCTCGCGCAGCAGGTCGGGACGCGACGGGCGGTCGCCCTTGTAGTCGGCGTAGATCTCCTTGCGCCCGGAGGCGCCTGCATCCCAGACGACGATCGTCGGCTTGACGCCGTGCTCGGTGAGCAGCTTGACGAGCATCGAGGCGAAGCCGAAGATCGCGTTCGTCGGCTGGCCGCGCGATGTGGCGATCGACTCCGGGAGCGCGAAGAACGCGCGGTAGACGAGGCTGTTCCCGTCGATCAGGAACAGCTCCCTGGGCGGCGCAGCGGTCACGCGCCCAGGCTATAGCCGAAGCGCCCGGCTCGGCCGGGTGCGCACGGGGGGGGCTCCGCGAAGCGCCCGGCTCGGCCGGGTGCGCACGGGGGTCTCGGGGCGCGGCCCGAGCCGAGACCGCGCGCTCTATATCTTTCGGCTCCGGTTTGGCCACTCCCAGCGCACAGTTCTCCCTCACCCTGCGCGTCGAGCTCCCGCACGAGTCCGGCACGCTGAGCAAGGTGACGGCGGCGATCACCAAGGTCGGCGGCGCGATCGTGGCCGTCGACACGGTCGAGGCCGGCGGCGACGGGACGATCCGCGAGATCACGATCGACTGCGACAGCCAGGAACACCGCGGGCGGGTGATCAAGGCCGTCCAGGCGATCCAGGAGGCGAAGCTGGTCGAGACGACGGACCGCACGTTCGAGCTGCACCGCCGCGGCAAGATCCACACCGGGCTCGCGGCGCCGCTGAAGACGCGCGACGACCTCTCGATGGCCTACACCCCCGGCGTGGCGCGCGTCTGCAGCGCGATCGCCGAGAACCGCCAGAAGGCGTTCAAGTACACGATCAAGGCGAACACGGTCGCGGTCGTCACCGACGGCACGGCGGTGCTCGGCCTCGGCGACATCGGCCCCGAGGCCGCGATGCCCGTGATGGAGGGCAAGGCGATGCTCTTCAAGGAGTTCGCCGACGTCGACGCCTTCCCGATCGCGCTCGACACCAAGGACCCGGACAAGATCGTCGAGACGGTGAAGCTGATCGCGCCGACCTTCGGCGGCATCAACCTCGAGGACATCTCCTCGCCGCGCTGCTTCGAGATCGAGCAGCGCCTCGTCGCCGAGCTCGACATCCCGGTCTTCCACGACGACCAGCACGGCACGGCGATCGTCGTCCTGGCCGCGCTGATCAACGCGTGCCGCCTCACCGGGCGGAAGATCGAGGATCTGTCGGTCTCGATGGCCGGCGCCGGCGCCGCGGGCGTCGCGGTCGCCAAGATCCTGATGAACTCGGGGATCACGCGCGTCGTCGCGTGCGACCGCTTCGGCGCGATCCACACCGGGCGCGACGACTACGAGGCCGGCTCGATGAACGCGCCGAAGCGCTGGCTGGCGGAGCACACCAACGAGGAGCGCCGAGCGGGCTCGCCGGCCGAGGTGCTGGAGGGAACCGACCTCTTCGTGGGCCTCTCCGGGCCCGGGATCATCTCCGCCCAGGACCTCGCGCGCATGAACCCGGAGCCGTTCGTCTTCGCGATGGCGAACCCCAACCCCGAGGTTCGGCCGGAGGACGCCGCTCCGTACGTGCGCGTGATGGCGACCGGCCGCTCGGACTACCCGAACCAGATCAACAACGTGCTCGCCTTCCCAGGCATCTTCCGCGGCGCGCTCGACGTGCGCGCGCGAATGATCACCGAGGAGATGAAGATCGCGGCCGCAAAGGGCATCGCCGCGACGATCGACGACGACGAGCTGACCGAGGACTACATCATCCCCTCCGTCTTCAACCGCGACGTCAGCGTCGAGGTCTCGCGGGCGGTCGCCGAGGAGGCCGAGCGCGACGGCGCCGCCCGCGTCGACGAGCCGACCGCCGAGCTCAGCCTGCCAAGCTGATGCGATCGGGGGGCTCGCGCCCCCCGCGCCCCCCCGGTGGCGCCTGGCCGGCTGGAGTGGATTGGGGGGCTCGCGCCCCCCGCGCGCCCCCGGTGGCGCCTGGCCGGCTGGAGTGGATCGGGGGGGGCTCGCGCCCCCCGTGCCCCCCGAGTTGCCATGGCCGGCCTCGGTGGTGCGTAACGTGAACGGCGTGAGGGTCGCCGTCACGGGAGCCACGGGGATGATCGGCCGGCAGGTCGTCGAGGAGCTGCTCCGGCGCGGCGACGAGGTGACCGTCCTCTCACGCGACGCGGCGAAGGGCCGTGAGACGTTCGGCGGTCGCGTCGAGGCACATGCCTGGCGCTGTCCGAGGGAGGAGCCCGCGCCGGCTGAGGCGCTCGCCGGCCGCGACGGCGTCGTCAATCTGCTCGGCGAGCCGCTCGACCAGCGCTGGACCGACGCCGCCAAGCGCGAGATCCGCGACTCGCGGGTTCTGGGGACGCGCAACCTCGTCGCTGCGCTCCAGAGCCTGGACGAAGATAGCGATCGGGGGGCTCACGCCCCCCGCGAGACCCTGGCCGCCCGTGGTCGACCCTCCGTGCTGGTGTCGCAGTCGGCGAGCGGCTACTACGGCTCCCACGGCGACGAGCCGGTCGACGAGTCCGAGGCCCCGGGCGACGACTTCCTCGCCGGCGTCTGCGCCGAGTGGGAGGCCGAGGCCGCCCGTGCCGACGCGCTCGGGATGCGCGTGGCGATCACGCGCACCGGTGTCGTGCTCTCCGCCGAGGGCGGTGCGCTGAAGGAGATGATGCTGCCGTTCAAGCTCGGGGTCGGCGGACCGGTCGCAGGCGGTCGCCAGTACGTGCCGTGGGTCCACGCCGACGACGTGGCCGGCGCGATCGCCCACTGCCTCGAGTCGGAGGCCGCATCCGGGCCGATCAACGTGACCGCACCGCGGCCGGCCACGAACGCCGACCTGTCGAAGGCGCTCGGCCGGGCGCTGCGCCGGCCGGCGATCATGCCGGTTCCCGCGCTCGCCGTCAGGGCGCTCTACGGCGAGATGGCGCTGACCGTGACCACCGGCGTGCGTGCGGTTCCCAAGCGGCTGCAGGCGCTCGGCTACGAGTTCCGCCGGCCGGAGCTCGAGCCGGCCCTACGCGCAGCCGTCGGCTAGCCGACGCACTCGACGCCGCGACCCTCGACGCTCCCGCGCCTGCCGATCGCGTAGCTGCCGGTCGCGCCGTCGCGCGCGCGGGTGCTGCGAGCGGCGCGGACCACCAGGCGCCGGTCGGGGCCGCCGACGTCGATCGCCGCAAGGGCGAGCCGCATCGCGTCGTAGCCGAGCGCCGCCTCGCCGCCGACCGGCCGACCGTGCTCGCGGCTCAGCTCCCGCAGCAGCCGCCGGCCGCGCGCGGGCAACGCGTCCGGGCCCGGGACGGCGGTCAGCGCGCACCCGTCGCCCGCCAACCCGGTCACCGCGCCCGCGCGGATCAGCGGCGGACCGACGATGACGGGAACGCCTGGCAGGCGGTCGGCGAGGCGGGGCGCCACCAGCCGGCCGCCGGGCCCCCCGTCGGAGATCACGACCGCGTCGGGCGCGAGCGACGCGGTCTCCTCGACAAGAGCGGCCAGGCGCTCCTCGTCGTCGCCTCGAATCGCAAGGTGGCTGATCTGCGTAGGCGGCCCCGCGCCGACCAGGGCGAGCAGCATCCCGTCGAGCTCGCGGTCGGCGATGCGGTCACCATGGAGGATCGCCAGCCGCGCCACCCGCCGCTCGCGCAGCTTCGACAGGATCCAGCGTGCGGCGACGAGGTCCGGAGGCACGAGGCGGGCGAACGTGTGGACGTCGCTCGGGTAGTAGCGCTCGGGACCCGCCCGCGGGCGCCCGGGCGGAGTGCGCGTCAGGCTCGTCAAGCCGTCGGCGGGCGAGATCTGCAGGAGCCCGGCCGCATTGGTCACCGGCAGCGAGACCGCGGAAGCCCCCTGGTCGAGCTCGCCGATGTATGCGATCGAGCTGCGGTCGGCAGCCGCACGCTGAGCGTTCGCCTCGATCGTCCCCGGATCCCAGACGCGGTCTCCCGGGCGCGTGGAAGGCAGGACGACGAGGCGGATCGCCCTCCCCCCCGCGCGGCCGCCGGCATCCGCGACCGCCCGCCTCATGCCGATCTCCGTCGCCTTGCCCGAAGCGGCCGCCAAGCCGTGGGCCGGCAGGCTCGAATAGACGGTCAGCGTGTCCCCGGACGCCCGGCTCGAGCCGTTGCCGTCGGTGGTGCAGCCGGCGGCGAGAGCCGCGGCAGCGGCCAGCGTGAGGAGGGCACCGCGGCGCACGGCCGCGATTCTAGGACCGGGCGCTAGCGCTCGCCGGGCCGCGTCGGCTGTCCGGTCAGCATCTGGCGTACGTACGGCAGCGCGATCTGCACGGCTGCGGCCAGGAAGCCGACGAAAGCCGTGAACAGGAACGCGTCGAACGCCTTGATGCCGAAGGCCCACGCGGTGAGCCAGACGACGAGGCCGACGGTGACGGTGACTAGGACGATCATCTTTCAGGTCTCCTCGAGTTGCGCCGCGGCAGCCTAGCGCAGCGCCGGGCGCTCAGGCCCCCGGCGCGAGCGCGGCGGCGAGCTCGGCGACGACGGCGGCGACCGCCTCCGCTCCGCCCTCCCCGGCGGCGCGCACCACCCGGCTGCCGACGATCACGCCGTCGGCCAGCTCACCGACCGACGCCGCCTGCGCCGCCGTCGATATCCCGAAGCCGACGGCCACCGGAACGCTCGTCGCGGCGCGGACGCGCTCGACGAGGCCGGACAGGTCGGGCGGGAGCTCGGCGCGCTCACCGGTCGTGCCCGCCAGCGACACCGCGTAGACGAAGCCGCGTGCCCGGCGGCCGATCTCCGCGACGCGCTCGGGCGTGCTCGACGGCGCGACGAGCGGGACGAGGGCGATCCCGGCCGCGTCGCACGCCGCGCGCACGCCGGCGGCCTCGTCCTGCGGCATGTCCGGCACGATCAGCCCGGCGGCGCCCGCGTCGGCGGCACGGCGCGCGAAGCGCTCGGGGCCGTCGACGAGGACGATGTTGGCGTAGACCATCAGCACGACCGGAACGCGGGCGGCGAGCGACTCGCAGACGTCGAGCACGTCGGCCGGCGTCACTCCCGCCGCGAGCGCGTCGGTGCCGGCCGCGTGGATCACCGGTCCGTCCGCAAGCGGATCGGAGAACGGGACGCCGAGCTCGATCAGGTCGGCGCCCGCGTCGACCGCCGCCTCGCCGGCGACGCGCGAGACGTCGATGCTGGGATATCCACCCATCAGGTAGGGCATCAGCGCCGAGCGCTTGCCATGGCCGGCGAACGCCGCCGCGATCCGCTCGGCGCCCGGCGCCCCGGCCGTCGCCTCCGCCGCCGCTGTGCGCGCCTCGGTCATCGCCGCGCCAGCACCTCCGCCAGATCCTTGTCGCCGCGCCCGGACAGAACCAGCACGTCGAGGCTGCCGGCGCGGGGGTTGGCCATCAGCCACGCGAGCGCGTGCGCCGGCTCGAGCGCGGGGATGATGCCCTCGAGCCGCGACAGGCGCTCGAACGCCGCGACCGCGGCGTCGTCCTCGACGGCGACGTAGCGCACCCGTCCCTCGTCGCGCAACCATGCGTGCTCGGGGCCCGACCCCGGGTAGTCGAGGCCCGCGGATATCGAGTGCGCCTCGAGCACCTGGCCCTCGTCGTCCTGCAGCACGGCGGAGAGCGCACCATGCAGGACGCCGCGCGCGCCCGTCGTCAACGGCGCCGAGTGATGGCCGCTGCCGAGGCCCTCGCCCGCCGCCTCGACGCCGACGAGCTCGACGTCGGCGTCCGCCACGAACGGCGCGAACGCGCCGATCGAGTTCGAGCCGCCGCCGACGCAGGCGATCAGGCGATCAGGGAGCCGCCCCTCGGCATCCTGGACCTGCCGCCTGGTCTCGTCTCCGATCACGCGCTGCAGGTCGCGGACCATCGCGGGGTACGGAGCCGGCCCGACGGCCGAGCCGATCACGTAGTGGGTGCTGTCGGCGTTCGCCACCCAGTCGCGGATCGCCGCGCTGACGGCCTCCTTGAGCGTGCGCGCCCCGGCCTCGACCGCGGCCACCTGCGCTCCGAGCAGGCCCATCCGCTCGACGTTCGGCCGCTGGCGGCGCATGTCCTCGCTGCCCATGTAGACGACGCACTCGAGGTCGAGCAGCGCGCACGCCGTCGCGGTCGCGACGCCGTGCTGGCCCGCCCCCGTCTCGGCGATGATGCGGCGCTTGCCCATCCGCCGCGCGAGCAGCGCCTGCCCGAGCGCGTTGTTGATCTTGTGCGCGCCGGTGTGGTTGAGGTCCTCGCGCTTGAGGTAGATCGATGCGCCGAGGTCGTCGGAGAGGCGCCCGGCGCGGTAGAGCGGTGTCGGGCGACCGACGTAGTCGCGCAGCAGCGCCGCGAGCTCGTCCTGGTACGAGGCGTCCGCGCGCGCGGCGATCCAGCCGCGCTCGAGCTCGTCCAGCGCCGGAATCAGCGTCTCCGGGACGAAGCGGCCGCCGTACGGGCCGAACTCGCGCTCGCGCTCGGCGGGTCCCGGGCCTGCGCTCGAGGCGGTCATTGGCGTGCGGGCTCGCGCTCGTCCGCGATCGCGACCGCCCTGAAGAAGGCCTCCATGCGCGCCGGATCCTTGCGCCCCGGCGACGCCTCGGTCCCGCTGGCGCTGTCGACCGCGAACGGCCGTACCGCGGCGATCGCCTCGCCGACGTTGTCCGCGGTCAGCCCACCCGAGAGCACCACGGGGACGCTACCGCGGTGGTGGCGCACGAGGTCCCATGCGAACGTCTCACCGGTGCCGCCGCGCGTGCCCGGGACGTATGCGTCGAGCAGGTGGTAGTCGGTCTTGAAGGCCCCCAGCCCGCGGACCGACACCGCGTCCCTGATCCGGACCGCCTTCATCACGCCGCAGCCGGTGCGGCGCGCCGCCTCGCGGCAGTAGGCCGGCCCCTCGTCGCCGTGGAGCTGGAGCAGCGTCAGCCGGAAGCGATCGGCCGCCAGCGTGACGTCGTCGAGCGTCGCGTTGACGAAGACGCCGGTGACCTCGCAGCGCCGGTGCAGCAGCGCTCCGATCTCCTCGGCGACGTCGTCGGGACAGGCGCGCACGCTTCCGGGCCACAGGATCAGGCCGATCGCCCACGCGCCGAGGTCGAGCGCCATGCGGGCGTCGTCGAGGTTGGTGATGCCGCAGGACTTGACGCGCGTCACCGCCCAATCGTCGCACGGCCCGCCGCACGCGGGCGAGCGGGCGCGTCCGACGACCCGGCCGCGCGGCGCACGCGGCAGCGGCTACGGGAGGTCGGGCGCCTGCGTGTCGCGGATCGAGCTGGGCCGCTTGGCGAGCTCGAGCTCCGTCGTCCTGCGCTCGTCGCCGCGGAAGAACTCGATCTCGACCGTGTCGCCCGGCTCGTTGTCGGCGATCGCCGCGGGGATGTCGTCCGCGTCCTCGATCTTGTCGCCGTCGATCGCGACGATCAGGTCGCCGCCGGCGATGACGCCCTGGCCGGTCTGGGTGCGCCCGGCGCGCAGGCCCGCCTCGTCCGCCGGGCCGTCGTCGACGACCCGCTGGATCAGCGCGCCGCTGTCGGAGGCGAGGTTGAGGTCGCGCGCCAGGTCGGCGGTGACGTCGACCATCTCGATGCCGATGAACGCCCGCTCGACCTTCTCGCCGCGCTTGAGCGTCGGGACGAGCTCCTTCACGGTGTCGATCGGGACCGCGAACCCGATCCCGACCGAGCCGCTCGAGCCGCCGGTTGCGATCTGGGAGTTGATGCCGATCACGCGGCCGTCCGCGTCGAGCAGCGGACCGCCCGAGTTGCCGGGGTTGATCGACGCGTCGGTCTGGATCACGTTCTCGATCGAGAAGCCGCTCGGCGCCGTGATCTGGCGCTGCTTGGCCGAGACGATGCCCGTCGTGACCGAGCGCGTGTAGCCGAACGGGTTGCCGATCGCGATCACGGGGTCGCCGACGCGCGCGGCTGAGCTGTCGCCGAGCGGCAGCGGCTGCAGGTCCGCGTCGGCGGGGTCGACCTTCAGCACGGCGAGATCGGTGTCGGGGTCGCTCCCGACCACCTCGGCGTCGACCAGGTCCCCGTCCTCGCCGAATCGAACCTGGACCTCCTCCGAGCCGCCCACGACGTGCGCGTTGGTGAGGATCGTCCCGTCCTCGTCGACGACGAAGCCCGAGCCGCTGGCGGTGCCACCGCCGGGCGGACCGAACGGCGAGGTCGAGTCAGACGCGTCCTGCGCGACGACGAAGACGACGCCCTTGCCCTCGCGCCGGTAGATGTCGGCGACCGTGCGGATGTCGCCTGCGTCGGAGTCCGAGTCGGATCCCGCGATGTCGTTCGTCGGGATGCTCTGGCGCACCACGCGCGTCGTCTCGTCGCCGACGTCGATCGCGTCCGTGGCGATCAGCACCGTGCCGAGGGCCAGCACGATCAGACCTCCCAGCGCACCGGCGAGCAGCGTGGAGAAGGGCGACGGACGCTTGGATGAGCCGGTGTCGGTCATGTCATGAAGTTGTAGGAAGTGGCGCTTAAGCGTCCCTAAAGCCCTCGACGCCGGTGCCGGGGTCGGTCGCCTGCTCACGACCGGCGAGCGCCCGCACCGCCGCCTCGGGATCGTCGGCGCGCATCACCGTCTCGCCGACCAGCACCGCGTCGACGCCGACTCCCTCGAGCTCCTCGATCTGCGCCCGGCTGCCGATGCCGGACTCCGACACGACCACCTTCCCGGCCGGGATGTCGACGAGCAGGTCGAACGTGCGCGAGACGTCGATCGAGAAGTCGGTCAGGTCGCGGTTGTTGATGCCGATGACGTCGGCGTCGACAGCCAGCGCAGCCTCGAGCTCGTCCGGTCGCGAGACCTCGACGATCGCGTCGAGATCGAGCTCGCGGGCGCCGGCGTAGAGCTCGGCCAGCTCGCCGTCGCGCAGGGAGCCGACGACGAGCAGGACCGCGTCGGCGCCCGCCGCGCGCGCCTCGTAGAGCATGTACGGGTCGACGGTGAAGTCCTTGCGCAGGATCGGCAGCTCCGACTCGGCGCGCGCCGCGCGCAGGTCGTCGAGCGAGCCGCCGAAGTGCGCCTCCTCGGTCAGGATCGACAGCGCCGCCGCACCACCGCGCTCGTAGGCGGCGACGATCTCGCGACAGCTCGAGCCGGCGCGGATCTCCCCGGCCGAGGGTGAGCGGCGCTTGTGCTCGGCGATCAGCGACGTGCCCGGGCGCTGGAGCGCCTCCGCGAACGGGCGCGCATCGCGGCGGTGCTCGGCGGCGCTGCGCTCGAGGTCGGCGACCGACACCGCCGCCCGGCGCCGCTCGACCGCCTCGCGCGTGGACCGCACGAGCGCCTCGAGCCGCTCGCTCATCGCGCCAGCTCCCCCGTCCGCCGGACGAAGAGATCCATCACGTCGCGAGCGGAGCCCGAGTCGATCGCCTGCTCGGCCATCCGCACGCCCTCCTCGATCGAGCCCGCCGCGTCGGCGACGTAGATGGCGGCGCCGGCGTTGAGCACGGTCACGTCCCGGTCTGGGCCGCGGTCGCCACCGAGGACCCGGCGCGCGATGCCGGCATTGCGCTCGGGCGTGCCCGCGGCGATGTCCGCCTGCGGAGCGCTGCGCAGGCCGACCTCCTCAGGCGTCAGCGTGCGCGTCTCGATCGCGCCGCCGCGCAGCTCCACCATGTGCGTCAACCCTGAGACGCTCAGCTCGTCGAGCCCGTCGTCGCTCGCCACCACGAGCGCATGCTCGCAGCCCAGCTCGCCGAGCGCGGCGGCCATGAGGTCGAGGAATCGGCGGTCGGAGACGCCGATCAGCTGTCGCTTCGCGCCGGCCGGATTCGTCAGCGGTCCGAGGAAGTTGAAGATCGTCCGCACGGCGAGCTCCTTGCGCACCGGTACGACGTGCCTCGTCGCCGGGTGGTGGGCGGGCGCGAACATGAAGCCGAAGCCGACCTCGTCGATGCAGGTCGCGACGGCGGCCGGCTCGAGGTCGATCCGCGCGCCGAGCGCCTCGAGCACGTCCGCGGAGCCCGAGCGGCTCGTCGCGGAGCGGTTGCCGTGCTTGGCGACGCGGCAGCCGGCCCCGGCGGCGACGAACGCCGCGGTCGTCGAGACGTTGAACGTCGGCCGCCCCCCGCCGGTCCCGGCGGTATCGACGAGGTCGTCGTGGCCGGTCTCGACCGGCGTGGCGAGCTCACGCATCGCGCGCGCCATCCCGGCGATCTCGGCGACCGTCTCGCCCTTGCTGCGGAACGCGATCAGCAGCCCCGCTGCCTGCGCCTCGGACGCCCGTGCCTCCATCAGCTCGTGCATGCAGGCGGCCGCCTCGTCGGAGCTCAGGGCCTCGCCGCGGCAGAGCCGGTCGATCGCCTCGGTCAGGATCGGGTTGGGCATCGTCGAGTCCTCGCGCTCAGAGCGACAGGAAGTTGCGAAGTATGGCCATACCGTCCCCGGTGAGCACGGACTCGGGATGGAACTGGACACCCTCGACCGGCAGCTCGCGGTGGCGCAAGCCCATGACCACGTCGCCCGAGACCGCCGAGCGCTCGAGGTCGGGCGGCAGCTCGGGGTCGACGACGAGCGAGTGGTAGCGGCCCGCGACGAACGGCGTCTCGATGCCCGCGAACACGGTGCGGCCGTCGTGGACGACCTCCGCCGTCTTGCCATGGACGGGCTCTCCCCGGATCACGCGCCCGCCGAACGCCGTCGCGACGGCCTGATGGCCGAGGCAGACGCCGAGCACCGGTATCCGCTCCTCCCCCGCCCGGCGGATCGCCTCGACCGACACCCCGGCCTCAGCCGGCGTGCACGGCCCGGGCGACACGATCAGCCGCCCGCCGCGGGCACGCTCGACGACCTCCTCAGCCGATGCCTCGTCGTTGCGCACCACCACCGGCTCCGCGCCCAGCTCACCCAGGTACTGCACGAGGTTGTACGTGAACGAGTCGTAGTTATCGAGGACGAGGATCATTCCCAGTCCGCCTGGCGGCATGCGAGCTCGATCGCCTGGAAGACGGCGCCGGCCTTGTGCTCGGTCTCGCGGACCTCGTACCGGGGGTCGGAGTCGGCGACGATGCCGCCGCCGGCCTGGAGGTGGACGCGACCGTCCTTGACGACGGCGGAGCGGATGTAGATGCAGGTGTCGAGGTCGCCGGTGTACGAGAGGTAGCCGACCGAGCCGCCGTACGGGCCGCGACGGACCGGCTCGAGCTCGTCGATGATCTGCATCGCGCGAATCTTGGGAGCGCCGGAGAGCGTCCCCGCCGGCAGCGACGCGGCCAGCGCCTCGATCGCGCTGACGTCCTCGCGCAGCGTGCCCGACACGGACGAGACGATGTGCAGGACGTGCGAGTAGGTCTCGACGACCATCAGCTCGTCGACCTTCACCGAGCCGTACTCGCAGACGCGGCCGAGGTCGTTGCGGGCGAGGTCGACCAGCATCACGTGCTCGGCGCGCTCCTTCTCGTCGGCGAGCAGCTCCTCGGCGCGGCGGATGTCGCCCTCGGCGGTGTCCGCGCGCGGACGCGTGCCGGCGATCGGGCGCTGCTCGGCGTGCCGCCCGGTCACCTTCACGAGCGACTCGGGGGAGGCGCCCGCGATCTCGAAGTCGCCGAAGTCGAGGAAGTACATGTACGGGCTCGGGTTGATCGCGCGCAGGCCCCGGTAGATCGAGAAGGCGCTCACGGGTACCTCGCCGCTCCAGCGCTGGCTCGGGACGATCTGGTACGCGTCGCCCGCGCGGATGTACTCCTTGCAGCGCTCGACCGCCGCGGCGTAGCCGTCGGGCCCGAGGTTGGACTCGTACGCCGGCGGCTCACGCGTGCCCGCGCTGGCACGCGGCGTCGGCGCGGCGAGCCGCTCGCGGACCTCGGCGATCGCGGCCAGCGCGTCGGCGTAGGCGGCGTCGACATCGTCCTCGGCGAAGACGTTGGCGAGGATCGACACCTCGTGGCGCAGGTGGTCGAAGGCGACGAGCACGTCGGTGACCATCAGCGCCAGCTCCGGCATGCCGAGCTCGTCCGGGTTGCCCGGCCCGACCGACGGCTCGGCGTAGCGGACGAGGTCGTAGCCGAAGAGGCCGACGGCGCCGCCGGCGAACGGCGGCAGGCCCTCGATCGGCGCGACGCGGTAGCGCCGCAGCTCGTCGGCGACGGCGGCGTAGGGGTCTGTGGCGTCGCGCTCGGCGCCACCGACCGTGAGTCGGCCGTCGTCGAGGCGGATCACCGTCCGCGGGCGGAAGCCGAGGAACGACCAGCGGCCGAAGCGCTGGCCCTGCTCGGCCGACTCGAGCAGGAACGAAGGCCCATCCCCGCGCAGCTTCAGGTACGCCGAGACCGGCGTCTCGCAGTCGTCGATGAACGTATGCCGCAGCGGCACCAGCGTGTGCTCGCGAACGAGCTCCCGGACCTCCGCGAGGGAGGGAGAGACCTGCAGCCCATCGAGGCCGGCCAGGCGCCTCGGGGGTCCGGGGGCGCGAGCCCCCGGCTCTATATACCCCCCCCCCCCCCCCCCTCTCTATCCCCTTCGGACATTGAGCTCGTCGAAGGCGTCGGCGAACGACATGTCGCGCGATGCGAGCAGGACGGCGAGGTGGTAGAGCACGTCGGCGGCCTCCTCGCGCAGCCGCCGGTCGCTCTCGCCCGCGGCGGCGCGCGTGACCTCCTCCGCCTCCTCGCGCACCTTGTCGCCGATCCACGGCGGGTCGGCGAGCAGCTTCGCCGTGTAGCTGGAGCCGTCGTCGCCGGCCGCCTTGCGGTCGGCGATCGTCCGCTCGAGCGCGGCGAGCGCCTCGCCGGTCTGCGGCTCGAGGTCGCCGTCGTGGAAGCAGCTGCGCTCGCCGGTGTGGCATGCGGGACCCGTGGGGTCGACGAGCGCCACGACCGCGTCGCCGTCGCAGTCGAGCCGCAGCGCGCGCACGCGCATCGTGTTGCCCGACATCGCCCCCTTGTGCCACAGCTCGCCGCGCGACCGGCTCCAGAAGTGCACCTCACCCGTCTCGCGCGTGCGCGCCAGCGCCTCCGCGTTCATGTACGCCAGCGTCAGCACCTCGCCCGTGCGCGCGTCCTGCATGACGCACGGCACCAGCCCGTCCTCGTCGAATTTCACCTCCACCCCACCCATTCTCCCAGACGCCCCAAGACGGCAGGCCGCACGGCAGGCCGCGCCCCTCCAACCGGCCATATGCCAGAGAGGGGGCGTGGGGGGGGGGGGGGGCGCCCCCCCCCCACAGGGCATCCTCAATCAATTCCCAAGCGGTCGAGGAGGGAGTCGTCGGCGCGCCAGCCGCGGCGGACGCGGACCCTCAGCTCGAGGTGGACACGACGGTCGAGCACGCGCTCGATCTCCCGCCGCGCGGCGGTGCCGATCGCCTTGACCATCCGCCCGCCGGCGCCGACGAGGATGCCCTTCTGCGACTCGCCCTCGACCCACGCGCTCGCCTCGATTCGCAGCAGGCCGTCGTCGCGCTCGACGATCTCGGTCACCTCGATCTCGACGGCGTGCGGGACCTCCTCGCGCGTGCGGCGCAGCACCTGCTCGCGAACGAGCTCGGCGATCCGCACGTGCTCGGGCAGGTCCGAGCGGTCCTCGGGCGGATACAGCCACGGTCCCGCGGGCAGCAGGCCGACGAGGTGGTCGACGAGCGGGTCGACGCCGGCGCCTGACTTCGCGCTGATCGGGAAGACGTCGCCGGGCACGTCGAGGTTGGCGGCCGCGGCGAGCGCCGCCGCGGTGGCCGGCCGGCGCAGGCGGTCGACCTTGTTGACCGCCGTCACGGCCGGCACGCCGGCCGAGCGGATCGCGCGTGCGACGAAGCGGTCGCCCGGGCCGACGCTCTGCGAGCCGTCGAGCATGAACAGCACCGCGTCGGCATCGGAGAGCGCCTGCTCGACGCGGCGCTGCATGCGCTCGGTCATCGGGTCGCGCGGGCGCTGGACGCCGGGCAGGTCGACGAGCACGAGCTGCCAGTCGGACCCGGTCGCGATGCCGCGGATCTCCCGCCGCGTCGTCTGCGGCTTGTCGGAGACGATCGCCACCTTGTCGCCGACGATCCGGTTCACGAGCGTCGACTTGCCGGCGTTCGGCCGCCCAGCGAGCGCGACGAACCCGGCGCGCGTCTCGCTCGTCACAGCCCCTCCATCACACGGTCCTGGAGCGCGAGCATCTCGCCGGAGTCGGTCTCGTGATCGTAGCCGCACAGGTGCAGCACGCCGTGGACGACGGCCTCGGCGAGGTCCTCGGTGAGGTCGGGGCAGATCACGACGTCGCCGAGCTCGCGCGGACCGGCGGCGGGCGCTGTCTCGTCGACCGGGAACGAGAGCACGTCGGTCGCGCGATCGCGGTCGCGGTGATCGCGGTTGAGCGCACGCATCTCGTCAGGGCCGACGAACGCGATCGCGAGGTGCAGCTCGCCGTCGACGCCCGCCCCGGCGAGCGCCGCGCGTGCCGCCGCCTCGAACCTCGCCGGCGCCTCGGGGGCGTCGACCACCTCGATCTCGATCAGGCTCTCCTGCGTGTCGCGCGCAGCTCCGGCGCCTGATGCTCGGCGTACTCGCTGTAGGCGGCGACGATCCGCTGCACGAGCTTGTGGCGCACGACGTCCTCGCCGCCGAAGCGGACGAACTCGATGCCCTCGACCTCGGCGAGGATGTCGCCGATCACCACCAGCCCCGAGCGGTCGTTCTTCGGCAGGTCGATCTGGGTGATGTCGCCCGTGACGACCATCTTCGATCCGAAGCCGAGCCGCGTCATGACCATCTTCATCTGCTCCGGCGTCGTGTTCTGGGCCTCGTCGACGATGATGAACGCGTCGTTGAGCGTGCGTCCGCGCATGAACGCGAGCGGGGCGACCTCGATCACCCCGCGCTCGAGGTGCTGGTTGACCTTCTCCGGCTCGAGCATGTCGTAGAGGGCGTCGAACAGCGGCCGCAGGTAGGGGTCGACCTTCGCCATCAGGTCCCCGGGGAGGAAGCCGAGCCGCTCGCCGGCCTCGACCGCCGGACGGGTCAGCACGATCCGGTTGACCTCGCGCCGCTGCAACGCGGCGACCGCCATCGCCACGGCCAGGAACGACTTGCCGGTGCCGGCCGGCCCGATGCCGACGCTGATCGTGCTCTGGCGCATCGCGTCCACGTAGCGCTTCTGGTTGACCGTCTTCGGCGCGACCTTGAGCCCGCGGTGGCGCCAGATCACGTCCTCGAGGATGTTGCTCGGGCTCTGGTGCTCGTCGAGCGCCGAGCCGATCGCCGCGATCGTGCCGGGCGCGACCTCGTGGCCCTGGCGGATCAGGTCGGACAGCTCGCGCACGACCGTCTCCCCCATCTCGACCTGCTCGTCGGACCCGTCGAGGGTGATGACGTTGCCGCGCAGGAACACGTCGCAGTCGAGGTGCTCCTCCAGCGTGCGCATGATCAGATCCTCGGGACCGGCCAGCTCGGCGGCGACGTCGTTGGAGAGCTCGAGCTGCCTGCGCACTAGGAGGTCAGCTTCTCCTTGACGGCCGCGCTCACGCGCCTGCCGTCGGCGCGGCCCTTGACCTGCGGCATCACGAGCTTCATCACGTCGCCCATGTCGCGCGGCGACTCGGCGCCCGCCTCGGCGACGGCCGACTCGACGATCGACGCCAGCTCCTCGTCGCCGAGCTGCTCCGGCAGGTAGCCGCCGATCAGCTCCGCCTCGGCCTCCTCGGCCTCGGCAAGCTCCGCGCGGCCACCGTCGCGGTAGGCCTGCGCCGACTCGAGCCGGCGCTTGCGCTCGCGCTGCAGCACCTCGACCTCGTCGACGTCGCCGTCACCGTCCTTGACGGCGCGCTGGAGCTCCGAGGCGACGAGGCGCAGCGCGCCGGCGCGCGAGCGATCGCCCGCCTTGAGCGCCGCGCGCGCGTCCTGCTGAACCTGGTCGACGAGTGCCATCGCGTGGTGAAGTCTAGGCTGCCCGCGAATGGAGGACGGAACGCTGATCCTGATCGCCGGCGCTCTGCTCGCGCTCGGGATCGGTGCCACGCTGCTCGCCGGGCGCCTGCGCGTCCCGGGCCTGGTGCTCTTCCTCCTGCTCGGGATGGCGATCGGCACCGACGGCCTCGGTCTGATCCACTTCGGCGCGACCGAGCGCGACGTCGAGCTGGCACGGACGATCGGCATCGTCGCGCTCACCCTGATCCTCTTCGAGGGCGGGTTGGCAGCCGGCTGGAGCGAGATCCGTCCCGTACTGCGCGGCGCGCTGCCGCTGGCGACGATCGGCACCCTGATCACCGCGATCGTGACCGGCCTCGCGGCGAAGATGCTGTTCGAGCTGACGACGCTGCAGGCTCTGCTGCTCGGCGCGGTGATCGCCTCCACCGACAGCGCGGCGATCTTCTCGGTGCTGCGCGGGTCGAGCATCCGGCGCAAGCTGGCGCGGACGCTCGAGGCCGAGTCCGGCTTCAACGACCCGGTCGCCGTGCTGCTCGTGCTCGGCTTCATCGAGTGGATCCAGGCGCCCGGCTACGGCATCGCCGACATGTCCGTGCTGGTCGTGCAGCAGCTCGCGATCGGCGCCTTCGCCGGCTTCGCCGTCGGCGCCGTCGCCGTGGCAGCCTTCCGCCGGGCCCGCTTCTCGACGACCGGCCTGTACCCCGTCGCCTCGATCGCCGCCGCCGCGCTCGCCTACGGGGCCGCCGACCAGCTCGGCGGCTCTGGCTTCCTCGCCGTCTACCTGACCGGCCTCGCGCTCGGCAGCGGCCGGATACCCGCCCGCCGCACGATCGAGGACTTCCACGCCGGCGTCGCCTGGGTCGCCCAGATCGCCCTCTTCTTCACGCTCGGCCTGCTCGTCTTCCCGAGCGCCGTCAAGGACGTCGCGCTCGACGGCCTCCTGCTCGCCGCCGCGCTCACGCTGCTCGCGCGGCCGCTGGCGACGATCGCCACGACCGCGTTCGCCGGCTACTCGCTGCGCGAGATGACGCTCCTGAGCTGGTCCGGCCTGCGCGGTGCTCTGCCCGTCGTCTTCGCCACCTTCCCGGTGATCGAGGGCATCCCCGAGGCCGAGCGCTTCTTCAACCTCGCCTTCTTCGCCGTCATCACCTCCGCGCTGATCCAGGGCGCCACGATCGAGCCGCTCGCCCGGGCGCTCGGCCTCACCAGCACCGAGCGCGCCGTCCCACGACCGCTGATGGAGGTCGGCACGATCCGCCGCCTCGGCGCCGAGGTGCTCGAGTTCCCGGTCGGCGGCGGCGACGCCCTCGTCGGGCGGCTCGTCAACGAGCTCGGCCTGCCGCGCGACGCGCTCGTCAACGTGATCGTCCGCGCCGACGAGGCGCTGCTCCCCCGCGGGTCGACCGAGATCGTCGACGGCGACCACCTCCACATCGTCGTGCGGGAGACCGCGCGCGGCGACGTCGAGGCGCTGTTCGAGCGCTGGCGCAGCGGGCCGATCGAGCTGCCCGCCGAGGAGCCGCCGCCGCTGCCGCAGGGACGCGCGCCGATCTTCAGCGTGCGGCCGTGGAGCGGCGTCCACGGCGATCCGGCCGAACCCGCGGACATCGACGGCGTGCCGGTCGTGCGTGCGCTGAGAACGCGGCGAGAGTCGCGCGGGGCGCTCGTGCTGCTGGGCGACGGACGGGTGGCGGTGACGGGCGACGGGATCGTCGCCGTCGGGAGCGCGCGTCAGGTCGCCCGCTACAGCCGCGAGCGGGCGGGGCGGGCTGAGAGCGCGCAGGCGCGGGCTTGGTGGCAGGAGGTGGCGGGGGCGGCGATGCAGAGCTCCGCTCGGTAGGTGGGTGGTTGATGGCCGAGGGACGGAGGACAGTCGGCTTCAGGACAACAACAGCGCAGACCAGCCGCTCTTGGAGATGCGTCTTTGCTCGGTGAGGGGGTGGAAGGCGGCGGCGATCTCGTCGGCCTCGTGGTCGAGGAGGCCGGAGGCGATGAGGGCGTTGGGGCGGTGGGTCATGAGGTCGGCTACGCGGAAAAGGAGGGGGCGCATGAGGTTGGCGAGGACGATGTCGGCGGCGGGCGGTGGCTCGTCGCGGAGGTTGGCTCGGCGGACGACGTCGATGGCGATGCCGTTGTCGCGAGCGTTCGACTGGGTCGCGTCGATGGCGAGGCGGTCGGAGTCGAGCGCCTCGATCGGGGTGTGCCCGAGCTTGGCGGCGGCGATCGAGAGGACGCCGGAGCCGCAACCGAGGTCGCAGAGGGATGCGTGGCGGTCGGGTAGGTCGAGGAGGAGCTCGAGGCAGAGGCGGGTGGTGGCGTGGGCGCCGGTGCCGAAGGCGCGGCCGGGGTCGATCTGGATGTCGACGACGCCGGGGCGGATCGGCGGCTCCTCCCAGGGTGGGCGGACGTAGAGGCGGTCGGCGATCAGGATCGGGGCGTGGAAGCGCTTCCAGCGCTCGGCCCAGTCGTCGGGGACCTGCTCGCCGGAGACGACGACGGTGACGCCCCCGACGTCGGCCTCGCCCTCGTCGAGCTCGGGCAGCTCGCCGGGGGCGCCGTAGACCGCGAACTCGACGGTGTCTTCGCCGTCTACCTGCTCGACGCCGCCGGGAGCGAGCTCGAGCATGGCGGCGAGTACCAGCTCCGCCGCGTCGGCCGGGGCCCGCACGGCGAGGCGGATCACCTCAGCGCCCGGCGGACCTTGTCGACGATCGACTCGGCGCGCGCCTCGGCGAGGTTGGCGTCGGTCAGCGTGTCGGAGAGCTCGGCGAGCAGCTCGCGCTGGCGGTCGTCGAGGTTGCGCGGGATGACGACGTTCAAGACGATGCGCTGGTCGCCGCGCCGGCTGCGGCCGACGTGCGGCATGCCGACGCCGCGCAGGGTCACGACCGTGCCGGGCTGGGTGCCGGCCGGCACCTCGATCTCCTCCTCGCCGTCGAGCGTCGGGACCGTCACGGTGGTTCCGAGCGCGGCCGCGGGCGCGGCGACGTCGACCACGCTGACCAGGTCGGCGCCGTCGCGGACGAAGCGCTCGTCGTCGGCGACGCCGACGAGGACGTAGAGGTCGCCGGGCGGGCCGCCGCGATCGCCGGCGTGGCCGCGGCCGGTCAGGCGGACGCGCTGGCCGTCGGAGATGCCGGCCGGCACGTCGATCTCGAGCGTGCGACGGGTCGCGCGGCGCCCCTCGCCGCCGCACTCCTTGCAGGGCGTCGTCGCGATCTTGCCCTCGCCGCCGCACTCGTCGCAGGCGCGGGCGCGGACGAGCTGGCCGAACGCCGTGCGCGAGACCGCCTTGAGCTGGCCGGTGCCCGCGCAGCGCGGGCAGGTCTCGATCGGCGTGCCCGGCTCGGCACGGTTGCCGTGGCAGCGGGCGCAGGTCTCGACGGCGTCGAAGGCGACGTCGACCGAGGCGCCGTGGGCCGCCTGCTCGAGCGTGATCTCGACCTCGACGCCGATGTCGCCGCCCTGGATCGGCCCGGCGCCGCCCCCGGTCCGGCCGGCGAACGGGTCGCCGCCGAAGAAGGCGTCGAAGATGTCGGCGAACGAGCCGAAGCCGTGGGCGTGCGGCGCCTGCCCGCGCGAGTCGAGGCCCTCCCAGCCGTGGCGGTCGTAGATCTCACGGCGCTTGGGATCGGACAGCACCTCGTACGCCTCGGCCGCCTCCTTGAAGCGCTCCTCGGCATCGGCGTCGGAGTTGACGTCCGGATGCAGCTCGCGCGCGAGCACGCGGAAGCGCTTCTTTACCGCGCGCTCGTCCGCCCCGCGCTCGACCCCGAGCACCTCGTACGCGTCACGCCTCATGACTCGTCGTAGACCTCGGTCACGAACCGGGACAGCTCGGCGGCCGCCTGGCGGACCGCGATGATCGCGTGCGGGTAGTTCATGCGCACGGGCCCCAGCACGCTGACCGCGCCGAGGTTGCGGCGCGCGACCCCGTAGTTCGCGGCGACCATGCTGAGCGAGCGCAGCTCGGGCGCGGGGTTCTCCTGACCGATGCGCAGGTAGACGTTCGGCTCGGACAGCGAGGCGCGCAGGATCGCGAGCAGGGCGCGACGGCGCTCGAGCACGTCGACGAGCTCGGAGAGCTGCGGCAGCTCCTGGAAGCGCTGCTCTGAGATCAACCGTGCCGCGCCGTCGTAGAAGAGCGTGTGCTCGGCGCTGTCCTCGAGCTCGGTGAAGGCGGGCGCGAGCTGTGCGAGGAAGGCGCGCTCGCGCGGGTCGAGTCCGGCGTCCTCCAGCTTGGCCGCGAGCAGCCGCGAGCCGACCTCCATCCCGCCGAGCGCCTCGTTGAGGTAGGCGCCGGCCCAGTCGACCAGGCCCGCGTCGAGCGCTCCGTCGAAGGGGATCACGCGCTTGGTGACGCCGCCGGTCGAAGTGATCACGACGACCATCGCCACCTGCGGCTGCAGGGCGAGCACCTCGACGCGGTGGATCGTCGCGGTCTCGATCGGCGGCGCGGTCACCAGCGCGAGCAGGTTCGTCACCTGCGACAGCTGCTCGGTCGTGGCGCGCATCGCCTCGTCGACCTCGCGGCGCATGTCCGAGAGCTCGACCGACTTGCGCGTCGCCGGCAGGGCGCCCGTCTCGAGCAGCTCGTCGACGTAGAAGCGGTAGCCGCTGTCGGTCGGCACGCGCCCGGCGGACGTGTGCGGATGCTCGAGCAGCCCGATCTCCTCCAGCCGCGCCAGCTCGGCGCGGACGGTCGACGGTCCCCACGGCACGTCGGACTGCTCGGCGAGCCACTTCGAGCCGACGGGCTGGTCGACGTCGGAGTAGGTCTCGACGACCTTGCGGAGGATGAACTGCTGACGAGCGCTTACCTGCACGTCCCTGATTGTGCCTGACGAGCTAACCGACCCGCAGCCGCGCCTGGGCGTTCTTGACGATCTGCTTGCCGCCCTGCTCGGCGACGGTGTCTACCGTCAGCTCGCCGTCCTCGGCCGCGACGACCGTGCCGCTGACGACGATCTCCTGCTCAGGCAGACCCATGCCGCGGAACTGCACCGACAGGCGGCGCAGGGAGCGTGGATCGCCCCCGGCGGCGGCCGTGCTGGCGCGCGCGACGAGCGCCATGCCATAGAGCCCGTGCAGGATGTTGCCCGGCAAGCCGACGCTCGTGGCGAAGTCCCGGTCGAGGTGGATCGGGTTGAAGTCCCCCGACGCGCCCGCGTAGCGGTGCGGGAGGAAGCGGTCGGGCGTGACGCGCAGCTCCGCGATCGAGTCGCCGACGTTCATGCGGAGACCCCCCGGACGATGTTCGTCCACGTGCCGCGGACGACCTCCTGGCCGTCCTGGTTGGTCGAGACCGACTCGAAGACGTAGAAGCCCTTGCCGTCCTGCTCGAAGATCCGCTTGCACTCGGCGACCGTGGTGATCGTGTCGCCCGAGCAGACCGGCTCCCCCCACTCGAGCTCCTGGCCGCCGTGGACCATCAGGGCGAAGTCGATGCCGACCTCGGGGTCGAGGATCGCGGGGGCGATCCCGCCCGCGGAGTAGACGACCGCGAACATCGGCGGCGCCGGCACGTCGCGGAAGCCCGCCTCCTTCGCCGCGGCGCGGTCGAAGTAGACGCGGTCGTCCTCGCCGACGGCGTCGGCGTACTCGCGGATCTTCTCCTTGCCCACCTCGTACTCGAAGGGCGGGTACTTCTTGCCCTCGGCGCTCGTGTCGACCGGCACGCGGCTCTCCTCCCGTCCGTTGCGGCCGCGCAGTGTATTCGGATCGAGGGGGTCGCGCCCCCCGTGCCCCCCGCGGCACCTGGCCGGTCGGCGGCGGGTGCGAGGGCGCGCGACGGGTCTGCTGCTAGGCGACTTCGCGCAGGCCCTGCGATTCGGCCAGCGAGCCGAGCTTGCGGACGGCGTGCTCCTCGATCTGGCGGGTGCGCTCGCGCGTGAGCCCGAACATCCGCCCGACCTCGTCGAGAGTGCGCGGCTGCTCGCCGAAGAGCCCGTAGCGCAGCTCGACGATCCTCCGCTCGCGGTAGGAGAGGTTCTCGAGCGCCTGGGCGAGGCGCGAGCGGTCGAGCGCCTCGGCGGCGGCCTCGAACGGCGACACCGCGCCGTCGTCGGGGATCAGGTGGCCCAGTTCCGCGGAGTCGTCCTCCGCGCCCGCGCCGACGGGCTTGTCGAGCGACACCGGAGCGCGCGAGGCGGTCATGATCAGCTCCGCCTCCTCGACGCCGATGTCGACGCCCGACGCGGCGACGATCTCCTCGAAGCTCGGATCGCGGTCGCCGACGGACTCCAACCGCCGCTGCGCCCCGTCGAGCTTCTGCAGCATCTGGTTGATGTGGATCGGGATCCGGATCGTGCGCGACTTGTCGGCGAGCGCGCGCGAGATCGCCTGGCGGATCCACCAGGTCGCGTAGGTCGAGAACTTGAACCCGCGCCGATGGTCGAACTTCTCGACCGCGCGGACGAGGCCGATCGACCCCTCCTGGATCAGCTCCATGAAGTCGAGCCCCTGGTTGCGGTAGCGCTTGGCGATCGAGACCACCAGGCGGAGGTTGGCCTCGACCATCCGCTCCTTCGCGTCGAGGTCGCCGCGCTCGATCCGCTTGGCGAGGTGAATCTCCTCCGCAGCGGTCAGCAGGCGCGTCTTGGCGATGCCGTCCAGGAAGAGCTGGAGCGAGTCGACGGTCGGGTCCGGGGCGGTCTCGATGGCTGCCACGACGGAGAACCTACGCGTGCCCCATTAAGCGTTCTTAAGGGATGGAGAGGGATGGGGGGGGGGGCCGCCCCCCGCCCCCCC
>JBBECV010000015.1:0-27384 GCA_040881635.1 Thermoleophilaceae bacterium
CGGCCAAGCCAATATCGGCAACCTTGTAATCCTGCGCGGCAGTAGCGGTAGTCACTGGTTCTCCTTCGATGCAGGGCTGGTGATTGAAGTAGTGCTCGTCATGCGGCCGCTCCCTGGAGCAGGCGCTCGTGCTTGCGCTGCTCGAACAGCAGCCAGTCGTCGTCGGCGACGCCCTCCGGCCGCTTCGGCCGGGCGGAGAGCCACGCGTCGACTGCGGTGCGCAGGTCGTCGTCACGGCTCAGGCGCAGCGCGAAGCCCACGTCGCCGAGGCTGACCTCGTGCTCGGCGAGCAGCTCGCGCAGCGTGCGCAGGCGCTGGAGCTCAGGCGGACCGTAGAGGCGGTAGCCCGACGACGAGCGCGAAGGCTCGATCAGCCCCTCGCGCTCGACGTAGCGCAGCATCCGCGGCGACCACCCGGTCGTCTCGGCTGCCTCGTTGATCGTCAGCGCCGCCATTCGGCGACCAACCTTACCACGGTTGTGTCAAGGTTGGATCGGTCGGTGCTCGCCGGATCGGCGACTCCCACTGTGCCTCTACCGCCGCCGATCCGGCTGCGCTCCTCCCGCAAGGGCGACGCGTTAGCCGAGGGCGGCCTTGAAGCCCTCGATCGCTTCGACCGGCGTGGCGTCGATGCCAGCCAGCTCGGCGAGCGAGACGCTGACGAGGTCGCCGATCATCACGAGCGACAGCACGTGGGCGACCGGCGACTCGCCCTCGGCGTCCACGCGGACGACGGTCGCGCCGAGCTCGGACAGGCGCTCGGCGGTCAGGTCCATCCGCCGCTCGAGTCGCGGGAGCATGTCGGGAGCGTGGAGGAAGACGGCGGACAGCGGCGCGAGGTCGAGGCCTCGGCGCCAGCCCTCGATCTCGTTGTGGTTCGCCTCGGGCAGCTCGCTCGCGAACGCGGCCATCTTGGCGTTCTCGTTGAGCTGCGTCTTCCAGCGGCGAGCCGCCGCGCCGGTCGGGCCGGCGCCGTGGACGATCGGGATCGTGCCCTCGAGCGCCCTGGCGAGCGCATCGGCGTCGCCGCCGCTCTCCGCGATCGCGTCGAGCACCGGCTGTGCCCTTTCGATCTCGTCGCGCAACGACGGCGCGGCGCCGCAGGCTGCCGCGCACTCGAGCGCACCGACGGTCATGTAGACGACCGCCGCGCGCGGCTGCATGCCCGACGGCACGCCGGCGACCGCGACGCCCTGCTCGCGGGCGCGCTCGGCGAGCGGACCGCCCGTGGTCAGCGCCACGCGCGACGCGCCGGCCGCGCCGGCCGCGTCGAAGCAGGCCAGCGTCTCCTCGGTCGAGCCGGAGTAGCTGGCGCAAAGGACGAGCGTCTCGGGTCCCACGTCGGGCGGAAGCGCGTAGCCGCGCACCGTCCGGATCGGCCGTCGGGCGCGGCCGCCGACCGCGGCCGCCGCGAGGTCGCCGCCGATCGCCGAGCCGCCCATCCCGCAGACGACGAGCCCGCCCGACATGTCGCGGCGCGGCACGCCGGCCGCCTCGACGCGCCAAAGCGCGTCGCCGATCTGGTGCGGCTGGGCGAGCACGTCCTCGATCACGGCGCCTCCCCCGCCGGCGCTCCGGCCGCGCTGACCGCCGCATCGGGCTCGATCCGCGCGTCGGCCGGCACCCTGGCGCCCGACTCGACCCGTGCCCCCGCGCCGACGATCGCGCCCGGCTCGATCCGCGCGTCGTCGCCGACGCGCACGCGCTCGGCGAGCACGGCGCCGCGCAGGCGACAGTCCGCGCCCACGATCACGCGATCGTGCAGCACCGAGCGCTCGACGGCCGAGTCGCTGCCGACCGCGCAGTGATCGCCGAGCACGGACTGCGGGCCGATGTGGGCGCCGCTCGTGAGGCAGCCGGCACCGATCAGCGAGCCGGTCTCGTCGCGCGGCGGCAGCTGCGACGCGACAGCGCCGGCGAGCAGGTCGTAGGTCGCTTCGAGGTAGCGCTCGGGGGTTCCGATGTCGATCCAGTAGCCGTCGGCGTGCCAGCCGTGCAGCCCGTCGCCGACGAGGCGCGGGAAGACGTCGCGCTCGAACGACACGGGCCCGCCCGCGGGGACGAGGCTCTCGACGACCTCGCGGGCGACGACGTAGGCGCCGGCGTTGATGCGGTCGGTCGGGACCTCGCCGTCGGTCTTCTCGAGGAAGGCCTCGACGCGGCCCTCGTCGTCGGTCGGGACGACGCCGTAGCTCGAGGTGTCGTCGACGGCGACGAGCGCGAGCGTGCAGCGGGCGCCACTGCGCTCGTGCGCGGCGATCTCCGCGCCGAGGTCGATGTCGGTCAGCACGTCGCCGTTGAGCACCAGCAGACGCTCGTCGAGCAGGCCCTCGTCGAGCGCCAGGCGTACCGGGCCGGCCGTCCCGAGCGGCTCGTCCTCGACCACGTAGCGCAGGCGCATGCCGGCGTAGACGTCGCCGAGCACCGAGCGCACGCCCTCGGACATGAAGCCGCAGGAGAGGATCGCCTCGTCGACGCCGTGGCCGCGCAGCCAGTCGAGCATGAAGGTCAGGAAGGGCCGTCCCGCCAGTGGCATCACGGGCTTCGGCGTCGTGTACGTCAGCGGCCGCAGCCGCGTGCCCTGACCGCCCGCGAGCACGAGCGCCTGCACGTCAGCGCCCGATGCCCTCGTAGGTGAAGCCGGCCGCGCGCAGCGCCTCGCGGTCGAGGAAGTTGCGCCCGTCGACGACGACCGGCTGCGCCATCCGCTCGCGCACCTCGCCGGCCCAGTCGAGCTCGGCGAACTCGGGCCACTCGGTGACCAGCACCGCGGCGTCGGCCCCGTCGAGCGCCTCGAGCGCCGACCCGCACGCGTGGGCGCCGCCGAGCAGCTCGCCCGCGTTCTCGAGCGCGACCGGGTCGTAGACGCGCACGTGCGCCCCCTCCCCCTGCAGCCGCGCGGCGAGCACCAGGCTCGTCGCCTCGCGCACGTCGTCCGTGTCGGGCTTGAACGCCACGCCCAGCAGCGCGATCTCCCTGTTCACCAGCGACCCGAGGTGCTTCTGCAGCTTGCCGACGGCGCGCCGCTTCTGCAGGTCGTTGACCTCTATCACCGATGTCAGCAACTGGAAGTGGTAGCCGCTGTTACCAGCCAGCTGCTTCAATGCACTCACATCTTTAGGAAAGCAGGACCCACCGAATCCGAGTCCCGCTTTTAGGAACTTATCGCCAATTCGCGCGTCGAGGCCCATGCCGCGGGCGACCTCGCCGACGTCGGCGCCGAGCTCCTCGGAGACGTTGGCGATCTCGTTGATGAAGGAGATCTTGGTCGCGAGGAAGGCGTTCGAGGCGAGCTTGATCATCTCCGCGCTGGCGACGTCGGTGCGGACGATCGGCGCGCCGAGCGGCTCGTAGAGCGCGGCGACGCGGTCGGCGAAGCCGTCGGCGCCCTCGCCGGCGCCGACGACGACGCGGTCGGGGTGCATGAAGTCGGCGACCGCCGAGCCCTCCTTGAGGAACTCGGGGTTGGACACGTAGCCGAGATCCTCGCGCCGGCGGTGGATCGACCGCCCGGTGCCGACCGGAACCGTGCTCTTCATGACGATCGCGTGGTCGTTCGAGTCGCCGAGCTCGTCGACGACCGCCTCCACGCGCGAGAGATCCGCGTCGCCGGAGTAGGTCGGCGGGGTGTCGACGCAGCAGAACAGCAGCTCGGCGCCGTCGAGCAGCTCGGTCATGTCGGTCGTGAACCGCAGCCGGTCGGCGTTCTTGCGCACCAGCTCCGGCAGGCCGGGCTCGTGGATCGGCACCTCGCCGCGCGTGAGCGACTCCACCTTCTCGGGGAGGATGTCGCGCGCGATCACCGGATGGCCGAGCTCCGCGAAGCACGCCGCGGTGCAGAGCCCCACCCAGCCGACGCCGATGACGCCGATCGGTTCCTTCTCAGCCATGGGAGTCGCGCAGGCTACAGGCCGGGCGGGCGCCGTAGCCGGCTCTACGGAAGTCGCGTCGACCGGGCGATGGCGATCATCTGCCGCTCGCTCAGCGTCTGCAGCAGCGTGTTCGCGACCCAGTAGACGGCGCGGCGGTTGCGCCAGGCCACCAGCCGCAGGCGGTCGCCCTCGTAGTAGAGGTCGAACTTGCGGTCGCCGATCGTGCGCTCCTCCGACGGGCCGGCGAGGATCGGCGGGTCCTTCCAGCGCGTGCCCTGGATGCCGTAGTACTCGCCGACCAGCGGCCGCTTGAGCACCATCCGGTAGCTCTGACGCCACCTGCCCTCGGGCGTGCGCAGCTTGTAGACGCGCGGCGGGCCGATGTACTCGGAGTCCGCGACGCGCACGGTCGGGTAGTAGACCGGGAAGCGCTTGCCTCCGGCGCCCTGCTCGATCGCCGCGATCGCCTGCTCCTTGCCGTACTGCAGCTCCTTGTCGAGGCCGCCCGGCCCGGTGCGCTGCTTGTTGCGGGCGGCCCTGCCCTTGGGCCGCAGCACTCCGCGCGGGCCCTTCTCGGCCTCGGAGCCGAGGAACTTGCGCGCCAGGCGCCTCACGGTGCGCGGACTCGCGGTCACGTAGCTCGGGACGCCGGCGTCGGCATCGCCGGCGGTGATGCCGACGTTGCCCTCGAACTTGACGTGCCGAATCGGCTGGTCGACCGAGGCGAAGGCGAGCTTGATCAGCCGCAGCAGCTCGGCGCGGTCCTTGAGATCCCGGTCGGACGTCGTGAACCTGCCGAAGATCTCGATCAGGCGGTCGCGGTCGTCGAGCAGGGCGCCGACTCCGACCTGCTGCTTGACGTCGCGCAGCAGATCCTGCTGGCGGATCCCGCGCACGAGGTCGGAGTCCTCGTGGCGGAAGCGCGCGTACTGGAGCGCCTTCTCGCCGCACATCCGCTGGTAGCCGGGCGGGACGTCGATGTAGGCAAACGCCGCCGTGTCGTTGTAGTAGCGGCGGTCGACGTCGGTGTAGATGCAGCCGATCGCGTCGATCGCCTTCTGGAAGCCGTTGAAGTCGACGTTGATGACGTGGTTGATCGACAGGCCGGTCAGCTGCTTGACCGTGCGCAGCGTCAGCCGCGGCCCGCCGATCGAGTAGGCCTCGTTGAGCTTCGCGACCCCGTGGCCGGGGATCTGCACCTTCAAATCGCGCGGCAGCGACATCATCGCCGTCGCCTCGGTGTCCGGGTTGAGGCGGACGAGGATGATCGTGTCCGAGCGCGCGCCCATGCCGGCGCCGCCGTCGGTCGCGTCGTCGGGCCGCCGGTCGGAGCCGAGCAGCATGATCGTCTGCGGCTCGCCCGAGAACGTCTCGGCGAGCTGGTCGTCGACGGGCAGGTCGCGGCCGCTGTTCAGCGCGTCGACGACCTTGTCGACCTCGCGGAACGCGGCGACGGTCGTCGCCGACGCGACGGCGAGCACGACCAGGACGGCGCCGAGGGCGAGTCGCCGCCAGAGCGGCGGGCGGGCGCTGTCGTCGTAGGGCGTCACTCAGGCAATCCGCAGGTCGCGCTCACGCGCATGGTGAGGGATCGACTCGACGAACTGCACCAGTGCGTTCCGGTAGCGGCCCAGCGAGTCGATCGACACCCACTCCTCCGGCCCGTGGTGGCCGTCGCCGAGGGGGCCGAACTCGACCCCGGGAACCCCGGCCTTGATGAACGAGATGATGTCCGAGGTGCCGTCGCGGCCGACGGCGATGCTCTTGCTCTGCTCGAGCATGGTGACGTCGGCGACGGCGGCGGCGAGCATCTGCACGTACGGGTCGGCGCGGTCGACGACGATCGGCTCGCGGTGGAAGACGTGGCCGAGCTCGGCGCCGTCGAGCGCGCCGATCGCGCCGAGGATCTCGTCCGGATCCTGGCCCGGGAGGTAGCGGATGTCGACGTCGAGCGCGCAGTGGTCGGGCACGCGGTTCATCGCGTCGCCGCCGAGGATCCGGCCGAGGCTGATCGAGGGGCGGTCGAAGAGGTCCGAGGACTCGCGCGTGAAGGCGAGCGACTCGATGCCGCGGAAGACGTCGATCGCCTTCAGCACGGCGTTGTCGCCGAGCCACGGCGTCGAGCCGTGCGCCGAGCGGCCGCGGACGTCGATCCGCATCGCCAGCACGCCCTTCGCCTGGACGCCGATGTGCAGGTTCGTCGGCTCGCCGGTGATCGCGAAGTCGCCGACGTAGCCGCGCTCGACGACGTGATCCGACGCGCGCGTGCCCTCGTCCTCGTTGGTCTCCTCGTCCGACACGCAGACGAAGTGGACCTTGACGGCGCCCTGGCGCGCGAGCTGGCAGGTGGCGACCATCATCGCCGCGAGGCCGCCCTTCATGTCGTAGGCGCCGCGGCCGTAGAGCCGGTCGCCGTCCACGCGCGGCTGGAACTGGTCGGCGTTCCCCGGGACGACGTCGAGGTGCCCGTGGAGGACGACCGTCGGCCCGGACTCCGCCCCGACGGTCGCCGCCAGCAGCGGGCGGCCGTTGTGCAACTCGCCGGCCACCTCGACGTCGTGCGACTCGAGCCACCCCTTGATGAAGGCGGCCGCGGCGTGCATCCCCTCGTGGGTCGCCGTGTCGTAGGTGATCAGGCGCTCGGTGAGGGAGCGCTCGTCCACGTCCGGGGCAGGATAGTGCTTGTCAGGAGCGGAGCGGCGAGCAGCAGCATCACCGGCTCCAGCGGCAGGCGGTAGCGGAAGTTGCCGTAGAGGACGAAGCCGTAGAGCACCAGCGCCGCGCCGAGCAGCAGCCACAGCGCGCGACGCTCCGGCGGGAGCGGACGCGAGCGCCGCGCCGCGACGCCGGCGAGCAGCGTCAGGCCGAGCAGGGCGTAGAAGAGCAGGTCGGCGACCGCGCCCACCATCGTCGCGACGTCGTCGGAGACCGCGGGCGGCGCGCCGCGGCCGGCCGGCTGCGACCACTCCCAGAGGATCTCGGAGTCGCCCCGGATCAGCCACGCGAGCTTGCGCGGCACGAGCGAGAGCTCACGCCACGGGTTGTCGAGCATCCACTCGATCGCCTCGCGCCGCAGCCTGCGCGAGTCCTCCAGCTCGTGACGCCGTGGCGAGTACCCCGGCTCCCCCGGGTCGGCGCCGCTCTCGGGGTAGGTCGGGCCGCCATGGGCGTCGGGGTTGTGGCCGGCCCAGAGGGTCTGCGATCCGTTCGTCGAGACGGGCACGAACGCGTCCATCTCGATCGCGTTGCGCGCCGTCCAGGCGCCGACGACGATCGCCACGCCGGCCAGGACGAGCGCGACCTGGCGCAGCGGCGGCCGCCACCACGCCGCCAGCGGCAGGACCAGCAGCACCAGCCCCTCGCCGCGCGTCTCGGCGGCGACGCCGATCGCCAACCCGACCGCCACCGCCGCCCACCAGCGCTCGCGCGGCAGCCAGAGGCAGAGGGCGAGCACGCCGACCAGGAGGGTCGTGTAGAGCGTCTCGGCGAGCAGCACGTCGGCCATGAAGACCTGGCCGGGCAGCACCGCCATCCCGGCGGCCGCGACGACCGCCTCGCGCCGCCCCAGCAGCCGCAGTCCGCAGAGGTAGACGAGCGGGACGGCGGCGGCGCCGACGGTCGCGTTGAGCAGCTCGCCCGCCTGCGGGTCGGCGCCGAAGACGCGGTAGACGACCGCCAGCAGCGCCGGGAAGACCGGGGGCCAGCGCGACGTCGGCTCGCCCAGCCACGAGTAGCCGTCCCCGCCCGCCAGGGCGCTCGCGGCCTCGTGGTAGAAGAGCGTGTCGTTGAACGGCAGGCCCTCGCGGTCGACGGCGAGCACCCATGCGAGCCGCAGGATCAGCGCGAGCGCGAGGAGGCCGGCTACCCAGCGGCCGTCGACCGCGTCCAGGCGTCGCCGCCGGCGGGGCACCGAGCCCCGCCCGGGCTCGCCTCGGGCCGCGACAGCCTCCACGATGCCAACCTACCCCGCGATCCGGGGTACCGTGATCGCGTGCACGTGCTCGTGCTCGCCGATCGCGATTGGACGCATCCCCAGGGTGGAGGGTCCGGCGCGAACCTGCGCGCCCAGGCGACGCGCTGGGTCGCGGCGGGGCATCGCGTGACGATCCTCTGCTGCTCCTACCCCGGCGCGGCGGAGCTCGAGCGCGACGGGGCGCTGACGGTCCACAGGATGGGCGGGCGGTCGACGTTCTTCCCGCGCGCGATCTGGCGCCAGTGGCGCGGCCTGGTCCCGGACGCGGACGTGGTGCTCGAGGTCGTCAACGGGATCACGTTCCTGACGCCGCTGTGGCTGCGCACGCCGCGGCTGGTGCAGGTCCACCACATCCACCGCCGCCACTACGCGATCGAGATGGGCGCGCGCCGGGGCGCGCTGGCCGCGACGGCGCTCGAGACGCTGCCGCTGCGCCTGCTCTACCGCGACGCGCGCTTCGTCACCGGATCGGGGCCGGCCGCCGCCGACATCGCGGCGCACGGCGTGCCGGAGACGTCGATCCGGATCGTGCCGTACGGGATCGACGCGGACGGGCTCGCGCCGGGCACGCGCGCGGAGCGCCCGACGCTGCTGTACCTCGGACGGCTGAAGCGCTACAAGCGCATCGAGCTCGTCCTCGACGCGCTCGAGCAGGTCCCCGAGGCGCGACTCGACATCGCCGGCGACGGCGAGCACCGGCCGCGGCTCGAGCGCGAGATCGACCGGCGTGGGCTCGGCGACCGGGTGCGCGTGCTCGGTCCGGTCAGCGAGCGGCGCAAGGGCGAGCTGCTCGCATCGGCGTGGGCGAACGTGACCGCCTCGTCGAACGAGGGCTGGTGCCTGACCGTGATGGAGGCAGCGGCGGCGGGCACGCCGAGCGTCGCGATCGCCGAGGGCGGGCTGCGCGAGTCGATCGTCGACGGCGAGACCGGGCTGCTCGCCGACGACGCCGACGGCCTCGGCGACGCGGTCGCCCGGCTGGTGCGCGACGGCGAGCTGCGCGAGCGCCTCGGGCGCAACGCGCTCACGCGCGCCGCGACGTTCACGTGGGACCGGACGGCGTCCGAGGGGCTAGCGGCGTTGGAGGCCGAGCGCGAGCGCGGGCGCTCGCCGGCGCCGTCGCTCGCCAGCCTCGCCCGCAGCGACGTCGGCCGGGCGGGCGGACTGGCCGCGGCCGTGATCGCCGGCAACGCGATCGCGCTCGCGTTCACGATCGTCTTCGCGCGCCTGCTCGGCGCGTCCGGCTACGGCGACCTGGCGGCGCTGCTGTCCGCGTTCATCATCCTGATGGTCCCCGGATCGGCGCTCCAGATCGCCGTCGCGCGCGAGATCGGCACCGGCGGCGCGGCGGGCGGCGCGGGCGTGCGCCACTGGCTGTCGCGGATCCTGATCGGCACCGTCGTCGTCGCCGCGCTCGCGGTCCCGCTGCGAGGCACGCTCGGCGCGATGCTCAACGTCGACGAGCTCTGGGCGGCGGCGGCGGTCCCGGTCTGCGCGCTGCTGTGGATGGTGATCTCCGTCGAGCGCGGCGCGCTCCAGGGGTACCAGCGCTACCGCCTGGTCGCCGGCAGCATCGTCGCCGAGGCGTTCGCCCGCATCGCGTTCGGCATCGCGCTCGTCCTCGGCGGGCTCGGCGTCACGGGCGCCTTCCTCGCGACGCCGCTGTCGCTGATCGCGGTCGCCGCGGCACTCGCCCCCGCGCTGATGCGCCAGCTCCCCGAGCGACGGACTCGCCGGCCGCTGCGGACGCTGCTCGCCGGTGCCTGGATCCCCGTGGTCGGCCTGACGCTGCTGTTCGCACTGCAGGAGGTCCACGTGATCGTCGTCAAGCACGAGGTCTCGAGCGAGCTGGCCGGCGCCTACGGCGTCGCGGCGGTCGCCGCCAAGGCGATCGTCTGGGTCGCCGTCGGGCTCGGGATGTACCTGCTGCCCGAGGCCGCCCGCCGCAGCCACCGCGGCATCGACGCGCGCCCGATCCTGTTGCGGACGCTCGCGCTGATCGCGGCGGCGGCGCTGCCGATGGTGGCCCTCTACGCCGTCGCCGCCGAGCCGCTGCTGCGCGCCGTCTTCGGCCCGGACCTCACGGGTGCGGCCGGCGCGCTGCCGTGGCTCGGCCTCGCGATGGCGCTGCTCGCGAGCGCGTACCTGTCGGTGCAGTACCTGCTCGCGCTCGGGCGTGCGATGTTCGTCTGGGTGCTCGGCGCCGCCGCGGCGTTCGAGGTCGCGCTGCTGTCGATGCTGGGCGCGGATCTCACCGCGATCGCGGTCGCGCTGTTCGTCCTCCAGGCGGCGTGCGCCGCAACGGTGCTGACGCTGTCGCTGCGGGCGCGGCCCCAGGAGACCGCCGCCGCGTGAGCATGCTCGAGAAGTGGCGGCTGTTCCGCCGCGAGCAGGAGGACCCCGTGCCGTTCTACACCCTGCTCGCGCGCGAGGCCGCGGCCGACCTCGAGCGCCGTCACGGCACGCTCGCCGGCAGCCGGATCGTCGACCTCGGCTGCGGCCCGGGCTTCTACACCTCCGCCCTGCGCGAGCGTGGCGCCGACGTCGTCCCGATCGACAACTCGCTCGAGGAGATGGAGCTTGTCGGAGCGGCGCCGGACGGCGCGGTGCTGGCCGACGCGGGCGCGCTGCCGCTCGAGGACGAGTCGGTCGACGGCGCCTTCTGCTCCAACCTGCTCGAGCACACGCCCGCCGCCGCGCCCGTGATCGCGGAGATCGAGCGCGTCCTGCGGCCCGGCGGCTGGGCCTACGTCTCGTGGACGAACTGGTACTCGCCGTGGGGCGGGCACGACATGACCCCGTACCAGTACCTCGGCCCCAAGCACGGTCCGCGCCTCTACGAGCGCCGCCACGGGCCGCCGCGCAAGAACCCCTACGGCGACGGGCTCTGGGCCTGCCACGTCGGCCCGACGGTTCGGCTCGTGCGCAAGCGCCCGCGGCTGCGGATCGAGCGCGTCGAGCCGCGCTACTGGCCGTGGGCCGCGCCGATCTGCCGCGTGCCGCTGGTGCGGGAGGTGCTGACGTGGAACTGCGTCATCCGGGCGGTGAAGGAGTGAGCGCGAGCGACGACGCGCTGGCGGCCGTCGCGGAGATCGAGGGCTGGATGACGGACGCCCAGCTGCGGTGCCTCTGGGACGCCGCCGCCGGCGCGCCGGCGGCGACGGTGGTCGAGATCGGCAGCTACCGCGGGCGCTCGACGATCGTGCTGGCACGGGCCGCGCCCGACGAGGCCCGCGTGGTCGCGATCGACCCCCACGGCGGCAACGACCGCGGGCCCGGCGAGATCCACGGGTCGGCCGGCGACGGCGAGCGCGACAACGCCGCGTTCCGCGCGCACCTCGCCGCCGCCGCCGTCGCCGACCGGGTCGAGCACGTGCGGCTGCCGTCCGGCGACGCCCACGCGCGCGTGGCGGGCGACATCGACGTGCTCCACATCGACGGCGCCCACCGCTACGCCCCCGCGCGCGACGACATCGCCGACTGGGGCGCGCGCCTGCGGCCGGGCGGCCGCCTGCTGCTCCACGACGCGTTCAGCTCGATTGGCGTGACCGCCGCCCAGCTGCGACTGCTCGTGCCCTCCCGGGAGCTGCGCTACGTCGGCAGGACCGGCTCGCTGGCCGAGTACCGGCGCGAGCGGCTGTGCGGCCGCGCGCGCGCCGCCAACGCCGCGCGCCAGCTCACGCAGCTGCCGTGGTTCGCCCGCAACGTCGCCGTCAAGCTGGCGCTCACCCTGCGCCTGCGCCGCGTCGCGCGCCTGCTCGGCGCCGAGGGATGGCCGTACTGAGCGCGAGCGCAAGCAGCACCCAGACCGCGACGGCGACCCAGTGGGCGCCGATCAGGTCGGTCGCGTACTCGGAGTTGAAGCCGCCGTGGTCGTCCGGCGGGAAGGCGAGGTAGATCGCCGGCAGCGCGATCCCGGCGAGGCCGCCCGCGGCGAGCGCGAGCGGCGCGGCGCCGACGCCGCGCCAGAGGAGCAGGGCGACGGCCGGTCCGATCACGACGCCGGCGCGGAGGGCGAAGACGAAGCCGCCGACGAGCCCGGCGGCAGCCCCGATCGCCAGCGCCCGCCGCAGCGGGGTCGGCCGGACAGCCGACCGGCCGTCCGGCGCAGCGCCCGCAGCCGCAGGCACCGGCGCGCGCACCGATCGGCGCGGCAGCCGGCGGCCGGCGGCAACCCCCAGCAGGCCCAGCAGCAGGACGGCCGCCACCGCCGAGAGCGCGTAGCCCGCGTTCGCGACGCGCTGCGGCGAGAACGAGAAGGCAACGTCGCGGCAGCTCGCCGGGGCGCGCCAGCCGTTCGCGAAGCCGTCGATCGGCCGCGGCTCGCCGAGGTCGCGCCCGTCGCACTCGGCGCGCCAGCCGCGGTTGTAGCTCTCGCCGAGCACGAGCCAGGCCGGCTCGCGCAGGGCGACGCGGACGCCGTCGCGCGCGCCGCGCCCGTCGTCGCCGGGGTCGACGACGCGGCGCCGCGACCGCGGGGCTGCCGGCGGGGGCGCGCGAGCGCAGCCGCAGGACGTCGAAGCGCAGCGGCCCGGCGGGGGAGCGCAGCACGGCGTCTCCGGCGGGCAACCCGACGGCGGGTCCGCACGACACCGCGCGCAACGGCCGGCCGGCGGCCAGATCGGCGGCCGCTCCTTGGACCCGCATGCGGAGCGCCGCCGCGCCGACGCGCACCTCGACGGCGCCGCACGCCGGCCCGTGCGCACCGCCGAGGGCGCGGGCGATCGCGTCGCGCGTCGCGTCGCCGGCCACCGTCACCCAGCCGTCCGCGCGCCAGCGGCGGCGTGCCGGCAAGGTCACGGCCCGAACGATCCTGTCCTCCCCGTCGCCGGCCGCGGCGACCAGCGCCGCGCTCTGGCTCTCGTCGGTGGGCACCGACGTCGCGTCGGGGTCGCGCTGCGAACCGCGCGCGAACGGGTCGTCGCCGACGGTCCGCTCGAAGACGAGATCGAGCGGCGCATGCCGCAGATCGGCGCCGCGGAGGGCTCGCGCCGCCAGCAGCGGGGGGCGCAGCCGCTCGCGAACCCGCACGCCGGGGATGCGCACCTCGGCGATCGCGCCGGCACCGCCCGCGTATCCGGGCGGCGGCTGGTCGAGCGCCGTGATCGAGATGCGCAACCGCTCGACGTCGTCGAGGCGCAGCGGCAGGCGGTTCCATCCCGGCCCAACCGCGTACCGGCGGCCGGCGACCTCGACCTCTCGCACCGTCGTGCGGGTCTCGCGCTGGGGCAGCAGCTCGACGAACGGCGCGTCGACCGGGCGGCCGAAGTCGATCTCGAGCCAGCGGTCCGCCTCCTCGAGGTGCCGGTCCGCCCGCCACCACGTCGCGGGATCGCCGTCGAACGCCGCATATGGACGGTGCTCGGGAAACTGGACGAAGAGCGCGGAGAACGGCGCCCGGATCGACTGCGCGCCGTCGTAGGTCGCGACCGTCTGCGCGTCGCTCCCGCGGCCGAACGGGTCGAGCATCGCGGCGTCACGCGGCACGGGGTCGCCGGCGGCGAGCGTGGCGCCCTCCGCCTGGCGCGGCTGCGAGGGGAGCAGGACGCGCCTGCGGTTCGAGTCGGTGATCGCCACCTCCGCGCCCGAGCGCGCCGCCCGCCGCAGCGCGCGCGGCGACAGGTCGGCCGCATAGTGGATCGCCCGCGAGCCGTCGAGCCCGCCGACGGCCGCCAGGCCGAGCAGGCCCTGCGCGGAGCCGTCGACGACGAGCGGCGCGCCAAGCGGCTTCACGCGCACGAGGCCGGGCGACCGCTCGACGTCGTAGCGCCGCACCGCGCCGAAGCGCCGGTCGGGCTCGACGAATCCGGCGCCGCGCCGAAGCTGCGCGGCGGCCGCGGCGGGGCCGACGGCGCCGCTGCGAGCGGGGTCGTCGTCACCGGCCGCGATCACGTGCCCGGCGCCCATCAGCCGGATCGCGGGCAGGAGCTGGCCCGGCAGCGCACGCCGCTGCTGGACGAGGGCGTCGGTGCTCCAGAGCAGGTCGACCGCACGCAGGTCGGCGTACGGGACGACCCCGCGCACGGCCACCGGCCGCTCGGTCAACGCGGGCAGGACGGCGTCCTGCGTGCCGCCCCAGCGGTAGAACGGGAAGACCTGTCCCGGCAGCACCAGCGCGCGCGTCCCACGCGGCAGGTTGCGATCGACGTCCTCGGCGGCGCGGCGCCAGTCGCCCGAGATCGCGTCGAACGAGATCTGGTCGTCGACGGCGCGCCCCTCGACGAGCGGCCAGGCCCAGCCGGCGACCAGCGCCACGACGGCGACGGCCGCCGCGACGGCCACGACCGCACGGTCGCGCAGCCGGTCCCACAGCACGCCCGCCGCGACACCGCCGAGGCACGCGATCGCGAGCGCCAGCAGCGGCGCCGCCTTGTACGTCGTGCGCAGGAACTGGACCAGCTCGGCGCGGTGGTAGGCGTATCCGAGCGCCCTGCGCAGCGGCGTCCCGTCGGGAAAGCCCGCGAACATGATCGCCAGCGCCAGCAGCGCGAGCGCGACGAAGAACGGGCCGTAGCGCCAGCGCATCGTCCACGCGAAGCCCGCGATCGCCAGCGCCGGCACGGCGAAGCTCGCGATCGCGACCGGCGCCGAGTAGAGCATCGCCGGCGCCGTGTCGAACGACGGCGACAGCGCGGGGCCGTAGCCGACACCGAGGTAGCCGACCCAGAAGCCCATCAGCCGCAGGCTCTCGCTCATGCTCGTCGGCGTCCAGATCGCGCCGGCCGGCTCGGTGAAGGCGAGGAAGTCGACGCCGTACCCGACCTGGATCGCGACCGGCGCCAGCCACCACGCCGACGCGGCGACGGCCAGCGGCGCCGCCCGCGCGAGGAAGCGGCCCGCGTCGCGCCAGGCCGCGCCCCCGGTCGCGCCCTCGTAGACGATCAGCAGCGCGGGGCCCAGCAGCACCCAGGTGGCGACGGCCGCGTTCACCCCCGCGCCGAGCGATGCGACGAGCAGCGCCACGGCCGCCGGCCAGAGCCAGCCGCGCGGCTCGCGCAGGCCCCGGTGGACGCACAGCAGCAGCCACGGCAGCAGCGCGTAGGCGAGCAGCGTCACGCTCGTGCGGTTGGCGAAGGTCACGACGTACGGGTTGGCGACCATCAGCGCGCCGGCGACCAGGTGCGGCGCTCCCCGCGGCCGGTCGTGCAGCGCGTCGAGCAGCCGCACGGTGCCCCAGGCGGCGAGCGCGAGCAGCGTGCCGAGCCAGAGCCGGTGCGTGACCCACGGCGCGAGCCCGGCCAGCTCGCCGAGCGCGTGGAACGGGCCGATCGGCCAGAGGTAGCCGGCGTACTGCCCCGCCTGGACCTGGCCGAGCCCGCCCGACGGCGACCACGCCGCCGCGGCGTCGGCGAGGAAGCCCCAGGCCCCGGCGTGCAGGTCGATCTTCGTGTCGGCCACCAGCTCGCCGGGCCGCTGGGCGAACGCGAGCGCGTAGGCGAGCGCGGCGAGGCCGAGCGGAACGAGCCGGCGACGGCTCATCGCGGCGCTCTCGCGCGGCTATCGTGGCCGGCGTGCGGCGCAACCTCCTCGCGCGACTGCTCGTGGCGGCGGCCGCCTGCGTCGTCGCGGTCGCACTGCTGTCCCTGCGCGCCGACGCGCGCGACTGCCGTCAGGCGGGCGTGGATCTCTACCTTCGCGCCGCGACGGCGGGTGCCCCGGTGGCGCAGGCGAGCCGGCGACTCGTCGAGAGCTGCGCCGGCTCGGAGCCGCTCGTGCGCGCGGCCGGCGGGCTGCGCCACTTCGAGCGCTGGGACGCGGCAACCCGTCTCGCGCGCCTCGCCACCGCCCGCGAGCCCGACAGCTACGGTGCCTGGGCGGCGCTGGCGCAGGCGGCGCGCGGCGACGAGGCCGAGCGCGCCCGCGAGCAGGCGCTCGAGCTCAACCCGCTGGCCGCCCGCGCCTCGCGCTGACCTGCCGGTCATCCGTGCCAGTCCACGGTCGCGGGATCCGGGGCGGCCGCCCCCGCGCGGGCGACGACCGCCCCCGCGAGCAGCAGGCCGAGCAACGTCAGCGCGGGCAGCTCCCAGTCCCAGTCGAGCGCCATGTGCAGCGCGAGCGCCGCTAGCGCGGCGCACGGCCCTGCGGCGAGCGCCCGGTCGGCGGCGAGCAGGCGGCGCGCCGCGGCCGCGATGCCCACGAGCGCGGCCGCGAGCAGGCCGAGGCCCACCAGCCCGAGCTCCGCGGCGGTCTCGAGGTACAGCGAGTGGGCGTCGGCGGCGCCGCCCGGAATGTCCCGCTCGCGCAGCCACGCGACCCTGAACGACCCCGTCCCACCGCCGATCAGCGGGTCGGCGGCGAACCCGTCGAGGGCGACACGCCAGTACTCGAAGCGGTCGCTGCCGAGGTCGGAGAGCCGCTCCGGCGTGGCCCCGCCGGCGGGCGCCGTGGCGCGGTCGCCGGCCGCCACCAGGACGACTGCGCCGACGGCGAGCGCGACCAGCGCTGCGCCCGTCGCCCACGGCCGGCGCGCGCCGGCATCGGCGCCGTCGCGAGCGCCCATGCCGCGCCGGCGAGCGGCACCGGTCAGCGCGCTCCGCAGCGCGGCGCCCTCCGGCGCCGTCGCCGCGAGCGCGAGCAGCCCCACGGCCGCGGCCGCGAGCGCACCGCGCGAGTAGGTGAGGACGAGGCCGGCGAGAAGCGGCGCGACCGCGGTCGCCGAGCCCGCGCGCAGCAAGGGCGACCGCGTGCGGTCGATCGCGAGCCGCACGGCGAGGATCGCGCCAAGCGCCGCCAGCGCTCCCATCGCGTTCCAGTAGCTCAGCGGCTGCTCCAGCCGCCCGTCCGCGCCTCCCGAGGCGGCGAGGTCGAGCATGCCGACCTGCCCCAGCAGGCCGTAGCCCACGACGACGAGCACGAGCGCGGCGAGCGCCGGCTCGAGGCCGCGGGCGGCCGCCCGCGTCCGGAGCGCCGCGATCGCGAGCGGCAGGACCGCCGCATACAGCGCGACGCGAACGGCGTCCTCGCGCGCGGACTCGGCCAGCGGCGCCCACGCGAGCGACAGCGCGGTCCAGGCGGCCAAACCGGCCAGCCCCGCGACGGCCACCCATCCGGCTCTCGACCGGCCGACCAGCGCCCGCGGACCGCTCGCCAGGGCGACGGCCGCCACGGCGGCCCAGGCGACGACGGCGATCCCGCTGCGCGGCTCGTCGAAGTAGCCGCCGCTGCGAAAGCACAGCCAGCCGGTCGCTCCGACGAGCGCCGCGCCGAGCAGCGCCTGCGATATTGCGCGCGGTGAAGGCGCCGGGCTCACGGCTTCCGCTCCTCGTCGTGCTCTATGCCGGCGCGCTCGCGATCTCGGCGTTCACGATCCGGCGCGGCGGCGCCCCGTTCGACGAGGGCATCGTCCTGCAGGCCGCGGCGCGGATCGCCGAGGGCCAGCTGCCCTACGGCGACTTCGCCTGGCCGTACGGGCCCGCTCATCCCTATCTGCTCGGCTGGTCGGTCGATCTCCTCGGCCCCTCGATGATGGGCTGGCGCGTGCTGCGCAGTCTGGTGGACGCCGGGGTCGCCGTCACGGTGTACCTGCTCGCGCGGCGCGGGGGCGCACCGCCGCCGCTCGCGCTCGCCGGCTGGCTCGCCGCCGCTGCCGCGATGGCCCAGCCGACGAGCGCGACGCCCTTCGCCCCCGCGCTGCTGCTGGCGCTGCTGGCCGTGGCGGCCGCGACGAGCACCGGCGGTGGCGGCGGTGGAGCCGCGCCGTCCGGCCGCGGTGCCGGGGCACGCTGGGGACAGCTCGCGGCCGCGGCGACGCTCACGGCGCTCGCCGCCGCCTGGCGGCTCGACTTCGGGCTCTACGCCGGCGCGGCCGTGGTCATCGCGCTCGCCCTCGGCTCGGCGCCGGCACGCGGGCGCCTGCGTGCGATCGCGACGTACGCCGGCTCCGCGATCGGCCTCGGCCTGCTCGCCCACCTGCCATTCCTCGTCGCGGTCGGCCCGACCGACCTCTACGAGTCGCTCGTCGGAGCCTCGCTGCGCGAGCGCGACCACTGGACGCTGCCCTTCCCGATCGCCTACGACGGCGGCCTCCGCGCGTGGCCGCCCGGCGCGCTCGCCGAGGACGTCAAGGACGTGCTCGGCTTCTACGTGCCGCTGCTGGCCGTCGCCGGCCTTGCGCTGCTGGGGGCGGCCACCGCCTTCCGGGCGCGCTTGGAGCGAGCCGTCCCGGCCGGCCTCGCCCCACTCGCGGTGCTCGGCGCCGGCGTCCTCGCGTACCTGCTGTCGCGCCCAGACGAGTTCCACGCTACGCCGTTGATCGTCGTGCTCGCGGCGGGGCTGCCGCCGGCGATCGCCTGGATCGCAGGGCGCCGTCGCGCGCGGTCGGCCGCCGGCGAGGCGGGGGGATCGCCGGCACGCGCCGCACGCCGCCGGGCGCCGGCTCCCCAGGCGGTCGGTGCTTTCGCGCTCGCGGCCGTGCTGGCGCTGCTGCTCGCCTACGGCACGGCGAACCGGCTCTCGGCGCTGCTGCGACCCCCCGAGCTGGCGACGATCGACCTCCCCGTGGCCGACGGCGCGCAGGCCCCACCGGCCGAGGCCCGGGCACTGGAGCGGATGGCCGCGATCGTCAAGCGCCACGTCCCGCCTGGCGAGCCGATCTACACGATCACGCGCCGGTCCGACCTCGTGCGCTTCAACCAGCCGCTGGTGTACCTGCTCGCCGAGCGCTCGAACCCGACGCGGCACGACTACGCGCTGCAGACGTCGCCCGAGGCCCAGCGCAGGCTGATCGAGCGGCTCGATCGCCGCCGCCCGCGCGCGATCGTGCGCTGGACCGATCCGATCTCCGTCGAGCGCGAGCCGAACCTCCGCGGCGAGCCGAGCGGCTCGCGCGCGCTCGACCGCTGGGTCGCGGGTCGCTACAGCCGTGTCGCGCGGGCGGGCCACTACGAGATCCTCGCGCCGCGCGAATCGCGGCAGCCGCCCGCGGGGTCCTACGGGACCTTCGCCTCACCGCGCGCGCCCGGATAGGTCGCGCGACCGTTGGGCGAGCCGTTCGCGCTCGGCTCGAATCCGTCGCGGGACGCGGCACGCGCCGCCTCCACCGCGCGCGGGAGCTGCTCGCGAAAGACGCTGACGTCGAACCGCCGCGCGTTCTCGACGCACGCCGCCGGGTCGACGGCGAGGGCGTCGAAGCCCTCCACGGCGGCCGCCAGCTCGTCGGCGCCGCCGCGCCAGAGCGTGCCGGTCACGCCGTCGACGACCGTCTCGCGCGCCCCGCCGGCGCCGGCCGCGATCACCGGACGGCCGGCCGCCTGCGCCTCGACGGCTGCGATGCCGAACTCCTCGATCGACGTCACCACGACCGCCCGAGCGATCGACAGCAGCTGTGCCGCGCGCTCGTCGGAGACGCGCCCGGCGAAGCGGATCGTCGGTCCCGCGAGCGAGCGCAGGCGGGCGCCGTCGGGACCGTCGCCGACCACGACGAGCGGGAGGCGCAGGCGGTTGAACGCGTGGATCGCGAGCTCGATGCGCTTGTGCGACATCAGCGCCGACAGCAGCACGTAATCGTCGCCGGGCTCCGCGGGCGCGAACCGCCGCGTCTGCACCGGAGGGTAGACGACGGTCGAGTCGCGCGCGAGGTAGGCGTGGATCCGGTGCTGGGTGGCGTGCGAGTTGGTGAGGTAGCGATCGACCCGGCGTGCGGCCGAGCGGTCCCATTCGCGCCAGCGCTTCAGGAAGGCGCCGAGCGCCGCGCGCGCAATTGGGCCGCGCCGCTCGGCGAGCGTCCGGTCGCGCTCGTTCCAGGCGTAGCGGAACGGGTTGTGGCAGTAGCAGACGTGCGTCGCATGCTCGCTCGTGCGGACCGCGTGCGCCCACGCGCTCGAGCTCGAGATCACGAGGTCGTACGCGGACAGGTCGAACGACCGGATCGCCGCGGGGTAGAGCGGCAGCAGGCGCCTGAAGCTGCGCTCGGACGGTCTCATGCGCTGCAGGAACGACGTCTGGACGTTCCGGTGCGACAGCCGCCCCTCGGTGCCGTCCTCGTCGTAGATCGGCGAGAGGACGTCCGCGTCCGGATAGAGGTCGCAGATCTCGAGGAAGACGCGCTCGGCGCCGCGGACCCCGACGAGGAAGTCATGGACCAGGGCAACCCGGGTCGGCGCGCCCGGCCTCGACTGCGCTTGCACGGTTCGAGTGTAGGCAGACGGAGCCGGGCCGAAACATCCATCGGCGCCCGTGGGCACCGCTACGCTGCTCGTCATGCACCGCCTCCGGTCGCTCCCCGGGACGCGAGCTGCCGCCGTCGCGATCGGCGCGACGCTCGCATTGGCGCCCGCGGCCGTAGCCACGTCCGTCGCCTTCGCGCAGAGCGCCGGCGACGACCAGTACACCGACCCGCTGCTCGGGGAGGGCCGCGGGGACGGCGGCGGCGAGGGCACGACGGGAGAGCCGGAGGGCGATGGAGCCAGCGGGGCTCCGGCTCCGGAGCCCGCGGCCCCCACCGATCCCGCGCCGCCCGCCGGGACGACCGGCACCGCGACGCCGACGGATGGCGGCGACGGCTCCGCGGCGACGTTGCCGCGCACGGGCGCCGAGGCAGGCATCCTCGGGGCGCTCGGAGTCGTCCTGCTCGCCGCCGGGGCCGTGCTGCGCCAACGCGCCGGTGGACGTGCCCGCGCCTGACCGTCTGCGCAGCTTTCGACGTCCGCTCGGGTTGCGACGGGCATGACCGGCAGAGTCGGAGCGCTGGCGGCGATCGCGGCCCTTGCGGCGATCGCGCTCGTCGCGCCCGCCGCCGCAGGCGCCCGCGTCCCGCAGGGCTTCGTCGGCGTCGTGGCCGACGGCCCGGTCGCGGAGGCCGGCCTCGACCCCTCCGGCGAGCTGCGCACGATGGTCGGGACCGGCGTCGAGAGCGTCAGGATCGTCTTCCACTGGTCCGACGCGCAGCGCTACCGGCGGATGGAGGACGTGCCCGCCGCCGAGCGGCCGCGCTACCGCGAGATCGACGGCGTCCCGACGACCTTCGCCCACCTAGACCCGCTGATCGCCAACGCCGCACGGCGACGCATCCGCGTGCTGCCGGTCGTCACCACCGCCCCCGGCTGGGCGGCGAAGTACCCGGGCCAGTTCGCCTCGCCGCCCGCACGCACCGACACCTACGCGGCCTTCGTCCGCATCCTCGTCGAGCGCTACGGCCCGCGCGGGAGCTTCTGGCGCGAGAACCCGAAGCTGCCCCACCGGCCGATCCGCGCCTGGCAGATCTGGAACGAGGCGAACCTGCGCGCCTCCTGGCTCGAGAAGCGCTGGCCGGGCCCCTACGCCGAGCTGCTGCGCGCCGCGCGGCGGGCGATCAAGGCAACCGATCGGCGCGCGCGGATCGTGCTGTCGGGCTTCGCCAACTACAGCTGGAGCAGCCTCGCCGCGCTCTACCGCGTCCGCGGCGCGCGCCGGCTGTTCGACGAGGTCGCGATCCATCCGTACACGCGCGACGTCCCGGGCCTGGCGACGATCCTCGGCCGCGTGCGCCACGTGATGCGCCGCAACGGCGACCGCCGCAAGCCGATGTCCGTCACCGAGTTCGGCTGGACCTCGGCCAAGGGCAAGACCGAGGGCTTCGGCATCGAGCTCACCGAGCGCGGCCAGGCCCGCGCCGCCGCCCGCTCGCTGCGCCTGCTCGCGCGCAACCGCAGGCGCCTCGGCCTGCGCAGCGCGTACTGGTACAACTGGGCCGGTCGCGAGAACCCGCCCGGCGGCTCGCTCTTCTCCTACTCCGGCCTGCGCCGCGTCGACCCCGACGGCCGCTGGATCGCCAAGCCCGCCCAGCGCGCCTTCCGCCGCACGGCCCTGCGCCTACGCGACTGCCGCCGCAAGGCGGCGATCGCCACCCGCTGCGCCCGGCGGTAGACGCCCGTTGACTACGAACGGCGACACCGGTAGCTTGTCGTCGTACGTTGACGTCTTGCCATGTCGGCGTACGTAGTCATTCGCCATGGACGTCCACAGCCTCAGAGACCTCGCCGCGATCGCGCGCGGCCGCCGAAGCGAGCTCGGCTTGAGCCAAGCCGAGCTTGCCGATCGCGCCCGCGTCTCACGTCAGTGGGTCAGCGCGTTCGAGAACGGGAAGCCGACGACCGAGATCGGCCTGGCGATCCGGCTGCTCGACTCCCTCGGTCTGCACCTGACCGTCATGGAGGACGCCTCCGCGCCGTCTCCGACGGCCGTCGACCTCGACGCGCTGCTCGACCGGCAGCGGGACACATGAGCGAGACGCTCGTCGTGGTGCTCGAGGACGCGGTCGCCGGCACCCTGGCACGCTCGCCCGGTGGCCGCCTGACGTTCGCCTACGACGAGGACTACCGCGGGCGACCCGACGCGACCCCTCTGTCGCTCTCGCTGCCCAAGCAGGTCCGCGAGCACGCCGGCCATCGGCTCGAAGCATGGCTATGGGACTCCTACCGGACAACGACGCGGTCCTGCGACGGTGGGCTCGGCAGTTCCACGTATCGGCATCCTCGCCGTTCGCGCTGCTCTCCACCCCGGTCGGCGAAGACTGCGCCGGGGCCGTCAGGTTCGCCCTGCCCGAGCGTGTCGAGCAGCTGCTCCACCGCCGAGGAGATGTCGCCTGGCTCACCGGGGAGGAGGTTGCGGCGCGGCTGGGAGACCTGCGTGCCGATGCCACCGCATGGCTCGGTCGCTCCTTCACCGGCCAGTTCAGCCTCGCAGGCGCCCAGGCCAAGACCGCGCTGCTGGAGCGCGACGGTCGCTGGGGCATCCCGTCCGGCGCAACGCCGACGACACACATCCTCAAGCCGGCGGTCGCCGGCCTCGACGACCACGACCTCAACGAGCACCTCTGCCTCGACGCCGCCCGCCGCGTCGGCCTGGCCGCGGCCCGCACCCGCATCGAGCGCTTCGGCGACGAGACCGCCGTCGTCGTCACCCGCTACGACCGCATCCCCACCGACGACACGATCCGACGCGTGCACCAGGAGGATCTATGCCAAGCGCTCGGCACGGCACCGGCGCGCAAGTACCAGAACGAAGGCGGACCCAGCCCGGTGCAGATCGTCGGGTTGCTGCGCACGGCGCTGCGTCCGACCGCCGCCGAGGATGCGGTCCGCCGCTTCGTCGACGCGCTGGCCTGGAACTGGCTGATCGCAGGCACCGACGCCCACGCCAAGAACTACTCGCTCCTGCTCGCCGGCTCCGAGGCGCGACTCGCGCCGCTCTACGACGTCGCCTCAGCGCTTCCATACGGAATCCACGAGCGCCGCCTGCGCTTCGCGATGAAGCTCGGCGGCGACTACCGCGTCCACCTCCACCGCAACCCGTGGCCCAAGGTCGCCCGCGAGCTCGACCTCGACGTTGCGCAGCTCGTCGACCGCGTACACGAGCTGGCCGCCGCCGCCCCCGACGCCCTTGCCGACGCGATCTCGGCACCTGAGGTCTCAGCGCTCGACCGCCCACTTCCCGCACGCCTGCTCGATCTCGTTGCCGACCGCGTCCAGCGCTGCCGACGGCTGCTCGCGAGCGACGCAGGCCAATGAGGCGTACGGCTACGCCTCAGCAGACCATGAGCCTCTTGGCGTTACCCCGCTCCCGCGCCACCACAAGTCCCTCCGAGTCACGCGCAACGACCCGCCTGATCTTGGCGTCGCCGGGCAGGACGGCCAGCACGTACTTCGCCCGGACCCGCGATCCGGAGGGACGTGGGAGAACGCGCCCGCTCACGACCGCGTCGTCGAGGACGACGTCGACCGTCGCGGTCGATCGCGGCGCCACGCCCATCAGGAAGCGCTGACGGGGACGACGGCAGCCAAGGACGTTCAGGACCGTTTCCAACTTCGCCTCGCGCTCTGCCGGATCGTCAAGGCAAATGGTGAAAGCCCCGTCGCCGTGGGCGAGGTGCATGCACGGCTGCAGGCGGGACCCACGCCAACCGACCAACCGCCACCGCTCGCCGCGGTCCGTGCGGCCCCTGGCCAATAGTCGCGCAGGCTCTCGCCGGATGAAGCTGATGGCGGCGACGTCCCTAGCCGACTCGCCCGCCTCGATGACACACCAGCGCGCCCGGTGCGAGACGTTGCGCCCGAAGCGGAACTGAGCGGCCGTCTCCCCCTTCGGCCACCGCCGCCTGGTCTTCACGATCACGCCCTGGCTGTACTGAAACCGCGTTCCGCAGGCCACCCGCACGCGCTTGCCGGACACCTGCTCGATCACCGGCGGCTCGACCTGGTGGTTGCGACGGTCGAGGATGCTGACCGTCAGGCGCTTGCCCTCCAGCAGGAACCGGACGCCGGACCCGCGATCGGTCTTGACGCGCACGGCGCTCTCTGCGACCGGCGCTCCAGCGAGCATGCCGAGCGTCACGACGACCGCGATGCCCCACCGGCCGCGCCAGATCGCGTCGGGCACCGACCAGATCCGTCGAGACGCCGCGACGCTCGGCACGTTCACCGGGGCTCGCCTCGCGCGGAGCAAACCTTCCGAAAGACTGTGAGCAGCTCGCGGGCAGACGGCACATCCTCGAACAGGGCCTCGCCCTTCTCCATCTTCGCCGCGGCCATGTCGAAAGCGGCCGGATCGTCGGTCCGGAGTGCGTCGTCGAGGTCATCGAAGGCCTCGCTGAGCAGGACGAACGCCTCGTAGAACTCGGGCGGTGTCGCGAGAGCCTCCCGGCAGTCCCCGTCCTCCACCGACTCGGCGATCTCCGCGTCGCCACGCCGCGCCGTGGCGATCAGCTCGTCGACGGCCACCACCGCCTCTTGGGCCATCTCGGCGCAATTACGCCCGTGGCAGCCCTCCTCCGCGAGCTCGAGCATCGACGACAGCGCGTCGACCGACTCGTCGCAGACCTGGACGACCGTGCTCAGCAGACGGTCACGGTCGGGGACGTCCGCGCAGGCGCTGGCGAACGCGTCGATCGCCTGGCGATCCCTTCCCTCCTCCTGCAAGCGCTCGACCTCGACCTGCGCGCGGAACAGCGTCTCGAGCGCGGCGTACTGCTCGCCCGTCAGCGGAGCGCCGCCCGACGCCGCCTTCCCGTCTCAGCCAGCACAGCCCGCGGCCACCAACGCCAGGACTGCCGTGAAGATCAGTAGCGTCCGCATGCCTCGCTCCCGCTCGCCGTTGCCACTGGCCCTGCGCCAGCGTCAAGGGGCCGGGATGATACGCGAGCGTACCGCTGTCGCGCGCAGGCGGCTTTGGCGCACCGCCAGCCGCCGGCGTCGTCATCGATCGCCCGTAACGATGAGGTCCGTAGAGGCCTCATGCTCCGGCACGTTCGACGCGATTACCGTGATAAACACGTGCAAGGCCTGCTCCCCCTCAACGGCTGCCCAGGACTCGACCTCGTACCGGAATCCCTCGGCATCGACCACCTCCACCACCTCCTCTCCCTTGGACATAAGCTGATCGCCTCGGCCCAAGGCTCGGGGGCGTCGCTCAGCGAACCGCGCCAATAGTGCGGGGAACGGGGTCGCGAGTATCTCGGCTTCCCGTCTTGCGAGTTCCGTCGCCACTCTTGCTTGTATCTCATCAGACATCCGCACACCTACGAGCGCTCACGGCGACGCGCCGCAGACCTCCCCCACCATCACTGCTTGACCGCAACCGGGTTTGCGAGGCACGTCACTTCACGGACGCGCCGATCCGAAGACGCGTCACCGTACGATAGCTGAGACTGCCACGACGGAACTCGGGGCTCACCTCGGACCTAAGCCGAGGCTAGCCAGCCGGCAGTCGGCTAGCATCTCCGCTGGGATGTTTGCACGAACAGTCGTATACATTTCTGCCGGCGCATTCGCGTTCGTGGGTCTGCTGGGCGCATCCGCTCAGCCCGGCGGATCAGAGAGCTTTGCCCTCTGGCGGTACATGTTCTTCGCCGGCCTTGCAGGACTGGCAGGCCGCGCCATCGTCGGTCTCGCCTTAGCCGTCATCCGACGAGTCCGCCGCGCAGGGTCGCTGAGACAATGAGCACCACCTTAGCCACCTCGGCGATCACCGCCGGTCCGATCATTGCAATTCCGACTACGCAGCGGGCACAATCTGCTCATGGTGCGGCGCCGGCTCCTCCCGCACAGCTGGAAGCGCCTGTGACAACTGTGGCCGAGCCGATCCAGTCGAGTACAACTAAGCGCGAGCGACAGCGTGTAAGCGCCCGAAACGCAGGTCCATCTCGCCCTTCTCATGCACAGAGCTATGCGCGGATGCTCACCCAAATCCAGGGGATCGTGCCGCCATTGCTGCGCAACGGGGCGCGCCGGCCTGGGTATGTTGACCCATGTGGAGCCGGGCAAATGGCTCATCACGTAACTTCGACGACGCGCGCGCGTCTCACCTAGACCAGTCGGGTTGCCGACTACTTAGGGTCGACAGCCATAAAGCTAACGCGCCTCTTCTCGTGGCGCCGGGTCACTAGTGCGCTTAGCATCCCCGTAACACTGAACTCTCGCGCCAATCCTACACGCGTCCCATCCGGACGCACGAGAACATCCTTGGTCGCGGCCACATCATCAGCGCTCCACAATACGCTTGCCTCAACACGCCCTTCCAGGAGCCCACGGACAACATCCACCCCCAAAGCGAGGTCACCGGCGCAGTCGCGCGGCTCCCATATGTCGTTAAAGCACACCTCGAAGCCCGGATGCAGAGCGGGGCACAATATCTCTAGACGACCGTCTTGATCAATGTAGATCCTAAGCTCTATACGTGGGTTCTCGCTGTGGGGTAGTGCGAGTTCGAGCGCTTGGTCTGATGTCAGAGTTGACCGGACGGTGTTTGGATGCACGTACGGCGGAGCCACGCCGACGACGGCACTCTCTAAAGCAAAAACAACGTCGCGTTGGGTGTTCGTGAGGCCTAGCTGTAGCGCTCGCCCAAAGTACACCACGTCGCCATTAGTCACGTCTGCACTCTAGTGTCCGAAATCATAGTGGGGCCCCTTGCGCCCCAGCGACACGCGAAACACCTCTCGCCCCGCCTTCCGCTTCCACCCCATTCCCACGCGGAAGAGCGGATTTCGATTCATGATGCCCCCGCCCTTGGTGTAATAAGCGCTTCGTGGGTTCTTGCGGCCGAAGAACCGGAGGCCCACACGAGTCTTGCTGAACTCGGCCAGGGCCGTCCCGACCGCGCGCTCCGCAGTGGCTAGGCGCGCGCGAATGCGCCTGATCCTATTCATCGGCAAGAGACGTTGGCCACGACCCAGGCGGCGGCTGAGGACACCTGCCGCCTGAGAAGCACCCGACGCAGTACGGAGTGCACCTCCCCGAACCGCGTCCCAGGCACGCTTACAGTGCGAGATGCACGCGCGAACCGCGACACCTACTACGTATCCGCACCATGGGCACTGCCCGGTAAGGTCGTCCTGGTTGATGGGGTCCTGGTTGGCGTAGTCGTAGTCGTTGGCTGACCCGCCGACAACTGGGTCGGTCGAGGTGAACCGTCCCATCGCGGGAACGTATGAGCGGACGCCCATCTGGATGACGCCGGAGGCGAGCTCGGTTCGGCGCTGCTTTGCGCCGAGGTAGCCGTAGCGGCGGTTGGTGGTGGTGTCGCGTGGGTTGCCGAACTCGTCGGTCTCGAAGGTGTCGAGCAGGC
>JBBECV010000016.1:0-49984 GCA_040881635.1 Thermoleophilaceae bacterium
TCAGCCGCCTACACCAGCTGACCGAGAACAACCTGGCCGGTTCTTACACCTAGGCCACCCAGTGCCAGGTCGCGAACTGCGTGACGAAGAGCCCGAGCACGATCGCGGAGGCGACCGCGACGCGCTCGACGATCCGCCGCTCCTCGCAGACGGCGGCGAGCCACATGAAGACAGGGAACAGCACCGCGACGAAGCGCGGCAGCGACATCAGCGGCTGCGCGGCGACCGGATACGAGAGCGGCAGGGCGAGCGCCGCGACGACGTAGAGGCCGTAGGCGAGCGGCAGCCGGCGCAGCACCCCGATCGCGGCGACGACGGCGACGGCGAGGAAGCCGAGCAGCAGCACGTTCTGGGCCGCGATCCGCAACGGGTCGCCCGCCGCCTGCTCGAAGTAGACGGTCTCGCGCGAGCCCGAGAGCAGCTGACGCACGCCGTCGAAGGCCGCCGACGCGCCGTCCCACGCGCCCACGAACGGACCCGCGAAGGACCGGTTCCAGAGCTCCTGGACGTGCGAGAACGACAGCGGGTCGCCGAACGCGATCCCGAGGTAGGTCGCGTAGGCGGCGAGCCCGAGCGGCCCCAGCGCGAGCCAGAGCACGTCCGCGCGGATCGGATGGCGCGGACGCATCGACGCCAGCGCACGCCGCGCCCGGGAGCCGGCCGGCCGCCGGTCCGGCGGCGGGTCTACGTCCCCTCCCCGGGGGCCGTAGAGGTAGACGGCGGCCATCGGCAGCAGCAGCAGGATGCCGGCGCTACGCGTGCCCGACGCGGCCGCCACCGCCGCCCCCGCCCACGCCCAGCGGCCGGTGCGGGCGGCGTAGAAGGCCCCGACCGAGCAGAGCAGGAACACGCTCTCCGAGTACGGCGCGCCGAAGTACAGCGACGCCGGGAACGTGCACAGCAGCAGCAGCGCCGGCCAGGCGACGCGACGGCCGAGCTCCAGCGCTGTCAGCCGGTACAGCAGCACGAGCGCTGCCAGGAACGCCGCCAGCGCCACCGCGTACGCCCCGATCAGGACCGCTCCCGGCCCGCCACCGCCCAGCTCGCCCACGCCGCGCGCCAGCAGCGGGTAGAGCGGGAGGAACGCGTGGCGCGGGGAGTCGGCGCCGCCGTAGCCGTGGTTGGCGATGCTCAGGTACCAGACGGCGTCCCAGCGGGCGAGCGGCGACGCGGCGATGTCGCCCGCCCCGCCGAACGGCGCCGTCACCGCCGGGATGTCGAAGCGCGACGCGTCGTCGCGCACGACCTGGCCCGCGGACAGGGCGGCGAAGACCGCGACGAGCAGGATCGCCGAGCGCGACCAAGCGAACGCCCGCCACGCCGCCCGCAGCGCCTCCGACTCGCGCGCCTGCGCCCATGCCCGCGCGAGAGCGGCTCGCGCCGCGGCCGGCGGTCGCGCAGCCGCGGGTGGGCTCGCCTCCTGGGTCACCGGATCGATCCTAGGCAGGACGCCCTCCGACGGTCACGAACCCACGGTCTATCCTGAGTCGTCGGCCCGCGCCGAAGCCATGACCCACCGCCAGCGACAGCAACGGCGCCGCCGGCGCTCCAGCCGAGGGAGGCCCGCCTTCATCGGCCTGGCAGTGCTGGGCGCCGCCGTCGCGATCGCCGGGCTCTCGGTCGCCGGCTACGTGATCGGGATCGCGGCGTCCGCGCCGGCGCTATCCGAGCTCAAGCCGCACGACAAGGGCGAGAACTCGGTCATCTTCGCGGCCGACGGCAGCCGCCTCGGCTACGTCAAGTCGGACGAGATCCGCACGCCGATCCGCTGGGAGAACATGCCGCAGGACATGCGCGACGCCACCGTCGCGATCGAGGACGAGCGCTTCTACGAGCACACGGGGGTCGACTACGGCGCGATCGTCCGGGCCGGCATCAAGAACCTCGAGTCCGGCAAGAGCCTCCAGGGCGGCTCGACGATCACCCAGCAGCTCGTGCGCGCGCTCTACATCGAGAACCCCGAGCGCAACATCGAGCGCAAGATCCGCGAGGCCAAGCTCGCCTCCGAGCTCGAGGAGGAACGCTCGAAGCAGTGGATCCTCGAGAGCTACCTCAACAACGTGCCGTACGGGACGGTCGACGGGCGGACCGCGATCGGGATCGCAGCGGCCGCCGAGGTCTTCTTCAACAAGCATCCGCGCCGCTTGACGCTGCCCGAGGCGGCGCTGCTCGCCGGGCTGCCGCAGGCCCCATCGCAGTACAACCCGTTCAGCAACGCGCCGGCGGCGCTCCAGCGGCGCAACGAGGTGCTGCGCCAGATGTTCGCGAACGACTACATCACGGCCGCCGAGCGCGACGAGGCGCTCGGGACCCCGCTCAACGTCAAGCAGGGCCGGCGCTACACGCGCCGCCGTGAGCCGTACTTCTTCGACTACGTCCAGGACCAGCTGATCGAGCGCTACGGCGTCGGCGTCGCGCGCCGGGGCGGGCTCGAGGTCCACACGACGATCGACCCGCAGCTCCAGGAGCATGCGCGCGCCGCGATCGACGCCTACTACGCGGATCCGGCCGGCCCCGGCTCGGCGATCGTCTCGATCGACCCCGGCAACGGCGAGATCAAGGCGATGGCATCGAGCGGCAGCTACGCCGACCAGCGCTTCAACCTCGCCGCCCAGGGGCACCGCCAGCCCGGCTCGGCGTTCAAGACGATGGTCCTGACCGCGGCGGTCCGCAAGGGCGTCGACCCGAACGCGACCAGCTACACCTCGCGCAGCCCGACGACGCTCGACATCCCCGGCTCGACCGAGCCGTGGGAGGTCAGCACCTTCAGCGGCTCCGGCGGTGGCACGATGAGCCTCACGCGCGCGACGCTCGCCTCCGACAACTCCGTCTACGCACAGCTGATCCTCGACATCGGACCCGAGTCGGTCTGCGAGACGGCGCGCCTGCTCGGGATCCGCACGAAGCTCGACTGCTACCCCGCCGAGGGCCTCGGCGGCCTGACGCTCGGCGTCACCCCGCTCGAGATGGCGAACGCCTACGCGACGCTCGCGGCCGGCGGCATCCGCCACCGCGCCACCTCGATCCGCAAGGTCGTCTTCCCCGACGGCAAGAGCGAGGCGCTGACGCGCCCGAAGGGCAAGCGCGTGCTGACCGACGGCCAGGCCAACGAGGTGACCGAGATCCTCGAGCTGAACATGCTCTCGGGGACGGGCACCGCCGCGAGCTATGGCTGCCCGGCGGCTGGCAAGACCGGCACGACCGACGAGGCCAAGGACGCCTGGTTCGTCGGCTACACGCCGACCCTCTCGACCGCCGTCTGGGTCGGCTACCCCGAGGCCGGCATCGCGATGCCCGGCGCCCAGGGCGGTACCCATGCGGCGCCGGTCTGGCACGCGTACATGGTCAACGCCCACGGCGGGGACTGCAGCGACTTCCCGGCACCGACCGAGCCGGCCGAGTTCACCCCCTTCTACGGCGAGTACTCGACCAGCAGCTACCCCTCGAGCGGCAGCTACGACGACGACTACGCCGAGGACGACGGTGAGGCCGACGAGGAGGACGGCGACTACGATTCGGACGCCTACGAGTCGCCGCCTCAGGAGGCCCCCGCGACCCCCGCCCCGCCCACCACGGGCGGCGGCGACACGGGTGGCGGCGGCCTCCAGAGCCCCTAGGGGAGGAGCGCAGCCGGTGGGCGAGCTCGAGCTGATCGCCGCGATCCAGCGTGCGCTCGGTACGCCGGGCGGCCGCGTCGTCCGCGGCACCGGCGACGACGCCGCCGTGGTGCGATCGCGTCCGTTCGCCGTCACGTCGATCGACACCGTCGCCGACGGCGTCCACTTCGACCTCGCCACCTGCTCGCCGGCCGACGTCGGCCACAAGGCGCTCGCGACGGCGCTCTCCGACCTCGCCGCGATGGGCGCCGAGCCCGGCGAGGCGTACGTGTCGCTCGCGCTGCCGCCCGCCTTCGCCGAGGCCGACGCCATCGAGATCGCCGGCGGGATGGCGGCGCTCGCCGAGCGCACGGGAACGACGGTGGCCGGCGGCGACGTCGTCACCGCCGGCGCGCTCGTGATCGCGGTCTCGGTCACGGGGTGGGCCGACTCGGCCGACGAGCTCGCCGGCCGCGACGGGGCGCGCGCCGGCGACGTGGTCGGCGTCACGGGGCAGCTCGGCGCGGCGGCGGCCGGCCTCGTCGTGCTCGGTGGCGACATGCGCACGGGCGGCGGCGACGGATCGCCGCACAGGCTCGGCCGGCAGGGCGAGGCGGAGCTCGTCGCACGGCACCTGCGCCCGCAGCCGCGGCTGGACGCCGGACGCGCGCTCGCGCGCGCCGGCGCGACGGCCATGATCGACCTCAGCGACGGCCTGGCGACCGACGGACGCCACCTGGCGCGAGCGAGCGGCGTGGCAATCGAGGTGGAGGCCGAGGCGCTGCCGCTGGCCGACGGCGTCGCCGAGGTCGCGCACGCGACCGGCCGCGACCCGCGCGCGCTGGCGATCGGCGGCGGCGAGGACTACGAGCTGCTCTTCACGATCTCCTCCGAGCGCTGGGAGGCGGCCGCGGCGAGCGCCGGCGTGCCGCTGACGCGCCTAGGCCGTGTCCTCGAGGGGAACGGCCTGCGCTTCGCCGGCCGCGATGCGGCGGATCTCGATCTCGTCCGCGGCTACGGGCACCTCTGAGCAGATCGTCGTCGTCCGCGCCGTGCGCAGCGCCTGCGCCCGCGCGAGCATCGCGCCCGCCACCGCGGCCGCGTCGACCTCGTAGTCCCCGTCCTCGATCATGCGCCGTAGGGCCCCGCTCATGGCGGTCTGATCGGCCGCGAGGAGGGTGAAGCTGAGAGGCGGATCACGCGGCTGGACGGGTATTCATTGGGACGGGGAGCCCCATGCAGGCCGGCGACCCGGTCGCTTCAGCGCCGCAGCGCGCTCCCGGTGCCGCCGAGCGAGCCGGGGCCGGCGTAGCTGAGCGGGCCGCGCGTCGTCGGCGCGACCGGCGGGCGATCGCCGTCGCCGGCCGGCCGGCGACGCACGATGGCGACCACCGAGCCGAGGGCGGCCGCGAACAGCGCCGCCACGAGAACCGCTCCGAGGCCGACGTCGCCGCCGAGCACGAGCAGCAGCAGGTACCAGGCGCCGGCGAGCGGGTCGAGGCCGAGGAGGAAGAGCTGGTGGACGGCCAGCAGCGCGGGCAGGGCGAGCCCGCCGGCGACGAGGGCTGCCCGCACGCGGCGAGCCGGCGGCGGGTCGACGAGCACCGCGAGCGCCCAGAGGTGGATGGCGGGAACGGCGAGCAGCGCCGCGAACGGGTCGAGCGCCCAGAGGGCGAGCCCGCCACCGGCGAGCGCCAGCGCGACCGCGACGCCAGCCCCGGAGGCCGCCGCGTCGTCGAGCTGGGCGCTCGTCGGGCCGGCGAAGCGGCGCATCGCCGCCCACGCGCCGCCGACCGCGAGCGCCACCAGGGCGAGCGTCGCGGCCGCCGCACCGTCGAGCGGGTACAGCCCGGGGTCGGCGGGCGCGGGCGGCGGCTCGGGCGTCACGCCGACGAGCGTCAGCAGCTGTGCGAGCCCGTAGCCGAGCAGCACCGGCACCGCGCCGGCGAGCAGCAGCCAGGCGAGCGAGGGGCCGACCGGCGCGCGCCGGCGGCGCGCGCGAGCGAGCGCGTCGACGCTCGCGGCCAGCACGGGCAGGATCAACGTCCCGGCGAGCACCGCCAGCACCCAGCCCGGCATCACCTGGCCGGCGACGGTCACATACGTGCGCGGGCCGCGCTCGGGGGACGGCCCGCGATCGAGCGCCGTGATCGTCCGCAGCGCCGCCCGCCCGAGTCCGCCGAGGCGGTCGGGGTCGACGGGCGCCGTCGGAGAGGTGGCGGAGATCTCGCCGTCGCCGGACATCCGCACCGCGTCGTAGCCGGCGGAGATCAGCACGCCCTGACCGCCGATCCCGATCGGGAGCGCCAGCCGCGCGAGCTGCCCGGCCGGGCTGGCGCCGGCGGCGGGCGCGTCGACCTCCTCGCGCAGGGACGCGGCCACCGTCCGCTGGAGGCCGATCCCGGCACGGACGGTGCCGTCGCCCCACGGGACGATCGTCGCGGGCTCGCCGTCGCCGGCGCCGAGTCCCGAGACGACCAGCGCCCCGTGGATCAGCTCGGGCCCGTCGATCTCCTCGAGCAGCCGCGCGACCCCGACCTCGCCGAGCGTCGAGCCGTCGACCGAGGCGAGGATCAGCGTCTTCTCCGACGGGCGTCCCTCGAACACGCGCGCGATCTCCAGTAGCGCCGCGGTGTCGGCGGCGCTGACCGCCGCGTCCGGCACCCCCGCCGCGTCGCGCGCCGCGACCACGACGATCTGGCGCCGCGACCGGCCGGCGCGGCGCCCGATGACGTTGACCAGCTCGCGCCCGTCGTGCTCGAACCGTTGCGCCTCGGCGGTGAAGCCGCTGATCCCGAGCTCCTCCTCGACCTCCCGCGCCAGCGCCAGGTTGGCGGGCGAGCCGGGCGAGCGGTCCGGGTGCTCGGCGGCGATCCGCCGCGCCTCGGCGGCCGCCTCGTCGCCGTCGAAGAGGACGTCCGCGGCAAGGCCCTGCGGCAGCGGCCGCGGGCGGCTCTCGAGCGAGAACATGACGAGCACGACCGCGAGCAGGGCCGGCACGAAGGCCGCGCGGTAGATCCGGGGCTCGATCAACGCCGTTCCCTCACGTCCGGCCCAACCTACAATCTCGTGCAGGCGCCGGCGCACCCCTGGTTGCGAGCGCCGCACGATGGCCCAGCAGCCCCCCCGCATCCTACTCGTCGACGACGAGCACTCCGTGCAGAAGCTGCTCGCCTACCCGCTGCGCAAGGACGGCTTCGAGGTCGTGCCCGCATTCGACGGCCAGGAGGCGCTCGACCGGCTGCGCGACGGCTCGTTCGACCTCGTCGTGCTCGATCTGATGCTGCCGAACGTCGACGGCTTCGAGGTCTGCCGCCAGGTCCGCGCCACGAGCTCGGTGCCGATCATCATGCTGACCGCCCGCGTCGAGGAGATCGACAAGGTGCTCGGTCTCGAGCTCGGCGCCGACGACTACATCACCAAGCCGTTCTCGGTGCGCGAGTTCCGCAGCCGCGTCAAGGCCGTGCTGCGGCGCTCGCAACTCGCACGGGCGGAGGAGGCGAGCGAGGAGCCGCTCGCCGACGGCGCGCTCGAGATCGACTTCGACAAGCGACTCGTGACGGTCGCCGGCGAGCCCGTCCGGCTCACCTACGTCGAGTTCGAGATCCTCGTGGCGCTGGCGCGCAACCCCGGCCGGGTCTACAGCCGCTCGACGCTGCTCGACCGCGTCTGGGGCGATTCGGCCTACCGCGACCCGCGCACCGTCGACGTCCACATCCGCCACCTGCGCGAGAAGCTCGAGCAGGACCCCAAGCACCCGGAGCTGGTGCTCACGGTGCGCGGCGTCGGCTACCGCTTCCGCGACCGATGACGCCCCGGGCCGGGCCGCCGCGGCTGCGGTCGCTGCGCGACAAGCTGACGCTGCTCTTCTTCGCCGTGACGGCGACGGCATTCGCCCTCCTCTACGCGATCGTCGTCCCCGCGCTCGAGTCGAACCTCCGCGCGCAGAAGCTCGACGACCTCGCCGCGGTCGCCGCCGGCTCGCGACCGACGCTCGACCAGCTGACGGCCGACCGCGACATCACGGCGCCACAGCTCAACCGGCGCGTGCGCGCGATCGCCGACGCCGCCGACGCGCGCGTGACGCTGCTCGGCCTCCAGCAGGCGCTCGGTCGCGGCCAGGACGCGCTGTACGTCATGACCGACTCGCGCGAGGAGCGCGACGTGCCGCGCAATCCCGCGCTCACGCGCCGCGCGCTGCGCGGCGGCGAGCTCGCCAAGGGCGGGCTCCACTACCGCGGCGAGGAGCTCGGCCAGGTCGCGCAGCCGCTGCTGTTCGAGGGCGACCCGGTGCGCGTGGCGCTCTACTCGCGCACGCTCGACGACGTCGCCAGCACCGTCTCGTTCGTCCGCGAGCGGCTGCTGCTCGCGGGCGGGCTCGCGCTCCTGCTGGCGCTCGCCGGCGGGGCGATCGTCGCCCAGATCCTCGCCGGCCGGGTGCGGCGGCTCGAGCGCGCGGCGGAGAGCGTCGCCGCCGGCCACGAGGTCGAGCCGCTGCCGGTCGACTCCTCCGACGAGCTCGGGCAGCTCACGCGCGCCTTCAACGAGATGCAGGCCCAGCTGCTCCGGGTCGACGTCGCACGGCGCGAGTTCGTCGCCACCGCGTCGCACGAGCTGCGGACGCCGATCTTCTCGCTCGGCGGGTTCGTCGAGCTGCTGCACGACGAGGACCTGGGCGAGCGGGACCGGCGCGACTTCCTCGAGGAGATGGCCAAGCAGGTCGCGCGGCTGCAGAAGCTGGCCGTCGACCTGCTCGACTTGTCGCGGCTGGACACCGGATCGGTGGCGCTCGAGCTCGAGTCCGTCGACCTCGGCGAGATCGCGGAGTCGGTCGCCGGCGAGTTCACGCCGGCGGTCAAGGAGCACGGCACCGACCTCGACCTGCGCCTGGCCGACGGCGCCGTGGAGGCCCGCTGCGACCGCGAGCGCGTCGCGCAGATCGTCCGGATCCTGCTCGACAACGCGCTCCGCCACACGCCGCCCGGGACGACCGTGCGCGTGAGCGCCGGTCGCGACAGCGCGGGGGCCGCGCTCACGGTCGCCGACGAGGGGCCGGGGCTGCCGGCCGCCACGCCGGTGTTCGACCGCTTCGTCACCGGCGGCGCGAGCCACGGCGCGGGGCTGGGGCTGGCGATCGCCCGCGAGCTCGCGGAGCGGATGGACGGCACGCTGACCGTCAGCTCGAACGGCGGCGGCACGACATTCACGTTGCGGCTGCCCACAGGAGAGCATTCCGCGCCGATCTGGGTAGGTTGATGGGCGTGACGCCGTCCGACCTGGAGAGCCGCGACGTCCACGTCAAGGTGCCCGCCAGGCCGGGCTACCTCGTCGTCGCGCGGCTGGCGCTGTCGGCGATCTGCCGCCTGACGCCGCTCGAGCACGCCGACGTCGCGGACCTCAAGCTGGCCGTCACCGAGGCCGCGTCCGGCTTCGTCTCCGACGACTGCGCCGCGGACGTGACGATGGAGTTCACGTTCCGACTGCGCGACCAGGAGCTCCAGCTCGAGCTGGCCGGGACGCCCGTCGCGGCGCCCACCGACGAGCTCGATCTCTCGCGCGCCATCCTCGAAGCGACCGTCGACGATGTCGAGCTCGACTCCGGCCGGGCCCGATTGGTGAAGCGGCTCGCGGGCTGATGCTGCAGCCGGTCCCGGTAGCGCAGAAGAGCCTCGCCGACTACACCCACCTGGCGGGCAAGCCGCTCGTCGAGGAGGTCATCGAGCTGGCGAGCGAGCTGCAGGGCCTGCGGGTGCTGCACCTGTCGGCGACCGCGTTCGGGGGCGGGGTCGCGGAGATCCTCTACACCCTCGTGCCGCTGATGAAGGACGTCGGGATCGACGTCGAGTGGCAGGTGATGCTCGGTCGCGAGGAGTTCTACAACGTCACCAAGCAGATCCACAACGCACTCCAGGGCGATCCTCACGACCCGACGCCCGAGGAGTGGCAGATCTACGCCAAGTACAACGAGATCAACTCGCGCGAGCTCGACGGCGACTGGGACGTGATCGTCGTCCACGACCCGCAGCCCGCCGCGGTGCGCGAGTACGTGCCCGAGCGCGCCGCTCGCTGGATCTGGCGCTGCCACATCGACGTGTCGGAGCCGAACCCGACGGCGCTCGAGCGCATCGTCCCGCTCGTCGCCGGCTACGACGACGTCCTCTTCCACATGGACAAGTACGTGCCGCGTACGCTGCTCGAGGGCGCCGGGCGCAACGGCAGGCCGGACGTCCACGTCGTGCCGCCGGCGATCGACCCGCTGTCGCCGAAGAACATGCGCCTCTCGCCAGAGGACGCGGCGTTCGTCTGCGACCAGTTCGGCATCGACGTCGACCGGCCGCTGATGTGCCAGGTCTCGCGCTTCGACCCGTGGAAGGACCCGATCGGCGTGATCGACGCCTACAAGCGGGTGCGCAAGCAGATGCCGGAGGTCCAGCTCGCGCTCGTCGGATCGATGGCGACCGACGACCCCGAGGGCTGGGACTTCTTCAACCAGACGATGGCCTACGCCGACGGCGACCCCGACATCCACATCCTCAACAACTTCAACAACGTCGGCGCGATCGAGGTCAACGCGTTCCAGTCGCAGGCGGACGTCGTGATCCAGAAGTCGACGCGCGAGGGGTTCGGCCTGACCGTCTCGGAGGCGCTCTGGAAGGGGCGCCCGTTCATCGGCGGCGACGTCGGGGGCATCCCGCTCCAGATCCGCGACGGCGAGACCGGCTACCTCGTCTCGACGCCCGACCAGTGCGCCGACCGCTCGCTCGCGATCCTCGCCGACCCCGAGCTCGGCCGCCGGCTCGGCCGCGCCGGCAAGGAGCTCGTTCGCTCGAGCTTCCTCACGCCCCGGCTGCTGCGCGACTGGCTGCGTATCTTCTCGACATCCCGATGACGTCGTCCGCGCGCCACCCGTGAGCCCCGATCCGAACCTCGTCCTCGTCTCGAACCGGGGACCGGCGACGTTCACGCGCGCTGGCGGCGGCGAGCTGACGGCCACGCGCGGCGGCGGCGGGCTCGTCACCGCGCTGACCGGCCTCGTCCACCACCGCGACGCGCTCTGGGTCGCGTCGGCGATGTCGGACGAGGACGCCGAGATGGCCGGCGAGCACGGCGGCAAGAGCTTCGCCTGCGAGCTCGACGAGGTCACCTACCGCGTGCGGATGGTCGTCTCCCACCCCGACGCGTACGAGCGCTTCTACAACGTCGTCGCGAACCCGATGCTGTGGTTCATCCAGCACTACCTCTGGGACCTCTCGAACGCCCCGGACGTCGGCCGCTGGGAGGTGGAGGCCTACGAGCACGGCTACCTGACCGTCAACCGCGACATGGCCGACGCGGTGCTCGAGGAGATCGAGGGCGTCGACGACGTCGTCGTGATGCTGCACGACTACCACCTCTACGCGGCGCCGAAGTTCATCCGCCAGGCCCGGCCGGACGTCTTCCTCCACCACTTCGTCCACATCCCGTGGACCCAGCCCGACGCCTGGCGCGTGCTGCCGCGCGACATGCGCGAGGACATCTTCGAGGGCATCCTCGCCAACGACATCGTCGCGTTCCACACGCGCGCCTACCGGCGCAACTTCCTGCTCTGCTGCCGCGAGCTGTTCGACCTCGAGGTCGACGAGGACGCCGGCGTCGTGCGCTTCGACGGCCGCGACGTGTGGGTGCGCGCCTACCCGCTGCCGATCTCGGCCGAGACGTTCCGCCGCACCGCGCAGCGGCCCGCCGTCCACGAGTACGAGCGCGAGATCCTGCGCCGCCGGCGCGAGCACCTGATCCTGCGCGTCGACCGCGCCGACCTCTCGAAGAACATCCTGCGCGGCTTCAGCGCCTTCGACCTCTTCCTCGAGCAGCACCCGGAGTTCCACGAGCAGGTCACGTTCATCGCCCACCTGATCCCCTCGCGCCAGGACGTCCCGCAGTACGCCGAGTACCTCGAGCGGATCGAGGCCCTGGTGGCGCTCGTCAACCACCGCCACGGCACCACGGACTGGATGCCGATCGACCTGCGCCTGCGCGAGAACCTCGAGGAGGCGATCGCCGCCTACAAGCACTACGACCTGCTGATGGTCAACGCGATGTTCGACGGCATGAACCTGATCGCCAAGGAGGGCCCGCTCGTCAACGAGCGCCACGGCGTCTCGCTCCTCTCCGAGAACACCGGCGCCCACGAGGAGCTCGCCGAGTTCGCCCTCTCGGTCAACCCGTTCGACATCCAGGAGCAGGCCGACGCCATCCACCGCGCCCTGACCATGTCCGCCAAGGAGCGCTCCTGGCGCGCCGAGGGCCTCAAGGGCGTCGTCACCGCCCGCGACCCTGGCGACTGGGTCGACGACCAGCTCGCCGACATCGGCGCCAAGTCCCGCGGCGAGACCCCCATCCGCTCCTAGCACCCCCACGCCCGGCCACCTCCCGGCCGCATTCTGGCCGCAAGTCGGCCCTCGACCTCCGCGCCGACCCCACCCGCGCCGAGGCGCAGGGTTGCGGCGACAATGTGGCCGCAACCCGCGCTTCGCCGAGCGGCGGCGGAGCTCGGGCGTCGAGGCCGCGGCGGGCGACGGCCTAAGGATCGGGCGTGAACTCGGAGGCAGGCGGCGGTGGCGGCGGGACGTACGCGGGCGGTGCAGCGGGCGCAAGCGGCGGTGCCAACGTCGGCGCCACCGCGGGCGCCGACGCGGGCGCCGACGCGGGCGCCGACGCGGGCGCGGACCCGGCGGGCGGAGAGCGGCGGCGCACGGGGCGCCGCCTCCTCCTCTCCTCCCCACGTGACTCCGCACGGCCGACCCCTCGACCAGCGCGCCGAGCTGAGCGCCGCGGCTCATCCGCACTGCCCCCAGCCCGGCCCAGCGGAGCAGCCAGCGCGTCAGACGGCCGGCCGCCAGCCGGCGTCGCATTCACCGGCGAGCGCGTCGCCGTCCCAGGCAGCGAAGGCGCCGGGGCACTCGAGTCACGCACCCCGATCGCGACCACCGCCACGACCGCCACCGCCGCCGCGAGGCGCGCGACGTTCGTCCACCGGATGCGAGCGAGCACGCTGGGTCGGTCGGGAGGCACTTCCCCCGTAGGGAGGCCGCGCGGCCGAGCGACCCCCGGCAATCCAGTCGGCGAGCGGCCCGCTGCTATCGTGCCGCGCTCGATGGCTCACCTATACGACCTGATGCTGATGCTGGACGCGACGGCTCCCGAGGAGCGGCGGCACGAGATCGTCGCGGACGTGCGCGAGATGGTGGACGAGGGCGGGACGCTGGTGGAGACCCATGACTGGGGCCAGCGGCGGATGTCGTTCGAGATCGACCACCGGCCGGACGCGGACTACCAGCTGCTGCGGCTCGAGGGCGAGAACGAGCTGCTCGATCGCCTGAACGCGAGCCTCAAGATCATGGACGGCGTGATGCGGTTCCGGATCATCCGCCAGAAGCCGGGCGGGCCGCCGGTCCCCGAGCGCCCCGAGCCGGTCAGGGCCGGACGGCGCGAGGACGAGCCGGAGGGCCGCGTCGCGGCCCGGGCGGCTGCCGACGCGGCGCCCGACGCCGACGCCGAGGAGTAGCTCTCTCCCACCCCCGGTGCTCGCGCCGGGCGCCGTTACCGGAGGGCGGCGGGTTGCGCGGTTGGGTAACGGCTCGGTGACGCCCGGCCGAAAAAACCCGCTTGGCGCGGGAAGACCCGTGCATTCCCTCCTCGCGCGGGGCTACTCTCGGACGAGGCCGTAAGTCGCGACGACCGTTCGGGCTTATCGCCGCCGACCAGCGGAGAGAAGGAGCCTTCAGATGGCAGCCAGCAACATCAACAGGGTCGTCCTCACGGGCAACCTCACGCGGGACCCCGAGCTGCGCAGCACGCCGAGCGGCACGCCGGTCTGCAGCCTGCGCGTCGCCTGCAACACGCGGCGCAAGGACGCGTCGGGCGAGTGGGTCGACAAGCCCAACTACTTCGACGTGACGGTCTGGGGCCGCCAGGGCGAGAACGCCGCCCAGTACCTCGAGAAGGGCCGTCCGATCGCCGTCGACGGGCGACTCGAGTGGCGCGAGTGGCAGGACAAGGAGGGCAACAAGCGTCAGTCGATCGACATCATCGCGGACTCGGTCCAGTTCCTGGGCGGGCGCGGCGAGGGCGGCGGCGGCAACGGCTCGAGCTTCACGCCGCAGTCCGACGTGCCGGCCGACACGTCCGACTTCCAGCAGCCCGCGCCCGCCGGCGGCGGCAACGCCCCCTCGGACGACGACATCCCGTTCTAGGTCGGGCGCGGGCCTGTACCATGCCGACTCGATATGGCCCAAGCGATCCTCCTTCAAGACGTGGCGACGCTCGGAGAGCGCGGCGACGTCGTCGACGTGTCCTCCGGGTACCTTCGCAACTACCTCGCGCCGCGTCACCTCGCGGAGGCTGCGAGCCCCGGCGCGCTGGCCGAGGCGCAGCGGCGCAAGGAGGCGGCGGAGCGAGCCGAGATCGAGAAGGTCGAGCGTGCCGAGGAGAACGCGGCGCTGCTGCGCAAGACCGTGCTCACGATCTCCCAGCAGGCCGGCGACGACGGCCGCCTGTTCGGCTCGGTCACGACGCAGGAGATCGCCAAGGCGATCAAGCAGGCGCGCGGCATCAAGGTCGACAAGCGCCACATCCAGCTCACCGAGCCGATCAAGTTCACCGGCACGCACATGGTCACCGTCGAGGTCTCCGAGGGAGTCTTCGCGGACGTCAAGACGATCGTTACGCACGAATAAGCGTCGCCTGCCGGCGTCATCGGCCCCTCGCGCGGATACCACCGCGCGCACTCGGCCGAGCCGAGCGCTTGCGGCCTCGCCCGCCACGGGGCCTGCTTCCTTGGCATGCTCGCTTCTTCGTGCGTAAAGAGGCCTCGTGACCGAGAACGGGGCGGGGGTGCCGCCGCAGAACGAGGAGGCGGAGGTCGCGGTCCTCGGCACGATCCTGCTGACCGAGCAGGCGCTGGACCAGATCTTCGTCGACCTACGCCTGACCGCGGAGGACTTCTACCGCCCGCGCCACCAGCTGATCTTCCGGGCGATGATGCGCCTGAAGGAGAAGGCCGAGCCGGAGGCTGTCGACGCGATCACCGTCTGCGACGACCTCAAGCGCGAGGGCAAGCTCGACGAGGCGGGCGGCGCGGCCTACGTCCACTCGCTGCCGACGATGGTCCCCGCGGCGGGGGCCGTGCGCGACTACGCGCGGATCGTGCGCGACCACGCGATCCTGCGGCGGCTGCTCGGCGCGGCGCGTGAGATCCAGGAGCGCGTCTCGACCGACGGCGGCGACCCGCGCTCGCTCGTCGAGCAGGCCGAGCAGGCGATCTTCCGCGCCGGCCACGACCACGACTCGACGCAGTTGCGCAAGATGGAGGACGTCCTCCACGAGGAGCTCGACAAGCTCGAGCGGCTGTCGAAGGAGGGGCAGAGCCTCACCGGCACGCCGAGCGGCTACCGCGATCTCGACGACATCACGGGCGGCTTCCAGCCCGGCAACCTGATCGTGCTCGCGGCGCGGCCGGCGATGGGCAAGTCGACGCTCGCCACCTGCATGGCCGAGAACGCAGCCGTCGACCACGGCCGCGCGGTCGCGCTGTTCTCGCTCGAGATGTCCGAGGGCGAGCTCGCGCAGCGCTTCATCGCCTCGCGCGCGAAGATCAACGGCGAGTCGTTGCGCAAGGGCCGCGTCAAGGCCGAGCGCTGGCCGAAGGTGCTGCAGGCGACCGAGAAGCTGGCGCGCGCGCCGATCTACATCGACGACTCGAGCGACCTCGGGGTGCTCGAGCTGCGCGCGAAGGCGCGCCGGCTGCACCAGCGCGAGCCGCTCGGGCTGCTGATCGTCGACTACCTGCAGCTGATGCGTGCCGAGGACCCGCGCGACGGTCGCGTCGAGCAGGTCGGCAAGATCAGCCGAGGGCTGAAGATCCTCGCGCGCGAGCTGCACATCCCGGTGATCGCCGTCTCACAGCTCTCGCGAGCGGTCGAGTCGCGCCCGGACAAGCGGCCGCTGATGTCGGACCTGCGTGAGTCGGGCAACATCGAGCAGGACGCCGACATGGTGATGTTCGTCTACCGCGACGAGTACTACAACCCGGACACCACCGAGAGCCCCGGCGTCGCCGAGGTAATCATCGGCAAGCACCGCAACGGGCCCGTCGGCCACGTCGACCTGACCTTCCTCGACCGCTATCCCAAGTTCGCGAGCATCGCCCGCGAGCGCGTCGCCGAGGGCGCCGGCGCGATCGGCGGGGCCGGCTGATGCTGCGACCCGTCCCAGCGTCCCAGCGCGACGAGGAGCGCAGCGACTGCCCGCTCGGCGTCTGCGAGGGCAACGGCTGGGTGCTGCAGGAGGACGGCACCGCGATCCCCTGCGCCTGCCGTGAGCGGCGGATCGGCAAGGCGCTCAGCCGCGGCATGGGCACCGGCATCCCGAAGCGCTTCCGCGGCGTCTCGTTCGAGCGCAAGCCGATCTGCGACCTCGAGCCGTCGCTGGTGCGTCACGTGCGCCGCTTCACGGCGGATGTGGCCGAGCACCTGGACGCCGGCCGCGGGCTCTGGTTCACGGGCGACGTCGGCACCGGCAAGACCTCGCTGGCGATGCTCGTCTCGCAGGCGGCCGAGAAGGCGGGGCGCTCGGTCGCCGTCTACCCGGTGACGCGGCTGCTCGCCGAGATCCGCGACACCTACGACAGCGACTCGCGCGGCTCCTACATGGACCTGTTCCGGCGCCTGTGCTCGGTCGACCTGCTGCACCTCGACGACCTCGGCGCCGAGAAGCGCACCGACTGGGTGCTCGAGCAGCTCTACGCGATCGTCAACGAGCGCTGGCAGGACGAGCGCTCGATCGTCGTCACCACCAACATCCACGACCTCGACGAGCTGCGCGAGCAGATCGGTCGGCGCACCGTCTCACGCCTGCTCGAGATCTGCGGCGAGCCGCTGCCCATGATGGGCGCGGATCTCCGAGTCGAGTCGGCCGGCTGAGGGGATTGGGATCGGGGGCTCGCGCCCCCGTGCCCCCCGGTGTCGCCTGGCCGGTCGGGGGCGTAATCAGGGGGCGCGAGCCCCCCGATTACACTCTCTCCCCGCTATGCCAGGTCTCGTTATCGTGGGCGCCCAGTGGGGCGACGAGGGGAAGGGGAAGGTCGTGGACCTGCTCGGCGAGCAGGCGGACGCGGTGATCCGCTTCCAGGGCGGCAACAACGCGGGCCACACGATCGTCCGCGACGGGGACGTCTTCAAGTTCCACCTGATCCCGTCGGGGATCCTCTACCCCGAGACGAGCTGCGTGATCGGCAACGGCGTCGTGATCGACCCGGGCGTGCTGATCGAGGAGATCGACGGGCTGCGCCGGCGCGACGTCGACCTGCGCAACCTGAAGGTCTCGGCGAACGCGCACCTGATCATGCCCTACCACCTGCTGCTCGACCACGCGGGCGAGGCGAAGCTGGGCAAGCGCGAGATCGGGACCACCAAGCGCGGGATCGGCCCCTGCTACGCCGACAAGGCGGCGCGGCTGGGGATCCGCGTTCAGGACCTGCTCGACGAGCAGATCCTCAAGCAGAAGATCGCGGCGGCGATGGAGCCGAAGCGGCTCACGCTGCGCCAGTACGAGAAGGACCCGCGCCTCGACATGCACCACATGGTCGAGGACTACATGGCCTACGGCAAGCGGCTCGCGCCCCACATCGCCGACACGCCGCCGATCGCGTGGAAGGCGCTCGACGACGGCAAGCTGGTCGTCTTCGAGGGCGCGCAGGGCGGGCTGCTCGACATCGACCACGGCACCTATCCGTTCGTCACCTCGTCGAACACGGTCGCGGGTGCCGCGTGCAGCGGGGCGGGCGTCGGCCCGAAGGCGATCGACGAGGTCTGGGGAATCGCGAAGGCGTACTGCACGCGCGTCGGCGCGGGTCCGTTTCCGACCGAGCTGCACGACGAGACCGGCGACCGCCTGCGCGAGGCCGGCCACGAGCACGGCACCACCACCGGCCGCCCGCGCCGCTGCGGCTGGCTCGACCTGGTCGCGCTGCGCTACGCGGTGCGCGTGAACAGCCTCACCGGCCTCGTCGTCACCAAGCTCGACGTGCTGACGGGGATCGACCCGATCCGCGTCGCCGTCCGCTACGCCGGGCCCGAGGGCGCCACCTTCGACGAGTTCCCCTACCACCAGTCCGTGCTGCACAAGGCGCGCGGCGAGTACATCGAGGTCCCCGGCTGGACCGAGGACATCACCGGCGCGCGCTCGCTCGAGGACCTCCCCGTCAACGCCCGCGCCTACCTCGAGCTGATGGAGGACGAGCTCGGCGTGCCGGTCGTCACCGTCGGCGTCGGCCCCGCCCGCGACGAGATCATCGTCACCGACGCTGCCGACCTGCTCGGCTCAGCCGCCGCCGCGTAGGACGAGCTCCTCGCCGCGGCGCAGGAAGCGAGTGGCGAGCGCCACCGCGGACAGCATGGCGGCGGTGGCGAGGGCGATCTGGACGCTGACGATGCCCTCCTCGGACCAGTAGACGTCGTCGAGCTCGAGCAGCAGCGCGGACTCGTCGAGCGTCAGGCCCATGCCGGCGCCGAAGGGGATCGCGAGCCAGGAGTCGATCCCCTCGCGACGGGTGGCGATCGCGACCGAGCCGGAGACGAAGGTGAGCGCGATGCCCGGGACGAAGTGGTGGATGTGGCGGCGGCCGACCCGGACGTTGCGGAACGGGCCGACGCTGCGGCGGTCGCGCAGCAGCGTCGTGACGGCGCGGACGGAGATGAACGTCGTCACGAACGACGTCAGCAGGTTGAACAGGGCGTTCTCGGTCGACGGGACGTCCTTGTAACCGGCGCGGGCGACGGTCGCCGTCTCGGCGACCGTCTCGGCGACCGCGAGCAGCTGCTCGTCGTGCTCGGCCGGCCACGTCGCGGGCTCGCGCCGCCAGACGCGCATCGCCTCGCCGGCGACGACGGCGGCCGCGAGGGCGGTCGCGACGCCGCCCAGCGCGAAGGTGCGACGGTCGGCCCGCAGGCCGCGGCGGCGGATGGCACCGACCGAGCGCACCCGGCTACTCCCACCGCTCCAGCAGGTCCTCGTCGGGCACCTCACGCACGACGCGCGCGGGCACGCCCATGACGACCGCGCGCGCGGGCACGTCGTGGGTGACGACCGCCCCGGCCGCGACGAACGCCTCCTCGCCGATCTCGACGCCCGGCACGACGACCACACCGCCGCCGACGCGGCAGGCGCGCCGCAGGGTGGCGCCGCGCAGCGGATGATCGGGCCCGTGGCGCGCCATCGTGTCGTCGTTGGTCAGCGTGACGCCGGGGGCGACGAAGACGTCGTCCTCGATCACCGAGAAGGCGGTGATGTAGCAGCCGGTCTGGATTCGCACGCGCGCGCCGACGGCGACGTCGTTGTCGACCGCCGAGCCACGGCCGACGACCGTCTCGGCTCCGACGACGGCGCGCTCGCGCACGTGGGCCTGGTCGCCGACGACGGCGCGCTCGCCGATCGTGGCGCCCGCGACGATCACCGCGCCGGCGCAGACGGTCGCGCCGGCACCGACGTGCGCGGGCTCCGGCTCCTCGCGCGACGCGGTCGAGCGCGTCCCGAGCGCCAGCGGCTTGCCGACGATCGCGCCGTCCTGGATGCGGGCGCCCGGGCCCACGACCGTCCCGGCGTGGATGACGACGTGCCCGCCGATGGCGACGTCGCCGGGCAGCTCGACGCCCACGCCGAGCAGCAGCCCCGGCGCGCGGTCGGACGCCGTCAGCGCCGGCGCCGTGGGCGCAGCGGCCGGATCAGGCGACGCCGACACTGCGACGGCTCCCGTCGAGCGACTGCTGCAGCGCCTCGAGCACCCGCACGACGCGCAGGCCGCTCTCGCCGTCCGAGCGCGGCGCCTCGCCGCTGCGCACGCAGTCGACGAAGTGACGGCACTCGATCCGCAGCGGCTCGTCGTTGGGGATCGAGGGGCTGTGGATGTCGCCCGAGCGCGTGATGTACTCGCCGTAGGAGGAGGCGTCCTGATCGAAGCCCTTGTCGTAGACGGTCAGCTTGCGCTCGAGCTCCATGTCGTCGAAGGTCGCCATCTTGCGCGAGCCGACGACGGTGAAGCGGCGCTCCTTGTGCGGGTCGAGCCAGGAGAGGTGCAGGTGCGCCGCGAGCCCGGAGGCGAAGCGCAGGTAGGCGAAGACGACGTCCTCGACGCCCGGCCGCATGTAGCACTCGCCGACCGCGGTGCACTCGACCGGCTCCTGGCCGCCGGCGAGCCGCAGCACGACCGAGACGTCGTGCGCGCCAAGCGACCAGAGCGCGTTCTCCTCGGCGCGCAGCTTGCCGAGGTTGAGGCGGTTGCCGTAGATGTAGTGGATGTCGCCGAGCTCGCCGGAGTCGGCGACCGCCTTCAGCGTCTCGAGCCCGGGGTGGTACTCGAGCAGGTGGCCGACCATCAGCACGCGCCCGGCGGCGCGGGCGGCGGCGACCGCCGTCTCCGCCTCGGCGACCGACTGGGCGAGCGGCTTCTCGACGAAGCAGTGCTTGCCGGCCTCCAGCACGCGTGCGGCGAGCACGGCGTGCGTCGGCACCGGCGTCGCGACTACGACGGCGTCGAGGTCGGGATCGGCGAGCAGCTCGTCGAGGTCGGCGCTGGCGCGCGCGTCCGGGAAGACCTGCGACCAGCGCTCGCGGGCGGCCTCGGAGCCGTCGCAGATCCAGCGCAGATCCGACTCCGCGAGGCGGTCGAAGTTGCGCGCCAGGTTCGGGCCCCAGTAGCCGAGCCCCACCACTCCCACGCTGACGGGCCGGTCGGTCACAGTCGGACGAGGTTATCCGCCGTCATGCCGCGCGTGACGCCGCGAAAGTCGACGACCAGCTGCGCGCTGCGCACGACCGCCTCGATGTCGAGCTCGGGGTGGGCGGTGACGATCACGGCCACGTCGGCGCCGTCGAGGGCGGTGGGCAGCGCCTCGGAGGAGAGCCCGTGCTCGGCGAGCTCGGGCACGTAGTCGTCGTGGTAAACGACATCCGCGCCGGACTCGCGCAGCATCGCGACGATCCGCAGCGCGGGCGACTCGCGCAGGTCGCCGACGCCGGGCTTGTACGACACGCCGAGGATCGCGACGCGCGAGCCGCGCACCGCCTTCGAATGGTCGTTGAGCGCGCGCGCGATGCGGGTGACGCAGAACTCCGGCATCCGCTGGTTGACCTCGCCGGCGAGCTCGATGAACTCGGTCGGCTGGCCGTACTCGCGCGCCTTCCAGGAGAGGTAGAACGGGTCGACCGGCAGGCAGTGGCCGCCCATCCCCGGCCCTGGCTCGAAGCGCATGAACCCGTACGGCTTGGTCGACGCGGCGTCGACGACCTCCCAGATGTCGATGCCCATCCGGTCGCAGAGCATCGCCAGCTCGTTGACGAGCGCGATGTTGACCGAGCGGAAGACGTTCTCGAGCAGCTTCGCCAGCTCGGCCGGCTCGGGCGACGAGACGGGGACGATCTCGTCGCAGACGAGGCTGTAGAGCGCGACCGCCCGCTCGAGGCAGCGCGGCGTGAGGCCGCCGACGATCTTTGGCGTGGTGCGCATCGTGTGGTCGGTGCGGCCGGGATCGATCCGCTCGGGCGAGAAGGCGACGTTGAAGTCGCGGCCGGCCGCGAGCCCCGACTCCTCCAGCAGCGGCACGAGCCGCTCGCGCGTGGTGCCGGGGTAGGTGGTCGACTCGAGCACGACGAGCTGGCCCGCGCGCAGGACCCGCCCAAGCTCGGTGCCCGCGGACAGCAGCGGCCCGAGGTCCGGCTCGCGGTTGCGCGTCAGCGGCGTCGGCACGGCGATGAGCACGGCGTCGCAGTCGCTCAGGGCCGCGTAGTCGGTCGTCGGCGTCACGCTCGCCGCGATCGCGCGCCAGCGCTCGGAGGAGACGTCCTCGATGTGGCTCTCGCCCGCGGCGAGGCCGGCCACGACGCGCTGGTCGACATCGACGCCGGCGACCTCGTGGCCCTCCTCCGCGAAGGCCACCGCCAGCGGCAGGCCGACGTAGCCGAGGCCAACCACGCCCACGCGCGCCGGCTTGCCGTCCCGTCCGCTCATCGCCCGGGAGTGTAGGCGCCGAGCACGTCGGCGACGCGCTCCGCGGCGGTCCCCCCGCCGTACAGCTCTGAGCGCTCGTCAGCCGGCGGTCGGCGGTCGAGCGCCGCCACGGCTGCGTCGCGGTCGAGGTCGACGAGCACGTTCCAGCCGGCCTCGACCGTCTCGACCCACTCGGTCGTGTCGCGCAGCGTCACGCATGGCACGCCGAGGAGGTAGGCCTCCTTCTGCACGCCGCCCGAGTCGGTCAGGACGGCGCGCGCGTTGGCGGCGAGCTGGAGGAAGTCGAGGTAGCCGAGCGGCGGGGTCAGCACGACGTGCGCGGCGGCCTCCAGGCGGGCCCGCAGGCCGGTCGCGTCGAGGCGCGCGGCGGTGCGCGGGTGCAGCGGGAGCACGACGGTGGCCGGGACCGCCTCGAGCAGGGACACGAGCCGCTCGAGGCGCGCCGGGTCGTCGACGTTGCCGGCGCGATGCGCCGTGACGGCGACGTAGGCGCCCGGCTCGAGCCCGAGGTCGGCGACCACCGTCGAGCGCTCGGCGGCGATCGGCCGGAAGGCGAGCGAGACGTCCGCCATCACGTCACCGACCAGGTGGACGTCGCCGGCGGCGCGCTCGGCCGCGAGGTTGGCGACCGCGGTCTCGGTCGAGCAGAGCAGCAGGTCGCTGGCGTGGTCGGTGAGGACGCGGTTGAGCTCCTCCGGCATCGCGCGGTCGAACGAGCGCATGCCGGCCTCGACGTGGCCGACGGGCACGTGCGCCTGCGCTGCCGCGAGCGCCCCGGCGAGCGTCGTGTTCGTGTCGCCGTAGACGAGCACCATGTCGGGCGCGGCCGCCGCGACCTCGCGCTCGAGCAGTCCGAGGATGCGCGCGGTCTGCTCGGTGTTGGTGCCACCGCCGGCGTGCAGCTCGCGGTCGGGGGCCGGCACGCCGAGCTCGTCGAAGAAGACGCGCGACATCTCGTCGTCGTAGTGCTGGCCGGTGTGGACGATCGTCTCCTCGTGAGCCCGGCGCAGCGCACGCGAGACGGCCGCCGCCTTGACGAACTGCGGCCGGTTGCCGATGACGGTGAGGATTCTCATGGCGGAGGGCGCCCGATCGGGCGCATGCGGGGACGCGACGCGCGAAGGCTAACCGCCGCGGGCGGCCGCGAGCAGCTCGTCGCGGCGGCGGGCGAACGCGACGGCCGCGGCGCGCGTGACCTCGCCGGGCGCGTCGAGCTCGCGCTGCTCGATCGCGGCGACGCCCTGGACCTCACGGGTGGTCGAGGCCAGGAACGCCTCGCGCGCCTCGCGCTGGAGCTCGTCGAGGGCGACGCTGCGCTCGTCGACGTCGAGCAGCTCCAGCAGGTGCGCCCGCGTAATCGACGCGAGCACGTGGTCGTCGAGCGGCGGGGTGCAGAGCCGCCCGTCGCCGTCGACCCAGAACAGCGACGCGGTCGGCGCCTCGAGCACGCGGCCGTGCGGGGTCGTCAGCAGCGCCTCGTCGAACCCGCGCTCGCACGCGATCCTGGTGCAGAGCATGTTGGCCGCGTAGGAGAGCGACTTGACGCCGTCGAGCGTGCGCGAGGGGGCGTAGGTGACGGCGCCGAGGCGGGGGAGATCCGGCGTCCATGGCATCGGCTCGGTGATCAGCAGGCGCCTTCCGCCGCGCGTGAGCGCGAGCCGGACGCAGCCGTCGTACGAGTCGCCGCCGCGCGCCGCGACGAGCTCGGCGAGCTCGGCCTCGTACCGCTCACGGTCCAACGGCCCCTCGAGGCGCAGGTTCGCGACCGAGCGCTCCATGCGGTCGAAGTGCTCTCCGAGGGCCAACGGCGTGCCGGCGTAGACGCGCACGACCTCGAAGGCGCCGTCGCCCCGCAGCAGCCCCTCGTCCGTGACCGGTATCAGCGTCTCGCCGGCCGGGCCGATCGCGCCGTCGAGGCATGCGAGCTCGCTCATGGGAGGTTCATACCAGGCGCGGTTGCATGAATGGGCAGCGGATTTGCGGGGTACCCGATGTATCTGACCGCATGTCCCCGTACGAGGAGGCCCCGTGACCGTCGCATCTTCGATCTTCCTGATCGCCGTCGGAGCGATCCTGCGCTACGCCGTGACGGGCTCGGTCTCCGGGTTCGACATCGCCACGGCGGGGCTGATCCTGATGATCGCGGGCGCCGTCGGCCTGATCGTCGGCCTGTTCATGCTGACCACGCGCGGCCACACGGATCCCGACTACGACCGCGGCTACCGGGACCGGCGCGGGCCCGTCGAGTAGCGCGGCGGCGGCTGCCCGCCACAGCGGTCAGTGCGCCGGGCCCGGGAGCCGCCCGCGGGCGAGCTGGACCAGGCCCCAGAGCGACACGGCGCCCCAGACGACCTCGAGCAGCAGGAAGCCCCAGTCGAGATCGCGCAGGGCCGCCACGGTAAGGAGCAGGGCGCCGACGAGGTTGAGCGTCAGGTACAGGCGGGAGTAGGGCTGGAGGGCGCCGCGCTGGAGTCCCGCGAAGGCGGCCAGCACGAGCAGGGCGCCGCTGATCTGGAGGATCTGGTCCATCCGGCGAGCATATGCACGCCGCCGCCGCTCAGTCCTCGACCTCCCGCGGCCCCCGCCGGCCCGGCCAGCGGCTGACCGGGCCGACGAGCGAGATCAGCGCCGGCACCACGAGCGTCCGGACGAGGAAGGCGTCGATCAGCAGCCCGGCGGCCATCGCGAACGCCAGCTGCTGGAACGCCCACAGCGGCACCAGGAACAGCAGCGCGAACGACCCGGCGAGGACGAGGCCGGCGATCGTGATCGGCGTCGCGGCACGCGCTCCGGCAACGCGCACGGCCTCGCGCAGCGGCCGGTGGCGCGCCTCGAGCCAGATGCGGCCGGTGAGGAAGACGTTGTAGTCGGACCCGAGCGAGAGCAGCAACACGGCCGCCGCGAAGGGGACGAAGTACGAGATGCCGGGCTGACCGGCGAGGTCCTGGAAGACGTACGCGGTCAGTCCCAGCGACGCCGCGAGCGCCAGCAGGCTCGCCGCGACGAGGTACAGGGGCGCGACGAGCGCGCGCAGGAAGACCGCGAGGATCGCGAGCACGGCGAGCAGCGCGGTCGGCGCGACGCGGCCGATGTCGTCCAGCGCACGATCGATCGTCTCCGCCGACAGCGCGGTGTCGCCGGCGAAGGCGGTCGACGCGTTCGGGAGGCCGGCCGCGGCCAGCAGGCGCGGCATGCGGCGGTCGAGCCGGCGGATGACATTGACCGCGCGCGCGCTGAACGGGTCCATGTCGAGCACGACGAAGAACCGCGCCGCCTCGCCGGTGCGCGACAGGACCGCGCCGAAGGTCCGGCCGCCCGGGCGGTCCGCCGGTCCGACGACCTCCGCCACGCCCGCCTGGTCCTCGAGCAGCCGCTGGAAGCGGCGCAGGGCAGGGCGTTGCTCGACGACCCGCGGCCCCTCCACCAGCAGGACCGTCGGCGCGAGCACGCCGGGAGCGAACCCCTGCTGGCCCTCGGCGTAGGCCTGGCGGACCGTCGAGTCGCCGGGCAGTCCGCGGATCACCGGGTTGCCGAGTTCCAGTCGCGTCACTCCAGATGCGGCCGCGATCAGGAGCGCCACGCACGCGAGCAGGGTGAGGATCGGGTGCCCGGTCGCGAGCCGCACGGCGCGGTTGCGAGTCGGGCGGGCGCGACCCTCTGTGGGCGGCTCGCCATCGTCCGGCGCCGGCGCGTCCGGCTCGGGGGCTCGGGGCCAGAACAGCGCGCGCCCGCCGATCGCGAGCAGTGCCGGGATGAAGGTGATCGCGACGAGCGTGCCGACGAGCAGCGACAGCGCCATGCCCGGGCCGAAGGCCTCGAAGAAGCCGAGCTCCGCGACGACCAGCGACCCCGAGGCGACGGTGACGGTCAGGCCAGCCGTGAAGATGATCGGCAGCAGCTCCGCCGAGCCTGCGGCGGACGCGGCGCGGCGCTCCTCGCCGTCGGCGAGCCGTCTTCGAATCCGCGACAGGAAGAAGATCGAGTAGTCGGTGACGACGCCGAACAGCAGCACGACGATCACCGGCTCGACCTCGCTCGGCACGGAGAAGCCGAGCTGCTCGCCGACCGCGCCGACCGTCCGCGTCGAGATCAGGTAGGCGACCGCGACGGCCAGCAGGGTGATCAGCGGCGCGCCGAGGCCGCGGAAGTGCAGCCCGACGATCCCGGCGACGAGCAGCACCGTCGCCAGCTCGATCAGCGGCAGCCGATCGGCGATCAGCTCGGTGCGGTCGACGCGCGCCGGGATGGCGCCCGTCACTCCGACGTAGCCGTCGAAGCTGGGCTCGATGCGGCGCTCGATCAGACGCTGGGCGAGCCGACCGCGGTCGCTCTGATGGACGTCGGAGGTGAAGAACAGATACGTCAGCGCCGTGGTCGACGACTCGCGCGAGAAGGGCGGACGGCCGAGCGTGTTGCTGAGCGGCAGCGCACCCGCGATGCCGCGCAGGCCCGGGTAGTCGCCGGTGTTGAGGGCGGCCGCGCGCTCGACGACGCGCGCCTGCTCGGCCGGCGAGAGCCCGTCGGCATCGCGCTGGACGATCACCGTCCGGCTCAGCAGCGGAAAGGCGAACTCCTCAGCCGAGCGGATCTCCGCCTGCAGCGCATCCGCGTCGTTGGGCACCAGGTCGCCGAGCGCCCCGGCCTGCGCCTCGCCGATGTCCGGGAGCTGGACGGTGGCGACGACGGCGCCGGCGATCCACGCCGCGACGACCAGGAAGCGCAGCTTCACGATCAGCCACGCGATCGTGCCGGCGGGCCCGCGCGGGCGCGGCACGCCCCAGCGGGCGATGCCCCCTGGGCGCGGCGGCCTCATGCGCGCCGGTCCTGCAGACCGCGCACCTCGCGCGCGACCTGCCCCGCCAGCAGCGCTCGACCGCTGGTCAACGACGACCTCAGGCTTCCCATGGCCGAGGGAGGGTACCCCTCGGCGCGCCGCGCTATGTGAGGACCGTGGGCGGCGCCTCAGGCGCCCGCAGCGCGCACGAGGCCCGTCATCAGCGCGACGGCCTCGTCGTGCGTGAGCCCCTGCTCGCGGACGAGCGAGCGCCAGCTGTGGAAGGAGGCGGCGTGGCCGATCGCAGCGGTGACGCGGCGACGGCGCGCGCCGCGCTCGCGGCGGCCGCGGACGACCGTGCCGGTCGCGGCCGCGAGCCAGGCGGTCAGCCCCTCCACCGCCGGCTGCATCGCGGGGACCAGCGCGGCGTCGCGCGTGGTCCGCTCGAGCATCTGCTCGCCGTCCTCGTACCAGGCGTAGAGGTCGTCGAGGGCGGTCGCGAGCCGCACGTCCGGGTCGCGGATGGCCGCCCAGGCGGCGATGTCCGGAAGCGGGTGGCTGGCGAGCCAGTGCGCCGAGCAGGCGCCGAACAGCGCCTCCTCGTCGGGGAAGTGGCGGTAGACGGTGGCGCGCTGGACGCCGGCGCGCTCGGCGACCGCGCTGATCGTGGTGCGCGCCGGCCCGACGGAGCCGTGCAGGTCGACCGCGGCCTCGGTGATGCGCAGGCGCGTCTCGTCCTCGAGCGCCGCGCGCCGGCGCTTGCGGTACGGCCGCGTGGTCGTGCTTGTGGCGCTTCCATCGGACATGACTGTGCGACCAATCTTGACAGGTCCGCCCGTCGTCTGGTACTTTCACCGCACATTGCTGCTCAACGAAAGGAGCACCGCATGACCGCCACCCATCTGACCGACGCGCTGCGACGGTTCGACGCCTCGCAGGGCCCGCGCAAGGTCGGGCCGGCCGACGGCCACTACGCAGAGCTCGGCGGCTGCGACGCGCGCTTCCTGATCTGGGGCGAGGAGTCGGGCGGCGGCTTCGCGCTGATCGAGCACCCGATCCCGCCGCGCTCGCTGTGCGCTCCGCTGCACCGCCACCACGGCGTCGACGAGTACAGCTTCGTGCTCGAGGGCCGGATGGGCGCCGTGCTCGGCGACGACGTCGTCTACGCCGAGGCGGGCGAGCTCGCGTTCAAGCCGCGCGACCAGTGGCACACCTTCTGGAACGCCGGCGACGAGCCCTGCCGCATCCTCGAGGTGATCTCGCCGGCCGGCTTCGAGCACTTCTTCCGCGAGTGGGACGCCGGCATGAAGGACGGCACGCTGGACCCGGAGGCGCTCAGCGCCCGCTACGGCATCGACTTCGACATGGAGAGCGTCTCGCGACTCTGCGCCGAGCACGGCCTCACGCACCCGCTGCTCGGCTGAGGCCGGCGCCACAGAAGATCGACTCGTCCATTCCGCGGGCGGGGCGGCCGCCCGCGGAGCCGATGCGTGGAGGCGTCAGGCGCGCCGGGCGAGCTCGCGCTTGGCGATGCGGCGGAAGCGCAGAACCTTGGCGAAGTTGAGCCTGTAGCGCTGGAGGTTGGAGCCGGGCGGCAGCTCGAAGCCGCCGACGAGCCGGTGCGGGATCAGCTGCCAGCGACCGTCCTCCTGGACCAGGTCGCCGCGGACCTGGAAGTTGCGCTGCCACCTGAAGTCGGGCGGATGGTCGTGCGCGACGATGCACGCCGGGCCCGGGCGCATCGGGACGCCGACGGCGCCGCCGCCGAGCAGCACGCGCCGGCGCGCGGCGTCGACCTCGATCGGCAGACGGACCGAGAAGGGGAAGCCGTCGGGCGCGACGATCGAGAGCACCGCGGTCGGATAGCGGTCGCCGAGCTCGTCCATCCGCCCGTCCCAGACCGGCTCGCCGCTCTCGGCGGGACCGGGCGGCTCGTAGGGCTCCTCGACGTGCCCGGAGCGCACCTCCTCCATCCGGGCGTCGAGCAGCTGCGGCTCCCGCGTCGGATCGCCCTCCGGCCAGACGTAGACCCGCTCGGGCCGCACGTGGACGTAGATGCGCGTGTAGTACCAGCCGAACAGCCGCCGCAGCGGCTTCGGCGGATGCATGTCCTTGGTCGCCGGCAGCTTCTCGCCCGACTCGCGCCAGTACCGCTCCCTGTTCGCCTCCAGGTCGCGGTCGTCCACCTCCGCGATCCCCTGCACCAGCACCATCGGCGGCGCCTCGAGCCCGCTCCCGGTCGGATCCGAGAACAGCAGCCCCACCTTCGGATTCGCCTGCGCATCCCGCGCCTTCTTCGGATACCCCAGCCCCGTCGTGACATCCACGCACCCGCGCTCCGGATGGTGATACGGCGTCACAGGCCACGTAATCGGCCGCCCCTTCCCGTCCACCGTCGTGTACTCGGTGGTGACGAAGCGATCGAACACCTCGCGCACGTCGGGAGGAAGCAGCGCGGTCATACCGCCGATTCAACCACGCGATTCGCAGACGCGCCTGAGACGCGTGGGACGACGCTCCCGGCTAGCGTCGCCCGAAACTGCTCTCTCACCTGAACCGAACCGCGTAGACGTAGCCGCAACCGCAGCTACACGGGATTCGGACGAGAGCAACGGTCGCATCGCCCGCGGACGGCGTGCAACAAAACTGCCAGCCTTCGGACACGTCCCTCGTCCAACTCGTCGAGCCTGCGCGTCAGTAACTTGCGGATTCGCCCGTATCCGGGTTCGAGTCGGAGCCGAACGAGTCAAACTTGCCGAGTCGGGGACACGTCCCCCGAGCTATCGGGAGCCCTGAGGCGGCGGCACGCCGAGCTGCCTGCAAACCTTGCGCGCCAAGCCGTAGTGAATCTCGCGATGGCGCGGGATCGAGCTGCGCGGCCGACCACCCGGCGCGGCCCACCAGGAGTGCTCGGCACCCTCGCGGTCGAGAGCGCAGCCGTGCGCGCGCAGATGGCGCTCCAGGTCGCGCCGCTTCACGCGAAGGTCAGCTCAAGCGACTCGCTGGTCGCGCCCTCGGGCACGTCGATCGGCGCGTCCCCGCGCTCGTCGGCAACGTAGAACGAGAACCAGTCCCTGAGCGCCGAGAGCACCATCGCGCGCGCCTCCTCCTGCGTACGCCCCTGCGTCAGCACGCTCGGCAGCTCGGCCACGCGCGCGAGGATCCAACCGTCCTCGCCCGGCTCGTAGATGATCGTGAAGTCCAGCGAATCGGCCATCTGCCTCAGGATAGCTCCAGGGCCCGTATCGCCGGGGCTACCAAGTTTCCCAGTGGGCCGTGAAGGACTCGAACCTTCAACCTTGAGATTAAGAGTCTCCTGCTCTACCAGTTGAGCTAACGGCCCTGGAGGGCGGCGCGGTGACCGCGACGGACCATTGTAGAGGCGCGTGCGGGGAGGCTGCGGCCGCCCTCGGGAGCGAGCGGCTGGCTCTAGGTGTGGTCGGCGACTGCGCCGAGGGCCTCGTCGCGGGTGGAGTGGATCGGGAAGACGCGGTCGAGGCCGGTGATCTCGAAGATCTTGGTGATGTTCTCGTCGGTGCAGACGAGCGCGAGGGAGCCACCGGCGGGGCGGAGGCGCTTGACGCCGCCGACGAGGACGCCGAGCGTGGTGGAGTCGATGAAGGTCGCGTCGGAGAGGTCGACGACGAGGCGGCGCTTGCCGTCGTCGATCAGCTGGACCATGCGCTCCTTGAACTCGGGCGCGGTGTAGAGGTCGATCTCTCCCCCGAGCTCGATGACGTGGGTCTCGGAGTCGATCTCCTCGTCCTTGATGTGGAAGTTCACGCGGCTCCTCCGATGTTCTTCGGCGACGGTCGCGCAACCCTAGCGCGGCCGACGGTGCGGCCGGCGGCTACTTGCCACCGCCGCCCCCTCCACCGGCGCCACCACCACCGCCACCGCCACCCGCGGGCGCCGTCTGGACGTCGGCGCTCTGCAGCTGCTGGGCGACCGCCGCGGCCGCCAGCCGCTTGACCTGCTTGCGGACGGCGGCGCGCTGGCGCTCGGGGGCCAGCTCGACCGCCTTCTGCTCGGCGAGCTTCTGCGTCCGCTTGTCGCCCGCCTGGAGCGCGTACTGCACGAGCAGCAGGTACGAGCTGACGTCGTCGCCCTCCTCGGCGACGATCCGCGCGGCGCGCAGCGCCTGCTGGGGCTGGTTGAGCGCCGCCGGGTCGTAGATCTGCAGCGCCACGCGCGCGAGCGACGGGTCGGGCTTGCCGTCCTCGATCTCAAGGTACGAGCCCCAGTGCGTGCTGGCCCGGCGCAGCTCGTCCTGCGCGTCCTCGGAGAACACCGTCCCCTCGGTCTGGCCGACCGCTAGCGCGTAGTAGTCGCGTACGAGCTCCTTGCGCGGCGCCTCGGCGCGCGGGCGGGCCTGCACGCGCTCCTCGTTGCGCTCGACGCGGTCCTCGACGATCTGGTTGCCGTTGCCGCCGCCGCCGCCGTTGAAGGCGTCCAGCAGCCCACCCGAAACCTCGCCGCCGACGCCGAACAGCACCAGTCCTCCGCCCATCAGGACGGCGAGCGTGAGGTAGGTGGCCTGCACCACCCGGCGGCGCTTCCCCTGCAGATCGAAGAGCATTGCGTTCCGGAGGGTAGCTATGAGCCCGGGGATGTGGCGACATCCGCCACATCCCCGCCACGCGGGGCGAAGCGCGACGCCAGCACGATGCTGAGCTCGTAGAGGATCAGCAGCGGCACCATCTCGAGCAGCATCGTCACGGGGTCGATCGTCGGCAGCAGCGACGCGAGGATGGCGATCGCGAGCACGGCGTAGCGGCGGTTGCTGCGCAACTGCTCGACGTTGACGATGTTGAGCCGCACGAGCGCGAGGATCCCCACGGGCACCTGGAAGCCGAGGCCCATCGCGATCATCGTCAGCGTGCTGAAGCTGTAGTAGTCGCGCGCTCGGACCTGGGTGTTGAACTCGCTCGCGTTGAAGCTGAGCAGGAAGTCGGTCGCCGGCGGCAGCACGACGAAGTAGCAGAAGAGCACGCCGGCGACGAAGAGGAACGGCACCATCAGCATCAGCGGCTTGGCGACCCGCTTCTCGCTCGGGCTGAACGCAGGCAGGACGAACGCGTAGAGCTGGTACAAGACGACCGGCAGCGCGAGCAGGATCGCGGCATAGGCGGCGTTCGTGAACGTCGTCGTGAACGGCTCGGTGACGCCGAAGGTGATCGGCTCGGAGTGCTCCTCGGGCAGCGGGCGGTTGACGATCTCGAGGATGCGCCGGTTCTGCCAGCCGCAGAACGCGAACGCCACGCCGAAGGCGATCAGCGACATGCCTAGGCGCGAGCGCAACTCGGTGAGGTGGTCGACGAGCGTGAGCTGCTCGTCGTGTTCGACCGGCTTCAGCCGCGGCACGGGATCCGCGTCCTCCTGGCGGGTGTGGGCGCCGCTACGAGCCGTGCCTGGCGGGCTCGGACTGCTCCGTGCGCACCGGCTCGGGCTTCGACTCGCCGGCGTCGAGCTCGTCGTGGTCGTTCGACTTGCCGGTCACCGAGTCCTTGAACTCACGCATCCCGCTCCCGAGCGAGCGCCCGAGGTCCGGCAGGCGCTTCGGCCCGAAGATCAACAGGACGATGATGAGGACGATGGCTATCTCTAGAGGGCCGATGTTCGGCATGGTGGCTCCTGCGACGTTTGGGGTAGTCCCGATAGTAGAGGCTACGGGCATGTCGCCCGAATAGCGCCGGGCGGATCAGGTCGCGCGGTCGAAGTTGCGGTAGAAGCGGCTCGGCGTCGGCTCGCCCTGCCCCTGGTACTTGCTGCCCTTGTCCTTGGCGCCATAGGGCACCTCGACCGCTCCATCCATCCGCATGAAGGAGATCTGCCCGATCGGCATGCCCTCGTAGATCGTGATCGGCAGGTTGGCGACGTTCGACAGCTCGAGCGTCAGGGTGCCGGAGAAGCCGGGGTCGACGAAGCCGGCGGTCGAGTGGATCAGCAGGCCGAGGCGACCGAGCGAGCTCTTGCCCTCCAGTCGCGCGACGAGGTCGTCGGGCAGCGTGACGCGCTCGAGCGTCTGACCGAGGACGAACTCGCCGGGATGGAGGATGAACGGCTCCTCGCCGCCGACCTCGACCAACTCGGTCAGGTCGTCCATCGGCTGGCGGACGTCGATGTAGGGGTAGCGCGCGTTGTGGAAGACGCGGAAGCGGCGGTCGACGCGCACGTCGATGCTCGACGGCTGGATCAGGTCGCTGTCGTAGGGGTCGACCTGGATCCGCCCGGCCTCGATCTCCGACCGGATCGTCTTGTCGCTGAGGACCACGGCCCGGGCAGGGTATAGCGGCCGGGGGGCTCACGCCCCCCGCACCCCCCGCGGCGCCTGGCCGGCCCAGGAGGCGATCGGGGCTCACGCCCCCCGCGCCCCCCGCGGCAGATGGCTGGCCGTGACGACTGCGGGCATCACGCGTAGCGCTCGACGACGCCGTCCGCGACGAGGTTCAGCGCCCGCCGCTGCCAAGCCTCGAGCGCGATCGCGTCCAGCTCGGCCTTGCTCTCGGCGACCCGCTCGAGCGCACGGGCGCGGGCGTCCTCGAGCGCGCCGGTCGCGGCGATGCGGTCGCAGACGGCCTCGGCCTCGTCAGCGTCGGTGACGGCGGTGCGCAGGTCGAGCCCGGCGAGCCGCGGGTCGCGCTCGCGGGCGACGATCAGCGGCAGGGTCACGGTGCCGTCGAGCAGGTCGGTGCCGCGCCGCTTGCCGATGCGCTCGGCCGGGCCAGACACGTCGAGCACGTCGTCGAGGATCTGGAACGCGACGCCGATGCGGTCGCCGAAGCGCCCGAGTGGCTCGACCGCGTCTGGCCGCCCACCGAGCTGCGCCCCGAGGCGGGCGGACGCGGCGAACAGGCTCCCCGTCTTCAGCGCGCAGCGCTCGAGGTAGCGCTCGACCGCGACGTCGGCCGACCAGGCATCCACGCGCTGGAGCAGCTCGCCGCGCGCGAGCGCCGACGACGCGGTCGAGAGCGAGCGCACGGCATCTGCGTCGCCCGTGGCGGCCAGCTCGGAGAACGCGCGTGAGAAGAGGAAGTCGCCGGTCGCCGTCGCGGCGTCGCGACCGGCGCTGGCGAGCACCGTCGGCATGCCGCGCCGCAGGTCGGCACGGTCGAGCACGTCGTCGTGCACCAGCGTCGCCATGTGCAGCAGCTCGACCGCTGCCGCCGCGGCGACCAGTCGCCGACCGGCCTGGTCGCGCCCGCCGCAGACGAGCACCAGCAGCGGCCGCAGCCGCTTCCCGCCGGCGTCGAGCGTCCCACTGGCATGGCGGGCCAGCTCCTCGCCATGTCCGTCGGCGATCTCGGCGAGCCGCTCCTCCGTCGCCTCCAGCCCTCGCGCCAAGCCCGGCCCACCCGCGCCCAGCACGCGCCGCAGCGAGTCCTCGGGCGAAGCCTTCACGTCCGGTCGGGGACGGTCCCGGAGTGGATCGCGATGATGCCGCCGGCTGTGAGCACCCAGCCGACGTCGACGAGGCCCGTGGCGGAGAGCTGGGCGCCCAGCTCGCGCGGGCCGGGGAAGCGGCGGACCGAGCTCGGGAGGTAGGCGTAGGCGTCGGAGTCGCCGGCGAGGCGGCCGAGGGCGGGGACGGCCCGGTCGAACCAGAAGCGGAAGAACCAGGAGAGCGGCGGCCGCTCCGGCTTGGTGATCTCGAGCACGACGACGCGGCCGCCGGGCGCGACGACGCGGCGCATCTCGGCGAGCCCGCACGCGAGGTCGGAGAAGTTGCGTGCGCCGAAGCCGACGGTCGCGGCGGCGAACTCGCCGTCAGCGTAGGGCAGCTCGAGCGCGTTGCCCCGCTCGAAGCGGATGTCGGGCGCCTTGTCGCGCGCGATCTCGAGCATGCTCTCGGCGAAGTCGAGTCCGACCACCTCGCCGCCGGTGCCGACCCGGCGCTGGAGCTCGATCGCCAGGTCGCCGGTGCCGGTCGCCACGTCGAGCGCGCGGTCGCCCGGCGCCAGCGCGGCGAGATCCGCGGCGCGCGCGCGCCAGCGGTGGTGCATCCCGGCCGTCATGACCGAGTTCATCCGGTCGTAGACGCGCGCGATGCGGTCGAACATCGCCCGCACCTGCGTCTCTGGAAGGGTCCCGCTCGAGGGCGCCCCGCTGCTCATCTCACGGCTAGCGCGTCGACGCGCGCACGTCGTCGACGCTCTCGGCCTGCTCGGGCACGGCGTCGCTCTCGTGGCCGCGCAGCGACGCGATGAAGTCGACCATCTGCTCGAACTGCTCCGGGTTCTCCGCGCGGAAGGTCTCGTAGGAGGGCATCGGCGCGGTCGGGTTCACGAGCGTGCGCGCGATCGCGTCGCGGCCGAGGCGCTCGCCGACGTCGGTGAGGTTGGGGCCGAGGGTGCCGCCGTTGTGGCCGATCATGTGGCAGGCCAGGCAGCCCGACGACGCGGTCACGGCGGCGCCGCGCTCGAAGCGCTGCTCGACCTCGATGTCGAGCTCGGTCGGCGCGCCGGCGAGCGCGCCGAGCACCGTCAGGTAGGTCATCGCGGCGATCGTCGCAACCGCACCGATCATCGCGATCGGGCGCTTGAGCGGATGGCGCTCCGGGCTGCGGTCGTAGAACGGGAGCAGCAGGAGCAGCATCAGCGCGATCGTCGGGATGCCGATCGTCGCCATGAAGACGAGCTCCGGCGGCTTGACGACGCGCAGCAGCTCGAAGAGGAAGAAGAAGTACCACTCGGGGCGCGGCGTGTAGGTGGTCGTCGTCGGGTCGGCCTTCGGGCCGAGCTCGGCGCCGAAGAGCACCGCCATCAGGATGATCACGCCGAGCGTGATCGCCGCCATCGCGCCGTCCTTGGCGACCGCGTACGGGAAGAACGGCTTGCCCTGGTTCTTGAGGATCGAGTACTCGCGGAGGTACTGCTCCTTCTCGCGCGCGTTCATCTCAGATCTCCTCGCGCTGAAGCTTCTTCTTCTCGGCCTTCAGCCACGGCGGCGCGCTGGTGCCCAGCTTCGCCACCAGGTAGAGGTGAGCGCCGATCAGGGCGGCGATCAAACCGGGGATCAGCAGCATGTGCATCGCATAGAAGCGGGCCAGCGTCGTGGGGCCGAACTCGGCGCCGCCGCGCATGAAGTCGGCGAGGTAGGGGCCCATGATCGGGCCGGACGCGTTGATGTTAACCCCGACGACCGTGGCCCAGAACGACCGCTGGTCGAACGGGAGCAGGTAGCCGGTCAGGCCCATCATCAGCGTCAGCACGAGCAGCACGACGCCGATGATCCAGTTCAGCTCGCGCGGGTACTTGTAGGCGCCGAAGACGAACGTCCGGCCGAGGTGGAGGAAGATCAGCACGATCATCACCGTGGCGCCCCAGCGGTGCATGCCGCGGACCAGCTCGCCGAGGAAGACCTCGTTGGTTATGTGCTGGATCGAGCTGTAGGCGCGCGCCGTGTCGGGCTCGTAGTACATCGCCAGGAAGACCCCGGTGACGGCCTGCGAGACGAACGCGAACATCGTCGCGGAGCCGAGCGTGTAGAACCAGTTCGTCCCCTTCGGGACCTTGCGGAAGAGGAAGCCACGCAGGAAGGGGCTGCCGCCGGTGCGCTCGTCGAGCCAGCCGACGACGCCGATGCCGGCCTCGGCGGACCCGGCCTTGAGCTTGTCGGCGGTGCTCGGCGGGGCGCCGTCGCGCTCGACGGGCCGGCGCGGCGCGGGACGCAGCGGCTTCGGGATCAGCGGCGTGAGGCGGCTCACGTGCTCGGCCTCGGGGGGTAGAGGTACTGCCAGAGGCCGTCGAGCGGGTTCGACGGGTCGCGCGGGTTGTCGAAGCGGCGCAGCTCCGAGTTGACCGAGAAGCGCTCGCCGACCTGGACCCTGCCGTCATCGGTCACGCGCGTGTAGAAGCGGTCGAGCGGACGGACCGGCGGCCCGCCCTCGACCTCGCCCTCGAAGCCGTAGACCCCGCCGTGACAGGGGCAGACGAACTTCTGCGAGGCCTGGATGTAGCGCACCGGGCAGCCGAGGTGGGTGCAGCGCGTCGAGATCGCGACGTAGGGCAGGTCGGCCGAGCGCTCGGCGTCGCGCTCCCGGTTGTAGCGGCGGACGTAGATCGTCGTCTTGCCGGCCTCGCCGATCGACGGCACGATGCTGACGACCTTCGGGACGTACGTCTCGTCGTTGAAGTCCTCGGGCGGGCCGACGTCCTGCCAGTTCTCGGGCGTGCTGTCCTCGAACATCGGCCCGAGCGCGAAGCCGAGCGCGGGCAGCCCGAAGGCGGCGCTTGCGACGCCGCCCGCGGCGAGCGCGCCACCGGTCATGAAGCCGCGCCGCGTGACCGTCTCGCCCTCGAAGGCGCCCGGCATGTTGCGGTCGGTCGTGTAGCGCGACTTGCGCTTGTGCTTGTCTGAGGAGGCGGCCACTGCGGAGATGGGCGGCGCCCGGGTCGGGCGGCCGGCGAATTGTAATTACGCGAGGCGGGCGGCGCTCTCCGGCCAGAGCGCCTCAGCGGCGGCGGGCCGGCCCTCGGCGTGCGCACGCGCGGCGGCGGAGATCAGGTCCGCAAGCTCGGCGACGGCCTCGAGGTCGCCCCGCTCGGCGACGCGGGCCAGGCCGAGCGCGTAGAGAGCGTCGCCGGCGAGCAGGCGCAGGTCGGCGTCCATGCCGGCGAACGCGCGCGGCTCGCCGTAGTGCAGCAGGTAGCCCTCGTGGACGGCCTCGATCGTGAACAGGCGGTCCGCATCCGCGACGACCTCCGCGAAGCCGTCCGGTCCGGGATCGGGCACCGCGTGCTCGGCGAGCGCCGAGTCGGCGGCGGCGATCACCGCGGCCAGGGCACTCACCGTGCGATCTCCGCGAACGCCTCGCGGGCGGCCGCGAGCGTCCGCTCGACGTGCTCGTCGCCGTGCGCGAGCGAGGGGAACCAGGCCTCGAACTGCGACGCCGGCAGGTAGATGCCGCGATCCAGCATCGCCCGCCAGAACGAGCCGAAGCGATCGAGGTCGCACGCCCTGGCGGCGGCGTAGTGCGTGACGGGACCGTCGTGGAAGAAGACCGTCAGCAGGCCGGTCGTGCGCGCGACGTGGACGGACAGGCCGGCGGCGGCGGCGGCGGCGCGCAGCCCGTCGGCGAGCGCGGTCGCGACCGCGTCGAGGCGGGCGTAGGCACCGGCGTCGAGCAGCTCGAGCGTGGCGAGCCCGGCGGCGGTCGCGAGCGGGTTGCCCGACAGGGTGCCGGCCTGGTAGACGTCGCCGGCCGGGGCGACGAGCTGCATCAGGTCGCGGCGGCCGGCGTAGGCGGCGGCGGGCAGGCCGCCGCCGATCACCTTGCCGAGGATCGTCAGGTCGGGCGTGACGCCCTCGCGCTCCTGGGCGCCCCCGCGGCCGACGCGGAAGCCGCTGATCACCTCGTCGAAGACGAGCAGCGCGCCGTTGCGGTCCGCCTGCTCGCGCAGGAAGGCGAGGAACCCGGCCGCGGGCGGCACGAGGCCCATGTTGGCGGGATAGGGCTCGGCGAGGACGGCCGCGACGTCGTGCTCGGCGAGCGCACGCTCGACCGCCTCGCGGTCGTTCCAGGGCACCACCACCGTGGCGGCGGCCTGCGCAGCGGGCACGCCGGGGCTGGCGGGGATGCCGGCCGTCGCGAGGCCCGAGCCGGCGTCGGCGAGCAGCCCGTCGACGTGCCCGTGGTAGGCGCCGGCGAACTTGAGCAGCTTCTCGCGGCCGGTCGCGGCCCGCGCCAGGCGGACGGCGCTCATCGACGCCTCGGTGCCGGAGTTGACCATCCGGACCATCTCGGCGCCGGGCACGCGCTCGACGATCTCGGCGGCGATCTCGACCTCCGCCGCCGTCGGCGCGCCGAAGCTGGTGCCGGCGGCGGTCGCGGCGACCACCGCCTCGACGACGCGCGGATGCGCGTGCCCGGCGATCAGCGGGCCCCACGAGCAGACGTAGTCGACGTAGCGGTTGCCGTCGGCGTCCTCGATCTCGGCGCCGCGTCCGCCGGCGACGAACAGCGGGTCGCGGCCGACCGAGCGCAGTGCGCGCACGGGCGAGTTGACGCCGCCCGGCATCAGCTCGACGGCGCGTGCGTAGAGCTCGGTCGATCGTGGGGTGGCGCCGGTCACCTGCGACATCCTATGAGCCGCATCGCATCCGCCGGGCGTCGCTCGAGCTGCGACGCCGCGGGCGCGACTTTGCCACCCTGGGCGTGTTCGATGCTCCCGATGCCCGCCGCGCGCCGACCCACTGGCCCGGGCCGCGGCCGCCGGTCGGCGGTCCGGCACGCGCTCCTGCTCGCTCTCGCGATCGCCTGCGCGGTCGCGGTGCTGCCCGCCGGGTCGGCGGCCGTCGACTCCGATCCAGACGGCGGCGACGGGGACGCGGGTGAGGAGTCCGCTCCGCCCGCCCGCCGCCCGCGCCCGCGTGTCATCCGCGACATCCCCTACCTCCGCTCCGGCGGCCCGACGCTCGACGTTCACCGCCCCCCGGCGGCCGGCAGGCGCGCGCCGGCTGTGCTGCTCGTGCATGGCGGCGCCTGGAGCGGCGGCGACAAGGCCGCGCTGCAGAACGCGGCGCGCACGATCGCCGCGGCCGGATTCGTCGCCGTCAACGTCAACTACACGCTCGCGACGCCGGGGCGGCCCGGCTTCCCGGTCCAAGTCGACCAGCTCCGAGCCGCCGTCCACTGGGTCCGCCGGCGCGCGCGGCCGCTGGGAGTCGACCCGACGCGTGTCGGCGCGCTCGGCAGCTCGGCAGGCGCCCACCTCGTGTCGCTGCTCGCCACGATCGGACGCGGGCCGCTCACCCGCGGTGCCCGCCTGCGCGCCGTGGCGGCCTGGTCGCCTCCGGTCGACCTCGCGACCCTGCGCCGGCACCACCTGCAGGGCAAGATCGCCGGCTTCCTCGGCTGCCGCGTCTGCCTCCGCCGCACCGCGGCGGCGTCCCCGATCGCCCACGTCACGGCCGACGACCCGCCGATGATGATCGTCAACTCGCGCTGGGAGATGATCCCGGCGAGCCAGGCGCGCCGGATGAGCGCGCGCCTGCGCGCCGCCGGCGTGCGCCGCCAGCTGTGGATGCTGCCTGGGATCGTGCACGCGCCGCGCTACTCCCCGATGGTGCTGGGCCCGACGATCCGCTTCCTGCGGAGGCACCTGGGGTGACGGTCGAGCGACGGGGCCCGCTCCTCGCGATCGTCCTGCTCGGGCTCGCGCTCGTGGCGCTCGCCGTGGTCGCGGTGACCCGGAGCGCCGGAGCGCAAGAGCCCGAGATCCAACGCACCGCCGAGACGATCACGCCCGATCCGAGCGTCGCCCGCGGCGACCGCGGCCGTCCCGGCCGCTGCCCGACGCGCACGCAGCTCGGCGCCAAGCTGCGCTGCATCTACGGCAAGCGGAGGTCGAGCACCAACGCGGTCGTGTTCGGCGACTCGAAGGCGATGCAGCACTTCCCCGCCCTCAACCGGGTCGCGCACCGGCGCGGCTGGCGCCTTGTCGGGCTGATGCGCGCCGGCTGCCCGCCGATGGTCGTCAAGTACGCATACCGCTGCGACACCTGGCGCAAGCGCAATTTGCGGCGGCTCGACCGGATCGATCCGGAGCTGGTCATCACCAGCGCCGGCACCCACTACCAGGTGGTCCGCAACGGCAGGCGACTGAGCCGCAAGCGCAGCCGGCCGATCCTGCGTCGGGCCTACATCCGCACGCTCAACCGGCTGGGCCGCAACGGGACGCGGGTGGCGGTCCTGGTCAATCCGCCGCGCGCTCCCGAGGACCCGGTCGAGTGCGTGATCGCCAACCGTGAGGCGCTCGACCAGTGCGCCTTCGAGCGCGGCCCCACCCCCTACCGGACCTACGTCACCAAGGCCGCCCACCGGTCGCGCGCCGCGCAGACCGTCGACATCAACCAGGTCGCGTGCCCCGGGCGCATCTGCCCGGCGGTGATCGACGACATCCTGGTCATGCGCGACCGGGTGCACCTGACGGCGACCTTCGTGCGCACGCTCGACGAGTGGCTCGACGAGCGGCTGCCGACCGCGCGCGGGCGCTGAGCGCGAGCGACTCCCTCACCGCGGGGCGCGGGCGCAGCCGCGCCCGGTCCCTGCTCAAGCCCCGTGCTCGGCCTCCCAGCGGCGGTGGTCGTCGGTGAAGTAGAGCAGCCGGATCTTCTTGAACTCGGTCGACGAGTAGAGCGTGCGCCGGTCCTCGATGCCGGTCTCCTGCGCGATCGAGTCGAGGATTGCGTCGCACTCCTCCTTCGAGCGGCCGTGGGCCATCGTGAAGACGCTGTAGGGCCAGTCCGCGTAGGTCGGCCGCTGGTAGCAGTGCGAGATGCCGCGGTAGGAGGCCATCAGCGGCGCGACCTCCATGATCCGCCCGTCGGGCACTTTCCAGACGCCCATCCCGTTGGCGGAGAAGCCGGCGCGGCGGTGGAAGAGGATCGCCGCGACGCGCCGGAGCGCCTTGCGCTCGCGCATCGACTCGAGGTGGTCGAGCAGGTCGCGCTCGGTGATGCCGATCTCGGCGGCGGCGGGGGCGTAGGGCTGCGGAATCACCGGCATGTCGCCCTGCAGGGCGCGGATGACGGCGACGTCGAGCTCGGTCGGATCGATCGGGTCGGGCTCGATCGGATCCTGGGCGACGCCGGCCGCGGCGAGGTCCTTCGTCCCCTTCTCCATCTCGAGGTCCATGCGGATCTTGAACAGCTTGATCGTCGGCAGCTGGCGCACCGACTCCGCGCCCGTCAGCTCGGCGAGCACGTCGAGCGTGCCGTCGAGGCCGAGCTTCGAGTCCGGCTCGGTCGCGATCGTGAACCACATGTTGAAGTCGTGGTTGCGCAGGTAGTTGTGCGAGACGCCCGGATGCGAGTTGACGATCCTGGCGGCGCGGTGGGGGTTCTCGGCGTCGACCTTGGCGGCGACGAGCATCGAGCTGTAGCCGAGCACGCGCGTGTCGAAGATCGGCGTGACCTGGCGGATGATGCGTTCGTCGATCAGGCGCTGGACGCGGCGCAGGACCTCGTCCTCCGGGACCTCGGCCTGCTCGGCGACGTGCAGGTACGGGCGCGGGGCGAGCGGGAAGCTGCCCTGCATCAGGTTCAGCAGCCGCTTGTCGAGCTCGTCGAGCGGGACGGCGGCGCCGTCCTTGCGGCTGCGCACCTTCGGGATCGCGGCGGCCTCTCTCACCGAAGCCATGCTGCGGCGTCCTTTGCGTGGTAGGTGATCACGATGTCTGCTCCCGCCCGGCGGATCGAGGTGAGGGCCTCGAGCACCGCGGCGCGCTCCTCGAGCTGGCCGGTCGCGGCGGCGGCCTTGATCATGGCGTACTCGCCGCTGACGTTGTAGGCGGCCAGCGGCAGGCGGGTCGCGTCCTTGACGCGGCGGATCACGTCGAGGTACGGCAGCGCCGGCTTGACCATCAGGATGTCGGCGCCCTCCTCGACGTCGAGCAGCGCCTCGCGCACCGCCTCGTCGGCGTTGGCGGGATCCATCTGGTACGTGCGGCGGTCGCCGAACGCGGGCGCCGAGTCGGCGGCCTCGCGGAACGGCCCGTAGAAGGCGGACGAGAACTTCGCCGAGTAGGCGACGATCGGCGTCTCCTTGAGGTCCTCGGCGTCGAGCTGGGTGCGCAGCGCGGCGACGCGGCCGTCCATCATGTCGCTCGGCGCGACCGCGTCCGCGCCCGCGCGGGCGTGCGAGATCGCCGTCTGGGCGAGCAGCTCGAGCGTGACGTCGTTGTCGATCGCCCCGTCGGGGCGGACGATCCCGCAGTGGCCGTGCGAGGTGTAGGCGCAGAGGCAGACGTCGGTGACGACGAGCAGGTCGGGGTGCGCCTCCTTGATCGCGCGCACGGCGAGCTGGACGACGCCCTCCTCGTCGTATGCGCCGGAGCCCTGCTCGTCCTTGTCGGCCGGCACGCCGAAGAGCAGGACCGCCGGGATGCCAAGCTCCTTGACGACGCCGGCCTCCTCGACGGCATGCGAGATCGACAGCCGCTCGACTCCGGGCATGCCCTCGATCGGGGTGCGGCTGTCGGTGCCGAGCTCGACGAACAGCGGCTGCATCAGGTGCGCGGCCGAGAGCTCGGTCTCGCGCACCATGTCGCGCAGCAGGCCGCTGCCGCGCAGCCTGCGCATGCGAGTTGCGGGGAAGGCCATTCCCCACCCAGTCTAAGGGTCCGTATCCTTCATCCATGGCCCAGCTAGCGCTGTCAGCCATCGGGAGAGACCGGCCGGGCATCGTCGCGGCGACCACGGCGGCGCTGCTGCGCCACGGGGTCAACGTCGAGGACTCGCGGATGTCGATCCTGCGCGGCCACTTCACGATGATGCTCGTGCTCGGAGTACCCGATGGGATCGACCGCGAGGCGCTGCGCGGCGACCTCGAGGCGGTCGCCGACGACCTGGGGCTCGAGGCGCTGGCGCTGAGCGACGTGGAGCCGCTGGCCGAGGCGGCGCCCGAGCCGACGCACGTCGTCACCGTCTACGGCGTCGATCACCCCGGGATCGTCCACCACGTAACCAGCGTCCTCGCCGCCCACGACGCCAACATCACCGACCTCGAGACCCGGCTCGCCGAGGAGCGCGGCGAGGCGCCGCTCTACGCGCTCGTGATCGAGGTCGCGATCGCTCCGGGCGCCGACGTCTCGGCGCTCGACGCCGCCCTGACCGAGGCCGCCGCGAGCGAGAGCGTCGAGGTCAGCCTGCGCGAGCTAGAGCGCCACGAGCTGTAGGCGGCGCCCGTGGCGGTTCGCGAGGTCCTCCGCTACCCGCACCCGGCGCTCAAGACCGTGGCGGACGCGGCGGCGGTGGCCGCGCACGCCGAGGTCGCCGCCGAGACGGCTCGAGCGGCCCGCGACCTGCTCGACACGATGCGCTCGTTCGGCCACTGCGTCGGCATCGCGGCGCCCCAGCTCGGCGACCTCGTGCGAATCGTGGCCGTCGACGTCACCGACCACCCGAAGGCCACGACCGCGCATGGCCTGCTGCTGCTCGCCAACCCGCGCGTCACCGCGGCCGACGGCGCCGAGGTCGCCCGCGAGGGCTGCCTGAGCATCCCCCACCTGACCGCCAACGTCCGCCGCGCCACCGACATCGAGGTCGAGGCCACCGCGCTCGAGCCGACCGGCGCCGGCTTCGACGCCCACCCGACCCGCATCGACGCCGGCGGCTTCGAGGCCCGCTGCCTCCTCCACGAGATCGACCACCTCGACGGCATCCTCTTCCTCGACCGCGTCGACTCTCTCACCCGCGACGTCTTCCGCCGCAAGCAGTACCGCTGAGTCAGACGAAGCGGATCTTCGACAGTCTGTCGATCGCCTCACGGGCGGCGACGAGGTTCGGCGTGCTGCGCTCGGTGATGACCTTGTACACGACCTCGGCCGCGTCCTCGAGGGTCATCCCGAGCTCCTCGGCGATCTCCAGCGTCGTGTGATCTGCCAGCAGCTCGAATACGTGGTCCTCGAGGGCCGCACTATCAAGATGCGAGTTGTCGGTGGGAAGCGCCATCTGGCTCTAGTCTAGTGTTCGCTTCGACTTGTCGGACGGATCGCGTCGGAGCGCAACGGCGAGGTCCCGGCGCGCCATCTCGAACTCCCGCTCGAGGCGACGCAGGGTCTCCTCCGTAGCCCTCCTCGAGGCTTGGACGGCAGCCGGGTCCGCGTACCGCACGCCGCGCCCCGAGACCTCGATGGGAAGGCGACCCTGCCAGGCCTGGGCGAGAACGACCAGCACTGCGAGCCATGTCGTGAAGAGCAGCGCCGATCGCTCGACGGCCAAGATCGCCGACGAGCCGAGAGCCACGCCGGGCGGCCCCTCCGGCGGGGCGCCAAGCAGCCCCGCCGTGACGACGGAGGACACCAGCCCACCGACCACGAGCGCCCTCGTCGTGCTCCTGCTCCACGAATGACCCATTTGCACCCCAGGGTTCCCTGGAGCGAATCGAACCCCCTCCGATCCCCTCCGTCCAATACGACGACAGATGGGATCCCACTTGATGGCCTATACGACCCCTCAAGTGGGATCCCATGTCAGGAGAAGCGGCGGAGAGCGAGGCGGGCGAGGAGGGTGAAGGCCGCGGAGAGCGCGGCGAGGTGGAGGAGCGGCCCGGCGAGGCTGCCGCTGTCGTTGAGGGCGGCGTCGAGGGCGTCGAGAGTGGGCTTGAAGGGGAAGAGGGCGGACACGCCGCGCGTCGCGTCGTAGAGGGCGGGGGCGACGGAGCCGGACGGGACGAGCGCCAGGAAGGCGAGCGGGAGCGAGAGCATCACGCAGAGCAGCGACGCGGCGCGAACCTCGCGCGTCATGGCGCCGACGGCGACGCCCATGGCACCGAAGGCGACGGCCGCGAGCACCAGCGCCGGCAGCCAGAGCGGAAGCCGGGACCACTGCAGGTCCACGAAGAGCCCGAGGCCGGCGAGCATCAGCAGCGAGATGACGAGCGAGCACAGGGCCGCGAGGCCGGCCTTCTCGAGCAGCAGGCCGGTGCGCGAGACGAGGCCGCGGACGAGGCGTGGGAAGGCGTTCTCCTCGCGCTCGAGCGCGAGCGCGCCGGCGGCCAGCAGCAGCGTGACGAACATCAGCGACACCGCGACCGCCAGCGCGACGGCGAACGAGCTGAGCGAGGTCGCCCCGCCGTCGAGCGCCGTCTGCCTTACGCGGATCGGCTCGCGCACGGCGCGCAGCAGCGGCGCGGAGAAGTCGAGGTTCTCGCGTGCGAGCGCGAAGAAGCGGGCGACGCGCTCGAGCTCGTCGCGCTGGGCGCGCGGAACCTCGCCGGCCGCCCGGCGGACGATCTCCTCGGCGCGCAGCAGGCCGAGCAGCTCGACGTCGTCGAGGACCGGCACCTCGATCGTGCCGCCCTCGACGATCAGGTCGAGGTAGGAGAGGCCGATCTCGGTGAACTTCGTCGTCAGCGCGAGGTTGACGTCACGCAGCTCCGCCTTGATCGTGTCCTCGACGTAGGCGGCCTTGACGGGGTCGTCGGCGTTGTAGAGGACCTCGATCGTCGGCGGGCCCTCGGCGGCGAGCGCCTGGATCCCCTGGAGGCGATCGGTGAGGTGCGGCGGGACGATCAGCGCGGCGATCGCGGCGCCCGACTCGACCTTCTCGATCGCCGCGCGCCTGCACTCGCGCGGCCGCGTCTGGTCGCAGTCGACCGGCACGGGGTCGATCGCGTCGAAGAGGCGGCCCTCGTAGCGCGAGAGGTCGAGCCGCTCGCCGCCGAGCTCGAGGTCGCCGCGCTCGGACGGGACGAGGCTGACGAACGCGACGCGCGGCTTGTCGGGACCGGCCGAGAGGGCGAAGCCGATCAGCACCGACAGCACGACCGGGTAGAGCACCAGCAGCGCGACGAGCCCCGGCGAGCGACGCAGGATGCGCAGGTCCTTCAAGAGCAGCCAGCGGGTCGCGAAAAGCTGGCGCATCAGTGCCCGCGGTGGCGCAGGAAGGCGACGAACGCCTCCTCGAAGTCGCTGTGCGTTCCCCCCTCGCGCTCGACGGCGTCGCCGAGCGCGGCCGGCGAGCCCTCGAAGACCACCTCGCCCTCGGCGAGCACGATCACACGGCCCGCGTGACGCGCCGCCTCCTGCAGGTCGTGCGTCGAGTAGACGACGGTCGTGCCGCGCCCGACGAGGTCGAGCACGAACTCCCAGACGCGCTCGCGCTGGCGCGGGTCGAGCGCCGCGCTCGGCTCGTCGAGCAGCAGCACCTCCTGGCGGCCGAGCAGTCCGAGCGCGATGTTGACGCGCTGGCGGTTGCCGCCGGACAGCTCGGCGGCCAGGTCGCCGGCGCGGTCGTGGAGACCGGTCAGGGAGAGCATGTCGTCGACGGCGCCGTCGGGATCGGCGACGCGCTCGAGCCGTGCGAAGAGACGCAGGTTCTCCGCGACGGTGAGCTTGCCGTAGAGGGCCGCCTGCTGAGGCACCCAGCCGACCTCGCCCGGCGGCCGGCTGACGCTGCCGGCGTCGGCCCGCTGCACGCCGGCGAGGATCGACAGCAGCGTCGTCTTGCCGGCGCCGTTGGGACCGATCACCGCCACGAGCTCGCCGCGCCGCGCGCTGAGCGAGACGCCGCGCAGCGCCTCCCGCTCGCCGTAGCGCTTGACGACGCCGTCGGCGACGAGGGCGACGCCGGCGCCGGCGCCCGCCGCCCGGACCGCGGCGTTGGTCTGCTCGGCCATCGGCGGCCACGGTAGCGGTCGCATGCGTCGGCAGAGCAGGTATGGCGTCGCCTTCCGTCCCGGCGGCGAGGACGAACGCGACCCCACCGCCCGACTGGCAGACTGCGCCGCGTGAGGCTGCTGTTCGTCGGTGACGTGGTGGGCAAGGTCGGGCGGCAGACCGTCGCCGCGCTGCTGCCGAAGCTGCGCGAGCGCCACCGCCCCGACTTCGTCGTCGTCAACGGCGAGAATGCCGCCGGCGGCGTCGGCATCACGCGCAAGACCGCGAACGAGCTGCTCGACCTCGGCGTCGACGCGATCACGCTCGGCAACCACGCCTACCGCCACAACGAGGTCTACGAGCTGCTCGACCGCGAGGAGCGGATCGTGCGGCCGGCCAACTACCCGAAGGGCAGCCCCGGCCGCGGCGTCACGGTCGTCGAGAGCGACGGCATGCGGCTCGGCATCGTCAACCTCTCCGGCAGCCTCTTCCTGCAGGCCGCGCGCTCGGCCTTCTCCGAGATCGACGTGGCGCTCGCCGATCTGAGCGACCGTGCCGACCACGTGCTCGTCGACATGCACGCCGAGGCGACGAGCGAGAAGGTCGGCATGGGCTGGCACGTCGACGGGCGGGTCACCGCCTGCCTCGGCACCCACACCCACGTCCCGACCGCCGACTGCCGCGTCCTGCCCGGCGGCACCGCCTACTGCACGGACGTCGGCATGACCGGCCCGCGCGGCGGCGTGATCGGCGTCAAGCGCGAACTCGCGCTCAAGCGGTTCGTCTCCATGACCAACGTCCGCTTCGAGACGTCGACAGAGGATCCGTGGCTGAACGGGGTGCTGGTGGAGGCGGGATCGGACGGGCGGGCTCTGTCGATCGAGCAGGTGCTCGAGCCGGCGCAGCTGTAGACGGACCGCGGCAGGGGGCCATCAGCGCGACGAGCGCCAGCGGGGCGAACCAGACGACGTAGAGGTAGAACCAGTGCGACGCCGCCAGCTGGACGGCGATCAGCACCGCCGCGCCGAGGGCGGCGACCTGGAGCGGCGTCTTGCGGCGCGGGACGAACGCGACCAGGAGCGCGAGCGCCATCGCGGCGATCGTCATCGCCGTGCGGTACGCCTCGCCGGCGTCCAGCTGCCCCCAGACGCTGAACGGCGAGCCGCGCGACGCCTGGTAGCCGAGCGTGCGGTCGTAGACCTCGCGCGGGCCGCCGTCGGGCAGGAAGGGGCCGAAGCTCGCGACCAGGACGGCCGCGAGGGCGACGGCGAAGATGGCGACCGAGCGCAGCGTCGCGCGACGGTCGCCGGCGGCGGTGGCCGTCGCGAGCAGCGGAGCCAGCGCGAGCGGGGCGATCTTCGCCGCCGTGCCGAGGCCGATCGCGGCGCCGCGGCCGGCGGCGGAGAGACCGCGGCGGGCCGGCGCCGCGGTCAGCGCGAGCAGCGCGCCGACGGTGAACAGCCCGACGAGCGTGTCGTTGGAGTTGGTCTGCAGGGCGAAGGCGGCATAGGGGTAGCTGGCCCAGGCGTAGGCGAGCGCCAGCCCCAGCTCGCGCCCGCCGCGCCCCGGCCGCAGGCGGCGGCCGAGCAGCAGCAGGCCAAGCAGGGTCAGCAGGTCGAACGCGATCGCGGCCGCGTGCGCGGCGGGCAGGTCGTCCCACTCGCCGCTCCACGGCAGCGCCTGCTCGAACGGCACGTAGAGGAGGTAGCTCAGCGGCCCGTAGGTGTCGCCGCGCTCGATGTCGTCATCGAAGCCGCGGCCGTAGAGGCCGTCGCCGTCGGCGATCCGGTCGGCGCCGATCACGCCGGCGTAGCCGACGTCGATCACGTTCGAGTCGACGACGTTCATCCCGACGCGGAAGGCGACGAGCAGCACGAGCGCGACCGCGACCCAAGCGAGCGGGAAGTGCGGGATCAGCCGCTGATCGCGCAACCGCGGCCGTGCCCCCGTCCACAGCAGCCGCGCGAGCAGGTAGAGCAGCACCGGGTAGACGAGCGGGACCGAGACGCCGATCTCGCCGCGGTTGAAGAAGAAGTGCGAGACGCCGAAGGCGAGCAGCACGAGCAGGTCGAGGTGGAGCAGCCGCAGCGGCCGCCGCGGGTCGACGAACGGCAGCAGGAAGAGGATGCAGAGCGGGAGCCAGACGTAGGGCGCGTTCAGCGTGCGCCCGAACGCCCCCTCGTACCCACGCGCCATCGGCCACGCCACCTGGTGCCCGGTCCACGCCTCGAGGACGACGCCGAGCGAGTCGTCCACGCGCGCCTGCGCGACCTCGTCGTCGCCGTCGAACCAGCTCACCTGCCAGCGACCGGGACCGCGCGCGTACGCCGCGGGGCGGAAGTCGTCGTGGTCGCGGCGCTCGGCTCGGATCTCGTCCGCGCGCGCGGCGATCCGGATCGCCTGCTCGGCAGAGAGCTCGTAGCCGGGCGGTGGCTCGGTCTGCGACGCGGGCGTCTTCAGCTCGGGCGCCGCGACGGCCGGCGACGGGGCGGCCGGCCCGACCGTGAGGGCGAGCGCGACCAGCACCGGCGCGGCGGCCGCGCGCAGCACGGTCAGCCGCGTGGCCCGCCGGGCCCGAAGCTCCACATCTTGTTGCCGACGAAGTTCAGCGGCGTGGCAACGGCGATCGAGATCGCCTGCGCCGGGATCGCGGCGACGCCGGCGCCGCTGACGAGCAGCTCGAGCACCGCCGCCGCGAACAGGAAGGCGGTGACGCTCACTGTCAGGAAGCGGGCCGCCTGGAAGCCCGCGTGGCCCTCACGTGCGGCAAACGTCCAGTGCCGGTTCCACCAGAAGTTGTTGGTCACCGCGACGAGGAAGGCGATCGTCGCGCCGACGAGGTGATGGACACCGCCCAACCCGACGACGAGCGAGAAGACAGCGATGTTGACGACGTAGCCGGAGCCGCCGACGAGCAGGAACTTCGCCAGCTGGACCCAGTTCGCCGGCTTGCGGACGCCCGCACGGACGCGAGCGCCGGGCGGCAGCGGCGGCGCGGGGGCGGCGGTCGCGCTGGGCGGATCGAGCCCAGCCGCGGCGGAGGCGTCTTGCTGTTCCCGCACGGTCAGGAGGGTAGCCCGAAGTGCGCGGCGATCATCGGGGTGATGTCGCGCAGGCTCCATGGGATCGAGCGCTCGGGTCCGGGGCCCACGTCGCAGGTCAGCAGCACGCCATGAGAGTCGCAGCGGTGCAGGGATCCGTGGCTGCCACCGCCTGCGTGGTGCGCGCCACCCCAGTCGACGAGCTCGTGGCCGGGCGCGGCCGAGAGCAGCACGTCGCCGGCACGGCGGCAGTCGAGCGCTGAGCGGAGCCGCGCGAGGGCGTCGGGGTAGTCGGCGCTGACGACCAGCCCGCCGTGGTCGCGCAGGTCGAGCACGCCGAGGTCGCCCTCGACGCTCCAGTGGCCGCCGCGGGCGTCGGCGAGATCGCCGCCCGGCGCGAAGCGCAGCTCGCGACCGCCGGCGACGACGGC
>JBBECV010000016.1:49994-92942 GCA_040881635.1 Thermoleophilaceae bacterium
GGACCTCGGTTGCGGCGCGGTGCCAGCGCTGCTCGACGACGGCGTACTCGTCGCCGGCACGCCAGGCGACGAGATCCACGCCGTCGATGGCGCCGAGGCGGGGGACGAGCCGGGAGACGGTGGTCTCGCGGCGGTCGCCGTCGAGGACGTAGACCATCGCGGAGCGGGCGCCGGGACAGACGGCGAGGTCCGCGTCCTCGGGCAGCGGATCGCTCGGCGTCAGGACGCGCCAGTCGTCGAGGTGGTCCGAGAGATTGATCGTGGCGTCCACCTGGCTCTGCGAGTGGTCGGACATCACGATCACGGCATGGTCCTCGAGGAAGCCGTCGACCCCGCCGGCGGCGTGGAAGACGCGCTCGAGCGCGCGGTCGGCCTCGGCGATCGACGTCGGCTGGGCCTCGGGCCCACGACGGTGGGAGAGCGTGTCGTTGTCGGGGAGCGACAGCAGCAGGAAGTCGAACAGGTCGTTCGCGACGAGGTACGCACCGACGCAGCCGGCGTGCTGGTCGCGCTGGCCCGGCATGCCGAGCGTCGACGAGCAGCCGGTGTCGCGCGAGTCGAAGAGGTCGGCGTAGAAGAGCTCGCGGGCGCCCCAGACGGGGTGGCGGAACTGCGCCGCCTCGGCGAGCCGGCTGTAGCGCCCGACGGCCGGCTCGTGGCGGTGGCGGCCGCGGTAGATCAGGTAGGTCGTGCAGGCCGTACGCACGTCGGCGTCGTCGAGCTGCTCGAAGACCGTCCGGTGCTCGTGCGTAAGGTGCGCGAGGTTCATGTTGTAGACGGTGTCCTGAAGCGAGCGCAGGACCCCGAACGCACGCGTCGCCTGAAACGACGAGCCGTACTCGACGTAGCGCTCCTCGCCGCGGTGGTACCAGTTCATCGACGGGACGAGGTGCTCGTCGGGGCCGAGCCCGGTCGTGATCGCCGACGCCGCGACCGGCGTCAGGGACGGGAACGTCGAGACGCAGTCGCGCACGTAGTCGCCGTGGCGCATCAGCGCGGCGAGCGTCGGCGCGCGGCCGTCGGAGACCGCGCGCTCGAGCGCGGCAGGGCTGAGCGCGTCGATCACGACGAGGACGAGCTTCTTGACGCCGCCGGGGCGGCTCACCGCAGGATGCGCAGGCCCGCGTACTTGCGGTCGCCGGCGGCGCGCTGGCGGATCAGAACGAGCGCGAATGCGGCGATCGCCAGGAAGGCGACGGGCGGCACGAAGATCGCGATCGCCGCAAGCGCGAGCGCGGTGCCGTCGGCGTAGAGGCGCAGGAAGCCCGCGGCGTCCTCGTCGAGCCGGCGCGCGGCGCGGCGCAGGAGGCCGTCGGCGGCCAGGAAGGCGACCGCGGCGCAGGCGACACCCGCCACGACGCCCGGGATCGCCGAGCTGCCGCCCTCGGCGAGCGATCCCGCGAACAGGACGGCGCCGAGGCCCGCCCCGAGCACGAGCGCGCCGATCCGCAGCACGTCTCGGTTCGCCCCCGAACGTTCGGCCACGTACCAAATCACCGCGACCGCCAGAACGGCGAGCAGGAAGCCGGAACTCTCAAGGAACTGCCAGCCCGAGCCCTCGAAGTCGATCGCGATGTCGCCGCGCGCGAGCGCGCCCGCGAGCAGCGGCGGGAGGAACGGCTGAACGCCGCTGGCGCCGGAGAGGCCGGCGCCCTGGCCGATGTCGAATACGAGGCTGATCGGTTGCTCGCCCTGTCCGGGGGTCGGTACGCTGCGACGCGTGACGATAGACCACGGCGGCGGTCTGCCCGGCGGTCTGCCGCGAGGACGCCCGCCGTCGCCGGCGAACCATCCGACATGAGCCCACCGCCAAACCCGCCCGAGCGGTCCACGCGCCGAGACCTCGAGCGCTACGCGAGCCTGTTCTCGGCCCGGACGCGGGTGATGACGTCGTCGGCCACGCGCGACCTGATGGCGATGAGCGACCGGCCCGAGGTGATCTCGTTCGCCGGCGGGCTGCCGGACACCTCCAGCTTCCCGAGCGAGACGTTCGCGGCGATGACGGCGCGGATCGCGGAGGAGTCGTGCGCGCGGGCGCTGCAGTACGGCCCGACGGACGGGCTCGCCGAGACCAAGCGCTGCATCGCCGACGTGATGGCCGCGGAGGACATGACGGTCGACGTCGACGACGTGCTCGTCACCACCGGGGGCCAGCAGGTGCTCGACCTCGTCACCAAGACGCTGATCGACCCGGGCGACACGATCGTCGCCGAGGGGCCCTCCTACCCCGGCGCGCTGAACGCCTTCCAGGCCTACCAGGCGAACGTCGTCCAGATCGACATGGACTCGGACGGCATGCGCGTCGACCTGCTCGAGGAGACGCTCGACCGGCTCGATCGCGACGGCGTGCGGCCGAAGTTCGTCTACACGGTGCCGAGCTTCCAGAACCCAGGCGGCGTGACGATGTCGCTGCCGCGCCGCAAGCGGCTGGTCGAGGTGGCGCGCGAGCGCGAGCTGCTGGTGCTCGAGGACAACCCGTACGGGCTGCTGCGCTACGAGGGCGACCCGGCTACGACGCTCTACTCGCTCGACGGCGGCGTCTACGTGATGTACCTCGGCACGTTCTCGAAGATCTTCTCGCCCGGCCTGCGGCTGGGCTGGGTCGTGGCGCCGACGCCGGTGCTGGCGCGGATCAACCTCGGCAAGCAGCAGGCCGACCTGTGCACGTCGACGCTCTCGCAGATCCTCGTGCAGGCGTACTTCGAGGGCCACGACTGGCGCGGCTACGTCGGCACGCTGACCGAGCTCTACCGCCGCCGCCGCGACACGATGCTCGACGCGCTCGCCGAGCACTTCCCGCCGCAGGCGGAGTGGACGCGTCCGGGCGGCGGCCTGTTCATCTGGGCGACGCTGCCGGACTTCATCGACACCGGCGATCTGCTGGCGCGCGCGCTGCGCGAGAACGTCGCGTTCGTGCCCGGCGAGGGGGCCTTCCTCGACGGCCGCGGGCGAAGCTCGATGCGGCTCAACTTCTCGGGCGCGAACGAGGACCAGATCCGTGAGGGGATCCGGCGGATCGGCGAAGTGGTGAAGGAGCAGGTCGCGCTCTACGGGACGCTGACCGGCGAGACGCCCGCGCAGCCGCCACGCCACGACGCGGTGGCCGACGCGGCGGCGACCGAGGACGGCGAGGCCGAGGGTGCGCGCGTGGTCGAGCTGCCGCGACGGTCCGACGACCGGCGCCGCGCGCGGGGCTCGTGAGCAAGGTCGCCGTCCTCGCCGGGGGCAGCTCGTTCGAGCGCCAGGTCTCGCTGCGGTCGGGTGCGCGCGTCGAGGACGCGCTCGAGCGGCTCGGGCACGACGTGGTCGCGATCGACGCGGGCACGGACCTGATCCGCCGCCTGCGCGAGGAGCGGCCCGACGTCGCGTTCGTCGCGATGCACGGCCGCGACGGCGAGGACGGCACCGTCCAGGAGCTGCTCGAGATCCTCGGCATCCCGTACACCGGCTCCGGCGTGCCGGCGTGCGTGCGCGCGATGGACAAGGTGCTGACCAAGCACCTGCTGATCGAGGCCGGCGTGCCGACGCCCGAGTTCTTCGCGTTCAACCAGACGGCGTTCCGCGAGCTCGGCGCGGCGGACGCGCTGCCGGCGATCGAGGAGCGGCTGGAGTTCCCGATCGTGGTCAAGCCGTCGAGCCAGGGCTCTGCGCTCGGGATCAAGTTCGCGCGCACGGCCGCGGACGTCCCGGCGGCGCTCGTGTCCGCGTTCTCCTACGACGCCAAGGTGCTGCTCGAGCGCTACGTCAAGGGGCGCGATCTCGCGGTGTCCGTGCTCGACGGCGACCAGGGGCCGACGGCGCTGCCGGTCGTCGAGGCGGTGCCGGTCGGCGGGGGCGAGTTCGACTTCGAGGCGCGCTACGAGATCGGCCGCACCGACTACATCTGCCCCGCCGAGCTGCCCGACAGCGCCGGTGAGCGCGCGCAGGAGCTGGCGCTGCGCACCCATGAGCTGCTCGGCTGCTACGGCTTCGGCCGCATCGACCTGATGCTCGACGAGTCCGGCGAGCTGTTCGTGCTCGAGGCCAACCCGATCCCCGGCCTAACCGAGACCAGCCTGCTCCCCCAGGCCGCCGACGAGGCCGGCATCGGCTTCGACAACCTCGTCGCCCGCATCCTGGACTCGGCCTTCACGCGCGCCGCGGCGTAGACGCCGTTGCGCCCGAGACGGGGGCGTGGCTGGCAAGGAAGAGGCGGCCGTGGCGTGCGCTAGCACGCGAGGCTGCCGATGACGCCGCCAGGCGCGTCATCCGTCCGGGCGGAAGTCCTCGGGGCTGACGTTGTCGAGGAAGTCCTTGAACTTGTCGACGACCTCCTCGGTGTCCTCGACCTCGTGCTCGAACTCGATCGCGGACTCGGCGACCACGTCCTCGGCGGCGAAGATCGACGCACCGGTGCGGACGGCGAGCGCGAGCGCGTCGGACGGCCGCGAGTCGATCTCGACCTCGCGCCCCTTGACGTCGAGCGTGATCGACGCGTAGAACGTGTTCTCGCGCAGCTCGGTGACCGAGACCTTGGTGCACTCGACGTCGAGCTCGCCGAGCACGTCGCTGATCAGGTCGTGCGTCATCGGCCGCGGCGTGTTCGCCCCCTGCAGCTTCATCAGGATCGCCGCCGCCTCCGGATGACCGATCCAGATCGGCAGGAACTTGTTCCCGTCGCGCGTCTTCAACAGCACGATCGGCTGCTTGCCGACCATGTCGAAGCTCACGCCATAGATCACCATCTCCTGCATCGCGCGCCGGGGCTCCCCGTCGGGGTCGATTCGATCCTCCGCCAGTCTAGCCGTGGCCCAGCGGCCCGCAGTCGGCCCTCCCGCACTTGATCCCCGACGGTGCGCCGGCGGCGTGCGCCGACACCAACACGAGCTCCCGTCGGCACGCGAGCTCCGTGCGGCCTTCCGCGAGGCCTGCGCCGCGTAGGGCCCCGTAGCGGACGTGTCAGGCGACCGCCGCGAGGCGCGGTGGCGGCAGCTGCTCGAGCAAATCCGCTGGAAGCTGCTTGCTCGCGCGCCAGTACTCGCGCCCGACGACGCGGCCCGTAGCCGGATCGATGTCGCGCAAGCCCGTTTCGAGTTCCTCGCTGACGACCGTCGCGGGGTCGTAGCCCTCAAAGCGAAGCCAGGCGATGTCCGCCTTGCGGTCGTAGTGGCCCTCGATCCTCACGACCACAGCCTACCGTCGACGCCAGAGCGTCACGAGTCGTGCCGCATGAGGATCGGCGTGGTCTGGATAGTCGTAGGCTGTGCAACGTCTTTAGGGACTTCCCACGGCGAGTCACCCATATCTCCCCCGACGCTCGCTCCACGCCACGGCAAGAATTACGACCGCGACATGGGCGGAGAGGGCGGCGAGACCCCAGCCTGGGCCGAGCATCGGCACGCCGAAGAGAGGCAGCGCCACCGCTCGGCCTCTGGCGTCAGGCGCCGTTGCGCCTGCCACCGCTCCCAGACGCCGTCCGCCCACTCCCCCTCATCGATCGACGCGCGGCGACCTCGCCCAGGGCGAACCGCGACATCAAAGCTGCGCGCGGATCCACGGTGCTCATTCAAGCGGGCGCTAGGGCGACGTGGGCGCCCGTCGCCAGCCGACGGGCGCCCACAGTCCTACGTCGCCCTAGCGCGACGCCTTGTAGGCCTTCACCTCGCGGTTCACCTTGCGAATGACCGCGGCCCGGCTTGCGATCGTGGCGCGGCCGGTTGGTACGCAGTAGGCGACCACCGTCAGGTCTCCACCGCTTCCACCCGGTAGATCCTCAGCCGCGCCGATCCATGCGGTCCGCTCGGCCGACGCCACGTCGACCCACGTCCCGCCGATGCTGACCTCCGACGCCACGCCACCGGAGACGACCCGCTGACCAGAGGGACACACCGCCGAGGTGACGGCGACCGACTCGGGCGCGACGCCGACCGTATTCGACACGGCCGTGATGCCGCCGGGGGTCACGGCCGGCCTCGCAAGCGCCTGGTCGGCCTTGCTGTTCGCCGTGTTCGCGGTGCCCTGGGCGGCGTTCGCAGCACTTTGCGCGGCGCTCGCGGTCCGCTTCGCTGCACCGGCCGCTCGCTTCGCGCTCTTCCCGATCTTGAATGCCTTCTTCGCCTGCTTGGCGACCTTGCCGATCGATGGTCCGCCGAGTGCCGGCGACACGATCGAGACAGCAAGCAGCAGTGCGCACGCCGTAATGGCGAACGTAATCCGACGCATCTGTCGTTCCTCCCCGTGAGGGTCTGAGGGCAAGCCTGAGCCAGCCCGCACATTGATAAGGCGGTGACCCTATCTCAGCCGCAAAAGGCACAGCCGTCCCCGGCGCCGCTTCCGCGGGTGGCGACGGTGGCGACTTTCGCGCACAGGCGGAGCGTGCGCGCAGCCCAAGCCGTCTAACCCCGTGAGCGCCCTACACGGCATGGAGCGCCAGGCTGTGGGCGGAGTCGCACGCGAAGCCGAGCACGAAAGGCGCCACCGGAGACGGGGCCCGCGGCCACCGACGCCCGGGCCGAAGACCTGTGCGCCGCGGCTATCGGAGCGACCCGAGGTGGGCGATCCTGGACTCGAACCAGGGACCTCGTCCTTATCAGAGACGCGCTCTAACCAGCTGAGCTAATCGCCCTAGGCGGGCCGATTCTAGCGGTCGGCGGGAAGCTCGGTCAGGCGACGCGGATCGCGTCGCGGCGAGAGCGCTCGACCAGGCGCTCCGCGAGCTCCGCCGCGTCGCCGGCGCTGTCGAAGTCGATCTCGATCCGGCAGCCGTCCCCCTTGGGACGCGCGCGGACCGGGCGGCCGAGCGCGGACGACAGGGCGTCCTCGGCCGCGGCGAGCGCCTCGGCGTGGTCGGGATGGACGGTGGGCTTGGCCGCGGAGGGAGCCGGCTTGCCGGCCTCGGCATCACGCGCGCGGCGCTCTGTCTCGCGCACCGACCAGCCGTGCTCGCGCGCGTCGCGGGCCAGGCGCTTGCGGGCGTCGTGGTCCTTGGCGGTCAGGATCGCGCGGCCGTGAGCCTCGGTGAGGGCGCCGGACTCGACGAGCTCGAGCGCGTCGTCGGGCAACTCGAGCAGCCGGATCAGGTTCGAGACCGCGACGCGGCTCTTGCCGACCCGCCGCCCCACCTCGGCCTTCGACAACCCGAGATCGTCGACGAGCATCGCGCAGGCGCGGGCCTCCTCGACGGGGTTGAGGTCGACGCGGGCCATGTTCTCGGCCAGCGCGAGGTCGAGGCGCTCCCAGTCGTCGGCCTGACGGATGACCGCCGGGATCGCCTGAAGGCCGGCGAGCTTCGAGGCGCGCAGGCGACGCTCACCGGCCACCAGCTCGAACTTGCCGCCCGCCAGCGGCCGCACCACGACCGGCTGCAGCACCCCGCGCGAGCCGATCGACTCCGACAGCGCGACGAGGGCGTCGTCGTCGAACTCGCGCCGCGGCTGGCGCGGATTGGGCTCGATCAGGTCGACGGGCACCTCGCGCAGGCCCGCCTCCTCGTTGCGCGAGCGCGGCAGGATCGCGGACAGGCCCTTGCCCATCCCGCGCTGGCCAGCCTTGGGCTCTGGTTGACGGTCAGGCACGGGCGGCGACCTCCTTGGCGAGCTTGAGATAGGCGGCCGATCCGGCACTGTGCGGCGCGTGGCGCACCACCGGCAGTCCGTAGCTCGGGGCCTCTCCCACTCTGACGTTGCGTGGGATGACGGTCTCGAAGACGAGGTCGGGGAAGTGCTCGCGCACCTCGCGCTCGACGTCCTGGGCGAGGCGGGTACGACCGTCGTGCATCGTGAGGACCATGCCCGCAACCGTGAGCCTCGGGTTCAGCTCCCGCTGTATGAGCGAGAGCGTGTCGAGCAGGCCGGCGAGGCCCTCGAGCGCGAAGTACTCGGTCTGGACCGGCACGAGGACGCGATCGGCGGCGACGAGGGCGTTGACGGTCAGCGGGCCGAGCGACGGCGGGCAGTCGAGGATCGTGAAGAGGAAGCGGTCGCGAACGGGGCCGAGCTGGTCGCGCAGGCGCGTCTCCGAGCCCGCCATCCGGGGCAGCTCCACAGTCGCGCCGGCGAGGTCGGGCGTGGCCGACACGGCGGAGAGGCGCTCGATCGGCGTCGGCTGGGCGGCGTCGGCGATCGTGGCGTCGCCGCTGAGGCAGGTGTAGGCGTTCGGCTCGAGGTCCTTGGAGAGGCCGACGCCCACCGTGGCGTTGCACTGGGGGTCGAGGTCGACGAGCAGGGTCTCGTAGCCGGCATCGGCGATGCTGGCGGCGACGTTGACGGCGGTGGTGGTCTTGCCGACGCCGCCCTTCTGGTTTGCGATTGCGAAGACGGTGCCCATGGGGAGTCCTTGGAAGCTAGAGCGGGGGGCGGTCGGATGCGGCGCGGTGGGGGGTTGGTTCGGGGTTGAACTGCCTGGGCCCGGGCGTGGCTACGCGCGAGTCCCGTCTCCGGTGGCCGTCGCCACCCGCGCGATCAACCGAGGCCGTGCGTGCCTCGGGTCGAGCGCCGTGCCGCACGCTCAACCTGCGAGCGGGCGCTTGGTGGGTATGCCGGGGCGGCGGGGGAAGCGGGAAGGGGTTGGGGCGGTCTTCTCGTAGGTGTAGAGGGTGCGCCGGCGGGAGCCTTTAAAGGGGTGGACGGGGATGGGGTCTTGGGGGCGGAGGCCGAGGATTTGGGCGGCTTGGGCGCCGGCCTGGTGCTCGGTGGGGTCGGGGGTGCCCTTCCAGGCGATTAGGTGGCCGCCCTGGCGAAGCAGGGGGGCGGCGTACTCGACGAGGATGGGGAGGGAAGCCAGGGCGCGGGCCGTGACGACATCGTAGGTGCCGGCGGCCGTGGTGCTCGCGAGCTCCTCGGCGCGGGTGGCGAGGGCACGGGCGTTGGGAATGTCGGCGGCTGTGGCGAGGCGGGTGATGACGTCGCACTTGCGGCGGGTGGACTCGACCAGGTCGACCTGGGCGTCGGGAAGCGCGATGGCGAGGGGGAGGCCGGGGAAGCCGGCGCCGGCGCCGAGGTCTGCGATGCGGGCGGCGCGCCGTAGGGCCGGTATCTCGAGTCCGCTGAGGCTGTCGGCGAGGTGGCGGTCGACGGCCTCGCGCGGCTCGGTGACCGTGGTCGGCGCCGCGGGCTCGCTGGCGAGGGCCTCGAGCAGCGCCACCAGGCGGTCGGTGGCGTCGGGAGGCAGCGCGTACCGCTTGGCGAGGGCGGCGACCGTTTCGCGTGAAACGCTCACGACGGGCGGAGGAGCGGGTCTCGGACCGTTTCGCGTGAAACGCTAGGGCGTGGGGCGGGCGACCGGCGTGATCACGAGCCGGCGGTCGGGCTCGTCGCCCTCGCTGTGGGTCTCGATGTCGGTGCGATCGCGCAGGTGGAGGTGGACGACCTTGCGCTCGAGCGCACGCATCGGCTCGAGCTCGACCGGTCGGCCGAAGCGCAGAGCCTCGGCCGCGGCGCGGTCGGCACTGCGATGGAGCGCCTCTTCGCGCCGGTCTCGGTAGCCGGCGGCGTCGATGACCACCTGCTTCTCGCGCTCGCTACCGGGCAGCGCGATCCGCACCGCAAGGTGCTGGAGGGCGTCGATCGTCCCGCCGTGCTTGCCGATCAGCAGGCCGAGGTCGTCGCCCTCCACGTTGGCGCGCAGCTCGTCGTCGGTCTCGACGACCTCGACCGTCGCCTCGAGCTCCAACGCCTCGACGACACGGGTCACGAGGTGACGTAGCCGCTCGACGGGCTCGTCGGGCAACTCCGAGCCGGCCGAGCTGTCGGGAGCGGCGTCCATCGCTCGGCAGCCTACCGCCGCCGGCCGGAGCGCTTCTTCTTCTTGCGCGGAGAGGGCGGCGGCGCCTTGCCCGCGCCATTGCCCTTCGCGGCCGCCCCGTCTCCGGACTTCGAGTCGCCTGCGGCCGCCTTGCCCGACACGGCGGCGGCAGCTCCCGCCGTCGCGGCGTCGCCAGCGCCGACGATGTCCGGGCGCGGATAGAGCTTGCGCACGACGAGCTGCTGACCGATCGTCCAGACGTTCGTCGTGATCCAGTAGACGATCAGCCCGGCCTCGAAGTTGACGATGAAGATGATGAAGAAGAACGGCAGCGCGAGCATGATCCGCTGCTGCGTCTTGTCGCCGCCGACCATCGTGATCATGCTCGCGATCAGCTGGGTGGCGACGTAGAGCACGATCAGGACCGCGAGGACGCCCGGCTTGTCGGTCAGGTTCTCGGCGAGATCCGGGATGAAGAAGAAGCTCTCGTTGCCCGCTATGTCCTCCTGGAAGGAGTCGCTGCGCAGCAGGTAGAAGAGCGAGATGAAGAACGGGATCTGCAGCAGCAGCGGGAGGCAGGAGCCCAGGGGGTTGACCTTGTTCTCCTGGTAGAAGCGCATCATCTCCTGGTTCATGCGCTGCTTGTCATCCTTGTACCGCGCCTGGATCCGCTTCATCTCCGGCTGCAGCACCTGGAGCTTCTGCATCGACTTCACCGACTTGAACGTCAGCGGCAGGATGAGGATGCGGATCGTGAAGGTGAGCAGGATGATCGACCAGCCCCAGCTGCCCTCGAAGTCGCCGAGCGTGTCGTGCCAGAAGCGCAGGACGGACTCGCTCGCGTCGATCAGCGGCTGCAGTACGTTGGCGATCTGGAGCATGGGCTAGGGCTGGGCGCGGGGGCGGAAGAGCGTCTGGTCCTCGACGAAGTCAACGCCGCCGTGGCTCCACGGGTTGCAGCGAAGCAGCCGCCACGCGGACAGGACCAGGCCGCGCAGTATGCCGTATCGCCGAACCGCGCCGACCGCGTAGTGCGAGCAGGACGGGTGGTACTTGCAGCGACGCGGCAACGCCGGCGACACGAAGCGCTGGTAGATGCGCACCGGGGCGACGGCGATCGAGCGCGCCGCATTCACGCCGCCGCCTCGCCCCCGGTGATTCCGGCGCTCGCGAGCACCGACCGCAGCTCTTCCTCGACGCCGCGCTCGCCACGCTCGCCAGCGACGTCCGCGAGGTCGCGGCGCGCCACGACCACGAAGTCGTGGCCCTCGGGCAGCTCGTCCGCGCATGCCCAGAACGCGTCGCGCAGGAGTCGCTTGACCTGGTTGCGCGTCACCGCGCCGCCGACCTTGCGTCCGACGGAGATCCCGAGCCGCGGCCCGTCGGCGTCGCTCGTCGGGAACGAGTAGACGACGAGGTAGCGGTTCGCGTGCGAGCGCCCCTCGCGGTAGACGCGGTCGAAGTCCCCGCTGCGCGACAGCCGGCGTCGTCGCCGACGTGCACCGCCACGGCCCTCGGCCGCATCTCCCATCGTCAGACGGTGAGGCGGCGCCGGCCCTTGCTGCGGCGGCGCTTGAGGATCTCGCGACCTGCGCGCGAGCTCATGCGCGCCCGGAAGCCATGGGTGCGGGCTCGCTTGCGCTTCTTCGGCTGGTAGGTGCGCTTCATCCAAGAGCTCCTGTCGGAGCGGGGGAGTATAGGCAGAACATGCCCGCTCGTCTCTTTTCCTCGCGATTTGCGGCAGTCCTCCCGAGGCCCCTCGAAACGTCGGCGGCTCGGATGTAGAGTGCCGGGAGCCGAGGGGCGAGTGCGCAACGCAGCCGAATCCCTCTCCAACCAGAAGCTCCGCCAGACCGGTCCGGGAGGGCCGAGATTGCCCGTGCCTGAACAGCCCGATCCGATATGGGAAGCGATCCGCCGCGAGCTTCGCCGCGACGTTCCCGAGTTCAAGTTCCACATCTGGCTCGAGCCGCTCGAGCTGGCCGGCGTGGAGGGTGGCACCGTCTACGTCCGCGCCCCCGACCACATCCGGACCTGGGTCAGGGACCGCTATCTCCCCGTGGTCCGGGCCGCGGCTCAGCGTGCCTACGCCCCCGACGCCGTCGTCGAGATCGTGGACGGGCGCTGGCAACCCGCCGACGACGCGCAGGCGAAGGCTCCCCGGCCGGCCGAGACCGCCCCGCTGAACCCGAAGTACACGTTCGAGCAGTTCGTCATCGGCAAGAGCAGTCGCTTCGCGCACGCCGCCGCCCTGAAGGTCGCCGAGCTCCCCGGCCACGCCTACAACCCGCTCTTCATCCACGGCCGGCCCGGGCTCGGCAAGACGCATCTGCTGCACGCGATCGGGAACTACGTCCAGCGCTACGGCTCCGGCCTCACCGTCCGCTACACGACCGTGGAGCAGTTCACCAACGAGTTCGTCGACGCGGTCCGAGCCCGCGACACGCAGGCGTTCAAGGACCGCTTTCGCGGCGTCGACGTGCTCCTGCTCGACGACGTCCAGTTCCTCGCCGACAAGGCGCGGACCGAGGAGGAGCTGTTCCACACGTTCAACGAGCTCCACGACTCCGGCCGCCAGCTGGTCATGACCTCCGATCGCAGCCCAGACGAGCTCGAGCTCGTCGCCGACCGCCTCAGCGAGCGCTTCGGCGCCGGGCTCGTCGTCGGCATCGAGCCCCCGGACCACCACGTGCGCCGCGCGATCCTCCACAAACGCGCTCGACTCGATTCCGTCGATGCCTCCCCCGACCTCATTGAGGAGATCGCCGGTCGCGTCACGAGCAGCGTGCGTGCGCTCGAGGCCGCGCTGATCCAGGTCGTCGCCTACGCATCCCTGCGCGGCGAGCCGCCGACTCCGGACATCGCTCGCAAGCTGCTCGACAAGCTCGGCCCCGACCGTCGCCCCGCCAAGCCCAGCGTCGAGGACATCGTCAGCGCGACGGCCGCCCTCTTCGGCGTCGATGCCAGCGACGTCGTCGCCCGCGACCGCCGCCCCACCGTTGCCCGCGCGCGCAAGGTCGCCATCTACCTCGCGCGCGAGCTCACCGACAAGAGCCTTCCGGAGATCGGCCGCCGCGTCGGCGGGCGCGATCACAGCACGATCCTCGCCGCCGTGCGCAGCCTCGCCGGTGACATCGAGCGCGACGTCGACCTCGCCCAAGCTGTGGACAAGCTCAAGCGTCAGCTCCAGGCTCCGACGTGACCGCCGCTGTTCCTGTCAGACTCCCCCGATGCTCCACAGATCGCCGAGGGCGTTCCTCCGCTCTCCAGCCCGAACCCCGCTCGGCAGTCAACATCTCCACAGCCCCTACTCCTCCTAGAGACAGATAGATCAGTTGAAGCTAGTCCTTTCACGTGAGACCTTCCTAGACCGCCTCGGCGTAGTCGCTCGCGGCGTCTCGACCCGCAGCGCGATTCAGACGCTCTCCGGCGTCCTGCTCACCGCCCGCGACGGCTCCGCCGAGCTCCAGGCGACCGACACCGAGCTCGGCCTGCGCGCCAGCGTCGAGTCCTCGATCGAGCGCGATGGCTCCGTCGTCGTTCCTGGACGCCTGCTGCTCGATGTCGCGCGCTCGCTGCCCAACGACTCCGTCTCGCTCGAGTACCGCAGCGCGGAGCAGGACGTCGAGGTCAAGTCGGGCGCGGCGACGTTCCACTTGCGCACGCTCCCGCTCGAGGACTTCCCGAAGCTGCCCGAGCAAGGCGACAGCGCCACCGTCTCCGTGCCGGCGCCCGCGTTCGTCGCGACCGTCGACCGCGTCGCGCGCTCGGCCTCTCGCGACGAGACGCGTCCTCACCTCACGGGCGTGCTCGTCACCGCGTCCGGCAACACGCTACGCATGGTCGCGACCGACTCCTACCGGCTGTCGGTCAAGGAGACCGCGCTCGATCAGACGCTCGGCGGCGAGCTCGAGGTGAACGTTCCGGCCCGAACCTTGCAGGAGCTCAGCCGCATCGCCTCGTCGACCGGCGCCGAGCAGATCGCCGTCACGGCGCTCGAGAACCAAGTCGTCTTCGGCGTCGCAGACATCGTGCTCTCGTCACGGCTCGTCGAGGGTCGGTTCCCGAACTACCAGCAGCTGCTCCCCGAGGCGTACGAGCACGAGCTGCGGGTCGACCGCGGGGAGTTGCTCGAGGTGGTGCGCCGCGTGAGCCTCGTCGCACAGAAGAACGCGCCGCTGCGCCTGTCGTTCTCGGACGGCCAGCTGGAGGTGTCAGCGCAGACTCCGGACATCGGCGAGGCGAGCGAGTCGCTGCCGGTGCCGTTCCAGGGCGAGCCGCTCGCGATCGGCTTCAACCCCGAGTTCTTTCGTGACGGGCTCGAGAGCGCCGAGACCGACGAGCTCGTGCTCAAGCTGATCAGCCCGCTGCGACCGGGTCTGATCCAGTCGGGCGCCGACGGGGGCTTCATCTATCTCGTCATGCCCATAAGACTGAACGTTTAGCTTCCCGATGCGGTGAAGGTGAAGGCGCTCAGCCTGCGGGACTTCCGTAACTACGAGCGCGCGGAGGTCGAGCTGGGCGAGCGACTGACGGTGGTCGTGGGTCCGAACGGCGCCGGCAAGACGAACCTCTTGGAGGCGATCTACTTCGGCTGCACCGGCCGTTCGCCGCGGACGTCGAACGAGCGCGACCTCGTCCGCCGCGGCGCGGACGCGGCGCGCGTGACCGTCTCGACCGCCGACGCCGACGGCACGACCCACCAGCTCGAGGCGGCCTTCCAGCCCGGCGAGCCGAAGCTCCTGCGCGTGGACGGCTCGCCTGTGGACAACCTGTGGGCCACGGATGCTCGCCCGCTGGTCAGCGTCTTCCTCCCCGACAGGCTCGACCTGGTCAAGGGGCCGCCCGTGGGGCGCCGGGCCCATCTCGACCAGGTCGTCGCCGCGCTGTGGCCGTCGCGCGGCGCCACGCGGCTCGCCTACTCGCGCTCGCTCGCCCAGCGCAACGCCCTGCTGGGCCGGATCCGCTCGGGGTCCGCGTCGCCGGCGTCGCTCGGCTCCTGGGACGCGGAGCTGGCGCGCCACGGCGCCGACCTGATGGCCGCGCGGGCCGAGGCGATCGACTTGCTGGCGCCGCGCTTCGCCGGCCGCGCCGCCGAGCTCGGCCTGCCGCAGGCGGCAGAGATCGCCTACCGCCCACGTTCCGCGGCCACGTCCGCGGACGGCCTCGCCGGCGAGCTGCGCGAGCGGTGCGAGGCGGACGTCGAGCGCGGCTTCACCGCGCATGGCCCACACCGCGACGACGTGCGCCTGCGCCACGGCGGGGAGCCGCTGCGCGAGATCGGGTCGCAGGGTCAGCAGCGCGTCGCGCTGCTGGCGCTCCTGTTCGCCGAGCGCGACCTCCTCGACGACCAGCGCGGCCGCCCCCCGCTGATGCTCCTCGACGACGTCATGTCCGAGCTCGACGCCGCGCGCCGGGCGCTGCTCGCCGACCTCCTGCGCGCCGGCGGCCAGGGCGTCCTCACCGCCACCGAGGCCGAGCACGTGCCGGACTGCGACGCCGCCGGCACGACCGTCCTCGCCGTCGATGCCGGCGTCGTGACGGGGGCGCCGTCCGCACGATGAGGCGCCGTGCCCCCCGCCCGCTCGCCGCAGCGCTCGAGGGATTCGGCCGCGACGTGGCGCCTGCGACGCTGCTCGCGCGGGTGCAGGGATGCTGGCAAGAGGTCGTCGGACCGGCGATCGCCGCCGAGGCGCAGCCCATCTCCGAGCGTGACGGGACGATCACGGTCGTGTGCCGGTCGGCCACATGGGCGAGCGAGCTCGAGCTGCTGGCGCCCGAGCTGATCGGTCGCCTCCAGGCGGCCCTCGGAGACGCCGGCGGCGCCCAGTTGACCGGCTTGCGGCCGAAGGTCGGCCGGCTGCCCTGATTTTGGGCCGATTTGCAGGGGTTTTCCGGCGGTCTGAGCCGTCCGGAGGGGGGGCTATTCTGCTACCATTGGGAGTCGCGTTCTTGGCGCCCCGACGCCGCGTGGAGCCCACGCCGGGTCGGGGTGTTCTCATGTCTGACTGATCGGAAGGATCGCTTGGCCACCAACGGCGAGGACAACGGCAAGGCGCGCACGTACGGCGCCCAGGACATCACGGTCCTCGAGGGCCTCGAGGCGGTTCGCAAGCGGCCCGGCATGTACATCGGCTCGACCGGCGTGCGTGGCCTCCACCACCTGATCTACGAGGTGATGGACAACTCCGTCGACGAGGCACTCGCCGGCGAGTGCGATCAGGTCCAGATCGCGGTCCATCCCGACAACACGGTCAGCGTCACCGACAACGGCCGCGGCATCCCCGTCGACATGCACGAGAAGGAGGGGCGGCCGGCGGCCGAGGTGGTCCTTACCGTCCTGCACGCCGGCGGCAAGTTCGGCGACGGCGGCGGCTACAAGGTCTCCGGCGGCCTGCACGGCGTCGGGGTGTCGGTCGTCAACGCGCTCTCCGAGCGCCTCGACCTGACGGTCTGGCGCGACGGCCACGAGTGGACGCAGTCCTACGAGCGCGGCGCTCCGATGGGGCCGCTCGAGCGGGGCGAGGCCACCGACCGGCGCGGCACGAGCATCACCTTCCTGCCCGACCTCGAGATCTTCGAGGCGATCGACTACGAGCGCGAGACGCTCGAGCAGCGCTTCCGCGAGATGGCGTTCCTCACCAAGGGGCTGCGGATCGACTTCGCCGACGAGCGCGGCGAGGGCCTCGAGACGACGTTCCAGTACGACGGCGGCATCGTCGACTTCGTCCACTTCATCCACTCCCAGGGCACCAAGGAGGCGCTCCACAAGAAGGTCATCTACCTCGAGGGCAGCGACGACGACGTCGGCGAGGTCGAGGTCGCGCTGCAGTGGAGCTCCTCCTACCAAGAGGCGCTGCTCTCGTTCGCGAACAACATCAACACCCACGAGGGCGGCTCGCACCTGTCGGGCTTCCGCTCCGCGCTGACGCGCACGCTGAATGCCTACGCGCGCCAGAAGGGGCTGCTCGCCGAGAAGGACGCGAACCTCACCGGCGAGGACGTGCGCGAGGGGCTGACGGCGATCATCTCCGTCAAGGTCGCCGACCCCCAGTTCGAGGGCCAGACCAAGACCAAGCTCGGCAACCCGCCGGTCGAGGGCTTCGTCCAGGCGGCGGTCAACCGCGCGCTCGCCGAGTTCCTCGAGGAGAACCCCTCCGAGGGCAAGCAGATCATCGCCAAGGCGATCCAGGCGTCGAGGGCGCGCGAGGCCGCCCGCAAGGCGCGCGATCTCACGCGCCGCAAGTCCGCGCTCGAGAACTCGACGCTCCCGGGCAAGCTCGCCGACTGCTCCGTGCGCGACCCCGCGCTCGCCGAGCTGTTCGTCGTCGAGGGCGATTCGGCCGGCGGCTCGGCGAAGCAGGGCCGCGACCGCAACACGCAGGCGGTGCTGCCACTGCGCGGCAAGATCATCAACGCCGAGAAGAACCGCATCGACAAGGTGCTGTCGAACAACGAGATCCAGGCGCTGATCACCGCGATCGGCACCGGCATCCGCGAGGAGTTCGACATCGAGCGCGCCCGCTACCACAAGGTGATCGTCATGTGCGACGCCGACGTCGACGGGGCGCACATCCGCACGCTCGTGCTCACGTTCCTCTTCCGGGAGATGCGCGACCTGATCGAGAAGGGCTACGTCTACCTCGCCAAGGCGCCGCTCTACAAGGTCAAGGGCGGCGGCCAGGAGATCTACATCGAGAAGGAGTCGGAGCTCGAGGAGGTCCTGCTGCGCGACAAGCTCGAGCGGATCGAGGTCCTCGGCCGCGGTGGCAGCTCGTTCAAGCTCACCCACGCGCGCTGGCAGAAGTTCGGGCGGCTGCTCAAGCAGTACGAGGGCTGGGCCTCCGCGCTGCGTGCCGACTTCGGCCACGACACGATCACCTTCCTCGAGGAGTCGCAGATCCTCGATGCCGGCGTCACCGACCCGAAGGAGGTCGAGGAGCTGATCCGCCGCGACGCGCCGCAGGGCGAGCCGTACGAGACCGAGCTGATCTCCGAGGACCCGGTCGAGCTCGTGATCCGCGTCGTCGAGCGCCTCACCGGCTCCGCGGCCACCTACAAGCTGCGCCGCGACATGTTCGTGCGGCCCGAGTACTCGAGCTTCGTGCGCGTCCACAAGGAGCTCGAGCAGCTCGCCGGGACGCCGCCGTTCGACGTCAGGCTCGGCCGCAAGGAGCAGACGGCACTGTCGTTCGAGGAGCTGCGCAAGAAGGTGCTCGAGGTCGCCCGTGAGGGCGTCAGCGTGCAGCGCTTCAAGGGCCTCGGCGAGATGAACCCGGACCAGCTCTACGACACGACGATGGACGCGGAGCAGCGCACGCTGCAGCAGGTCACCGTCGACGACGCCTCGGCGGCCGACCTGATCTTCTCGATGCTGATGGGCGACCAAGTCGAGCCGCGGCGGAAGTTCATCGAGGACAACGCGACCGAGGTGGCGAACCTCGATGTCTAGCCGGGAGGCGATCTAGATGGCAGGAGTGGAGACCCTCTCCGGCGGCAACATCGAGCCGCGCGGGCTCGAGGAGGAGATGCGCTCGTCGTACCTCGACTACGCGATGAGCGTGATCGTGGGCCGCGCGCTGCCCGACGTCCGCGACGGCCTGAAGCCGGTCCACCGCCGCGTCCTCTACGCGATGTTCGAGGGTGGGCTCGGCCCCACGCGCCCCTACAAGAAGTCCGCGGCCACGGTCGGCGAGGTGATGGCGAAGTTCCACCCGCACGGCGACTCCGCGATCTACGACACGCTCGTCCGCCTCGCGCAGGACTTCGCGATGCGCGAGAAGCTCGTCGACGGCCAGGGCAACTTCGGCTCGATCGACAACGATCCGCCGGCGGCGATGAGATATACCGAGGCGCGCCTGGCGCGGCTGGCGATGGAGATGGTGCGCGACATCGACCGCGACACGGTCGACTTCACCGCCACCTACGACGACCAGCGGCTCGAGCCGTCGATCCTGCCGTCGCGCTTCCCGAACCTGCTCGTCAACGGCTCGTCTGGGATCGCCGTCGGGATGGCGACGAACATCCCCCCGCACAACCTGCGCGAGGCAGTCGACGCGACGGTCGCCTACATCGACAACCCCGCGATCGACGTCGCCGGGCTGATGAAGCACATCAAGGGCCCGGACTTCCCGACCGGCGGCATCATCATCGGCTGGCAGGGGATCAAGGACGCCTACGAGACCGGCCGCGGCCGCGTCGTCGTGCGCGGCAAGGCGCACATCGAGCCGCTGCGCCAGGGCAAGGAGGCGATCATCGTCACCGAGCTGCCCTACCAGGTGTCCAAGGGCGACGGCCGCAACGACGGCTCGGGGCTGATCAAGAAGATCGCCGAGGTCGTCCAGAACGGCAAGATCCCGCAGATCTCCGACCTCCGCGACGAGTCGGACAAGTCGGGCATCCGGATCGTGATCGAGCTCAAGCGCGACGCGATCCCGAAGGTGGTCCTCAACAACCTCTACAAGTTCACGTCGCTGCAGTCGACGTTCGGCGTCAACACCGTCGCGCTCGTCGACGGCGTGCCCAAGACGCTATCGCTGCGCGAGGTCATCAGCGCCTACGTCGAGCACCAGCGCGAGGTGGTCGTCCGGCGCACCAAGCACGAGCTGCGCGAGAAGGAGGCCCGCCGCCACATCCTCGAGGGCCTGCTCGTCGCGATCACCGACATCGACGCGGTGATCCAGCTGATCCGCGGCTCGAGCGACCCGGACGCGGCCCGCGAGGGGCTGATGGAGCGCTTCGACCTGACGCGCATCCAGGCCCAGGCGATCCTCGACCTGCGCCTGCAGCGCCTGACCGCGCTCGAGGCGGACAGGCTCAAGCAGGAGCACGCCGACGTGCTCGAGCGGATCCGCGAGCTGCGCGAGATCCTCGGCGACGAGCAGCGGATCCGGGACATCATCAAGGAGGAGCTGGCCGAGATCCGCGAGGCCTACGGCGACGAGCGGCGGACGGAGATCACGCACTCCGAGGACGACATCGACATCGAGGACCTGATCGCCGACCAGCAGATGGTCATCGCGATCACGAAGTCGGGCTACATCAAGTCGCTGCCGCTCGCCACCTACCGGAAGCAGAAGCGCGGCGGCGTCGGCGTGACCGGCATGGACATGAAGGACGAGGACTACATCGAGCACCTCTTCGTCTGCTCGACCCACGACTACCTCCTGTTCTTCACCAACCGCGGCAAGGTCTACCGGCAGAAGGTCTACGAGCTGCCGGAGGCGTCCCGGACGGCGAAGGGCCGGGCGCTCGTCAACCTGCTGCCGCTGCGCGAGGACGAGTACGTCCGCTCGGTGCTCTCGACGCGCGACTTCAGCGAGGGCAAGTACCTCGTGTTCGCGACCCGTCAGGGTCAGGTCAAGAAGACCGAGTTCCCGGCCTACAACACGCCGATCAAGGCGGATGGGATCATCGCGATCAAGATCCGCGAGGGCGACGAGCTCGTCGGGGTCCGGCGGACCAGCGGCGAGGACGACATCATCATGGTGTCCCGCTCGGGCCAGGCCGTCCGCTTCAACGAGGAGCAGGCGCGCGCGATGGGCCGCGACACCGCCGGCGTGCGCGGGATGAACGTCTCGCGCGGCGACAACTGCGTGCTGGCGATGGACATCGCCCGCGACGACACCGAGCTGTTCGTCGTCACCGACAAGGGCTACGGCAAGCGGACGCCGATCGCCGAGTACCCGGTCAAGGGCCGCGGGACGATGGGCGTCAAGACGATCAAGCTGACCGAGCAGAAGGGCGGTGTCGCCTGGGCGCTGATCGTCCGCGATCACCAGGACCTCGTCTTCATCTCGCAGAACGGCATGGTCCAGCGCACCGGCGTCAAGGGCATCTCCCGCCAGGGCCGCGCCGCCCAGGGCGTCCGCGTCATGAACCTCCGCGAGGACGACGCCGTCAGCGCCGTGGCCCTCGTCATGGAGGACGAGGCCGACACCTCGACCGTCACCGACGGCGAGCCCGACGTCCTGAAGCCGATCGACGGCGACGACCCAGCCGCCCCTCCTGGCGACGACGAGGCAACCGACGAGTAGGTCTCGGGCGTCTGCTTCAATAGCTGGACCAGGGAAAGGAGGTGGTCCGACGTTGAGTGACAGACATTTCGGGATCCTGGAGGTGTCCGGCCGCTAGACCGGAGCACTGGACCCCGTCAAGCGGAGTCCAAAACCGTGGCACCCTCGGGTGCGGAGGCTGGGAGTGATCCCTCCGGCCGGGAGCGGAAGCACGCTCCGTAGGGCCGCAGCCGAGTTGGTCCAGACAAAAGAGCAGCACGCGAGGGGCGTCCCAGCGGGGCGTCCCTCGTCGTTCCGGCTAGTTCGTGCCGTCCTGCTGCTGGTTGCCGTCGGTGTCGGGCTGGGTCTCGAGCGCATCGACGCGCTGCTCGAGCGCCTCGGCGCGCGTGGCCAGGCGCTCGGCACGATCGCTCGCGGCGGTCGCCTCGCCGGACGCGGAGCGCGCGGCCTGGCGAGCCTTAGCCACCCGTGTCTGGAGGCGATCGACCCGTTGGCTGGTCGGAGCGTCCTCGAGCCGAGCCTCGAGCGCGTCGACCCGCTCGCGCAGCTGGTCGCGGACGCGCTCGATGTCGGCCTGCGTGGCGGTCGCGGTCGAGCTCTGCGCGTCCTGAGCCTCGCGTGCCTCGATCAGCGCGAAGACGGCGACCGCGGCGACGATCGCCGTCAGCACCGCGAGCACGATCACCCAGCTGCGCAGCGATCGTAGGTCGCTGCGGATGGCCGCGTGCTCGTCGGCCGCGCGGTCCTGGCCGGCGCGGAGCTCGCCGTCGTCCGCCGGGCGGGTTGGATCGTCCCCGCGGCGCGGGCGGTCGGGTCCCCCTGCCTCCACGATCAGGCTGCCTTGGGGATGTATTGCTCCCAGGACTGCGGGATCACCGGTACGGCCACGTGTATGAAGATAGTCGAGCTCGGCGCGCCGGGTCGTCTGCGCGGGACCATCTTGGCCTGGCGCGGCAGGCGGTCGCCCTTGCGGCGGTTGCAGGGGGCGCAACACGTCACGACGTTCTCCCAGTCGGTCCCGCCGCCCTTCGAGCGCGGGATCACGTGGTCGACGGTGAGGCTCCCGCGCTCCTCGCCGCAGTACTGGCAGGCCCAACCGTCGCGCGCGAAGACCGCCCGGCGAGTGATCTTGCGGCGGTGGGCCTCGCGCGGCACGCGGACGTAGGTCTTGAGCCGGATCACCATCGGCCGGGGCAGGGTGAAGCTCTCGGCGTGCAGCGCCCACTCGCCGACCTCGAGGATCTCGGCCCGCTGCTTGAGCAGCAGCACGGCGGCGCGGCGCACGGTGCAGACGTTGATCGGCTCGTACGACGCGTTGAGGACCAGGACCCGGCCGGATGAGGTGGCGCGCCCACCGGACCGGCCGTCCGGCAGCGCGCGAAGTGGCGCTGGCTCGTCGTCGCCAGCGTGGGAGTCAGGCACCGGTATCGGGTGCACCGTCACGCGGGTGAGTGTAGCGGGGGCTCAGCGCTCGCCGGAAGGCGCGGCGGGGTACGAGCCGAGCACGCGCAGCGTCTCGACCCGCTCTGAGAGCGCCTTCAGAGCCGCCTCGACATGGGGCTCGCCGATGTGGGCCTCGAGGTCGGCGAAGAACATGTAGTGGCCGAGGCGGACGCGTCGCGGACGCGACTCGATCTTCGTCAGGTTGATGCCGCGGTCCGACAGCTCGCGCAGCACGGACACCAGCGAGCCGGGGGAGTCGTCGGCGAACCCCCAGAAGACGATCGAGGTCTTCGCCGGTCCCTCCACGGTGGCGGGGGCGTCGCCGGCGCGCGCGAGCCAGACGAAGCGGGTGACGTTGTCCGCCCGGTCCTCGATCCGCTCGGCGAGGACCGTGCCGCCGTGGAGCTCGGTCGCGAGCCGCGAGCCGATCGCCGCCCACGGTGCCGTGGCGCCGGCGACCGCGCGGACCGCCTCGGCGGTCGAGCTCGCCGCCGCTAGCTCGGCGTCAGGCAGGCGCTGCGCCAGGAAGGCGCGGCACTGTCCGACGGCCTGCGGATGCGACACGACCCGCTCGATGGCGCTCAGATCCAGTGGCTCGGCGGCGATCAGGTGGTGGTGGATCGGATGGATCGTCTCGCGCACGATGCGCACGTCGGCAGCCTCGCCGGCGAGCGCGTCGAGCGTCGCGGCGACGCCGCCCTCGAGCGAGTTCTCGATCGGGACCACGGCGCTGTCGGCGTCGCCGCGCTGCACGGCCATGATCGCCTCGCTCACCGTAGCGCGCGGATCGGCCTCGACCGGCGCGGTGGCCGACGCCCGCAGCGCCTCGTCGGTGTGGGTGCCGGCGGGGCCGAGGTACGCGACGCGCGTCATCGCTCGCGCGTGGCCTGCGCGGCGGCGTCGCCCAGGGCGAGCTCGACCGCCTGGCGCTCCTCGGGCGAGAGCTCGACGTCGGACTCGCCAACGACGACCTGCTTGACGTAGACGCGTGCGCTGTCGCGGTGGAGGATCGACGACAGCACGACGCCCGAGCGCGACGCATCGAGCAGCGCGAGCGAGCTCGACTGGTGGCCCGACAGCTCGCCGTAGGCGTCGTAGCGCACGAGTGCCCGGTGGGCAACGCAGCCGTCGACGCGGTCCTCGGCCGCGGCCATCCGCCGCTCGAGGCCGGCCGCGCTGTCCTCGACCCAATCGCGCAGCTCGACGAAGCCCTGCTCCAGCCGCGCCGCGTGCCCGACGAGGTCGCGCTCGCCGGTGTCGCCGAGCACCTTGCGCTGATCGATGCGCAGCCCGCGCAGCTTGAACGCCAGGATGCTCGCGAGTGCCAGCGCGGCCACGGCGACGGCCGCCGCGGCCAGCGCCACGACGCCCTCGACGCTACTCACCCCATCCACGGCCAGCACACTACCGAGCGGCTCAGGACGTGAAGATCACGGAGAAGTCGGCGGCGTTGTTGCCGATCGACTCGTCCTCACCGGAGACGAGCCCGATCTCGACGCCGACCGGGACGGTCTGGCCCGTCGGCGGTTGCCGGTCGATCGGGATCTCGACCGTCTTCGTCTCGCCGGCCGCGATCGTGGCGAGCACCTTCTCGCGCTCGATGGCGTCGCCGCCGCTGCCGATCGTGACCGTGACGGGCACGTCCGTCTCCGTGTGCTCGCCCTGGTTGGCCACCTGGACCGCGATCGTGAGGTCCTCGGAGACCGTCACGCCCGTCGATCCGTCCGGCGTCAGCGTCTGGCCACCCAGGGTCACCGTGCCGAGGCCGTTGCCGTGCACCCCGGCGGCCGCCTCCTCGTCGGAGGCCGTGCCGCCGACGCCCTCGATCCGGCTCGCGATCTCGGCGGGATCGACCCACGTGATGTCCTCGATGTACGTGCTCGCTCCGAGCTGCTGCTCGAGCTCCTCCTCGCGCAGCACCGCGTCGATCTGCGGCCGCACGCGGCGGAAGTAGAGGATGTCGCTCGTCAGGAACACCTGCATCGCACGGGCGATCTCCTCGGCCGCACCCTCCTGCCGGTCTCCGGTCGCGATCGCGTTGGGCAGGTTGTCGGCGACGAGGCCGATGCCCTCGCTGCGCAGCTCGAGCGTGTCGATCACGTAGCGCTGAGCGCCGGCGAGCTCGTCCGGCGTGTCGATCAGGTCGGCGCGCTCGACGAGTCGCGTCGACTCGATCGCGAAGGTGTTGAGGGCGTTCTGGATCTCGACGTCCGTCGCCCCGCCGCCGCCCGCGAGCTGGGAGAAGAGCGCCTCGCCGAAGCGATCCGACTCGTTCATCAGCGCGTCGACGTCGCGCACGTAGTCGTTGATCGCCGCCTCCTTGCGCGAGTCGAGGCAGCCGCGCACGCCGACCACGAGCAGGATCAGGACGAGCAGGCCCGCGCCCGCGGCGACAGACCGTCGTACCATGAGGGTTTGACGGTCGCTCGCGGCTCCCGGCCGGTGGCGCGCCGGGCGAGCGCGGCCGGCTGTTGGCTGGTCCGGGTCGTCGAACAAGGACTAGATCGCTCCTCGCGTGGGGCCCTGCAGTGGCGCAGTATGACCGCTCCGTCGGTTGGCGCCGCGCCGGGCACGCCGCGAAGGTGGCAGGTGGCACATGGCGCGGCCCGAAAGAAGAAGCCAGATGACCAGGTCCGAGACCACGATCCGGTTGGACGACGAGGCGCGCACAGAGCGCATCGGAGGCGCCCCCGGGCACCGGCTCGTGCTCGGCCGCTACCGGCTGACCGCGCGCCTCGGGGCGGGCGGGTTCGGCGTCGTCTGGCGGGCCTACGACGAGCGACTCGAGCGCGACGTGGCGGTCAAGGTGGTCCCGTCCGGAGGCGACCACGCAGACGACGCGCGCGTGCAGCGCGAGGCGGTCGCCGCCGCACGGCTGAACCATCCGGGGATCGTCGCGCTCTACGAGCTCGGTCACGACGGCGACGCGGCGTACCTGGTGTCGGAGCTGGTCGACGGCACCACGCTCGCGGAGCTGACGCGTGCCGGGGCCGTGTCCGACCGCGACGTCGCGCGGATCGGGGTCGCGCTCTGCGACGCGCTCGATCACGCGCACGCGCGCGGCGTGATCCACCGCGACGTCAAGCCGGGCAACGTGATGGTGCTGGCCGAGCCGGCCGCCGGAGCCGGCTTCGCCAAGCTGACCGACTTCGGGATCGCGCGGCTCGTGAGCGGCGACGCGCTGACCGCGCCCGGAGACGTCGTCGGGACGCTCGCCTACATGTCGCCCGAGCAGGCAGAGGGCGGCGCGGTCGGGCCCGAGTCCGACGTCTACTCGCTCGCCCTGACGCTCTACGAGGCCTGGACCGGCTCGAACCCCGTCCGCGCCGACAGCCCGGCGGCGACGGCGCGGCGCCTGGGCAGCCCGCTGCCACCGTTGCGATCGGCGCGGCGGGACCTGCCGCCGGCGCTGTGCGAGGCCGTCGACGCCGCGCTCGACGCCGACCCCGCCTATCGGCCGCGGCTCGACGAGCTGCGCGAGGTGCTCGCCGCCGCCGAGCCGGCGCTCGGCGACCGCGGCGGTCTGGTCGAGACCGAGACGCTCGATCGCTTCGGCCTCACAGCCGCCCGTCCGCGCACCGGCCTGACGCGGGTGCTCGGCGGCTCGCGGTCGCCACCCGCGCAGGACGGCGACGAGCTCCGCCAGCCGCTCGCGTCCCTCGTCGCGGGCCGCGTCGGGGCGGGCGCCGGGGCGGGGGCGCTCGTGGCGGCCGCGCTGGCCTACCTGGGCCCGTCGCCCCCGTTCTCGATCGCTGCCGCGGCCGCCGTGGCGGCGCTCGTCGTGGCGCTGCTGCCGCGCGCCGGCTGGATCACGGCCGCCGTCGCGGTCTGTGGCTGGCTCGCGTCGCCGGACGCCGGTCGCGAGGGCACGGCGGTCGTGCTCGCCGCCGCGGTCGCTCCGGTGCCGCTGCTGCTGCCGCGCGCCGGTCTGCTCTGGTCGCTGCCCGGACTGGCGCCGCTGCTCGGGATCGTGGCGCTCGGACCGCTGTTCGTCGCCGTCGCCGCGTCGTGCTCGACTGCCTGGCGCCGCCTCGCGCTCGCCACGACCGGCTTCGTGTGGCTAGCGCTCGGCGCCACGCTGCGGGATGCGCAGCTGCCGTTCGGCGGCGCGTCGCCCACGCCCCCGTCTGCGGGCTGGGAGCACTCGGCGGTCGCCGCGGTCGACGACGCGTTGATCCCGCTGGCCTCGTCGCTCGAGCCGCTGCTGCCGCTCGCGTGGGTCGCGGCCGCCGTCGCGCTCGGCCCGATCGTGCGCGCCGCCCGCCACGGGCGGGGCGGGCGCAGGCGGGCAGCACTACCCTGAGGCACGCTCCCATGAGCATCCTGAGGAATCTCGAGTCGAAGTTGGGTGGCCTCGTGGAGGGCGCGTTTAGCCGCGCCTTCAAGTCGAACGTCGAGCCCGTCGAGCTGGCGCGCAAGCTTGCCAAGGAGATGGACGAGTCGAAGCTGACCTCCGTCTCGCGCGTCTACGTGCCCAACCACTACCGCGTCTTCCTCTCGCCCGACGACCGCAGCCACTTCGAGAGCTACGAGCCGGCGCTGCGCAAGGAGCTGTCCGACTACCTGCTCGAGCACGCCCGCGCCGAGGGGCTCGCGTTGACGAGCCGCCCGGCCGTCGAGTTCATGACCGACGACCGGCTCCAGCTCGGCGAGTTCGGCATCCAGGCGCAGCTGCTCGACACGCCGGAGGACGAGCCGGCGCCCTCCGCCCGTGACGTCGCGCCGTCGCAGGGCGACTTCGGGCACACGATGGTCTACTCGCCCGAGCGCGCGGCGCGCGTCCTCGAGCCGCCGCCCGAGCGCCGCACGCGCCCTCGCCACCGCGCCGTGCTGGCGGGCGAGGGCCGGCGCACCGCGATCGACGCCGACCCGTTCACGATCGGCCGCAGTCGCGAGTGCGACCTGGCGATCGACGACCCGAACATCTCGCGCCGTCACGCGGAGCTGCGCAGCGACGGCGACTCCTGGCGGATCGTCGACCTCGGTTCGACGAACGGCGTCAAGGTCAACCGGCGGCGCCTCGACGAGGCGGTCTTGCGCAGCGGCGATCGCATCACGCTCGGCCTGTCCGACTTCGACTTCGAGCTCGAGTAGGAGGCGGGGCGAGGATGGACGAGCCGCTGGCGGTGGCGCTCAAGTTCGGCTTCCTGGCCGTGCTCTACCTGTTCCTGCTGTGGGTCTCGCGCAGCGCCCTGCGCGATCTCGCGCGCGGCGTCGAGCCGGTGACGTCCGCGCACGCGGCGGCGCCCGAGCTCTCGCGGCGCCGCGACGACGAGCCCGGCGACGGCGGCCTGCTGGGCGTCGTCGAGCCGCGCCTCGAGGTGATCGCGGCGCTCGGGCACGAGCCCGGCACGATCTTCGACCTCCGCGACGGCGCGACGCTCGGGCGCTCGGATCACGCGGAGATCCAGGTCGACGACCCGTTCGCCTCCTCCGCGCATGCGCGTATCTTCCGGCGCGGCGACTTCATGCACCTCGAGGACATGGGCTCCACGAACGGCACCTACCTGAACGGCCGGCGCGTGCGGGGCGTCGAGCGGTTGAAGGTGGCTGACGTGATCCGGATCGGCGACAGCGAGTACCGCTACCAGGAGTAGCGATGGCGCTCCGGGTCGTAGAGCAGGCCGGCCTCACGGACGTGGGTCGGCAGCGCGAGGCGAACGAGGACAGCCTCGTCGTCGCCGCACCCGTGTTCGCGGTCGCCGACGGCATGGGCGGGGCGCGCGCGGGCGAGGTCGCGTCGCGGCTCGCGGCCGAGGCGTTCGGCGACCGCCGTGACCGGTCCGCGAGCCCCGAGCAGCAGCTCGCGACGGTGGCCAAGGAGGCCAACCGCCGCATCTTCGACTTGGCCCAGCGCGACGACTCCCACCGCGGCATGGGCACGACGCTGACCGCCGCGCTGGTCGCGGACGGCGCCGTCAGCCTCGGCCACGTCGGCGACAGTCGTGCCTACCGCCTGCGCGACGGCGAGCTTTCGCAGCTCACCCACGACCACTCGCTGGTGGCCGAGCTCGAGCGCTCGGGCCAGCTCACGCCCGAGGCCGCCGAGAACCACCCGCAGCGCTCGATCATCACGCGCGCGCTCGGCCCGGAGCCGACCGTCGACGTGGACACCCACACGCACGTCGCGCGCGACGGCGACGTCTACCTCCTCTGCTCGGACGGCCTGACGGGGATGGTGCCCGACGACGAGCTCGCCTCACTGCTGCGCGGCGCGGCGACGCTCGAGGAGGCCGCCGAGGCGCTCGTGCGCGCCGCGAACCAGGGTGGCGGCAGGGACAACATCACCGTCGTGCTGTTCCGCGTCGGGCACGACGGGGCGGACGCCGGCGAGGCCGGCGCCGCGCAGGAGACGATTCACGGCGGGCTGACCGTCGACGACCTCCAGGCCGCGACCGTGGCCGGTGGCGCCGCGGAGACCTCGACGCGGGCGCCGGTCGAGCCACCGCGCGAGCGCGTCCGTGCAGCGGACGCCGCAAGCAGCAGGCGGCTGCGCCGGCGCCGCCGCGGCCGGCGAGCCGCGACCGCGGCCGTGGCGGTCGTCGTGGTCGCAACGATCGGGTTCGGTGCGTTCCTCGCCGCACGGCAGGTCCACTTCGTCGGCACCGACGACAACGGCCTCGTGACGGTCTACCGGGGACTGCCGTATGAGCTGCCACTCGGAGTCGAGCTGTACTCGCCGCAGTACCGCAGCGGCGTGCCGGCGCGCGCGATCCCGCAGGCGCGTCGCGACCGGGTGCTCGACCACCAGTGGCGCGGCCGCTCGGACGCCGAGGACCTCGTCCGCCAGCTCGAGCGCGGCACGCTGGATCCCGGGCGGCAGGCCCGGTGAGCGTCCGGACGCGCGAGCTCTTCGGCCTGATCCCGGTCTCGCTGCTGGTATGCGCCGGCTTCGCCGCCGTCCTCGTCGCCGAGGCGCAGGAGGTCAGCGACCTGACGGCCACCTACGGCGCCGTCTTCCTCGGCCTCTGCGTGTTCGGCCATCTCTTCATCCGAGCGCGGCTGCCCGACGCCGACCCCTACCTCTACCCGCTCGCGGCTCTGCTGGCCGCCTTCGGCCTGGTGATGATCTACCGCATCGACACCGAGCTGGCGCGCGAGCAGGCGCAGTGGTTCGTGATCGGGCTGGCGCTGCTGAGCGCCACGATCTACTTCCTGCCCGACCACCACGTGCTCGAGCGCTACCGCTACACGATCGCTGCGGCCGGGATAGCGATGCTGCTGCTGCCGCGCATGCCGGGCATCGGCGAGCAGGTGAACGGCGCCTACCTCGCCGTCGACCTCGGGCTGATCCAGTTCCAGCCGGCCGAGTTCGCCAAGCTCGCGGTGATCGTCTTCCTCGCCAGCTACCTGCGCGACACGCGCGAGGTGCTGGTGCGGGCAAGGTTGCGCGCGCTGACGCCGGTCGAGCAGACGCTGCTCTACGGCGTGCCGGCGGCGCTCGTGGCGGCGATCGTGCTCGCGCTCGACCTCGGCGCCGTCGCGGCGGTCCTGCTCGCGGTCTTCACGCTGTCGGCCGTGTCGCTGCTGCGCGAGCGCCCGTCGCTGAAGCACTTCGGGCCGCTGTTGCTGATCTGGGGCCTGGCGATGGTGATGCTGGTGCTCATCCGCGACCTCGGCAGCTCGCTGATGTTCTTCGGCGGCTTCCTCGCGCTGCTCTACGTCGCGACGGCGCGCCTCTCGATCGTCGGCGTCGGCGCGACCCTGTTCCTGAGCGGCGCGGCGTACTTCGCGACCACGGTCGGACACGTCGAGCAGCGCGTCGACACCTGGCTCGATCCGTTCGACCAGAAGCTCTACGACGCGCCCGGCGGCAGCTTCCAGATCGCCCAGTCGCTGTTCGCGCAGGCCGATGGCGGCCTCTTCGGCCAGGGGCTCGGCCAGTCGCTGCTCGAGCTGCCGGGCGGCGCCACGATCCTGCCGGCCGCCCACACCGACCTGATCTACGCCGTGATCGCCGACGAGCTCGGGCTGTTCGGCGCGGCCGGCCTGATCCTCGTCTACCTGCTGTTCGCCGCGCGCGGCTTCAAGACGGCGCTGATCGCCGGCGACGGCTTCTCGAAGCTGCTCGCCGCCGGGCTGACCGCCGTGTTCGCACTGCAGGTGTTCGTGATCGTCGGCGGTGTGACCAAGGTCATCCCGCTGACCGGCGTGACGCTGCCGTTCGTCTCCTACGGCGGCAGCTCGATCCTCGCCAACATGGTGCTGCTGGCGCTGCTGCTGATCGTCTCGGACCGCGCGCGCCGCGCGCGCGGGCGGATGGCCGCCGGGGGGCTCGTGTGAGCCGGGAGCGCTCGTGAACCGCCAGATCGTGCAGCTGTTCGGCCTGACGCTGGTGCTGTTCGCGGTGCTGATCGCGTTCACGTCGCGCTGGACGGTCTTCGAGGCCGCGTCGCTGCGGGACCAGGTTCTGAACAAGCGGCCGCTACTCGAGCAGCAGCAGGTGCCGCGCGGGCTGATCGTCTCCGGCGACGCACGTGGCGTGCTCGCGCGCAGCACGCCGGACGGCAGAGGTCCGCAGCGCGTCTACGAGCGCTCGTATCCGGCCGGCGACCTGTTCGCCCATGCCGTCGGCTACAGCTACATCGAGCGCGGGATGACCGGCATCGAGCAGTCGCAGGACGACGCGCTGACCGGCGACCTGAACGAGTTCGGGACGATCTTCCGCGAGCTGCAGGGCGGCCAACGTGAGGGTGACGACGTGGTAACGACGCTCCACGCCGACGCGCAGCGCACCGCCTACGACGCGCTCGCCGGCCGGCGCGGGGCGATCGTCGCGCTCGAGCCCGCGACCGGCCGCATCCGCGTGATGGCCTCGTCGCCGAGCTACGACCCGAACCGGGTTCCCGACGACTCCTACTTCGAGTCCCTGCGGACCGACGAGGACGCGCGCCCGCTGGTCAACCGGACCACCCAGACCGCGTACCCGCCGGGATCGACCTTCAAGGTCGTGACCGCCGCCGCGGCATTGGACTCGCGTGCGCTGACGCCCGACTCGATCGTCGACGGGTCGTCGCCGGCGACGATCAGTGGCGTGCCGCTCTCCAACGCCGGCAACGTCGACTGGGGGCCGATCAGCTTCACCACCGCGCTGACGGGCTCGGTCAACACGGTGTTCGCTCGCGTCGGCGAGCAGGTCGGCAGCGACACGCTGCTCGAGTACATGGACCGCTTCGGCTTCGGTCACGACCCACAGCTCGACTACCCCGACGGCCAGATGACCGCCAGCGGGGTCAGGGACGCCGACCAGCAGCTGGTGGAGGGCGGCTTCGACGTCGGCCGCGTCGCGATCGGGCAGGGCGGCGCCGAGGGCCAGATTCAGGCGACGCCGCTCCAGATGGCGCTCGTCGCGGCGGCCGTCGGCAACCGCGGCCAGCTGATGCGCCCACGTCTGGTCGAGCGCGTGGTCGGCAAGGACGGCCGCGTCGAGGAGCAGATCGAGCCGGCGCTCCAGTCGCAGGTGATGAAGCCGGAGTCGGCCGACCAGCTCGCGCGGATGATGGCCGACGTCGTCAACGAGGGCACCGGCACCGCCGCTGCGCTCTCGGACGTGGCGGTCGCCGGCAAGACCGGCACCGCCGAGGTCGCCGGCGGCGACCTCAACCAGGTCTGGTTCATAGGGTTCGCGCCCGTGGAGAGCCCCCGCTACGCGATCGCCGTGACGCTCGAGGACCAGCCGATCGGCACGTCCGGCGGCGCGGACGCCGCCCCGCTCGCGGCCCAGGTCCTGCAGACGTTGCTGTCGGAGGGCGGATGAGCGACTTGGCGGACGGCACGGTCGTCGACGGTCGGTACCGGATCGTGCGGCGCATCGGCTCCGGAGGGATGGCCGACGTCTACTGCGCCGACGACCGCAACCTCGGCCGCGAGGTGGCGCTCAAGGTGCTCCACCGCCGCTTCGCCCAGGACGCCGAGTTCGTCGAGCGCTTCCGCCGCGAGGCGTCGGCCGCCGCCGGCCTCCAGCATCCGCAGGTCGTCGGCGTCTACGACCGTGGCGAGCACGACGGCACGTACTACATCGCGATGGAGTACCTGCGCGGGCGCACGCTCAAGGACATCGTCACGACCGACGCGCCGATCGACCAGCTGCGCACGATCGGGCTCGGCATCCAGATCCTGCAGGCGGGCGCCTTCGCACACCGCAACGGCGTCGTCCACCGCGACTTCAAGCCCCACAACGTGATCGTCGACGACCAGGGCAACGCCAAGGTGACCGACTTCGGCATCGCCCGCGCCGGCGCCTCGGAGATGACCGAGACCGGGTCGATCATGGGCACCGCCCAGTACATCTCGCCCGAGCAGGCCCAGGGGCAGGAGGTCACGCCACGGTCCGACGTCTACTCGATCGGCGTGATGCTCTACGAGATGCTGACCGGGCAGCTGCCCTTCGACGGCGAGAGCGCCGTGTCGATCGCGCTCAAGCACATGTCCGCGCAGCCGCCGCCGATGTCGCGCGACGGCCTGCGGATCGAGCCGAACCTCGAGGGCGTCGTGCTCGGAGCGCTCGCAAAGGACCCGGCGGCGCGCTGGCAGTCGGCCGAGGACTTCGCCGCCGCGCTCGAGGCTTGCCTGCCGTACGTCGAGGCGTTCCTGGCGGGGGAGGAGCCAGGGCAGGACACGGCGGTCTTCGCGGCGGTGCCGGCGCCGCCCCCCGCCGACGCCGAGCGGGTCGAGGAGGAGCGTCCGCGTCGCTGGCCCGCCTACGCGCTCGGGGCGCTCGTGCTCGCGCTGATCGCCGTGGCCGCCTGGACGCTGCTGCAGCCGGAGCAGATCGACGTCCCGAAGGTGACGGGGATGGAGCTGAGCGAGGCGCGTGTGCGACTCGACCGCGCCGGGTTCGAGGACATCGAGGTCCAGCGCGAGCAGTCGCTCGCCGACGTCGACACCGTGCTCAGACAGGACCCCGACCCCGGCGAGCAGGCGGCACGCGACGACACGATCACGCTCGTCGTCTCCTCTGGCCCGGGGGAGGTGATCGTCCCGTCGGTGCGCGGCCTGACGCGCGCGCAGGCGCTGCGTGAGCTGCGCCGCGCCGACCTGCGCGTGCAGACCAGCTTGCGCCCGTCGTCGGCTGTCGCCGAGGGCCACGCGATCGGCACGTCGCCGAGCGCCGGCACGGAGGTCGAGGAGCGCTCGCGCGTGCGGCTCTTCGTCAGCTCGGGGCCGCAGCAGGTCGAGGTGCCGGACCTCGTCGGGCTGTCGCTCGCGTCGGCGACCTCCCGTCTCGACGACCTCGGGCTCGCCTACAGCATCAGCCGCGAGGAGTCCGACGAGCCAGAGGACCAGGTGATCTCGCAGGACCCGGCGGCCGGGACGACGCTCGATCCCGGCGGCCGGGTCTCCCTGACGGTCGCCGAGCCAGTCGAGCAGGTGGCCGTGCCGTTCGTGACCGACCTGTCCCGCACCGACGCCGTGCGGGTGCTGCGCGGCGAGGGGTTGAGCGCGACGATCGAGACCGAGGCGGTCGACGACCCGGCGCTCGACGGCTTGGTCCTCGAGCAGCGACCGGCGGCGGGGACCGACGTCGACGACGGGAGCACGGTCGTGCTGGTGGTCGGCGAGTACACGGCGCCGGCGCCCACCCCGCCACCGGAGGACGGGCTGTGACCCGCGCCCGCCGGAGGTCGGCATGAGGATCGCGGTGCTCGGCGGCGGGCGCTCGAGCGAGCACGAGGTGTCGCTGCGCTCGGCCGCCGCGGTCGCCGCCGGGCTGGAGGCGGCGGGCCACGAGCCGGTCGCGGTCACGATCGATCGCGACGGCCGCTGGTCGTGCGACGGCGCCCCCGTCACGCTCGAGCCGGGCGGCGGGCTGCTCGGCTGCGACGTCGCCTTCCCCGCGCTGCACGGTCCCTACGGCGAGGACGGCGTCGTCCAGGGGCTGCTCGAGACCCTCGACGTCCCCTACTGCGGCGCCGGCGTCGCCGCCAGCGCCTTGTGCATGGACAAGGTTCGCTTCAAGGACGTCCTGTCGGTGGCGGACATACCGCAGGTCGAGTACGTCTCGGTCCGCGCTCCGGCGTTCTCACAACCGACCGGCCATGGCACCACGGGGGGTCCGGGGGGCGTGAGCCCCCCGTTCGGATTCCCGTGCTTCGTCAAGCCGGCGCGCCTGGGCTCGTCGGTGGGGATCTCGAAGGTCGTCTCGGCGGACGAGCTGCCCGCGGCGCTCGCCGCCGCCTGGGAGCACGACCCGCTGGCGATCGTCGAGGCGGCGTCCGACGGGCTGGAGATCGAGTGCTCGGTGATCGGCGACGACGAGCCCGAGCCCTCGATTCCCGGCGAGATCGAGATCGACGCCGACTGGTACGACTACGAGGCGAAGTACGACGCCGGGGGCATGCGCCTGGTCGTGCCCGCCCGCATCCCGGAGCCGGTCGCCGAGCGCGTCCGCGCGCTGGCGGCGGACGTCTACCGCCGCGTCGGCTGCGCCGGCATGGCCCGCTGCGACTTCTTCGTCGAGGACCCTGACGGCGACGCCCGCGTGCTCGTCAACGAGCTCAACACGATCCCCGGCTTCACCGAGACGAGCGTGTTCGCCAAGCTCTTCGAGGCATCCGGAGTCGCGTATCCGGACCTCCTCGACCGCCTGCTCACGCTCGCCCTCGACCGCCACGCGCGCGAGCGCTCGTACAGCTTCTAGGCAGCTGCTCGGCATCCCTGTGCAGTTGGGGGGTCGTATGGACCATCAACTGCACACGCATCGGGTGGGCGAGCGTCAGGCGAGCTCCCAGAGGCGGGCGGCGAGGACGGGGACGGGCCGGATCCGCCAGTCGAGCGCGAGCTGGGCGAGATTGGCCTCGGCGCGCGGCAGCGGTAGGTCGCAGACGGCGGCGACCTCGACAGGCGCCATGCGGCCGAAGCGCCGGAGCGCCACGAGGACGTCTGGGCGCGGGTCCGTGGACGGCGTCGCCCCGGCGGCGAGGGCGTGGTCGCGGACCTCGTCGAGCGGGCGCAGGCCGCTGGTCCAGCGCGCGTCCCCGGCGTCGCCCTCGAAGCGCAGCGTCGGGAAGGGGACGCGCTCGGCGTTGGCAGGTTCGGAGGAGCGCGTCGTGTCGGCCCTCCGGACGGCCTCCGGCACCTCTCGCGCGAGCTCGAGGTCGGTGCCGAACGCCTCGACCGTCGCGTGCGAGCCGAGGTCGACGCGGAAGCGCTCGACGTCGAGCCCCACGTCACGCGCCTCCTCCACGAGCGCCTCGGTGGCGTCGAGCTTGCGGCGGCGGCAGACGATCCCCTCGCGCAGCGCACGCAGGTAGCGGTAGGCGGCGTCCGCGCCCTGCTCCTGCGCGGCCTTCACCGCCATGCAGGCCGGATAGGTCGACGACGGCGGCGAGTCGTACCACGCCAGCGGGTCGGTCGGCATGCCGGAATCGGCGCTCGCCGCGAGCCACTGGCGGACCGTCTGCTCGCGTGCGTCCGGGCCGTACTTGCGCGCCAGGCCGCCCATCGCGAAGGTCCAACGCAGGTCGTCGCCGAACTCCACCATCAGCGCCCGCACGACCGGCTCCAAGCCCCAGGACCAGCCGCAGGCGGGATCGGTGATGCACAGTGCGCGAACCGCCATCGGACCTCTCACAATAGGCACAGTGATCGGCACCCTCCTGAACGGCCGCTTCCGCCTCGAGGAGCAGATCGGCGCCGGCGGCATGTCGACCGTCTATCGCGCGTACGACACCACGCTCGAGCGCTGGGTCGCGATCAAGCTGATGCATCGCGACATCACCTCGGACGCGGATCAGATGGAGCGCTTCCGCCGCGAGGCGCGCGCCGTCGCCCGGCTCAACCACCAGCACGTCGTCACGGTGATCGACTTCGGCGAGGACGACGGGCGCCCCTACATCGTGCTCGAGCTGCTCGACGGCGAGACGCTCAAGCAGCGCATCCGGCGCCTCGGCCGGCTGCCCGTCGGCGAGGCGGTGGCCTATGCGATCGAGATCGGCCGCGCGCTGTCGGCCGCGCACGCCGAGCGGCTCGTGCACCGCGACGTCAAGCCCCAGAACGTGCTGATCGACGCCGAGGGCCGCGCCAAGGTGACCGACTTCGGCATCGCTCGCTCGCTCGAGACACACGGGCTGACCGCCACCGGCCGCGTCCTCGGCACGACCGACTACGTCTCGCCCGAGCAGGCGCTCGGCCACGAGGTCACCGAGCAGTCCGACGTCTACTCGCTCGGCGTAGTGCTCTACGAGATGCTCACCGGCGAGCCGCCGTTCAAGGCGGAGAGCCAGGTCGCGGTCGCGATGAAGCACGTCCACGAGGCGGTGCCGGACGTCCAGCGCGTGCGTCCGGACGTGTCGTCGGCGCTCGCCGCCACCGTCGACCGCGCGACCGCCAAGGAGCTCGGCAACCGCTATGCAACCGCCGACGACCTCGTGCACGACCTCGAGCAGGTGCTGGCGATCGAGGCGGCGCGGGCGGGGCAGACGACCGGCGAGGCCTCCGCGGTGCTGCAGGCGATGTCCGGCGAGACGACCGAGCTGGCGCCGCTGCGCCTGCGACGCCCCCGCCGCTGGCTCGTCTCGATCGCCCTGGTCGCCTTGCTCGTCGCCGTCGGCGTCGGCTACCTCGCCACGCGCACCGAGCGCGGCCCCGGCGAGTCCGCGACGCCGCCGCCACGCGGGCTCCAGGACGTCAGCCTGACGAGCCGCTCGGCGAGCGACTACGACCCGCAGGGCGACGGCCAGGAGTCGCCCGACGCGGCGCAGTTCGCGATCGACGAGAACCTCCAGACCGTCTGGGACACCGAGCAGTACGAGAGCGACTTCGAGAGCGTCGGCAAGGACGGGACGGGGATCTACCTCGACGCCGGGTCGCCGGTCGGCGCGCGCCAGCTTCACATCGACACGCCGACGCCCGGCTTCACCGCCGCCGTGTATGCGGCCGACGACGTGCCCGACGACGTCGGCGGCTGGACCAAGGTCAGCAGCGACAGGCGCATCGGCCGCAAGCAGGAGATCTCGCTCGACACCGGCGGTCGCGAGTTCCGCTACTACCTGCTCTGGATCACGGCGCTGCCAGACGGCGGGAAGGCCGCCGTCAAGGAGCTTTCGCTGTTCGAGTGACCACCGGGCCGCGACGCCGCAGCGCGAGGGTGGCGGCGTCGTCGCCGAGTCCGTGCGCCCAGGCGCGGACCTGGTCGTGGACGAGCTCGACCAGCGCCTGTGGATCGGTGGCCATCGCGACCGCGTCGCACAGGACCCGCCGCAGCCCGTCGTGGCCGAGCATCGTGCCGTCGCGGCGTGCCTCGAGCACGCCGTCGGTGAACGCGACGAGGGTGTCGTCGGGCGCGAGCTCGAGCTCGTGCTGGACGTAGCCCTCGGCACCCTCGCCGACGCCGAGCGGCAGACCGCCGACGGCGGCCTCGGACACGCCGCCGTCGGCGTGCAGCAGCAGCGGCGCGAGGTGGCCCGCGTTGGCGTAGCGAAGCCGGCGCCGGCCGACGAAGCCGAGGAACGCGGTCACGAAGCGGTCCGGCGGCAGGCGGCCGTGGAGGATCGCGCTCACCTGGTCGAGCACCCGCGCCGGGTCGTCGCAGTCCCAGCTGCGCGCCTCGACGAAGAAGCGGGCCATCGCGCTCAGCGCCGCCGTCTCGACGCCCTTGCCGGCGACGTCCCCGATCAGCACCGCGAGCTCGTCGCCGACCTGCCAGACGCCGTAGAGGTCGCCCCCGGTCGCCTGGTCGTCGGAGGGCTCGTACAGCAGGCCGACGTCCCAGCCCGGAACCGCGGGCAGCGATGCCGGCACGAACCCGTGCGTCAGCGTCCGCGCGAGGTGGCGCTCCTGCGAGAACGCGCGCGCGTCGGTCACCGCGGTCGCCAGCAGCTGCGTGCGCTCGCACGCGAGCGCGGCGAGATCGGCGAGAACGGTGGCCAGGTCGAGGTCCGGGCGCTCCAGCGGGCGACGCGGGTCGAGCGACAGCACGATCAGCGCTCCGACCGTGCGTCCGAGCGCCGTCCGCACGGGGCACGCGATCACGGACGCCTGCCGGAGCAGGCCCCATGCACCCGGGATCGGCAGCTCGGCCAGCCGGGCGCGCATGTTGGCGGCGGCCTCCCAGTCCTCCAGTCGTGGCAGCAGCAGCGGGCGGCCGCGCTCGATCGCCGCCTCGGTCAGCCACGGGCGGCCGCGCTCGTACGGGCGACTCGTGGCCGGACCGATCGCCCGCTCGAGGTCGTCCGACGCGAACCAGCACGCGAGCGGCTCGATCGTCGTGCGGTCGCGATCGACGGTGACGATCATCGCCGCGTCCGCCCGCACGACGTCTCGCACCCGATCCAGCACGAGGTCGAGCGGGTCGCCGGGTGCGCGCCGGCCCGCCGCGCCGCCCGCGGGGGTGGCCGCCAACGCCTCGGGGTTCGCGTCCAACGTGCTCATTCCCGCCGTCCCAGGGTAGGCGCGTTCGCGTCCGCCCGCCAGCGGCGCTCGCGGTAGGGTTCGCGACTTGCCCGTCCCGCTGTTCGCCACCAGCCTCGAGCGCCACCTGCCGCCGATCGAGGAGCGGATCGCCGCCGTGGTGAGGGGCGGGCGCTACATCCTCGGCCCGGAGGTCGAGGGCTTCGAGCGCGACTTCGCCGACTACCTCGGCGTCCGGCACGCGATCGGCGTCGCCAACGGCACCGACGCGATCACGATCGCCCTGCGCGCGCTCGGGATCGGCCCCGGCGACGAGGTCGTCTGCCCCTCCTTCACCTTCTACGCCACCGTCGAGGCGACCGTCTCGGCGGGCGCCACGCCCGTCTACTGCGACGTCGACCCGCAGACGATGTGCGTCACGCCCGAGACCGTCAAGGCGGCGATCGGCCCGCGGACGAAGGCGATCGTCGCGGTCCACCTGTTCGGCAACCTCGCCCCCGTGCCGGAGCTGCGCGAGATCGGCCTGCCGGTGCTCGAGGACGCCGCCCAGGCGACCGGGGCGCGCCTGGACGGCACGCGCGCGGGCGCGCTCGGCGACGCGGCGACGTTCTCGTTCTTCCCCTCGAAGAACCTGCCCTGCCTCGGCGACGGCGGGGCCGTCGTCACCGACGACGACGACGTCGCCCAGGCCGTGCGGCGGCTGCGCTTCCACGGCTCCGACGACAAGCAGACGTTCGTCGAGGTCGGCTACAACTCGCGCCTCGACGAGATCCAGGCGGCCGCGCTGCGGGTGCTGCTGCCGGAGCTCGACGGCTGGAACGCGGCCCGCCGGGCGGCCGCGGCCGCGTACGAGCGCGAGGGCCTGGGCGAGCACGTCGAGTTGCCGCGCCCCGCGGCGGGCGCCGAGCACGTCCACCACCTCTACGTGGTCCGCCGCGAGCGCGCCGACGACCTCGCCGCCGCCCTGGCGCAGAGCCAGATCGGCGCACGCGGGTACTACCGGACGCCGGTCCACCGCCAGCCCGCGACCGCGCCCTACGCGCCGGCGGGGCTCGAGCTGCCCGGCACCGACGAGGTCGCACGCACGCACCTGGCGCTGCCGATGGGGCCCGAGCTGACCGAGGACCAGGTGCGCGAGGTCGTCAGCGCGTGCGCGGCCGCCGCGGGGTGACCACGAGCCGGGCGGCCTGACGTGCGGATCTGGATCGACCTGACCAACAGCCCGCACGTGCTGGTCATGCGCCCGCTGATCGCCGCGATGCGCGCGGACGGGCACGAGGTCGAGGTGACCGCGCGCGACTTCGCGCAGACGCTCGAGCTCTGCGAGCGCCACGGGATCGACTGCGCGCCGATCGGCCGCCACCGCGGCGGGCGGCTCGCGGACAAGGCGCTCGGCCTCGCACACCGCAGCGCGGCGCTCGTGCGCTGGGCGCGCGGCCGGCGGTTCGACGCCGCGCTCGGCCACTCGTCGAACGACGTGACCGTCGCCGCCGCGCTGCTGCGGATCCCGTCGGCGACGGCGTTCGACTACGAGTGGGCGACCGTCCAGCACAACGTCAACTGCCGTCTCGCGCGCGCCGTCGTCGTGCCGGACGCGATCCCGCCCGAGCGCCTGTACCGCTACGGCGCGCGCGGCAAGCTGCAGCGCTATCCCGGGCTCAAGGAGGAGTACTACCTCGCCGACTTCGAGCCCGACGCGGCCGTCCTCGACGAGCTCGGGCTCGACCTGCGCGAGCCGATCGCGGTCGTACGCACGCCCCCGGACGCCTCGCTCTACCACCGCCACGAGAGCGCGGTCTTCCCGCGCGTGCTCGAGCGGCTGCGCGAGCACGCTCAGACGGTCGTGCTCCCCCGCACCGCCCGCCAGCGGGCCGAGATCGCGTCGCTGGCGGCGGGCGGGACCGCCGGCGGGCGGCTGGTCGTGCCCGAGCACGCGATCGACGCGCAGAGCCTCGTCGCGCTCGCCGACCTCGTCGTCTCCGGCGGCGGCACGATGAACCGCGAGGCCGTCGCGCTCGGCACGCCGGTGCTGACGACGTTCGAGGGGCGGCTGGGCGCGGTCGATCGGCGCTTGCTCGACGAGGGCCGGCTGCGTAAGCTCGATCGGCCCGACCTGGTCGAGGCGGTCAAGCGCGCGCCCGGCGACGGCGACCGGATCCGCCGCGATCCGCGCGAGCTCGTCCGGATGCTGCTGTCCGTGGCACGATGACCCCCTCCGCGAACGCATGAATCCCGCCCGCCTCACATCCTCCGTCGGAGCTCGGCGCATCGGCCAGGTGACGGTCGACGCCCTGCTCGTAGCGGCGGCGTACTACCTCGCGTACGTCCTGCGCTTCGACGCCGGCGTCCCGGACCGCTACGGCGACCTGCTGCTCGAGACGATCGGGTTGGTCGTGGCGATCAAGGTCGCGCTGTTCGCCGCCTTCGGGCTCTACTCGAAGCTGTGGCGGTTCGTCGACCAGGCCGACTTCGAGTCGATCGTCAAGGCCGTTGTCGTCTCGAGCGTCGCGGTGATCGCGATCAGCTTCCTGTTCTCGCCCGGGGACCTCGACCCGCCACGCGGCGTGATCGCGCTCGACTTCCTGCTCACGCTGGCGCTCGTCTGCGGTGCCCGCTTCCTCGTCCGGGCGATCGTCGAGCGCCCGCTGCGCGGCCCGCTCGTCCAGCGCGCCTCGACCGAGGTGCTGATCGTCGGCGCCGGCAACGGCGGCCAGCAGGTGGCGATGGAGCTGCGCCGCAACCCGGAGCTGTCGACCGCGGTGATCGGCTTCGTCGACGACGACCCGCGCAAGCGCGGCATGCTGATCTCCAGCCACCGTGTGCACGGCGCCACCGACGACCTGCCGCGCGTGCTCGACGACACCAAGCCCGACGAGGTGATCATCGCGATCCCGTCGGCGCCGGGGACGGTGCGGCAGAAGGTCGTGACCGCCTGCCGCGAGCGCAACATTCCCGTACGCACGTTGCCGACGACGTTCGAGCTGCTCTCGCGCGGGCCGAACCTGCTGCGTCAGGTGCGCGACGTCCAGGTCGAGGACGTGCTCGGCCGCGAGCCCGTGCGCGTCGAGGTCGATCGCGTCGGCGCCTACCTCGCCGGTCGCGTGGTGCTCGTCACCGGTGCCGGCGGCTCGATCGGCTCGGAGCTCTGCCGCCAGATCGCGCGCGTCAAGCCGAAGCGGATCGTGCTCGTCGACCACGCCGAGGGCAGCCTGTTCGAGATCCGCCGCGAGCTCGAGGAGGAGCGCCACTTCGGCAACCTCGTCGCGGTGCTCGCCGACTGCAAGGACGCGACGCGGATGGGCGAGCTGCTCGCCGACGAGCGCCCGTCGGTCGTCTTCCACGCCGCCGCCTACAAGCACGTGCCGCTGATGGAGGAGAACCCGGTCGAGGCGGTGCGCAACAACGCCGTCGCGACGCGGATCGTGGCCGCCGCCGCGGGCGAGGTCGGCGTCGAGCGCTTCATCCTCGTCTCGACCGACAAGGCCGTCGCGCCGGCGACCGTGATGGGCGCCTCGAAGGCGCTCGCCGAGTGGGCGATCGAGGCTGCCCAGAACCGCTACCGCGGGACCCGCTACGCCGCCGTGCGCTTCGGCAACGTGCTCGGCTCCTCGGGGTCGGTCGTGCCGATCTTCCGCCGCCAGATCGCCGCGGGCGGCCCCGTGACCGTCACCGACGAGAGCATGACGCGCTACTTCATGACGATCCCGGAGGCGGTGCAGCTGATCATCCGGTCCGGCGACCTCACCACAGGCAGCCAGGTGTTCGTCCTGGAGATGGGCGACCCGGTGAAGATCGTCGACCTCGCGCGCAACATGATCCGCCTGTCCGGCAAGGAGCCCGACGTCGACATCGCGATCGAGATCGTCGGCAGGCGGCCCGGCGAGAAGCTGCACGAGGAGCTGTTCGATCCGGGTGAGCGCCCGCAGCCGACGCCGGCGGAGAAGATCGTCGCGGCGGTCCGGCCGGGCCTCGACGCGGAGTGGGTCGAGAGCGCCTTCGCGCGGATCGAGGAGCTCGTCTACAACGGGGACGCCGCCGCGCTCGCGGGGGCGGTCGCGGAGCTGTCGGCCGAGCGTGCGCTGGCCGCGATGCCCGAGACGGAGGCGGAGCCCGCCGACCGCTAGGTCCGCCGCGTCCACGTGCCTTCGCCCGACGCCGAGCACCGCACTACAGTTCACGAACTCGCCCATGGAGATCCTTCAAGAGATCGGCTCCTACGCGGGCTTCGCCGCCTTCGTCGGCCTGGCGGTGCTCTCGGCCCTCTACTTCTCGCAGGCGCGCGACGTCAAGCGCCTGCGCGAGTGGGCCGGCCGCGCTCCCGAGCGGACGACGACGCCGCCCGCACAGACGCAGCGCGTCGTGGCGCAGCCGATCCCGCGCGCCCCTGGGCAGCAGCCGGGGGGGGGGCCGGGGGGGGGGG
>JBBECV010000016.1:92952-93956 GCA_040881635.1 Thermoleophilaceae bacterium
CGGCCGCCGCCCGGGCGGCGGCGACCGGTGCGGCGCCGGCCATGGCGCAGGGCCCGGCGCCGACGACCCCAGCGGCAGCCCAGGCTGTCGACGGCGACGGCGACGACGACGACGACGAGGCGGACTCGGCGTCAGCCTCCGAGGGCGAGGGCGACGTCACGGCGATGGACACGGTCGTGCATCCACCGCCCGCGCAGGACGACGACGAGCGGTCCGAGGACGAGGACCGCGAGCGCGAGCAGGGCGACGAGGAAAGCGGCGACGGCCCGGACGCGGCCGACGAGGACCGCGGCGACGCTGGCGACGACACCGGCGAGTGGGACCCGGAGGACACCGGTGAGTGGGGTCCCGAGGACGAGCACTCCGACGTCGGCTACACCGACGAGCGCGACGTCGTGCCGGCCACCCCGGCCGCGAGCGCGCCCCAGCCGCCGCAGCCGCCGCGTCCCTACCCGCGCCGGCCGCTTCCGGCCGCCGGCGCCCAGCCCGGCCGCGGCGACCGGACGGCGGTCCTACCTCCGTATGCGGAGAGCCGGCCCCAGGCGGGCGCGCACGGCGGATCGACGAGCAGGGGCCGCCGCCCGCTGGCCATCGCCGCGGCGGCGATCGTGGCGCTCGCGCTGGCCGGCTTCGCCGCGCTGCAGCTCACCGCCGGCGACGACGAGCCGACCACGGGCGGGCTGACGACCAGCGAGCCGGCCGCCGGCACCTCCTCGGGACCGGTCGACCCGGGGGACGTGACCGTGGCGGTCCTCAACGGCACCACCGTCCCCGGCCTCGCCGCCGCCCTCGGCGACCAGCTCGACAACCAGGGCTTCCGCCTCGGCACCGTCACCAACAACTTCGACCAGGCGCGGGCCGAGTCGGTCGTCCTCTACGCGCCCGCAGCCGAGCGCGAGGCCGCCGCGGTCGGCCGCCGCCTCGACATCTCCCAGCGCGAGCCGATCGACCCCAGCAGTCAGTCGCTCGCCGGCGACGCGAGCGTCGTCGTCGTCGCCGGCGCC
>JBBECV010000016.1:93966-115117 GCA_040881635.1 Thermoleophilaceae bacterium
GGGGGGATCCCGGCCCCCGACCAGAACCAATAGCCCGCGCCCTCGGCGCGGCTACGGCTGGACGCCGGCGTCGCGGTAGGCGGCGGCTACTTCCGCGAGGAGGGCGCGGCCGATCAGCGTGACGGTGTGGCCGTCGATCTCGAGCGTGGCGCCGTCGTGCGGGGGGTACCAGAAGGCCCTGATGCGGCGGGCGGTGAGGTCGGGCGGGTCTCCCAGCCGGACGGCGCGCAGCGCCTCGAACTCGGTGCGGTCGACGTAGCGGCCGTCGCCCTGAGCCGACCGGGGCAGATCGACGCCCGCCGCGAGGCGATCCACGGTCCAGCGGAAGACGTCGAGCAGCCGCTGCTGGCTGCGGATGTCGAGCGAGAGCGCCGTCTCCCGCTCGCGGTCGAGCGGGAAGCGGTCGACACGGACGATGTCGCCGGTGTCGAAGCCCTCGTCGACGAAGTGCGCCGAGACGCCCCACTCGGGCCAGTCCTCGAGGATCGCCACGTTGTAGCCGCCGAGGCCGCGGATCTCGGGAAGCGGCGCGGGATGGAAGTTGAGGCAGCCGAGCCGGCCGAGCTCGATCAGCGGCCGCCCGATCCGCTTCCAGAACAGGAACGAGAGCACGACGTCGACGTCCGTCAGGTCGACGGCCGCCGTGTCCGGGCGCTCGACCGCGGCGTAGAGGTCGTCGTCGGAGACGCGTGGCAGGCCGGCGCGGGCGGCCGCGAGGTCGAGTCGCTGCTCCGGCGCGACGCGGTCGTCCGGCGGCGGCGCGACGACCGCCGCGACGTCCCAGCCGGTCGCGAGCAGGTGCTCGAGGCCGCCGACGGCCGAGCGCTTGTGCTTGCCCATGTAGACGCACCTCATCGCGGCAGCCGCTCCCCGCGGGGAAGCGTATGGCGTGCGTGGCCCCCGCCGCTCACCGCAGCAGCTCCTCGTACAGGGCGAGGGTGAGCCGGGCCGCCTCGTCCCAGGAGTAGGGGCCCGCCGCGGCCGCCGCCGCGCGCGCCTCCTGGACGGCGCGAGCGGCCGAGTCGGAGACGAGCCCGTCGAGCGCCTCGCGGAGCGCATCCGGATCTCCGGGAGGCACCGGAACGAGGCCGCCGTGGTCCTCGGCGACCTCGCCGAAGCCGCCGATCCCCGAGGCGACGATCGCCTTGCCGAACGCCAGCGCCGTGTAGAGCACGCCCGACTGGTCGATGCTGCGGTAGGGCAGCGCGACCACGTCGGCGCGTTCGAAGTAGGCCGGCAGCTCGCGCTCGGCGACGAAGCGGTCGACGAAGCGCACCGTCCCGCGGGCTCGAGCCGCCGCGGCCCGCAGCGGCTCGATGTCCATCCACGGCCGGCCGACGATCCAGAGCTCGGCGCCGTCGAGACCGCGGAACGCGTCGATCAGCACGTCGACGCCCTTGTATGGCCGCAGGACGCCGAAGGAGAGGATCACTGGCGCGTCGACGGCCTCCAGCTCGGGAGGGAGCGCCGCCACCGGGTCGCCAGGCCCCTTCTCGCGCGCCAGGTAGTCGAAGGCTCCGTGCGGGATCACGTGGACTCGCGCCGGGTCGGCGCCGTAGCGCTCGGCCATCGCCCGCGCGCCGGCTCGGGTGTGGACGACGACCGCGTCGGCGTTCGCGGCGACGCGCCGCACGCCGCGCTCGCGCAGGCCGCCCCCCCGACGCCGCAGGACGTTGTGCGACGTGAAGACCCGCGGCACGCCACGCGCCAGCAGCGCCGCGTCGATCGCCTCGAGCGTGAGCCACTGGTAATGGACGAGGTCCGCCCTCGCGGCGGCCGACGAGCGGTGGCGCAGCATGTCGGGCACGTGCTCGGCGAGCCGCAGCGCGCGCCGGGCCGTCGTCGAGCGGTCGCGCGCCATCGCGCGGCGGTAGAAGTCCTCGCGCACGTCGAACGCGGGCTTCGCCGACGTCGCGCCGGGCGGCGCGAAGCTCCCAGCCGGCGGCGCCTCGTAGGTCGGCCGGCTCGTCGACAGCTCGACGTCGGCGCCCGCCCGCGCGAGCGCCGCCGCCAGCGAATGGTCGTACGGCGGCGTGTAGGCCGGCGGGTCGACGAGCTGGACGCGCATCCGGCGCATTCTCGCCCCGAGCCGCCATCGGCAGCGGCCAGCCCCCTCGAATACCTTTCCCGCCGTGCAGTCGAGCCGCCTGGTCCGCGCCGTCTTCGCCGCCCTGGTGCTCGCCACCGCGGTCGCGTTCGTGCTCACCCAGGCGCTCAAGACCGAGATACCGGTCGTCCTGCGCTTCGCCACCGCTCCGCTCGCGATCTCGCCCAACGGCGACAGCGTCCGCGACGAGGCGACGGTCGGCTTCGACCTGACCGAGCCGGCCGAGGTCTCGTTCTCGATCATCGACCGCGACGGCGCTCCCGTCCGCGAGCTCGTCGACGACGAGGAGCTCGCCGGCGACGCCAAGCACCGCTACACCTGGAACGGCCGCGACGACGACGGCGAGGTCGTGCCCGACGGCACGTACCGCATGCGCGTCGTGCGGCGCAAGGAGGGCCGGATCGTCAACTCGTACAAGACGATCGAGGTCGACACCCGTCCGCCGCGCGTCACGTTGCGGTCGGCGACCCCCGGTGTCGTCGACCCCTCCGGGGGCGAGCCGGTGTCGATCAGGATCCGCTACCGCGGCCCGCGCACGGCGCACCCCGAGCTCCGTGTCTGGCGTACCGACGCGGCGCCGCCGGAGGTCGTGCGTCGCTTCCGCGGAGGGCCCGACCGCAGTGGGACCTGGAACGGCCGCGACAGCGCCGACGGCGAGCTCGTTCCCGACGGCGACTACGCCTTCCAGGTGCGCGTCCGCGACCGCGCCGGCAACGAGACGCTCGCGCCGCCCGCCGCGGGCGCGCGCCCCCGCTCGGCGGCCCCCGGCCCCCCCTCTGCCGCTGCCGCGCGGCCGGGCACCGGCGTCGCGGTCCGCCGCCTGACGCTCGTCGGTCCGCTGACGGTCGTCGCGGCCGGGTCGGTGGCGCGCCTCGAGGTCGGCCCTGACGAGCGCCCGTTCCGGTTCGCGCTCACACGCCTGGGCTCGCCGAAGGAGATTCGCGACGGCCGTCGCAGCGGTGGAGCCCTGCGCGTTCACCTACCCGACGACGCGCGCACCGGCGTCTACGTCGTGCGCGTGCGCTCGCGCGGGCGCGAGGCGGCATGGCCGCTGGCCGTTGCGGGGCTGCCGCCGCGCGGCGTCGCGCCCGACCGGCCGCGCCCGCTCGTCGTCCTGCCCGCGATCACCTGGCAGGGCGCCAGCCCCCACGACTCCGACCTCGACGGGTTCGCCGAGACGCTGCGCGACGCCGGCTCGATCCCCGTGCCGCGCCCCCTCGCCAACGGCCGGATGCCGCCGCGCTTCGCCGGCGAGATCTCGCCGCTGCTGCGCTTCCTCGACCGGGCGCGGCTCGCCTACGACCTGACCACCGACCTCGCGCTCGCCCGCGGCGAGGGGCCCGCGCTCGGCAACGCGCCCGGCATCGCCATCGCCGGCACCGCGACCTGGCTCCCGCGCGGCGTGCGCGACCGGCTGCGCGAGGAGGTCGAGCGGCACGGCAAGCCGGCGATCGCCTTCGGCGCCGCCTCGCTGCGCCGAACGGTCGACCTCGACGGCGGCCGGCTGCGCTTCCCCAGCCCGCCGCGCCCCGACGACCTTTTCGGCGAGCGCACCGAGCTCGAGTCGGTCGAGCCGCCAGCGCCCTTGTCCGTCGAGCGCGACCGGCTCGGCCTGCTCGAGGGGGTCGACGGGCTGTTCGGCGAGTTCGGCCTCGTGGAGCGCTCGGTCTCGCTGCCCGACGACGCCCGCCTGCTCACCGGCGCCGGTCGCGAGCCCGGCGAGCCCGCGTTCGTCGCCTACCGCCTCGGCGAGGGCATCGTCCTGCGACCCGGAACGCCCGAGTGGGCGCGCCGGCTCGAGGAGCGGACGCTCGACGACGAGGTCCCGGCCATCACCCGCCGCGTCTGGCGGCTGCTCGGCCGCGGCTGACGTCTTCCGCTGGCACGTCTGCCATCCTGCCGCCCCATGAGGCGCTCCCTCCTGATCCTGGGCGCCGCCGTCGTGCTGCTCGTGGCCGGCGCCGGCGCGTACGTGTACCTGAGCGACGAGGACCCGCCCGAGAAGCGCGGATCGGCCGCCGTCGAGTTCGACGCCGACGCGGGACCGGACAAGCCCAAGCCCTCGCCGCGGAAGGTGGTAAAGGTGCCGTGGCCGATGTTCGGCTACGACGCCCAGCGGTCCAAGGTCTCCCCGTATCGTCACCGCCCGCCCTACCGCACGATGTGGCGCCTCGACGCCGGCGACACCGTCGAGTACCCGCCCTCGGTCGGCTACGGCAACGTCTACATCGCCCAGCAGAAGGGTCGCTTCTACGCGATCGACGGCAAGACGGGCAAGCCCGCCTTCAAGGCGAAGGACTTCGACCGCTGCGCCGCCTCGTCGCCGACGATCGCCAACCGCACCGTCTACCAGTCCTACATGCACCCGGTCGGCGACCTGAGCGACCCCTGCCCGCAGGGCGCCTCCAACCCGACCGGCTTCCTCGTCGCGATGAACGCGCGCACCGGCCGGATCAAGTGGCGCTTCGATGCGATGCCGATCGAGTCGTCGCCGCTGTTGCGCGGCAACAACCTCTACGTCGGCTCCTGGGACGGCAACGTCTACGCGATCGGCGCCCGCCGCGGCAAGCGCAAGTGGGCCTACCAGACCGGCCACAAGGTCAACACGTCGCCCGCCTACTGGAAGGGCCGCATCTACGTCGCCGACGACAGCGGCACCCTGCACGCGCTCAACGCCGGCAGCGGCCGCCACGTCTGGTCCGCCAGCCACGCCACCGAGTTCTTCTACGCCACCCCGACCGCCGCCTACGGGCGGATCTTCATCGGCTCGACCGACGGCACGATGTACGCCTACGGCGCCAAGAGCGGCAACCTGCTCTGGGCCAAGCCGCTCGGCACCTACATCTACTCGTCCGCCGCGGTCTTCGACCGCAAGGTCTACGTCGGCACGTACGACGGCAACTTCTTCGCGCTCGACGCCGCCACCGGGGACGTCAAGTGGCAGAAGGAGATGCCGAGCTCCGTCCACGCGCCGCCCGTGGTGATGGGCGGGCTCGTCTACGTCTCCACCTGCGCCACCTGCGGCTCGGCGGCGCAGCGCTACGTCAAGCAGGGCGTCGACTCGACCGCCGCGTTCAACGCCCGCACGGGGCGCCAGGTGTGGCGCAACAACGCCGGCAAGTACTCGTCGCCGATCGTCGCCGACCAGGACCGGGTGTACCTGACCGGACGGAGCATCGTGTACGGGCTCAAGCCGGTGCGGGCGAAGGCGCTGCGGCGGGGCAAGCAGGGGGTCGGCGAGAAGCGGGTGGGGCTGGCGGCGAAGAAGCCTCGGGCACGCAAGCAGAGCGCGCGGCGGGCGAACCGCAAGCAGGCGCGTTCGAAGGCTCAGCGGGTGAAGCAGCGCAGGCGGAAGGCGCGGCGGCAGCGGAAGTAGGGGTTGCTCGGGCTCAGGGCCCGGGCGTCGGTGGCCGCGGGGCCCGTCTCCGGTGGCGTTGGTTACGGCGGCCTTCGGCCGCGGAGACGGACGGGCCTTCGGCCCGAGGGGATCGGCTCCGCGTGCGACTCCGCCCACAGCCTGGCGCGGTCTGTCGTGTAGGGCGCTCACGTGGTTAGACGGCTTGGGCTGCGCGCAAGCTCCGCCTGTGCGCGAAAGTCGCCACCGTCGCCACCCGCGGACGCAGCGGCGGCGGTGCACGGCTATTGCTGCTCACTACGGTGGGGTGGGATGAGCGATTGGCGCCAGGCGCGGTGGTATGCGATCCGGCCTTCGGGGAACCGGAAGCCGGTGACCTATCACTGCCCGCTCTGCGGTGGGCGGCTGCCGGCCCTGACCGCGCACATGCTTCTCTTCCCGGACGGCGATCCGTCGCGTCGTCGCCATGCGCACACGGACTGCGTGATGGCGGCGCGGCGTGAGGGCCGCCTGCCTCTGCGGGAGGACGTCGAGCCGCGTCGACCGGGGCTGTTGGCGCGTCTGCTCGGTCGTTAGGCAGGGGCCGGCATGGCTGATATGCTATGGTCCATGACAGCCGGACACGAGTTCGACGCTTCTCCGCGCGAATCGCGTCCACCTGTGGTTGCCTCGTGCCGTGGGTGGCGCGCACTTGTTACGCGTTTGCCTCGTCCTGTGAGCGTCGCGAGGCTACGGTCGCCGAATGCACGACTGGTGGAGGTGGGTCCTCGTGGCGGGCGTCATGCTCGGCGGCTCCGCGGCAAGCGCGCTGCATGGCACGCCCGAGCCGCTGCCTGCGGTGAGCCTTGGCTGGCCGCTCCTCCTGCACTTCGAGCGGGCAGCAGCGCTGCTCGGGACGGCCGGGTGTGTCCTCCTGGTAGGCGTGCGGGCGACGAACGGGCGGTTCCCCGCCAAGTTCGGCCATGTCGAGTATGCGACGCGCGACATCGATTCGGGAAGCGAGACGGCGGCCGAGGCACAGGACAGACGCCTGCTCCTGGTCGAGGCGATGTTGGGAATCCCGTCGTCACACGAGCGGAGAGAGTCGGACTCGGTCCTGAGGAGATGGCATGACTGACCCAATGCGAATTCCACCGCACACTCTGGAAGGCGAGCCCGAGTACTACCCGTTCGAGTCCGCGGAGGAGCGGCGAGAGTTCATCCTCCGCGCGCGTCGGGAGATACCGGTCCTTCAGGAGAAGTCTGCGAAGGCGCTGGCCGAGGTGCGGCGCCTGATCGAGACGACTGGCCACTGCCCCTGCGGCTGCCGGTGAGCCTGCCGGCCTAGGACGACGGGCCGTCGCGGCCCGTGCGGCGGGCGTCGAAGGTGCCCTCCCAGGCGGCTGTGGCCGCTGCGACGATGGCGGCTGTGAGGGGCCAGACGAGGTAGTAGTTGTTGAAGGTGCGGCCGATGAAGAGGAGGACGAGGAGGGAGATCGCGAGGCCGGCCGCGGCGGGCCAGAGCTGGCGGGCTCGGTGGACCTGGACGAGGAGGTAGGCGGTGAGGGGCGCCCAGGTGAGGAGGGCGATCAGGGCGAAGGGGTAGGCGCCGTCGCGGTCGTCGACGATGCCGGCGCGGACGAGCATGGCGGAGAGGCCGTAGCCGACGATCTTGTAGGTGCCGGCGCCGAACTCGACGACGTCCTCCCAGAAGGCGACTGGGTCGGCGATGACGAACGGCGCGCAGGCGACGGCGAAGACGGCGGCGAAGATCGCGCCGAGGCGCAGCAGCTCGCGTCCGGCGCCGCCTGCCAGCGCCGCGCGCAGCGATCGGGTGGCGGGCGCGTCGGTGGCCGAGGCCGCCGCGTCGGTGCCGTCGGCTCGCCGATCGGCCAGCTGCTTCAGCGCCATCAGGGCGAGGAACGGGAGCGCGACGACCGCGAACTGCTTGAAGAGCACGGCGCCGGCGAGGACGGCCGCGGCCCAGCGCAGGCGACCGCGGCTGGCGAGGGCGAAGGCGAGGATCGTCAGGGTGAGGGCGGGCGCGTCGTTCTGGCCGAACCAGGCGGAGCGGACCGCGATCGGGTTGGCGACCACGACGGCGCCGAGCGCTAGGCGCCAGGCGAGCGGGCCGCGGAACGCGACGACGGCGAAGAAGCCGCCGATCGTTGCGAGCAGGACGAGGAGCCGGTAGTCGTCGAACGGGCCCGGCACGACGGCGCGCCACGCGGCGGACGAGATCGCGGTTCCGGGCGTGTACGCGTAGTGCTCGAGCGGGACCTCGGTCTCGCGGATGCGGTCGGAGGCGCTGCCGTCGAAGCTGTAGAAGCGCTCCATGCCCGAGAAGCGGTAGTCGTGGCCGTACGGGCTCTCGCCGTCGAGGATCAGGTCTCCGGCGATCTCGATCTGGTAGGTCGAGTCGTTGGTGAAGAACCAGGGGTCGGTCGCGTCGCGGAGGCCGATCTGGAGCAGCGTCGACGGCAGCAGCAGCGCGAGCGCCACCCCGACCGCGAGCGCCGTCCCGCCCCAGGCCGGCCAGCCGCCGCGGCGGCGCAGCGCCCAGGTGGCGACGAGGGCGACGGCCAGCGCGGCGAGCAGCGCGGCCGCGCGGGCGATCCCCACGTCCCACTCCTCGCCGGCCGCGCGCACCAGCGGCGCGAGCACGCCGGACGGGTCAGCCGATCCGGGACGGAACGGCCATGGGTCCGAGCCGAGCTCCGGCAGGTTGATCGCGATCAGCGCCAGGAGCGTGCCGATCAGGCCCCAGGCGCCGGCCGGCGATAGCCGTCCCGAGAGCCCGAGCGCCTCGCGCGCGCCCGCGCGCCGCGGCTCGACCTCCTCGGCCGGCGCGCGCCTCGCGTCCGCCATCGGCTCGTTCGTTCGCGCTCCCGTCATGCAGTCGCTCCCGCGGGCTGGGTCCTAGTCTCGCGACCGGTGCCGTCGTCACGTCGCGGCCAGGTCAGATAGCCGGCTCCGAGCCCGAGCAGCAGCCACGTGAACGGGTCCTCCAGCAACCCGGGATAGAAGAGCGCCTGGACGAAGAGGCCGAGCAGCGCCGCGAGCAGCGCCAGCCCGAGGCCGGGCTCGAGCCGGCGCAGGGCGAGCAGCATCCGCGTCGCGCCGACGACGAGCCAGGCGAGCAGCGCGAGGCCGATCGCGCCGAGGTCGGCGAACACCGTCAGCGGCACCGTGTGGGAGACGAAGTTGGCGGTCGGGCGGTCCGACTCCGCCAGCCGCCGGCTCGCCTGCGGTTGACCGCCCATGCCGACGCCCGCGACCGGGTTGCGCTCGATCACCCGCACCGTCTGCTCGATCCGCTCCGAGCGGTCGGCCGTCTCGTTGCGCAGCGCGTCGCCGCGGATCGGGATCGAGACTAGGTAGCCGACCGCGACGATCGCGACCAGTGCGAACGTGCCGACGACCGCCAGGCGTACGCGGCGCCTACCGGTCAGCGCGGCGACCACGAGCGTCACGACGACCAGCGCGACCATGCTCGACTGCGAGTACGAGACGAACAGGCCCGCCCACAGCAGCGCCACGGCGCCCGTCGCGAGCCGCACGTCCACCCGCCGCAGCGCCATCAGCGCCAGTACGACCGCGAGCCCGAGCACGAGGTGGCGGCCGTAGAGGCTCGGGTCGCCGAACAGCGACGTCACCCGGAAGAAGCTCGAGTTGGCGTTCGAGAGCTCGAGGTTGGGGGCGAAGAAGAACAGCTCGCGGGTCGCGGCCTGGAACAGCCCGATCGCCGCGAAGATCGCCGCCATCGCGATCGCCACGCCGCCGAGCGTGCGCGGCAGCCAGTCGGGGAACGGCGATCGCGCGACGACCGCGAGCAGGACCGCGAACGGCAGCAGGAAGAAGACGAGCGACTCGACGCCCGCGGCGAGGTCGTCGGCCCACAGCAGCGACACGCACGCGAATCCGAGCAGCGCGGCGGACGGGAAGGCGATCGCGCGCGGCAGCGGGCGCGCGGCGAGCGTTCCCTGCTCGCGCTCGCGCAGCGCGCGCCAGACGAGCGCGAGGCCGGCGGCCGTGAGCACGAAGTAGAGCGGCAGCAGCCGCCCGAGCTGCCCGTCCTCGGCGAGGCCGATCGGGAAGCCGCCGCCGTCGCCGAGCGTCAGCGGTGGCCGCAGCGGCGCGGCGACGAGGATCGCGATCGGCACCCAGGCGGGCCGGCGCACGAACAGCGCCGCGGTCGCGGCGAGCGCCGCCAGGCCGAGAGCGCCGGCGGCGGCGCCTGGCACGCTCGCGAGCGCGTCGAGCCGCCCGATTCCCGACGCCGAGCCGATCAGTCCGGCGCCGGCCAGGCCGATCGCCGCGATGCCGCCGACCACCATCGCGCGGCCGCGGCCGGCGATCAGCAATGCGACGCCGGCCGCCGCGACGACGCACGCGATTTGCGAGAGGTCTGGGTTGTCCACGGTCGGAGGGGGCGGCGGGGCTGTGAGCGTAGAAGAGCCGCGCGCTACGGTGCGATTCGCGCCCGCCGGTTGTAGTCCTCGGCGGCCTCGCGGATGCCCTCGCCGCGGCCCGGCCGCAGCTCTTGGCGCGCGTGGAGAAGGTAGCGGCGCGGGTCGTGGCCCGGGAGCGCCAGCGCCGCGAGCGCGCGTTGCAGGTAGAACGCGACGCCGAGCGCCCGCACCGCGAGCCGGCGCACGTCGCCGTGGTGCTTGCGCATGTAGAGGTCGCGGTTGCGGTGGAGCTCGACGATCCGCCGCCGGGCGCTGCGCAGGTCGGTCGTCAGCTGGTCGTGGTGGACGGCGCGCGCCGCCGGCACGTAGAGGATCCGCCAGCCGGCGTCGCCCAGGCGCTTGCAGAAGTCGGTCTCGTCCGAGTAGACGAAGAAGTCGGGGTCGAGGTAGCCGACCGCGGCGGCGGCCTCGCGCCGGACGAGCATCGCGCTCGACTGCGTCCAGCCGACGCGCCGCGTCCTCGTCCCGCGGCTTTGCACGGTCGCCAGCCGGTGGATGCACAGGACGCCCGCGAGCGAGGCGACGACGCCGGGCAGCCTCCACGCGCACGCCTTCTCGTCGCCTTCGGTGGAGAGCAGCTGCGCTCCGGCCGCGCCCGCGCGCCGGTCCCGCTCGAGCGCGTCGAGCAGGGCGCGGGCGGCGCCGGGGCGCAGCTCGGAGTCCTCGTTGAGCAGCAGGCAGTAGCGCCCGCGCGCCGCGCGCAGCAGCGTCGAGTCGTTCTCGGCCTTGCCCGTGCGGCGATCGAGCGCGACGATCCGCACGTCGCGGCCGCTGCGCTCCACCGCCGCCACCGAGCCGTCGTCGGAGCTGTTGTCGAGCACGAGGATCTCGCGCGAGGCGCCGGCCGGGTGCGTGCGCTCGATCGCGTCGAGGCACGCGAGCAGGTACTCGCGGCCGTTGGTGTTGACGACGCAGTAGGAGAGATCGACCGCGTCGGCCGTCTCGGCGGCATCCGCGGCCGCGGCGGTCACCCGCCGCTCCCCGCGGCCCGCTCGAGCACCTCGCGCAGGCGCTCGGCGAGCAGCTCGCGGTCGAACTCGCGCTCGGCGAGGCGCCGCGCGTTCTCGCCCTGGCGGCGGGCGAGGCCGCGGTCGTCGCGCAGGCGCACGACGGCGTCGGCGAGGCTCGCCGGATCGCCGGGCCGGACGAACAGTCCCGCGTCGTTGTCCTCGACGAGCTCGCGCTGCCAGCCGCCGGTGTTCACGATCGCCGGCCGCCCGGCGGCGAATGTGTCGAAGAGCTTGTTCGGCGAGTTGGTGGCCAGGATCGGCACGTCCTTGAACAGCGTCATGCACGCGTCGGACGCGGCGGCGAGGCGCGCCGCCGAGAGCTTGTCGCCGGCGGGCGCGAGCACCACCGCGTCGAGCCGTCGCTCGCGCACCGCGCGCTCGAGGTCGGCACGGCGCTTGCCGTCGCCCTGCAGCACGAACCGCACCCCCCGCTCGCCGCGCGTGCGCAGGACCTCCGCCGCCTCGACGACCTGCGTCAGGTCGTTCGCCTCGCCCATCGTGCCGAAGTAGGAGCAGACGAAGTCGTCGCCGAGCCCGAGCCGCTCGCGGACGTCGCCGGGGTCGAGCTGCGGCGAGAACAGGTCGAGGTCGGAGGCGTTCGGGATCAGCGCCACGCGCTCGGGTGCCACGCCGGCCGCGACGACGCCGTCGCGCATGCCGGGCGACAGCGCCACGACCTCGGTGGCCGCCCGGTAGGTCGCCCGCTCGAGCGCCCGCGCGAGCCGCCGGGCGAGCGGCGAGCGCAACGCGCCCATCTGGATCGGCGCCTCCGGCCAGAGGTCGCGCACCTCGAACACGAGCGGGACGCGCCACCTGCGCGCCGCGAGGATTCCGGGCAGCGCCATCGTCAGCGGCGGCGAGGTGGCGAAGACGACGTCGGGCCGTGGCCCCCTGACGGCGGCGACCGTCGCGCTCGCCGCGAAGAGGAGGAAGGCGGCCAGCCTCCGCGCGTAGCCGACCCCGGTGGCGGCGACGTAGTCGCCGTAGCCGCCGCGCGCCTCGACCACGCGGATGCCGTCCACGACCCGCTCGCGGCCCGACCCCGCGGTTACCATCGTCACCTCGTGCCCGGCGTCGACCAACCGCCGCGCGAGCTCGTAGGAGCGCGTGCCACCCGTCCCCTCACGGGTCATGAAGAACTGATGCAAGTACAGGATCCGCACGAGAGCGGCACCACCGTAGCTGCATCCGGGGCCTCCGGGCGTCCGACGAGCGGCTTTCCGTGCGGGTTCACTTGCCGGGGAGGAGGCCGGTGAACCGCGCTCTCGACGTGCTCGTCGCGTCGGCCGCCCTGGTCGCCACGGCGCCGCTGCTCGCCGCCTGCGCGCTCGCGATCAAGCTCGACTCGCGCGGGCCCGTCCTCTACCGCCAGCGCCGCGTCGGCCGCGACGGACGGCCGTTCGAGCTCTTCAAGCTGCGGACGATGGTCGTCGGCGCCGAGCATCGCGGCGCCGGCCTCTACATCGAGGACCGCGACCCGCGGATCACCCGCGTCGGGCGCATCCTGCGCCGCTTCTCGCTCGACGAGCTGCCGAACCTCCTCAACGTCCTGCGCGGCGACCTCGCGGTCGTCGGCCCCCGCCCCACCGTCCAGGAGCAGGTAGACCGCTACGCCCCCCACCAGCGCCGCCGCCTCGAGGTCCGCCCCGGCATCACCGGCTGGGCCCAGGTCAACGGCCGCACCTCGCTCTCCTGGCCCGAGCGCATCGAGCTCGACGTCTGGTACGTCGACCACCGCTCGCTCGCCCTCGACCTGCGCATCCTCGCCCGCACCGCCCGCCTGCTCGTCACCGGCCACGGCCTGTACAGCACCGACCTCAAGCAGGGCTGGGGGGATTCGGACGGTCCCCTGTAGGGTCTGCGGATGGCCATGGAGAGGGATCTGGACGTCGTCGTATTCGGGGCCACCGGCTTCGTCGGGCGCCTGACCGCCGAGCACCTGGCGGCCGCCGCGCCGCCGGAGGCGCGGATCGGCCTGGCGGGACGGTCGCGGGAGCGGCTGGAGGAGGTGCGCTCGTCGCTGGGCGAGCGGGCGGCGGAGTGGCCGCTGGTGCCGGCGGACTCGAACGATCCGGCGTCGCTGCGCGAGCTGGCCGAGCGCACGCGCGTGGTCGCGACGACCGTCGGCCCCTACCGCGCCTATGGCCTGCCGCTGGTCGAGGCGTGCGCCGCGGCCGGGACCCACTACGCCGATCTCACCGGCGAGGTCCTCTTCATGCGCGAGGCGATCGACCGCTTCGACGCGCTCGCGGAGGAGAGCGGCGCGCGGATCGTCAACAGCTGCGGCTTCGACTCGATCCCCTCCGACCTCGGCGTGCTGATGCTGCACGAGGCGGCACAGGCGGACGGAGCCGGCGAGCTCGAGCGCACGACCGCCGTGGTGATGGCGCTCCGCGGCGGACTCAGCGGCGGCACGTTCGCCTCGCTCAAGTCCCAGCTCGACGAGGTCAAGGCCGATTCGAAGCTCCGCCGCACCATGTTCGACCCCTACGCGCTCAGCCCGGACCGTGCCAGCGAGCCGAAGCTCGGCACCGAGGGCGACCTGGTGCACCCCAAGCGCGACCAGGACCTCGGAATCTGGGTGGCGCCGTTCGTGATGGCCAGCTTCAACACACGCGTCGTCCGTCGCAGCAACGCGATCCAGGACTGGGCCTACGGCCGCCGCTTCGACTACCACGAGGTCATGAGCACCGGCACGGGCCCGCTCGCCCCGGTGAAGGCGGCCGGCATCGCTACGGGCCTCGGCGCCTTCCTTGCCGGCCTCAGCCTGCCCCCGACGCGCAAGCTGCTCGACCGCATCCTGCCCGATCCCGGCGAGGGCCCGAGCGAGAAGACACGCCGCAACGGCTACTTCGCCATCGACTTCCACACCCGCACCTCGGACGGTCGCCGCTACAAGGCCCGCGTCGCCGCCCAGGGCGACCCCGGCTACGCCGCCACCGCTGTGATGCTCGGCGAGAGCGCCCTCTGCCTCGCGCTCGACGAGGAGCGCCTGCCCCCCGCTGCCGGCATCCTCACGCCCGCGACCGGCATGGGGGCGGCCCTCACCGACCGCCTCCGCGCCGCCGGCCAGACCTTCACCGTCGCACCCGCCGCCTGACCGGACGCCGCGGGAAGATCTCGAACGATTGACCGGGACAGGGCGGCCCCAATCGTTCGAGATTCGCCTAGCGCTGCTTGCTGCGGGCGGCGGCTGGCTCCGCGGGCTCGGACAGCGCCGCTGAGCCGACGGCGACGTCGATGCGCTGGGAGGTGCCGCGGACGCGCACGCGGTTGGCCTTGGCCACCACGTAGACGCGGTACACGCTCTCCTCGTCGAGCGTCAGCCTGTCCCTGAAGAAGCCGCGGCGGCCGGGCCGCAGGCGCTCGATGTCGACCCTGCGGAAGCGCGCGCCGCGCCGCACGCGCACCACGCGATGGACCCAGCGCATTCGCGGTCGCACGCGCCCGCGGAGCCTGACCCGCTCGCCGGGGGCGACCGACGGCGGCAGCGGCGCCAGCCTGACGACCGGCCGCACACGCAGCGCGATCGGCGGCCCGACGGACGAGCCGAGCTCGTCCGAGCCGGCGAAGCGCACCCGGATCTCGCGGGTGACGCGCGGCTTGACCGTCGCGGCGAAGGTCCCGTCGGCGGCGGTCACCGGCTCGGACGAGGTCCGCCAGCGGCCGCGGATCAGAGCCTGGACGACGACGGGATGGCCGGAGACGGGCGTGCCGTCGGTGGTCGCCAGCGTTCCGGAGAGGGGTGCCTCGTCGCCGAAGTCGAGCAGGCCGCGGGGCACGGTCGTCTCGGCGGACAGCGTGGTCGCGGCCGCGACGGGCTGCGCGCCGGCGGCCAGGGCGCGCAGGTCGCCCAGCTGGTCGTAGAGGGAGTTGCCCGGGCAGGCGGTCGAGTTGGTGTCGCGGTGGCCGATGATGCGCCTGACGCGCACCCGCGTGCCGCTCGCGTACTTGTTCGTGCTCCCGCCGGCGCTCGTGAGGATCGGCCTGCCGTTCGTCGGGTAGCCGTGCAGCGGCAGCTTCCAGCGCAACAGCGCGGCCATTGCCTCGATCGCCTCCGGGCTCTGCGGCACGTCCGAGAAGGTGCCGATGTTCGCGATGCCGGTCGTCTGGGCGTTGAACCCCTCGGCCTGGGCGCCGATCACGGCCGCCTCGATGCCGCCGGCGCGGCCCTCGTAGATCGTGCCGAAGCGGTCGACGAGGAAGTTGTAGCCGATGTCGTTCCAGCCGTTCGAGTTGCGGTGGTAGCGGCAGATGCCGAGCACGACCTGGGGCGCCTCGGAGCGGCTGTAGTCGTTGATGTTGACGGTGTGGTGAACGTACGCCGCCTTGACCTCGCCGTATGCGGGGGCGGTGCGCGGCCTGCAGTCCTTCGCGCCCCAGTCGGCGCGCGGCACGATCTCCGGCTGGGCCTCCTGGGCGCCCGCCAGGTCGGCGCTCAGCACGCCGGCGACAGTCGCCACGGCCGTGCTCACCGCTCCTCGCAGGGCGGTCTCGACCCGGTCGCCCGCGGTCGCGGTGCCCGCCGTGTTGACGAAGCGGGCCTCCGCGCCGTGGAGCGGCTCCGACGAGCGGTACTGCACCCAGTCCGCCTCGCCGGCCCACACGGGGTTCGACATGCCGTCGGCGCTCGGCTCGTCGAGCTGTGGGTCCGGCCCGTCCTCGTCCTGCGGTCGCACCGCCGCCCAGTCGGTCCACTCGCCATCGTCGAGCCGCGTCCGCATCGCGATCGCCGGCCCGTGCTCGTGCCCGTCGTCGCTGTCGGCCTCCCAAGTCAGCCCGACGAGGTTGAACCGCCCCGGCGCGCGCAACGGCTCGGAGACGACGCCCTCACCGGGGTCGGGATCGCCGAGCACGTCGTCGGCCGCCATCGAGAAGTCCACCGGCTCGGGCCGGTAGGGCTTGAGCGACAGGGCCGGCGCAGCCACGACGAGGATCGCGGCGACGGCCACGGCCAGCAGGATGAGCACGCGCCGCATCGACCAATCGAACACGATCGTGGGACCGCGGTTGCGGCGTGCAACCGAGGTTGCGGCCTACTACGGGACCGGCTCGGGCCCGATACCGCGGTTCTCGTCCTTGAAGGCCTCGATCGCGGTGAAGATCTGATCGTTGTACTTCGGGCAGCCGAGCAGCTGGCCGGTGCCGTTGGGCTTCGGCTCGCGGTTCCAGGCGGTCACGGCGACGTCGTACGGCATTCCGGTCTCGTCGGGGACGAGCACCAGCTGGTACGTGTCGCTGTCGTAGTAGGCCTTGAGGCTCGCGCGCTGGTCGGCGGTCAGCTTCTTCTTGAACCAGACGATGACGCGGCCGTGCTCCATCGTGTGCACGAGCTCCTTGGCGTCGGGCGGATCCTCGTAGGCGTCGTCGTCGGCCCACTCCTGGTAGTGATCGCCGGAGGTCGGCGGCTTCGACGCGTACTTGATCTTGAGGCTGAGGTCGGCGACGTGCTCGCGGCTCTTGGCCTTGTAGCTCTCGAGCTCGCAGCCCGCGCCCTTGGCCGCCGCCTCGACGCTGCTGACCTCCTGCGGCTCCGGGAAGCTCCCGCCGGCGGGCAGCATGTCCGCCGACGCGCTGTTGCCGCCACCGCCGCCCGAGAGCAGCGCCACGGCGACGATCACGGCGACGAGCACCATTGCCCCGCCGACCCCGTATCCGATCAGCTGGCGGCGCCGCTGCGACGACTTCGCCGCTGCTTCGCGCTCCTCCCGCTCCTTGCGGAGCTGGTCCTTCTGGTCCCTCCGGCTGGCCATTCGTCGCGAAGCGTAGTGGATGGGGCGGGTGCCCGCCAGCAGTCGTCGACGAAGCTCGCGATCTCGCCCGTCAGCCGCTCCGGCGCGATGCGCAGCTCGAAGATCGAGGACGCGTCGAGCAGAGTGGCGTCGGGCAGCTCGCGGACGAGCATGTCCGCGTCCGAGAAGGGGTGGATCGGGTCGCGCGGGTGGCCGATCACGAGCGTCGGCGGCTCGAGCGTGCGCCGGATCTCGCTCGGCGGCGCCACGCGACCGAAGAACAGGCCCTGGAGGACCGACGCCGACGGCTTGGGGTCCTGGCTGACCCAGTCGAGCAGCATCCGCCCGAGCAGCGGCCCGCGGCGGGGGACCAGTCGCATCGCCCGGCTGATCGGCCGGGCGACCGGAGCGCCCAACGTGAGCGCGACCAGCAGCGGCGTGAACCCGATCGCCGCCCCGAGCAGCGCGTTGTCGAGCACCGGCATCTCGATCAGCAGCCCCTTCACGCGCGACTGGTCGTGCGCGGCCGCCTCGAGCGCGCTGTTGGCCCCGAGGGACGTGCCCCCGAGCACCGCCTGCTCGATGCCCAGGTGATCGAGCAGCCCGATCGCCTGCGCCCCGAACGTCGTCATCGAGTACTCCCACATCTCCTCGGGCCGATCCGAGTCCCCGTGCCCGAGCAGGTCGAGGCACAGCACCCGATGGCCGTGGGCCGCCAGCTCCTCGGCGAGCGGCTCGTGCATCCGGCGGCTGAACAGGAGGCCAGGCATGAGCACGATCGGCTGGTCCCCGGTCCCGTACTCGTCGTAGACGAGCCGGTGGCCCCGGTGCTCGAAGCTGCCGGTCATCCCTGCCATGGGCTCAAGGCTACGGAACCGAAGGTCAGAGGTTCGAATCCTCTCGGGCGCGCTTCGTGAAGGCCCTGCAAATCGCAAGGGTTTTCGTCTTTCTGGGGGCCTGCCTGTTGGCGAAGATTCGGCGAGTGGGCAACCAAGAGGGCAACAGCTCGCGGAGAACTGCCCCTTGAGATGGCGTTGCGGTCCACCTAGCGTCGCTGGCGGCAAGCAAAGACATAGCGGCCCCGGCGCAGCGCAAACTGCCCGGGGCCTGGCACCGAAGGACCAGCCTTCGATGCATCGAGAGCTTCCCACAGCCCGTCGCTTGCCGGGCTGGTCTCGGTGCGGGCTGGCGGGTTCCTTCGGTGCGCGATCGAAGGGACCAGCCCGATGGCGATCACGATCAACCGGCAGCAGCGCGACGCGACCTATCAGGAGGTCGTGCTCGACCTCAACGGCCCGACCGACCTCTGGACGGAGTTCGACGACGGGAACTTCGACCGGGCGCGCGAGCTGCGCGATCGGTTCGTGCTGGACATGCGGCTGCTCGACGATCTCGGCTGGGAGCCCGAGGTCGAGGGCGAGGCGTTCGAGCTGACGATGGCCGGCGTCGACCTGGCCGCCGTCGTCTCTAGGCGGTTGGTTCGGGGTGATCGCGGGGGGATCTTGAGATCTGGGCTGATACCCAGTCGGCACATCGTTGCCTAGCGTGATGGTCGCGCATCGGTCGAGGCTGATGGGCTCGGCTGGGTCTGCGAAGCGATGCGCGTGAGTCCGTCCTCGTTTTATCGGGTCCACCAAGCGTCGGCATAGACTCACCCTCTGCTTAGATCAGCATGTGGCCGAGACGCCAACGGCAGGGCGGGCAACCTCCGTCGAGGAGCTTGGCGAGCACATCACGCTGGTGATGTTGCTCGCACCTGTGTTAGATCCCGACCTCCGGCAGGAGCCCGACGAGGTCTGGCACTACACCGATGCGGCAGGAGCGGCCGGCATTATCACAGGCCATGAGCTATGGGCGACCGATGCGCTGTTCATGAACGACGCCTCGGAGCTCCAGCTTGTTCACCGCGACTTCTCTAGAGCGATCAAGAGCGACGTCACCGAGCCGTTCCTTAAGTCGAGCGAAAGGGAGCGGATGGGTGCCGCGTTCGAGAAAGCCATTGGTAGCTTTCGTGAAGATCCTGGCCTGTTCGTCGTCTGTTTCTGCGAGAACGCCGACCTCCTCAGTCAGTGGAATGCCTACGGCCGCGAGGGTGGCGGCTATGCACTCGGATTCGACGGCGAGGCGCTAGGCAGCTACGACCAGGCGGTTATTGGCACGTTGGACTTCTTCAGGGTCATCTACGACCGCAATGAGCAGATCGACGCCGTTGCGACGTTTTGCACCCGAGCCTTCCATCAGCTGGAACTCTTCCTAGACGGCTGCGACCCAGGTGAGCGCGATGCGGCGGTCGAGATGGCAGGCGACAAGCTTGCCTTGATGGCCCAGTGGTTCTCAGCCAGCATCAAGGACGCCGCCTTTCGGGAGGAGAAGGAGTGGCGTTTCATCTGTCGCAACCCCAGTGCCACGGAGCAGCCGGCGGCCTACGACCGAGAGTTTCGGCCAACACCACGCGGCATCATCCCCTTTGTGCGTCTGCCGCTTGGCAAGATCGGCGCAGACGCATCGCCTGATGGGGAGTTTCCGCTTAAGCGCGTTCGGGTCGGGCCGACCGCCAACGTTGAGCTATCCAGTCGCGCGATCAACTACATGCTCAAGGACAGCGGGTTCGATATCCAGGCCGAGACCTCAGCGATTCCCCTTCGGGCATGACGCAGGCTGCTGACCGCTGAGCAGATAGCCGCTCTGGCATCCGGCCTCCACCTGCCGGGGTCAAGCTGTGGTTCGTTCGACTATCTCGTTAGCGGGAGCCGTCCGCTGTCGATTTGGTCGGCTACGACGGCCAGTAGTTCCTTGATGACGGTCGCGGGAGGAACCTGGTCGCAGGGTCGGCGGGTGCCCTCGGGAGCGTTGAAAGGGTGCCGATGTGACGGCGACTCAGGATGCCCCAGGGGGTCGAAGTCGTAGCGTAGGTTCGAGCCATCGATGTGGCCGTTGTAGGAGTAGCTCGCGAGCCAGAGGCCGCGTTCGGATAGGGCGCCGGGTACGTCGTCGGTTGACCAGCGCTCGGTGAGTTGGATCGAGACGCGCTCGTCGGGATTGGCGTCGGGGTCTGTGTCGGCATGGGGCACCCAGAGAGCTTTGATGCGGATGAGGCCGAGTGGGGGATCTGCCCGCCACTCGTTCGGATCGCGCGGCGTGGGGTCGAGGTCGAAGCCGCTGGCCATGAGCAGGTTCTCCAGTGCCTCCCAGCGCTGGGGAACGAAACGGCGGAGCTCGAGATCCGATGCCATGCCCATCGGCTTCTAACACAGGAGCGAGGCAGGAGGGCCAGTGGGCCCTCGGGAGGCTCCCACGTGGGCTCCTACGTCGCATCCGTCCTATGCGTTGCATCGACGTCATTGGTCGCTACAATCTCTTCTGTGACCACCGAGTTCGACAGCCGCCCGTACTGGAAGCCGCGCGACCTCGCCGCGCTGCTCGACGTCAGTCCGTCACACGTCTATCGACTGATCGAGGACGGTGAGCTCGAGCATCGTCGCATCGGCGAGCGGGCAATCCGCATCCCGGCCCGTGCCGTCGCTGAACTCCTCGGCGAGGAGGTCCCCGTGACCTCACCGACCATCGACGGGCCGGTGGCTGATCTGGCCGAGCGCGCCGATCGCTTCGCCGAGCGCACCGGCAAGCGCCCCGAGGAGTTCGTCGTGGCTTGGCGTGACGGCCGGATCGAGGACACCGCCGACAACGCGCGAGACGCGATCGAGGCCCTTGCCCTCAGAGAGGCGTTGGCAGTCACCGCCTGACGGCTCTGTATCGCGTATCGATACGCGATACAGAACCCTGGACGATCAGGGCAGTTGCTCAAGTAGGTTCTCTGCGGCTTCGCGCTCGATCACCGCCAAGACCTCGCCGCAGCGACGAGCAACGGTGCGTGACAGGGCGAGCGGCTGTCCTGAGCCCCACTGTGCTTCCGGAAGTTCAGCCAACCGCCGAACTCTGTGAGCAGCGGTTGCGCCCTCGATCAGTCGGTCAAGGGTGTACCAAGCTATCTCCGTACTCTCGTCGGCGGTACTGAGCAAGCTCTCACGCCAGGCTGTTCGCTCCGCGCGCATCGTGGCTATTCGGTCCGGCGCGTCGACTCCCAGGATCCGGTCCCAAGTCGGAATCAGCACGGGCGCAAGCACATCGAGACTGAATGCCAGTAGCCGCTCTGCGACGTCCACGGCGTCAGATGGCCAACCATCGCGACGGCTAGCTGTCGGGCCCGAGGACGTCCCGAACGCGGTGTCGGGGTGGGTGGTTGCCGAGCGCTGAGTGTGTGCGGCGCTCGTTGTAGTGGTCGATCCAGTGTGGCAGCGCTTGGCTGCGGGCGTCGGATGAGGCGTATTCGAGCGCGTAGGCCCACTCACGCATCAGCGTCTGGTGGAAGCGCTCGACCTTGCCGTTGGTGCGGGGGGTGTAGGGGCGGGTGCGGATGTGGCGGATCGCCCGCCGGTAGAGCAGTGGTCTTCCCCCGGTTCGGTGGACACGGGGTTGTTAGGTCGTTTCGGTCTTGA